>JACKDF010000003.1 GCA_020633655.1 Deferribacteres bacterium
GCTATATCAAGATAAAAATTCATTGTATAGCGTTGGTAAGTAACCTGTTTTCTCACACGCAAATCAAAGTTTTGTCTGGCTTTCCATTGCAAATCGGGAAGTTCCAAAACATCACCAATGGCATTCCAGTTTCGATAAGCATCGATGGTTTCGTATTTACCGGCTCTCCAGCGATAAAGCAAATCGGTTCTGATGCTGCCGAAAGGTTTGGTTCCGGCAACTTCCGGCCCGAAGTCTTTTGGGCTTGAAACGGTAAGATTAACATTGGCCAGAGGGCGAGCGAGGGGTCTTTGTAAGTTTGGATCTTGAAGTCCTTCCTGTGCCTGACGCAGTGGGTCTTCATAATAGGTCTGACGACCAACGTAACCTGATGTTTCTACAAGATAATTATAGTTTGCCCAACCGGTAATCCAACTTCCAAAGCGTTTTTCGAGTCTGAATTCAATACCGCGAATGTCCTGATAATTGTCATTGGTTCTCGACCAATAGTTAACACCGCCATCGTAACCTACCCAATTTCTATTGGCTAATTGATCCGTTATATCTTTGTAGTACCCGGATATATGCAGAAGGTACATATCAGAAATACTGTATTCAACGCCGAGCTCGTAAGCAACGGTGCGTGGCAAATCTAAGGAAGGATTACCAACATCACTTAACCCTTGTGCCCTTCTCATGATGAGAAACATTTCATCATAAGTTGGTATGGAGTAGAAATGGCCGTAGTTAAAATACAGTTTCGCGACATCCGCAATAGGATGCGAGATACCAAGACGTGGGCTTAATTTAAAGTGATTTTTTGCTGGTTCTGAAGGAACTAAGTCTTCAAAATCATCTAGAAATTTTTTACGAAAATATTGTGAATATCTGTCAACCGTATAAGCATTTGCATTCGGGAAACTCATATCAGCACGTGCACCAAAATTTGCAATCATGCCTTCAAATTCAAGTTTATCCTGAATATATGCGCTCGCACGGTAGGGATCACGATTCCATTTGATCACCCAGTTGTTCCCAGCATCACCGATTTGATTATGTTCGTAGTGTACATCGAGATTGTCATAATTGAACTCAAATCCCATTTTGACCTGGTTCCATTTGTTGATTTGACTAGTTAAATCAAATCTGGCATTAATTGTGTTAACCTTGGAATAGTCCCGTACACTGCCTTCACCTGTGCTTGACATGGCATCGGCAAACAAGGCTTCGATACCCGTTTGGTATCCCAAAGGTGTTTCATCCACACCAACTGGACCGAACATCTCAAGAATTGTGGCATCGCGGAATCTGTTACTGCTAGTATCTGAACTATCCGGTCCTATACACGAATTTTCAACACGAGTCCACGAGAATCTGAAATTGTAGAAAGTATTTTGTGATAGTACGTGATCAACAGATATACCACCCATAGAACGGAAAATATCAAATCTGTTCAACGCGGCTGGATAGTAAAGAGCAGCATTCTGACCAAGCACATAGTCATTACCTGTAGCAATTGGTGAATAAAGAATATCCATGCCACTAACCATGTATGCATCGAGCCCTGAAGCACGCGGAGCAGATTGAACAGTATTTATCTTGGAATAAATACCTTCTGCAGAAACTTTAAGCGCGGATGTTAATCTGCTCGTTAATTTTAAGGATGTATTTTGTTCCTGATAATAATCTCGGTTTGTTGGAAGTGCAAAAGCCTGTTTGTCTGTACGATGCGAAGCAAAGAACGTCATATTGCCCAAAGATTTGCCTACGAAAGGCACGGGGCCGCCTAAGCTTGCTTCGACATTGATATCTGGTTTGTCGTCATAAGCGCCTTTTCTTAACGAACCATCCATATCAACCTGATGTTGCCAAATAAAAATTTGCTGTGCTTGTTCCGGTGTCAAACCATCGGTACGGCCTTCAACAAATTGATTCCAACCTTGGAAAGATGGATAACGGGTTTGCATTTCTTCATCCCAGGTACCATTTGCTGTTCCTACAAACGCAACATCGGGATCCAGGTAAGGACGTAGAAAATAGTTGTTGGGATCATAAATGGATTCGCCAAAATGTTTAAGGTGGCCAGGGGCACCTCTGAACTCAAATGACCCATTATACTGGTTTGGATCACCATCTTGCGTGACGATATTTATGAGACCAGAACGAACATTCCCGTATTCTGCATTAAAACCACCTTTGATAATATTGACTTCTTTAACAGAGCTTAAATTAACCATCATCAAAGGTCGACCGCCACGGTTGTCTACCATAGTCAAACCGTCTACCATTAAAGAGTTCTGACCTCGACCGCCACCGCGGATTTGTATTTCGGCACGCTCATCATAGGATCTCTCTGATGGTTCGTACACAATCCCCATTTGCATATCAACAATACTTTGAAGGCTTGTTGCTGAGGGAACTTCTTTGACGTCTTCGGCATCGATACTAACCTGACTAGCAGACATATCCATTGCAATTACATCTCTTTCTGCAACAGCGACAATTTCCTCCCCTGCGATAACTGCAGGACTTAAAGCAAAATCTGCTGTAAATGTGCGGTCCACTGAAACATTTACGTTCGTTTGGCTGGTGGTCGAATATCCAATCATCGAAACTTGCACAGTATAAGTGCCAGGGGGGATATTAATAATAAAGTAATCTCCCTCCGGATCTGCTGCTGCTCCCATATTCGTACCCTGAAGAATAACATTTGCACCTGCCAGCGGTTCTCCCGTTTTGGCATCTGTCACTTTTCCGGCAATTTTACCTGTTATTCCTGCAAAGACAAGGGGCGTCATGCCGAATATTAGAAAAATAGCCACCAAGAGTTTTTTGTTCATTTTTTCCTCCTCCTCGATAGTTTAAGAGGGTTCCACAAGACTTAGAACTTATTAGTTTTACGTAACTTGAGGGTTTTCTACTACCAATGCTCTCCAATCTAATAACCCTTAAAATTAACAACCTTTCAGGTTACCTCCTTTCATGTGCTTTCGTTAATTGATGCCATTTATAATGTGTAGTGATTAAAATCGTTTTTATTCGAGTTGGAAATTCAAAGATGAAATGAAAATCAGATATTCGCTCTGGAAACGGATGTATAATATTCGGCATTTTCTTTCGTCACGATGTCTATTGGCATCATGATCTTGTTTTCAACGTCTTGGTTTAAGACGAGCTTTTTGTATAGCATTAGTATACCTTGATAACCTTGGGTGATGGGAGATTGACAAATCAAAAAATCGATTACTGAATTTTTTAGAAAATTTATATTTTCTTTAACTAAATCGTACCCAATTATTTTGATCTTATCATCGTCTTTTTTTGCACCAATATGAGAGGCAACAGGGTAGGTGAGCGCATTTGTCATGAAAATGCCGCGAAGGTTTTCATTGTCACATATTTGTGACATTAAGCGATGGAAATTATCCAAATTTTCCGTTTCTTGCCATTCATAGATATTGATGTTAAAATAAGAGCCGTTATCGGAAATAAAATCCCGAAATCCTTCCACACGTTGATCAATATTATAACTTTCAGGTAGTACCCGGATTATTACGAGATCTCCAGTTCCATGCACCATCATCTTCATTAATTTGCCAGCAAGAACACCACTCTTATAGGCATCTTGCCCTATAAATGTAAGACGCTTTGACTCTGGGAGATCAGAATCAAAAAAAATATATGGGATGTTTTCCGGTATTTGGCAGATTAGATCTTTAGCAGGATTTACAAAAATTGGAGCTATTAGCATACCATCCAGATTGTCTTCTAACGCCACACTGAATTTATCATAAAATGAGGGTTCTGAATATCTGTCGAAGTGGTAAAATTTTATATCAATATGGCTTGTTTCAAGTTCTTTTCCGGCTTTGCGCATACCGATAGCGTGTTGTTCCCAGTAACTGGCATCCTGATGAAATTCCGGGATTAGTACACCAAATTTATACTTTTTACCGAGTTTTAGTTGACGCGCATGAATGTTGGGTTTGTAATTTAATTCTTTTATGGCTTGTTCAACTTTTTTTAGTGTTTCATTTGCTACAGTACCACGTTTATGAATAACGCGATCTACCGTACCAATGGAAACATTTGCCAGTTTTGCTATGTCTTTTATAGTGGCCACTTTGAACTTTTTTAAGTGGGTGGAGTGTTTCGATTATTTTGTTTTATGTGATAATAAATCGTTAACTCTTAATAAAACAAAGCAAGATTGCGAAAATGAAAATGGACAGAAAACATTAAATCAGATTCATGTGATAAAAATAAAAACTACATATTTATCGTTGGTCTTATATATGCATTCTAAAGAAGGTGAGATCTCGTGGGATGCCTAGCGTGTACGTACACAATATACAATAGTACTATTCGTATTGTCAAGGAATTTATTTTTCAGTTCAAAATATTATACAATGACTTTCCACTAAATGCTGTCGGTATATACACTAAGATTTTTTATATACACGAAAGATGAATTCTATTGGTCATGTGTGATAAACTCGACTAAATTTACAATCCAAGATTAAATTGACAGGTTGTGCATAATTAAATCTGATACCGGGATTCTGGGTTCAAGAGCATTCATATTGATTTCATGCATATATCTAATGTCGGAATCCATGGATCATATTTGCGCTCAAATTAGGTTCTCTTTTTAATTTTGCATAAAGAGTTATACTATGCGACCAAGAGATATTTCCAAAATCATGAAAGGTTTAAAGAATGAATCCATTTTTAACAGAGATATTCGAACAACCCGAAGCACTACGTGATACGCTGGAATTTTATACATCCACTACTGGTATTCAACTTTTAGATGATGCATACAAACTAAATCAGACATACAATAAAACACGCCTATTATTTACAGGTATGGGCAGCTCATATTTTGCTGCATACAATTCCGTCTGCCTTTTAAGCAATTTGGGGATTAGCTCCTGCTTGGTGAATGCGAGTGAGCTTTTACATTACAATCGATCGCTTTTAAATAATGATGTACTTCCTGTTTTCGTCTCCCAATCCGGGGAGAGTTATGAAATTGCTGAGCTATTGAAATGTATTCCGAGAAACAGAGCATGTATCGGTGTGACAAACGAAACAGCAAGTGCATTGGGAAAGCGAGCCCGTGTAACGCTTTTAACGAAGGCAGGCAGGGAAGAAATGACCTCAACAAAAACGTTTGTCTCCACAATCCTTGTCATGCTCATATTTGCCTGGAGAATGGCAGGGAAGTGGGAAGAAGACAAAATGCAACGAGCCCTTCAGGTGATTTACATGTTTGAGGCATTACTTGATTCGGCAGGACAATTGTTGGATTCTATTATGAGTTTTTTAGGAGATTTTGATTTTATCGAGCTCATTGGTCGTGGCCCTGCTTTTCCAGCGGCCCAACAAAGTGCTCTTATGTTCAAGGAAGCAACTCGAACAGCGGCGGAAGGGATTTTAGGAGGCGAATTCCGCCATGGACCCATGGAAATGGTTGCAGAAGGCTTTGTTTCTGTAATCTTTGCGGCGAAAGGAAAGACCTTCGGCCAGAGTTTAACGATGGCAATGGACATCGCTAAGTTCGGCGGAAAAGTCTTGATAATTACGGACTCCGCCGACGCAATTCAATATTCTAATCTTTATGTGCTCCGTATTCCGAATGCAGATGAAAATTATTTTTCAATTCTGAGCATTCTGCCGCTCCAATTAATCGTGAATCAACATGCCTTGAACAAGGGTGTTGAGCCAGGTCAATTTATAAACGGCGCTAAAGTTACGATGATCGAATAGAAGGAATTGATGAATCGAAAGACATCCAACCTGCAAAAAAATGTTCAATTGAAAATTGAGTACAATATGTGGCGACGCATCCATAAATCAGTACATTTAATATACAGAGACATCACGAAATTCATCTTCGCAGCAACTCTGCTCTACATGAAAATTTCATCTCAAAATCCATGAGAAAACAGCTTACTCCAAACTTTCAATTTTTACACGCACTAAACCACGAAAATCACCAAGTTTATACCCGGTAGCTTTGTCTTCAGGATAATTCTCAGCAATTGTCGCTCTAAGTGATGATTCTGTTGTAGCTGGATCTCCATGGCATGCAAGACAAACGCTTTGAATTTTCAGGGGTTTGAAATAGTTGTACGAAACGTCATCACCCAATTTAATTTTTTGAATATAATACAAGGGTAACTCCTGGCCATTTTCTGCGAATTCATTGAAATGGTCCAATGCTATTTTTTCAAATGAATCAGGAGCATTTTGAGGATTTCTGAATTTGTATGTGGTCCTCTTAATTTCCACAGGTACTATTGCGTTTGCAGAAATGCGGCTGGCAATGGCTTGAGCTTCGGTCTTACAAACTTTGATTGCGTCAACTGGTCCATCCTTCTGGATGCTGTTTTTTAGTGTTGCCCCGAGAGTATCCAATAATGTTTGCGCTAATTCGTCACCCATTTGTTTTACTTTTTGTGATTCAAATTCATTTGGCTGCGAAACTTCAACCTTATTGACACATCCACTTGCTGCAACAGCAAATATAATTAATAAAAGTGCGATCTGGCTTTTCAAGGTGCCTCCTTAAATGTTAATTTGGATAGATTATAATTACAACTGAATTTACTGAAAATTAAACTGCCGATCAATCCTTTAAACCCCGAAGCGCTTTGACTCTAAAATATTTCCGCATTGACAAATCTATAGAAAATAGTTATCTTTTTTAAATTTATGACAATGAATATAAACGGTCGATTCTGTTTGTTTTAACAGATATCCTTTCAGAGCATTTTATGAAATCCTGTATCTCTTTGCAGAATTAAAAAATTCGCATCCTAATTTTTTGTTTTCGCTAAAAATAGTATAAATACAAATATAATCATGATCTGTTAAGCCAGTATTATTTTAATACGAAACATGCAAATTTTATCCAATAATTGTAAATTTTGGCGCAACTACTTTCGACTTATCGGCATTGTAGTCATCCTCCAAACTACAGCATACTCTCAAGGCACACTTGAGATGTTCCAGGGGGGCATCATCGGAGCCGATTTACGTATTGGTGGTAGTGGCCTGAGTGGGTTTAGTGGTACATTCGACGGAATTGGAGGTAGCATAAGTCAACTGACTCCCGGTGGAGAAAGTGTGCGATGGAATCCAGTCGGTCTTGCATATATTAAAAAGAGCCTGTTGTACAGTGAATGGGTACCACCCATTAGTTTGGATCTTAATCCAGTGCTCGATGTGGAAAAGCGTGCAAATGATAAACTGCACCAAAATATTTCTGATATCAATGATGGCAGTGATGTCGAACAAAGTATAGAAGATTTCGTCATTAAGCCATCTTTGGGGATGGATGGGGGACAAGGGAATTATGCAGCGATCGCCAAAACACGTTATTTTGTAATCGGGGGTGCAGTGCATAGTCCATCACGCGTCTTGGCGGACATCGGTGTCAGCGGCACTAAATTTCGTGCGGCAACAAATTCAAATGGTGGTACAACTATTCGATTACTGGGGATTTTGAGCGGCACAATGTCTTCTGAAATTAAAATTTCAGGATATTCACTCGCTTTAGCAAAACTTTTTCCTTACCACATCGGGGTCGGTGTCGGCCTGGATGATTATTCAGCCACTCTCTCAACTATTGGTGTATTTCAACCTGAAGCTCAAGTTTCTTCAGGTTCACAGGAATTCATTTTCAATAATCCAGAACCCACACATTATGATAAACTCAATGCAAACACCGATGGCTTTTTTAAAGGAAGTGGTACGCGATTACGGTTCGGCCTCGGTTATCATTTTAAAAACTGGCTGGCTGTTGATTTAGCTTATTTTTCGCCTTATTCCATTGAAATGGATGGCACTATGTTTCTTGATTACAATCAAATTCTGGCGTTCAACACCAGTGGTGACAACTTTTTTGATGCGGCCCAGCTTTTGGAAGATGATTATACCGGCACACACAAACGCACGACAACAATACATAACTTAAAATTTAAATTCACTGGAAGAACGAGTATAGCTGTTGCAGGAAAATGGGGTCAGGGTCGTGCCAGTATAATTTATGAGTCTTATAATAGTCTGAATGCGTTGGTTTACAAATATGACAGTATCGGGAGTGATGCCTCAGATTCTACATTTACACCCATTTCCGGGAAGCGGGAAATAGGCTTGAAACCCTCGCATGCATTTTATGCATCGGCAGGCGCAAATTGGATGCAGATCCGACTTGGTGCCGTCCGTGCCGATTGGATAAACCGACACGATCATGGATCTGATGACAGCAGTGAAAGCTTGTGGCTGCCAGTGTTCGGATTGTCTGGTGGATTTATTGCTCCACATTACAAGCAATTTCAAATTGATTATGCATTTACTGTCGGTATTACGTCATTTTTGCGTTTTGGCTTATCCTATCAGCTCCAATGAAATGCCGTTAGAAGGTTATAACGATTTATCAACTATTTTGAGTAGTTCTAAACAAACAATTTCAAAAGATTGAACACTTGAGGAAAATATGTTTATTGGACATTTCGCTCTCGGCTTTGCAGCTAAAAAATGGATTGATGATGTATCACTTGGCTGGTGTTTCATTGCTTCTCAATTTATTGATTTACTATGGCCAGTCCTATTGCTGCTTGGAATCGAAAGTGTTGCAATAGATCCCGGAAACACCAAGGTAACGCCGCTCAATTTTGAACATTATCCTGTATCCCACAGCTTGTTTGGCGTCCTCATTTGGGCTTCTTTGTTTGCACTTCTTTTTTATATCTGGAAAAGGAATTGGCGTTATTCAGTTTTGTTAGGGGGATTAGTTATGAGCCATTGGTTTCTCGACTTTCTCACGCACCGCCCGGATTTGCCTTTGCTGCCCAGCTTGGATTTAAAGGTTGGTCTGGGCTTGTGGAATTCATTTGCAGGTACAGTAGCAGTCGAGGGCTCTTTGTTTATTGCTGGAGTCTATTTGTATCACAAAGCAACCCGGGCTATGAATAAAACAGGGAGTTACGCACTTTGGGGGTTAATTGTATTTCTCGTATGCATTTATATAATGAACCTGTTCGGTTCGCCACCACCATCCGCAGAACCAATAGCTTACGTTACACTTTCCATGTGGATACTGGTGGCATGGGGTTTTTGGATTGACCGAAACCGGGAATTTCTTAGAGCACACGCCTAAAAATCAAACGAAGCGTTATTTAAAAAAACTGCGCAATTCGTACAGCGAATATGGTAAACGATGTTTTTTAAAAGTATAATACAAAAACGATTTAATCTGATTTTTATTATAACCTTTATTGGTGGCAGTTCGCTTCTAGGCCAACAATTACCGTTAAATAAATTTTCAAAGCAGGTAAATGCTGCACGTTTGAATTCACCACAAAATGCCAATGCTGGCATTTCTATTGCGAAGTTAAAAGGAGTTTTTATAACCTACAATCAATCTGGTGAACTAAATGTGATGTGGCCATATGTGAATGGTCAAAAAATTGAATGTGATTTGTATTATGCAAGGAAACCAGGACTTGGAGATCCAGTCAATTACCCGAATAAAATAACCAGTTATGATCAACGTCCAGATGAGAATGACAAAAATGGTTTTATTATCACAGATGGTTTTATCGGATTAGACATAGGCATTTATTATTGTATCGTTCGCGCAATTGACAATCCTGACCTTTTTTCAATCGAGTTTTTGGTTTTTATTCAACCACCCGCGCCGGTTCGCATGCTTGAACCCACCGGCACTGTGGCCTTAAATAATTCGCCACTGGAGTTTCGTTGGCAACCCATAAATGGAGTACCATACTATTTTATATTCCTTTCACAGGGAAAAATTGAAATCATAGAGGACGACACAGGGGAAGTTGATCGAGTTGAAGGGTTGAACCTCATTTGGCAGGCATTTACCGACAAAACCTTTATTCGCTATGGTGAAAGCGATATTTCCGGTTCATGGCCTGACGCCAACACACCACCACTCATCCCCGGTGAGGAATACAATTGGATGGTTTTTAGCGCCTTTGCGCCGGACATGCGTTATGGTGCCTGGGGCATGTATCCAATAGCAAGTTCTAATTTTTCAGTGCAGAGGCAAACCTTCAGTCAAATTCCAGAAATAACTTACCCGGTAGAAGGACAACAAATTACTGAGGATGAAATAACATTCTCGTGGACTCCAGTCACAGGAGCGACTCGTTACAGTATTTATATTCAGGAAATTTTTAAAAATGATGATATTGGTGAAGGCACTATTATTTCATGGCAGTATGTAACCATAGATACAAAAGCGTCTTTTCCAGCACGTGAATTGCTTGCTTTTGAAGATTATAAAGTGCGTGTGATCGCTGAAGGTCCAGGTGCAATGTCCGCTTCTGTGGAACATAGATTTCATTATAACCCACAAAGTGGATTAGTTGAACTAAAAACTTGCAATTCTGATTCGAGCATACCGCTGACCTACACGCAGATTGAAATCGAAAAATTGTCCGGTATTCGTTCTGCTTTTACCTATTTTACGGGAAAAGATGCAAACTTTAAACTCGATATGCCTGTTGGCAACTACCGGGTGAATGGCCGGGCGAACGGCTATATCAATGCAACGAGTGAGTTCACAGTAACTGCGGGAGAAGATAACGACCCCTATTTAATATTCCAGCCGGGTTTTTATCTGTTTTCCGGGCGAATTATTAACGCTGTAACCAAAACACCGGTTCCCTTTGCTCAAATACAACTCAACAACGGTGAAAATCTTTACACAGATGGTGCGGGGTATTTTATTGTTGCGCCAGATTCCCCAATAAATTCATTCTTTGCGCATGCCCTTGGGTATGAAGGGCGAACTATTTCTCCAATTAATTACGACATTGAAAATCACCATGCATTCCTGGGGGATTTACCCTTAAATCCTGCAAATAGCACAATCACTGGAAGATTGACAGATAAAAATGGGCTTGCAGTTTCCGGCGGCACGCTTTATATCAAAAATGATCACGTGCAATACACACGTAAAATTAATCAAAGCGGACAATTTGAACATGCAGTTGCAAGTGGAGACTGGGAAATAAGTGCGAAAATCCCCGGCTACTACACTACTCCCATAGAAACAAATATAAAATTAGCTTCCGGTGAGTCTCGCTCCCTTTTTCTTACCTTAAATAACGCTTCTATTTTAAATGGCAAGGTAGTCAAGGATGGATTGCTTTACGGAAGTGGAAGCGTAAAGGCAACTGAACAAACATTGGGCACAGTCTTAGAAACAAAGACCAGTAATTTTGGCACATTTCGATTCGATTTGCAAGCCGGCACCTGGGATGTGGCAGTAAATGCTGGTGAGAATGGGTATAAACGTGAAATTATCGAGATAGGGGACAACCAGGTGAAAACGGTGTCGTTTTCACTACAACAGGTAACTACAATTGCAGGGGTTGTCACCAATGCGGAAACGAACGCCCCATTAGCGGATGTTCAGATATTCAACATAAGCACTAATGAAGTTTTGGCAGTAACGGGTGCTGATGGAAGCTACCAATTTGCAGCTATTCCAAATGAGACTTATGTACTGTCCGCAATTCTCAATGGTTTTGAAACGGCCACAGCCACAGTTGTCGCTACAGATGGGGGTGTTAAAATGCAATCATTCGCATTACGACCTCAAGCTTCATCAATTCGCGGGCGTGTTTTGCACAACAGTAAACCTGTCGCGGGTGCCCGAGTACTCGTGACTGAATTGAACCAATCCGTGCTCACAGATACAAACGGACAATTCTCCATTAACGTTGCAATAGGGAGTTATACTCTACTCATCACAGCTGGTTGTCTCGATCCGCAACAGAAACTTGTCAATGTTCTTTCGAATGCTGGCACAGACGTCGAAGTGGTTTTAACAGGTAGTGCATCAATCGTGAGCGGGCGGATTTTTGACCAGCACCACCAACCCATTGCTGATGCAAATCTACTTGCTGCGGGAAATTCCAGCTATAGTAGTCGCAGCGACTCTCATGGAAATTATGCACTCTGTCTTGACGCTGGAAGTTATTATCTACTCGTTTCCCACATTGGTTATTTAACTCAGGATACCACCTTTGCTATAATTGAAAATGACACAATCGCCAATGTTAATTTCTATCTGGAAGATAATTTTGCCACTTTGACAGGGCTTCTCACCACAACTCAAGGTCAACCGGTTCCAAATATACAGCTGATTTTTTCCAATGCCTGGCAACAGGAAGTTACATTGAGTGATCAGAATGGCTCATTTACATTCGATAATTTGTATCCGGGACAGGGAGTACTCATCATTCGTTCTACAGACTACTATTCAGCACCGAAGCCAGTGAATTTAACCGGCAAAGAAGTGACAAATCTCAGTATAACGCTAAATCGTAACGATGCATTTATTTCCGGTGTTGTCATCGATCAAAAATCTGGCAGTGGTTTGGCTGATGTACAACTCATCGCACAGGTAGTTGGTGGGAGTCAATTATTTACGACACAATCAAACTCTGATGGCTCTTTTCTGTTTTCAAATATGCCTTCACTGGTAGATCTTCGATTCAAAATTACGGCAGTTAAAGGTGGCTATGCTCTGGTGCAGGCAGCAGAGGCCGTGGAACCAAACACCGCATCCCTGGTTATCGGCATGCTTGCTAAAAATGCTGTTATTTCCGGGCATGTAATCGATAAGGATGCCGCATCGCCGGTTGCAGGAGTAACGGTAATTTTGAATTCTTTAGGCAGGGGACCAGATGTTTCTGTGCTCAGCCAGCCGGATGGCAGTTTCGCCTTTTCCGAACTGGTGGAAAGTTTCGAATATAGTCTTTCGATCCAGCACCCCCACTTTGAACAATTGAGTTACCCAACAAGTGCACCTGCCTCTGACATAAAATTGAATGTACAGAGAATTTATGCCTGGGTAACCGGCAACGCTATTTTCCTCGACAGCCAAATGCCCTTTCGAAACGCAAACTTCATTTTTACCAATTTGGATGGGCAGGGAAAAGGTGATACGATACAAACCGACGTTAATGGATATTTTCTTGCATCACTTTGGACCGGGCAGTATCAGGTACGGGTCGAGGCACCATTGTATTTTGGTGCACCAGCAAATGCTACTTTTAATTTACCCTTAAACACCACAACGGATGTCGGGACTTTTACACTGGAAAAACAGCAACTTGATCAACTGTTTATCGATGGGCCCTCGGAATTTTCCAATCATCTTGGAGGCCAACAATACAAATTAAATGCTTACGATACACTGAATCGAGCGATAACCAGTATCGCCTCCGTGGAATGGCTAGTGGACATAGGCAAGGATACCGCTCAATTTACACAAAACGGGTATTTGCTTGTCAATTCGAGCTTTTTGGGGGAATTGAACTTGAGCATTACGGATAGCGTAACAAAAAAAACAGCCCAAAAGCGTATTGAGGTTGTTGCAGATATGGATTCAACCACCAATGCATTGTTTTTTGGACGGCAAAAACAAACGCTTTCCATCCTGCCTGGAACGATTGACGCAAGTACGACGATACGGTTCTCGAGCCAGAATCTCTCTCCCGTGCAAAACGTTGAAAAAAATTTCCGGGCAATAAACCCACTCGTCAAAATCATTCCTGATAATGTTGAATTTAACAAGCCTGCTTTATTTTCACTGCCTGTACCGGATGATCCCGTTTGGGGTAAGTTGGGCATTTTACGCTGGGATAATCTAATGAGTACCTGGCAATTGGAAGAAGATCTGCAATTTATACGCATCAACAAAGACGATGATATCGTTTCACGGGAAATAGTAGCGGGAGGGGAATATGGGCTCGTGGAAATCTCAGAGCCATTGGATGTTTTTGATTTGAAATTGCGCCCTAATCCGTTCTCTCCGTCGCAGTTAAATGAATTTGATGAACCGGGTATAGCCGTCTCTTTTGTTCTTACCTCAAACAGGGTGGCTTTGCCCCTGGTAACAGCAAAAATTTACTCAATACAAGGCGACCTTGTTTCAATCCTTGCAAATCAAAAACCCACAGGAAAAGGTGCCCAATATTTTAGTTGGGATGGGCTTACCCTCGATGGACGTATTGCCCGCAACGGGCGCTATATTTTGCACTTTATTGTGGAAGACGGCAGTAAAAAACAGGAAATATTAAAGAGCATTGTTTTAATTCAATAACTATGAGTCGAAGCCTTAATAAATTATTCGTACTGATTTTTCTGTGTTTATCCTCTTTGTATGCACAGGAACTTTCCCATATGCCTGGTGCATTTACCGATTTGAACCTTGGTGTTCGCCCAAGTGGCCTGGGCGGCGCCTATACTGCGCTTTCAAATGATGGTAATGCTTTGCTTTACAACCCGTCGGCAACACCATTTATGCCGTTTATTGGACTAACCGCAACGACTACAAAGTTGTTTGATATCATTCCAGCTTCATTCTTAGGCGTTCATTACCCTTTGAAACGGTTTTCTCTTATCGGTGGTATTCAGCAGATTGGCGATGATTTATTAAAGGAAACGACCTTTGGCTTTGCCGCTGCCATGCGGGGTGACGAACTTTTCGATGAGAATATAAGCATCATTCCCTGGCTTGATAAGATGGCTTTTTCCATGTCTTTTCGCTTTCTTATGGCTGATTTTGGTGACAATGCTGATGGCGGTGAAAATCGTGTTCGTGGAACCGGACGTGGTTTTGCCTTAGATTTTGGATATTACCTGAAGCTGAATGGCTTGCGATTTGGAGCAACTCTTCGTGATGGCATCGGCTATTTCCGCTGGAACTCTTCTGAAAAAGGGCATTATACACAAACTCCACCACGCCACATTCGACTTGGCGTCGCTTATGTCCAGCCTCGATTAAGACTATCCCTTGATGTGCAGCCAGCAATCTATGATGATATTAATACACGTGTATTATCAGGTATTGAATTCAATGTTACACCCTGGTTAGTTTTGCGTTCTGGTATAGCTCAGAATACGGGCGGTTTATTTTACAATAAAGTCTTAACAACTGGTTTCGGTGTTTATAATTTGAAATGGCAAAAGTATCGTTTAGCCTTGCAAGGTGGTTACCGCACCGATGAACTTGATAATTCTTTGCGATTTGGTATCGATCTTTTCTGGCCACCAAAATAATTCTCCACACACCCCAGGAAACAGCGCATTGGAAATACGTGATATCATCAGTCTTATCGGTCTCTTCGTTAATATTTTACTCCCGGTAGTCCTCGTTTTTATGGGCCTTCGAATTAATAAAAGTATCAAACAAATCGAACACAGCCATTGGGCAAATCAGAAAGTTATTGAAAAAAAATTACAGCTCTATGACAATATCGCTCCAAAATTAAATGATTTATATTGTTTTTACCTGTTTGTTGGTCATTGGAAAGACGTAAGTCCTGAGGATGTCATTCGTATTAAACGTGAACTTGACCGGCTGGTTTATACTTATCGAACGATTTTAGGTGAAGAATTTGTTGCTCAATATAGACGATTTATGGATGAGATTGCTTTTCATGTTTTCAATCGCGCCGGTGACAATGCACGCATCATTGCAGAAATTTGTAATGAATTAGGTGATCGTAGAATTCATGCACAATATGAATGGCAGGATAAATGGAATGAAGCCTTTTATGAAGATAAAAATTTTAACCGGAATGCTTTTATAAATGAATTTTTTGCAGTGATGGAGCAGTTTCAGGAATCAATTGGTCTGGCGATTCGCAAATCATAAATCATACCTTCCATAATAAAGAATACTCAAAATGAATATTGCACTTATCGGGCCTTCGGGAGCTGGGAAAGGAACCTATGCTCACAAATTAGCGAGAGACTATAGTTTGCGCCATGTTTCCACTGGTGATTTATTGCGCACAAGCATCGAGAACAAGAGTCCACTCGGTTTGCTCGTCACGCAATACATTGAAACCGGCGATTTCGTCCCTGATGAATTCATAGACGCGATCATAGAAGAAAGCCTTAAAAATATGGATTCCGGAACTGGTGTGCTTTTTGATGGGTTCCCACGTACGGTTTATCAGGCCGAATCGCTGCAAAAGATCCTTTCTGAAAGTGGGAGAAAACTCGACGCCGTTGTTTATCTGATCGCAAGTGATGAAGAAATACGACGACGGCTCTACGGTCGATTAATTTGTAGAAAGTGCCAATTTCCTCATCATATTGATCACGTCGATTCGATGATTTGCCAAAATGGTGATTGTGGGGGCGAACTCTTCCGACGCCCGGATGATAAAGGCGACATCCCGGTTGCCCGCTTACAAGTCTATCATCGGGAAACAGCGCCGCTGCTTGCATATTATGAAAAACATGGCTTATTGCATTCCATAGATGCAGAACGATCCATAGAACGTGTCCACCATGATTTGCATGATTTATTTGAAAACCTAAAAAACCAGCCTCATGCCACAAGAGAAATAACCGACTTTGTCCCGGCGAAGACTGTTCAGGGTAAATTAATTCTTAAAACTGTGCAAGAACAAAACATTAGCGTACCTGACATTGTATTGTTAGGGGCGCCAGGTTCTGGCAAAGGTACGCAGGCGAAACTCTTATGTGATGCCTTTGGTGTAGTGCAAATTTCGACGGGAGATTTATTTCGCAAAAACATTGCGCAAAAAACAAAGCTTGGAAAACTTGCGCAATTTTATATTGACAGGGGAGAGCTGGTACCACAAGAAATAACGGAAAGTATGGTGCGTCAGCGTATTGCTCTGGATGATACCGCTAACGGTGTCATCCTTGATGGTTTCCCACGGACCTT
Organism: Deferribacteres bacterium; assembly: GCA_020633655.1. Lineage (GTDB taxonomy): Bacteria > Zhuqueibacterota > Zhuqueibacteria > Zhuqueibacterales > Geothermadaptataceae > Bioreactorimicrobium. Next base: position 16,742 of record JACKDF010000003.1, read on the forward strand.
GCCCCAAGCCGAAGCGTTAAATCAGCTAATGCATGAACTCGGGCGCACAATTGCCGCCGTTGTTTATATCGCTGTTCCGGATGAAGATATCATTGAACGTTTGTCTGCGCGTATTACTTGCAAAATGTGCAATAGACCTTTTCATAAGGATTTCAATCCTTTTTCGAAATGCCCAACGGCTGAATGCAATGGGGAGCATCTTTACCAGCGCCAGGATGATACGCCAGAAACAGTTCGTAAGCGTCTAAAAACGTTTCATCAACAAACACAACCACTCATTGACTATTACCAGGAAAATGGATTATTAGAAGTAATTAACGGCGATGGGAAAGTGAGCGACGTGACAGAGAAGATTTTTGCAATTATGCACAGTTTACAAGTGAAATTGGATATTAAATTTTGAGCACATAAATACTTATAACATACTTATCCTAAAAATACCGATATGATGAGAACAATATTTACAATATTCATTGTCCTGCACGCGATGATCCATGGTCTTGGTTTTTTGAAGGCATTTCACTTCGCTGAATTAAACGAACTAAATGAAAACATTTCCAGAATTTATGGTACAATCTGGGGGATTGTTTTTATAATTTTTATTGTAGCAGCAGTGCAATTCATTGTTAATTTTGACTTGTGGTGGTTCAGTTGTGCCATTGGTGTAGTGCTTTCACAATTAATGATTTTTCTGTTTTGGCAGGATGCAAAATTTGGATCTATTCCTAATTTGATTATTCTTCTCATCGTTGTAATTGCATTTGCAAATTGGCAATTTGATCGAAAAGTACGTTCTGAAATTACCCAAATTTTCTCTTCTAATACCAGCTCCATCGAAACAATTCCACATCAAAAACCTTTTTCAGAATTGCCGCACATCGTCCAAACCTGGATTAATCACTCAAATATTGAAAAGAAAGGAATGATTTCCAGTGTTCGCTTAAAACAGAAAATTTTCATGAAAATGAAACCTGATCAAAAGGAATGGACAGAAGCACATGCTGAACAATACTTTGCATTAAATACACCCGCTTTTTTATGGAGGGTAAAATTAAAAATGAACCCCTTTGTCCATGTTGTTGGAAGGGATTTATTTTCAAAGGGAAAAGGCCGAATGGAGATCAAATTGTTTTCACTCCTTCGCGTTGTCGATGCAACAGGCCCCAAAATGGATTCCGGTACACTGCAACGGTATCTCGGTGAAATGATTTGGTTCCCTGCTGCAGCGCATTCTCAGTATATTACCTGGGAACCTGTCGATACATGTTCTGCAAAAGCAACGATGGATTATAACGGAACCGTTGATTCTGGCATATTTTACTTTAATACGCATGGAGAATTTACTAAATACAGTGCATTGCGATTTAAGGAAAATGAAACGGATTCTGAACGTATTCCCTGGGAGATTACAGTGGTGAAATACAAAGAAATTGATGGTGTCCGCATTCCTGTTGAACTTGAAGCAACGTGGAAACTTCCGGAGGGTGATTGGACATGGTTGCATCTAGAAATCTCAGAGATTGAATACAATAATCCTGAAGTGTATTAGATTGGCTTAATAAAAAGTTACCAATACGAATAATGCAACAATATTAAAGCGACACAATATGAATTTAGGATTACTAAAATTCCTTATTGAAACGTTTAGTATGGAACGCAACTTTTGAATGATTAATTGCGGGTTCGACTAAAAATTCCATCGAAATGAAAGGGAAGCAGATGCTGGTTATTTCTTTAAGAACAATTTTTATTCTAGTTTTTACGGTAATATGTCCTGTTCAAATGAGCGCAGAATCACTCATTCCAACTAAATATGCAAATACAAAAAAAATGTATGCAACATCAGAAAAATCGGAACTTGTTAAACGCCTTGAATCCATTTTTTACAATCCTGCTTTTATCTCAATCCCGGATGCGGTATTCAATGTTGGAGATTATGGTGCAATTGGCGATGGAAAAACATTAAATACCAAAGCAATTCAGGAAACAATTAATGCAGCCGCGGAGGCAGGTGGCGGTGTTGTTAAATTTCCTAAAGGGATTTACCTGTCTGGTGCCATTTTTGTAAAATCAAACATCGAATTGCGTATAGACGAAGGTGTAACCATTAAGGCAATACAGGATGAAAACCAATATCCGGAAGTGTGGTCACGAATTGCCGGTGTGGAAATGGCATGGCCTGCCGCACTCATCAATGTTTATAAACAGAAAAATGTTCGAATTACCGGTAAAGGGGTAATTGATGGAAATGGCAAGTACTGGTGGGATAAATTCTGGGGTGATCCCCCAAGAAGCGGTGGAATGTATGTAGATTATGTGAAACGAGATTTGCGCTGGGCCGTTGATTATGACTGTAAAAGAGTTCGTGCAGTGGTTGCTTATGGTTCTGAAAATGTATTGTTAAAAGATTTTACGGTCGAACGCTCCGGATTTTGGACGGTCACCATGACCTATTGCAATAGAGTGCATGTGGATGGTGTTGTTATACGCAATAATATTGGTGGTTTCGGTCCCAGTTCAGATGGTGTCAACACCGATTCGTCATCCGACATTCTCGTAGAAAACTGTGACATTGACTGCAATGATGATAACCTGTGCATTAAAGCAGGTAAGGATTGGGATGGTCTAAGAGTTAATCGTCCAGCTGAAAATATTGTCTATCGCAATTCGATTACGCGATCAGGCCATGGTTTGATTACCCTTGGTAGCGAAACATCTGGGGGCATTCGAAATCTTGAAGTTTATGGTTTGAAAGCAATTGGTACGACGATGGGGATTCGTTTCAAGTCCGCAAAAGTTCGTGGCGGATTGATGGAAAATATTCGATTTCACGACATTGTAATGGAGAATGTAACATATCCGTTTCACTTCGAACTAAACTGGTATCCATCCTATAGCTATCCAACGATTCCACAAGAAATTCCCAAAGATTCGATTCCTGACCGCTGGATATCACTGACAAATCCTGTGGAACCACCAGAAAAAGGCATACCTGAATTCCGGAATCTAACATTTGAGGATATTAGTGTAAGGTTCGCCAGACAGGCATTTTATGTCAACGCTTATTCTGAAAAGCCCATGAATCATATTTTCTGGAAAAATGTAAACATTGAAGCGGATGAACCTGGTGAAATCAAACATGCCACAAAATGGACGATGGAAAATGTGCATTTAACCGTACCTGGTGATGAAAAAATTTCTATGACCGACGCGAAAAATGTTGCACAACCACAGTACATTTTTAGAAAACCTGCCAAAACAGAGGAGAGAAAAGTATTTGTCGAATTGAAAAAACTACTAGATACTGCAAAAAATTCAACGGAAGAAAATATTATTGCAATAGATGAGAAAAATCGAAAAATCACACCTGGTGATACATTGTTTTCTGAAGAAATAACCTTACTTATTTACCCGGATAAAGAAAACAATTTTCAGTTTTTTGAACCCTGGGGTGATGGTGTCGTTGTTTCTCCGGTCGACGTAAACCTGTTCGCTCCAGGTAATCAATTGATCGTGAAAGGAGAACGGATTCATAAGTGGACTCTTTATATAAGAGTATCTGAAAAACCCGAAGTCGTGAACGGGGCAGATACGTGGAATTATTATCCGGACAAGCAGTGGCTTGTGCTTGAGAAACAAGGTTCGAAATTTACAATACAAGTTCGAAGTATAAAGTAAGTGTGTTTTGTGTGCAGTTTCTAACGGAATTTTGTGAATTTCACTCAAACTACAATTAGGAAACAACACAATGAGCAGGAAAACAATCCTAATCCTATCGATTTTCCTTCTGAGCGAAGTCTATCCTTTTACTCAGTTTCATTCACAAGAATTGTTGAAAAATGAAACGGCCGATTCCATTAAATTATCTGAAATCAAAATGCGCGATGTATGTATTTTACCTGATCCTGTTTCAAAAACCTACTATATGATTGGTCCTGATCGGGGTAACAGTGTGCGTTGTTACACGAGTTCTGACCTAAAAAATTGGTATGGTCCCCGGATCATTTTCACTGCTCCAACCGATTTGTGGGGTGATATATCGATTCGAGGAATATGGGCGCCTGAATTGCATGCTTATCAGGGTAAATATTATTTATTCCTGACTTTTAATACACAGAATGAATTTTCCGAGCAATGGCGCAACTGGCTGCCACGAGTTACTCGCGGTTCACAAGTTTTGGTCGGGGATTCGCCTTTTGGCCCCTTTCGTGCATTCAATCACCATGCAACATTGCCAAGCGACATGATGACACTGGACGGCACATTGTGGATTGAAGACAATCTGCCATACATGGTTTACTGTCATGAATGGGTGCAAATAAAAGACGGTACCATCGAATACATCCAAATGACTGATGATTTATCCGCGACTGTCGGAGAACCAAAACACATACTCAATGGGAGTGATGCTCCGTGGAACCGATCTTCGCCTCAATACCATTGTTATGTAACAGATGGCCCTTATCTTTACAAGAGCGAATCTGGAAAACTTTTTATGATATGGAGCAGCTTTAGCGAAACTGGTTACACAACCGGATTGGCAATCTCGGGAAGTGGCAAACTCTCAGGGCCGTGGCAACAACAAACAATGCCCCTTTATCGGCACGATGGGGGGCATGGCATGCTCTTTACCACTTTTGAAGGCGCTTTAATGCTGGTTTTGCATTCGCCGAACAATCGGGATGCCCAACCAAGATTGTTTGAATTACAGGATACAGGTGAAACGTTATGGGTTGATAAAGAATTCACTGGTACGGATCAACGTGTCGCCCCAAAACCACTTTTTCGGGATCCAATTTATGATGGTGCGGCTGATCCAGCCATTATATGGAATCGGGAAGAAAAAAGATGGTTCATGTTATACACAAACAGACGTGCAAATTTGGAAGGCCTCGATGGCGTAACCTGGGTTCATGGGACACGGATTGGTATTGCAGAATCCCTGGATGGTGGCACTACATGGCAGTATCGTGATACTTGTGATGTTCCTTTAAAAATGAAGAATGCAACGCACTGGGCACCTGAAGTTATTTGGCATGATGGCTTATATCATATGTATTTAACTTATGTGCCCGGAATCTTTGCCGATTGGCACCATCCACGCGATATCGTACATTTAACAAGCAAGAATTTAATGAGCTGGCACTATGAATCGACATTGGATTTGGCAAATCATAAAGTTATTGATGCCTGTGTTTTTCAATTAACAGACAGCACATGGCGCATGTGGTACAACAATGAGAAAGATCGAAAATCAATTTATTATGCTGATAGCAAAGATTTGTATAACTGGCGTGATAAAGGAAAGGCGGTTGGCGATCAGAGCGGCGAGGGACCGAAGGTTTTTCAATGGAAAGAAAAATATTGGATGATTACGGATGTCTGGCAGGGGCTTGCATTGTATGAATCCGCTGATCTCAAATCCTGGAAAAGAATACGGGGCAATCTGCTAGAGCAACCAGGAATAGGGAATGATGACCAGGTAAAAGGCCAGCACGCAGATGTGGTTGTCAATAACGATCGTGCCTACATTTTTTACTTCACACATCCCGGACGGACAAAACCCGGGGATAATAAAGATACTCGTCGCAGTTCTATTCAGGCAGTCGAGTTAAAATATGAGAACGGACGTATTTTCTGTGACAGGGATGGTCCAACTTATATAAACCTGCTGTCACCCGAACCCTGACTTTGAGAAATATTATCCTTTTTCGGAGACATCTTCTTCTACAAATTGTTTATAAAGTTGATATTTTTCAAGGATTTCTTGCACATATTCAAACGGCTCCTGCCCGCGACAATAACCAAACTCAACCACCACATCGTTAAAGTACTTCGGCTTTGACTTTTTTAAAATGAAATTGGCAACGTTATCGTCCCAGATGTTTGGATCCGCGCCATATTTTTTTGCGAGACGCCGTGCATCCTGTATGTGCCCCTGTCCTGTATTGTAAGAGGCGAGAATGAATTTTTGCCTTTCCGTTGAATCTGGAATTTCTTTCCAGTAATTTTCCAGCCAGGCTAGATAGTGCACACCTGCCATTAAATTCTGTTGTGGATCCGTTATTTTGTTCGCTCCGAATTGCCTTGCTGTTTTCGGCATAAGCTGCATTAAACCAACCGCGCCTGCCCATGATTTTGCTTTGGGATTAAACTCGGATTCCTGATAGGAAAGTGCAGCAAGCATCCGCCAATCCCAATCGATTTTCTCTGCAGCATCCCGAAATTCATCATCAAATGGGGAGAGCGTTCCCGTTGTACGGACATAGTAATTACTTTTTAAACGATTGCGAATAGACCTTCGGTTTCTATAATATTTATTGTAAATAATGTTAAAAACCTGGCTGTCTTTTGCCTTGATTTCGGATAGCCATTTATTGATTTCATTCTGAAGATTTTTACAATCTATCCGTAAAGCCCAGGCAAGTCGTTGTGGTAAACTAATACTTGTTTTTACATCAATATTGGGTAAATATGTGTGATTGATAAGCGCAATATTCTCGTCAGCCACTGTGAATTCTATATCACCTTCTGAAACCATTCGAATCAAATCTTCCGTTTCCAAGTCTTCCGAAACTTCAATTATTTTGATATCACCACCAATTTCTTCCGAAAGGTTTTTCAGTCTTGTAAAGTAAGCACTTGTTTTGCGAACATGTATTTTTTTACCGATGAGATCAATTTGATTGCGTAACATTGAACGCTCAATTTCATGATGTTTCATTTGCTGCCAATTGTCAGGCAGGCGTTGCACAAGAACCTGGCGGGTGGTAGAGTAATGATCAGCAAATAAATATTTTTTTGCACGCGATTTGGTTATGGCCAAATTTGCAGCAACAATATCACCTTCGCCGTTCTCCAGGGCGGTAAAAAGCGCCTGCCAATTGCTTGGGGTTTTTATTTCAAGGGGCAAATCGAGATACTGGGCAAATTGCTCTAGAAGTTCGTACTCAAATCCCATTGGTTCCCCGCGATGCAAAAAATAGCTATTGGCATTAAAGCGCGTTAACGCGATTAATTTACCACGCTCACGGATTTTTTGTAAATCGAAGGTGATCTTATTTCTAGCATTCGGTTTTACCTGTACTTCCTGCTTTGATGAGTTCTGTTTTTGATCACAACTTATAATTGTTGCAAACATAGTGAAAAACAGAACAATCCGTAAAATGCGCAAAATAGACTCCACGTTAACCCTTTCTCATTATTATACACTGCTACTTAAATAAAATGTGCAGTTAACTGGTTTAACGATTTTACTGATTTAAATGAGGATAAATGGTAGGAACAATTCATTTATATTGTTCAAAGCAATATAAATGAATTCAATTTTGAATACAATATTAGAGGTTTTTTTATTATGAAATAATTTTTTTAACTTTTTTCCTATTAAAACTCTGAAGTAATACCTGGTTTTAGAATTACATTGTTCAACCAAGAAAACGACATCATTTTTTCTTAAATTCGCATTATTGTCACGAGGGGTGTAGCAACTTTTTCTTTTAGGATAAAAAGGAAAAATGAAATAATGAGATTTAAACCTGTAAGTGCGGAAAAAATCAGGAGGGAAGAAAGAGTGCCGGGGGCGGGACTCGAACCCGCACGAACCAAGGTTCACTGGATTTTGAGTCCAGCGCGTCTACCAGTTTCACCACCCCGGCAAATCAAGAACTGCAAGTATAATACATCGGCTCAATAAAGTCAAGAATATCTTTTGATTTCTACCGAAATTTTTGTTTTTTATCGGAGTACAAATGACTCATTAAGTAAGCAAATACAAATGATAAACAGCTTGCATTTTACTCGACGAATTTTGATATTGATTTTTCTTTTTAGTGCGCTTCTTGGAAAAACTATTAAATGAGTGAGCTGTTAAATTTTTTGATTTTTTGTTAGTTAAGTTCGAACAAGATTAAACAAAATCATGGGCCAACAGACGAAATTGGAAAACGCGATTCTTTTCCTTGCGGTTTCTTATCAACCTGATATTGATATTGGCTGGATGAAAAATTACCTGCTCCCCCAATTTGGCATTGTAAAAGAAATCACGACCCCTTTTGATTTTAACTACAGCCATTACTACACAAAGGAAATGGGGGAAAATCTGCAAAAGGTGTTTCTTGTTTTTGAAAACTTATATGATGTTTCTAAAGCAGCTCAAACTAAAATAAAATCCAACGAACTTGAACAAAAATTTGCCAAGAATTCGCAAAGAACCATCAATCTTGATCCTGGTTATCTAACATTGGCTAAACTCGTTTTAACTACCACAAAAAACTATGACCATCGCATTCACATTGCCTCGGGCATTTATGGAGACATTCAATTGCGATACCGCCAGGGCGAGTTTGTAGAAAATCCCTGGACATATCCCGATTATCGAAGCAGTAAAAATATACATTTTTTTCTTCAAGCACGTCAATACTTGCATAATTTGGTGACAAAAAAATGAATTTAACCTACAAAATGGCGGGCGTCGACCGAGATGCCGCCAATGAAGTCGTAAAGCGCATTGCGCGTCTCTCGCAAAAAACAAAAATGCAAGGCGTTCTCGATGGCATCGGCCATTTTGGTGCTTTTTTTGAGTTACCGAAGGATGATTATAAAAATCCTGTTTTGGTATCCAGTACTGATGGCGTGGGTACCAAAATTAAGGTAGCCTGTGCAATGAACAACTATGGTGGCATCGGATACGACATCGTAAACCATTCGGTTAATGATATAATGTGCAGTGGAGCAAAACCACTTTATTTCCTGGATTATTTATCTGTGGGAAAAATTGAGGGCAGTGCCATCATGGATCTGGCTGAATCCCTGGTGGATGCGTGCGATAAAAACAGTATCGCACTTATCGGTGGGGAAACAGCAGAAATGCCGGATTTGTACCAACCCGGCGAATTTGATATTGCAGGAACCATCGTAGGAATCATCGAAAAAGAGAATATCATCAATGGACGAAAGATAGAGAAAGACAACATTCTCATCGGCCTTGAAAGTTCAGGTTTACATACAAATGGCTTTAGTCTGGTTCGTAAAATTATCGAACTCTCAGAGAAAGCCAGTTATCATAAATTCTACGATTCTTTGGGCTCGACATTAGGTGAAGCACTCCTTGTACCGCATCGAAGTTATAAGGATGCACTTGACCCCATCATTCACAATCCAGCCATCAAAGGGATTTCCCATATCACTGGTGGTGGTATTGTAGAAAACACAAAGCGTTTAATGTACGATGGAATGGATTTTACTATTGACTGGACGAGTTGGGAGTTGCCTGCGATTTATTCATTGCTCCAGGAGATGGGAGATATTGAAACCCAGGAGATGCGAAATGTTTTTAATCTAGGGATTGGGATGATTCTCATCGTCGATAAAAGCGCAGAGAACGAGATAATGGGTAGTTTGCAAAAAACGGGATTACGGTCATATATTATCGGAAAAACATTTCTAAATGTTTGATTTTGGAGATTACTGGAGGAAAAGCTTGTGGCAAAGGTGAGTGTGATTGGTAGCGGTGGTTGGGGAACTGCATTAGGTACAGTCCTTGACGCAAACGGACACGAAGTAGTAATGTATGCACGGGAAAAAGAATTAATTGATGCCTTTCAAAATCAACATGAAAACACCCTGTTTCTTCCGGGTATAAAATTATCCGAAAAAATTCGTATAACCAATGATATACAGGAAGCGATCGAAGGATGTGGACTTATCGTTGTAGCGGTTCCAACAAAATGGTTCCGATCGGCGTTAAAGGAAATGTTGCCTTATTTAAAAGGAAAAAATCCTGCGATCGTCAGTGTAACAAAGGGTATTGAAATAGGCACCTTGTTGACGCCTGATCAAATTATGGCTGAAGTTTTTGCCGATAATCCTTACGATTTTATCTGCCTCAGTGGCCCAAGTCATGCAGAAGAAGTTGCTCGTGGCATACCGACCGCCGTAACAGTAGCTTCCGATAATCCATTGGCGGCAAAAAGAGCCCAGGATTTTTTTATGGGCCCGAACTTCCGTGTTTATACGCATTCAGACGTTATTGGAGTTGAATTAGGCGGCGCATTGAAAAATATAATTGCCCTCGCTGCAGGTATCTGCGATGGGGTTGGATTCGGAGACAACACCAAAGCCGCATTAATGACTCGAGGTTTATCAGAAATGACACGCATTGGGGTGGCAATGGGAGCAGATCCGTTGACTTTTGCAGGCTTAAGTGGAATGGGTGATTTGATCGTAACCTGTATGAGCCGGCACAGCCGGAACCGATATGTTGGTGATCAGATTGGAAAAGGCCGTACTTTAAAAGAAGTGCTCGACGAAATGGTTATGGTTGCGGAAGGTGTAACAACAACAGAATCAGCTCATGAACTCGCGATAAAACTGGGAATCGAAATGCCAATTACCAATAAAGTTTATAATGTTCTCTTTAAAAATGTTTCCCCGCGTAAAGCAGTTGCTGATTTGATGGAAAGGGAAGCAAAAGCTGAAACTTTAGGTTAAGAATATGTTTAAAACCATTCTTCTTTCTATTGATGGTAGTACTTATACGGATGCGATTATCGATGCAGGTATATTTCTCGCAAAAAAGCTTAATTGCCACCTAAAAGTGCTGTCTGTTATCGATGTGAGACCTCAGGATTGGCAGGCTTCAGTAGGTTCTGAGAGCATTGTCCCCATTATTCCTGCTTTGGCTCCACCGGATGACAACCAGGAACAGCAAAGTAGCCGTATTCACACAACCATTGTTGAAGTTGAGAAAAAACTATCAGATAATGGTGTTGATTTTACTGTTGAGACGATAACCGGTTTGCCTGTTGAATCTATATGTGATCATGCCCGCGTTGCTGACATGGTGATTATGGGAATACGGGGGGAATATCATATTTGGCATTCAAATATGATTGGTGCTACTTTAGGACCCGTGAGCCGTCAACTGGACAGACCGTTTTTGGTCGTCGGCGAGCATTTTCAACAATTTCACCATTTATTAATTGCCTACGATGGTAGTCCCGCAGCATCAAAAGCACTTGCCATCGCTGGATATCTCGGTTCATCTCTCGGCTTAAAATGTACTTTGCTTGTACTAAATACCAAAGAGGAAGACGCAAGTGGACTCATCCGTGAAGGAAGAGAGTACCTAAAGCGATATGAAATTGACTGCAAGTGCATTTTTGATTCCGGCGATACAGCAAGCAAAATATGCGAACATGCGAATAACAGCCAAATTGATCTGATCATAATGGGAGCATTTGGTCATTCACGAATTCATGAAATTTTTTGGGGAAGTACAACAGAAAAGGTGATAAAGCATGCTGAACTCCCGGTTTTGTTGATTAAATAGCAATTCATAATTATTTACAAGATTATTTGAGGCGCAACAATGAAGCAGTACATCAATAAAGATAAGGTTTATGTTGAAAATTTAGGCGAACATGAAGATCAGGTTGTTTCACTATTTGGTTGGCTATATAACAAACGTGGCAAAGGGAAAATCGCTTTTTTGTTATTGCGTGATGGAACTGGGATTGTGCAATGTGTGATGAGCAAAGCAGATGTTGGTGAAGAAATTTTTAGTCGGGCGAATGATATTCCACAGGAATCAGCTATAAAAATTACTGGTAAAGTGAATTCGGATGAACGCGCTCCAGGTGGATATGAAATTCATGTGACCGACTTTGAAATTGTTTCTTTAGCCGAGGAGTATCCCATTACGCCAAAGGAACACGGAACCACATTTCTTATGGACCACCGTCATTTATGGTTACGTTCAAAAAAACAACATGCAATTCTGAGAATAAGGCATACAATTGTTAAAGCAATACGTGATTTCTTTGATGGCGAAGGCTTTACACTTATCGATGCACCTATTTTCACGCCAGCAGCTTGCGAAGGAACTTCCACACTTTTCGAAACAGACTATTTCGATAACAAAGCCTATTTAACGCAAAGCGGCCAGCTTTATATGGAAGCTGGGGCCATGGCGTTCGGGAAGGTCTATTGCTTTGGGCCTACCTTCCGCGCTGAAAAATCCAAAACGCGCCGGCACCTGACAGAATTCTGGATGGTTGAACCGGAAGTTGCCTACATGGACTTGAATGGCGACATGGAATTAGCTGAGAACTTTGTTTCCTATATCGTCAAATGTGTGCTGGATAAAAACCGTAAAGAGCTTGAAGTAATTGAACGGGACATTTCAAAACTTGAAACAATCAAAGCGCCATTTCCTCGTTTGCACTACGATGAAGCCGCAGAAATTCTAAAAAAGGAAAATACAGAATTTATCTATGGTGATGATTTTGGAGCCCTCGATGAAACTGTAATTTCAAGCCAGTTTGACCGCCCTGTTATGGTACACCGTTATCCTGCTGCTGTAAAAGCTTTTTATATGAAGGAAGATCCGGAAGACAGATCGAGAGCACTGGGATTTGACATGCTTGCACCAGAAGGATACGGCGAGGTAATCGGTGGTGGACAGCGTGAGGATGATCTCACTATTTTACTTAATAAAATAAAAGCGCATGAATTGCCCGAAGAAGCATTCAACTGGTACCTGGATCTGAGACGCTACGGTACAGTACCGCATGCAGGTTTTGGTTTGGGAATTGAGCGTACGGTCGCCTGGCTTTGCGGCTTGCATCATGTACGTGAAACGATTCCTTTTGCACGATTGATGCATCGTCTCACACCATAAAAGCGATAATGGGTACGAAAATTATAAAAGTGTCTGGCAGGGTGCAGGGAGTAGGATTTCGATACTTTGTTCAAAAAAAAGCAATTGAACTTGATATTGTCGGTGAAGTAAAAAATCAGCCTGACGGTTCTGTACTCATCATCGCACAAGGTGGCGTAACTACGATGAACACTTTTATTCAACAGGTAGAATCAGGTCCTTCGTTTTCCCGGGTCGATCAGTGTGTGATAAATGATCAAGATCGTGATAAAATCTATAAAGATTTTAAAATTACATATTAAACAGGAGATAGAATTGAGTGACTTAGCGAGATATATTCGCAATATTCCTGATTTTCCAAAACCAGGCATTCAATTTAAAGATATTACAACTTTATTGCAAAATCCGTTCGCGTTCAAGCTCTGCCTTGATGAGCTTGAAGCATGTGTTGGCAAGAGCGTTGATGTCGTTGTGGGAACGGAATCCAGGGGATTTATTTTTGGTGCACCACTGGCTGATCGCCTTGGAGCTGGATTTGTACCGGTGCGTAAACCAGGTAAATTACCGGATAAAACATACAGTGAATCGTACGATTTGGAATATGGCACCGATACCCTTGAAATCCATCGAGACGCGATAGCTAAAGGGCAGAAAGTAGTTATTATTGATGATTTGTTAGCCACAGGTGGGACAATGGTTGCGACAACAAAACTTGTTGAAAAGGCTGGTGGCCACATTGAAGCAATTCTTTTTGTAGTTGAATTGGAATTTCTAAATGGCCGCACGAAGTTAGCAGATTACAACGTAAAATCATTGGTTAAGTTCTAATGGGGATTTATTCAGTTAGAGTTATAAATAGACGAAATTTTTTATATTAATAATATTTGGAGTTTAAATATGAGTTCATCGCCAGAACATATTGTGGCAATTTTTGGAGGAGCTGTTGCAGGTGCAGAAGCTGCTGAACATTTATCCCGTTTAGGGATAAAAACAGTTGTGTTCGAGCAGAATCCATTGCCCTTTGGCAAAATTGAAGATGGACTCCCGTTTTGGCACATCAAACTCCGCGACAAGGAAGAAGAGAAAATTATTGAAAAATTAAATCACCCAAATGTGCACTTTGTTCCCTCAACTCGATTGGGGAATGATGTGCAGTTCAATGATTTAGTTGAAAAATGGAACTTTAGTGCAATTTTGCTTGCAACGGGTGCCTGGCGCGATCGTCCAATTCCGATCGATGGAATAGATGCATATATCGGAAAAGGACTTACTTATCAAAATCCATTTTTTCAGTGGTTCAATCATGCACACGATGCCAATTATTCAGGCCCCACATGGGATGTTGTTGATGATACATTGATTATTGGTGGCGGACTGGCTTCAATTGATGTTGCGAAAGCAGTGATGATGCAAACAACCAAGGATGCCCTTTCCCAAAAAGGAATACACGTTCCTTTATTTGAAATAGAGAAAAAAGGCCCTGCTGATATTCTTGCAGAACATAAACTTACGAAGGAAGAAATTGGTCTCAAAGGATGCACATTGGTTTATCGTCGTCATGCCATAAACATGCCGATAACCCCCATCCCGGAGGATGCTGATGAACGTCGCATTCAGAAGGCGATGGAAGTGCGTCAGCGCATGATTGATAATTTGGTTGAAAAGTTTCTTTTCAAATTCGTCGAATGCCATATGCCTGTTGATAAAATCATCTCAGATGATCGGCTGAGTGGAATTGTATTCCAGAAAACGAAAATTGAAGGGGATCGTGTCATTCCATTGGAAGGTGAATTTTCCGAAATACGCTCTGCAGCGGTGATTTCTTCCATTGGTAGCGTTCCGGAAATGATTAATGGTATACCAATGAAAGGTTCAACCTTTGCTGTAGCAGATTGGGAAACTGGACAGTTGGAAGGATATGATAATGTATATCTCCTAGGAAACGCTGTCACCGGACAAGGGAATATCAAAGTATCACGTACGCATGGAAATTTTGTTGGCAATCTTGTACGAGAAAAATTGCAATCTCAACCACCCCTTACAACTGAACAGATGGCATCAATTTTTGATAAAGTGAAAACCAGACAAGCAGAGGTCGGTTACGACGGTGACCTTCTCCACTGGGCCACGAAACACACACCAGTGCGTTTGGAAAATCTGGAAGCTTAGGGAAAAAACTAAAAGCCACAGCACATGCCGTGGCTTTTGAGCCTGTAAATAATTTTGTGTAAACGATTTTATATTCTATTTTCGTAAATGATAGCAAATTGGTTCATGGCCTGTTTCCAGTTTTGGATAGGCATGGACCATTTTTTTTGAATGTTTCCAATGGCAAGATACATAATTTTCATCACGGACATGTCGTTAGGAAAAACACTTTTTGTTTTTATTACCTTTCGCAGCGAATTATTGAGCGATTCAATAGCATTGGTTGTGTAAATCGCCTTTCTGATTTCTTCCGGATAAGCAAAAAGTGTGATTAAATTTTCCCAATTATTTTGCCATGATTTGCTGATGAGTGGATATTTATGATCCCATTTTTCAGCAAAAAGCTTCAATTCATGTTTTGATTGCTGTTCTGTTGTCGAACGATAAATATATTTGAGGTCCTGAGCAACTGTTTTCCTGTCTTTCCAGGAAACAAACTTGAGTGAATTGCGGATCATATGAACGATACACAGCTGAATACTTGTTTTGGGAAAGACGGTGTTAATCGCTTCAGGAAAGCCTTTGAGACCGTCCACGCAGGCAATAAATATATCTTCAACACCACGATTTTTCAGTTCAGTAATTACACCGAGCCAGAACTTGGCGCCTTCATTTTTCTCAATCCACAAGCCAAGCAATTCCTTATGGCCTTCCAGATTGACGCCTAAAGCCAGGTAAACAGCCTTCTTGATGATCTGTCCCTGTTCTCTGATATTGACTCGTAAAGCATCCAGATAGACAATTGGATATTGGCTGTCCAATGGACGATTCTGCCATTCTCGGACTTCATTGATAATACCGTTGGTTACATGGGAGATGAGCTCGGTCGATACATCAACTTGATAAATTTCCTGTAAATGAGCTTGAATGTCCTGAGTTGACAATCCACGGGCATATAAAGCGATTATTTTATCATCGAAACCATTGAAATAACGTTGGTGCTTGGGAATAAGTTTCGGGGTGAATTCGGACTCTCGATCTCGAGGCACTTCTATGTCGAGAGATCCAGAATCGGTACGAACACGTTTTTTACTCTTTCCGTTTCGGTAATTCTTCTGTTCTTTGGCTGGAGCAGGTTCATGCTTTTGGTAGCCCAGGTGATGATTCGTTTCAACTTCTAAAGCTTTTTCAATAAGCGCTTTTTGAAGTTGCTTGATTAAACCATTCTCACCAAGAAGGTCTTCTGGGGTTTTGTAATCTTTTAAAAGTTCGGCAATGAGTTTTTCATTAAGAGACATAGAGTAATCCTTGTGTAAAAAATTAATGGGTTTACTACACAAGAATTATTTACAGACAATGGGCAGTGAAAGAAAAATTGGAAACTCCATTTAGCTCTAATTATTGGGCACATTACGTTTCCAATTTTTCAAACAAAGACTTTACACAAAAATCTTTATACTACCTGGCTTTTTCGTATATTGTTTTTGATAAGTTTTCTTATCTATATCTACTTCAAAAAAATCACCTTTCGAACGTATCTTTTCTCATTTGAATCTATCATGACGAAATAAAGTCCTGTACTCACATACTGGCCTACTTCATTCCTGCCGTCCCAAATAATTTCGCAATTACCACTCTTGATCGGACCTTTAAATAGGGTTGCTATTCTGTTTCCTAAAATGTTATAAATCTTCACGTTTATATTTTGTGTCGTTTTGCTAAGCAAACGGAGTTTGGTGGAATACATAAATGGATTAGGAAAGAGTGCTTCAACTTGTAAATTATCCTCAAGCGAGTCAATGAGGTACTCCTGTACCTCATTTTCAGTAGCATATAGTAAAGTCCATTTTTGCGTTTGCGATGACTTTCTAACGGGAATCTGCCGCTTTTTATCAATGGGCACAACGTTTCCTGAATGATTATCCTTCAGGAAAAATTGTCTTTCTTTCATTAAATGATTTGTTTCAACTTTCAGTACACCACCTGCAGCGAGTGGTCGCAGCAATTCAATTTCCCATTTTTGCACACCCTGGTTTTCTGGCCGCACATCAATAGCATATTTTTGAGGTAAGTACGACCAGTTTGAGTTATCAATTGAAAGAATTGGCGTTTTGCTCAAACTCCTTGGTTTTACAGCATCAAATTTGTCGTAGCCTGAAGATGCCCTGTCATCTATGCTGATAAATACATCGTCAACATTATTTCCTTCTGCGCTTACGAAAGTTAGAAGTACTTTTCCGGTATTAAAGGTATCCTGTCCAACTGATTCTTCTTCGAACAGAGCATCGTACGGAATTCGAATTTCACTCAGACTATTGATGTTGAAAAAATAATATCCTTCAAATGGGTTTAATGAGTCCGCCAATAAAAACGAACCATCGTAGCACCATATGGGCTGGGTGACGGCATTATAATCGACAATTAATTGCCAGCTAACGGATTGCATAAATGGGTTTGTAATTAAATTCCATCCAGGATGCAAAGGGATGTGTACAAATCCATTTGTATCCAGTTTGGCCGTTGATAAGGAGGTGTTCAGTTGAATTGGGCCTTTATGTAAAACCCAAAAGGCGCGACCGGTTTGTAATTGAAATTCATCACTGCCGTCAAAGGGTAAATAATAGTCGGTACTTGCCCCATTATCCCAAAACGCTTTCCAGTTTTCATTCTGGTCACCGGCTAGCAATGAATCAAGTAAGAAACCTGCATTTCCCGGTAAACCTATGATGCGATAGTCGCTTGATTGCAAAACACTTGATTGTGAAAAGGTTGGAATGGAGAGCGTCTCATCAACTGCATAAGCTAACGGGTAATTCGGCACTGTGGTAAATTCAAAGGGAATGGACCATAAACTCAAACGTGTCGAATCTGCCGAGCGAACTCGCCAATAATACGTTGTTGCATTCTTTAATTCATGCATGCGTTTCGTCGTATCCATGATCGTCTCATAAAAAATAGCAGGGGAGAAGTTCTGGTCGTTGGAAATCTCTAAAGCATAATTGGCTGCACCTGACACAGCATGCCATCTTAATGTAGTATTGGTAAATACATTTTGTGCCGAATCACCCGGCTGTAACAATGTTGGGGACATCAAGGGGGCAGGTGCGAGGCGAGTAGTAAAAGAATATATATCAGACCATGCACTTGTACCGGAACTGTTTTGTGATCGTACGTGCCAGTAATAGGTTAACGCATTCTGTAGAGAATCGACTGTGAATGTTGTATCAATGATATTTCGTAGTTGTAACGCAGGAGAAAATTGCTGATTAAAGGAATATTCCAAAGTGTAGCTTTGCGTGTTCTCCACAGTTGACCATTTAAATTGAACGCGAGTCGCAACTTCTTTTTCCTTGTTTCCCGGTAAAATGAGTGCAGGCGCTGCCGGAGTCGTTATGCTACTCGTTGTTGTGAAACTCCATACACTGGACCACTGACCTGCGCCGGTACTATTCAAAGCACGAACACGCCAGTAATATTTTTGATTCTCTGCAAGTCCACTCACCACTGTTGTTGTATCGTAAATGCCCTGTAAATCTACCATGAGGTCATCGAAGGATGGATGAGAATCCAGCTGTAACTGATAAGTAGTTGCGCGCAAAGTGCTTCGCCATTTTAAAGTTGGACGTATCGGCACATCCAGTGCGGCATTTGAAGGAGAGCTAAGAATCGAGAATGATGGTGCACCCGGGGCATTTTCTTCATTGTCAAAAACAATCTGTTGTCCGGATGGAAATGAACCCATTAGTGAAAGTTGGGGACCATCTTGATTTGCTTCCGAATCAAGAAAGCCGGAGGCAGTTAACGTGAACACTCTTCCTGAAAAAGCGCGAAGATCAACATGAAATGAAGCAAGCCGAATGGAGTCATCACTGCTCGGTTTTAAATCAAAAAGATAATCATTCGGCGAAAGTAGAATGTAATTTGAAGATGTATTGTAGGCAATACTGTCAGCTATCTCAGCTAAATCGCGAACAATTAAATCGATAGCAGGTGCATCAGGAACATTATTCTGGAAACAGAATTGTACTTTGGTTGCGATGGGATTCGTTTCCTTTGTATCCTTCGTAAAAATAAATTTCAGCCTTCGACTCATCCCCTGTGGGTTTATTGCGAACTTCGTTGTGTCTAACACGCCAGTGATTGTAACCGAGTATGTTTGTCCGAGTTCAAGCGTTGTTGAAAAATTGATTAGTGAATCAAGTGCGGAGGCACTGCTGGCGGGTGCGATACTAAAACGTGCGAATGCACCTGCAGGCACATCAAAAAAGGGAGTCGCTTGGTTAAACTTGATGTTATCAATCAGTTTTGTCGTATTTAAGTAAACATCAAGCGAATCAAGCAGTGGATCTGCGGCAGTATGGACTACTTGAATTCGTGCATGCGAAAAATCGATAGAGTCAACCTGAGAAAGCACATCGCCATGCCATATTTCACCGGAATTATTAATATGAAAAAGTTCGTAAGGCGCATATTCAGCAAAATTAAAATTTGTAAATGAGACGGAATCAAAATTTGTTTGGATTGGTAGCCATAAGGCGTCGTTTTTATCGTAGCGCACAAGATAAGTAGCGCCATCAAAGTACTGTGGCGTCATTGAGAAGACGGTTTGATTACTATCAGGGGCTGTTACAAATCTGCGGGATACACCAGGAAAAATAAGACTTGTTTCGGGGTAAAAAACATTCCAAAGGGCCGTAGCAGTACTTTTTTGGTAGATTTTTTCAGCAACCTGCAAATAGAGATGGTCTGTGTCCTCTTTTTTATACCAAATTTCTTCCGACTGCAACGATTCTGCAGGCAACCCGGATCGCAGTGCTTGGAAAGAGTCTCCGCTATTTATCGATGAATAATAATTTAAATTTGTCAGCACATACAGGTTTTGTTTGTCAGAATAATGAAAGTCATGTATCATTTCCCCAATCGGAGTATCAAGCTTGCTCCAACTTAATCCTGCATTGATAGACCGGTAAAGCATCCTGCTTTGCGATAGACAGAATAGTAGATTGTCATTTTTCGAATGGCCAATTTTAAAAGCCGGGGTGTCTGAAAAAAATCCGAGTGCCTTCCACGTCTGGTCTTGCGTTGTGTATTTAAAAAAGACGTGATCGTAAATTGCAAGCACTGAGGATGAATCGATATTACTTATGCTTAAAGCACAGTTTTGTACGGTCTCCTTATGCGGAGGAAGAAATGTTTGCCACGTATCAGGGGTAGCCGCGCGTTTATATAAGCCACCTTGCCATTGCACATACATATCTCCAGCTTTTGAGGAGATCAGCTTTGCATCACTGGCGTCAATATTCTGCAAGCCAATATTTTGCCAGGCGTTTGTTAAATCTCGCGTCACAGAAACACCGTAGTTTTTGCTGCCTGTGATTATTCGATTTGTAAAAGCAACGTGGTTTAATGCATCAAAGCCACTATAAAAATGCAGCCACGTCTGTCCTTCATCTATTGATTGGTATAAGCCAATATTTGTTGCAACAAAAAGATAACCGTTTTTGCCTGCAATGCTGTTAATTTCCGTGAGATATTCCTGATATGCGATGCTGAAATTTAATTCTGTCCAGTCTATACCGTTGTTTTTGCTACGAAGCAGGATTTTCCCTTTTAATTCATCGTTCCCTGTACCCATAAGCAGATAGAAAGTGCCCGCATCATAAATAATCTTTTTCGGCACGTAATCACCCGTTACGGGATATGCCCCCATACTTAACCATGAATTGCCATTATTTGTTGAAATGTAAAAAGAATCACTGCCAGCGCAAAAAAGCTGGGCAGAATTTTCAGGATTAAAAAGGACAAGTCCTTGTGGAGCACCGGGAATTATATTCCAGGTCAATGCACCATCTGTGGAACGATACATTCCGAAGGAAGATAGCCCTGCAAATACTATATCAGGATTGTCGGGATGTATGGCAATCTTGTTGTCGATGTCATCTGCCGATTGGAGCCTAAATTCAATTTTCGAATAGGGGACAGGTTGAATTGTTTCCCAGGAAATTCCACCATTGCTTGATTTTTTTGAGTCCGTGTAAATGATATTTTGATTTGAGGGAGCAATGGAAAAAACATACAAAGGAGTTTCAGTGGATAATAATTCCTGCCAGGTCTGCCCCTCATTAACAGTCTTGTAAACAGATTTATTCGTTGTGGCATATAGTATTGCGGGATTGATCTGGTCAACATAGACCTTATTGATCTCACCTTTAAACGGACCAAACGATTTTTGCCAATTTGTGGCCGATATATTATTAGATAAGGATAGGCTAAAGATTAAAGCAAAAGACCATGTTACAATTTTCATAGACATCTCATCCAGATTTTTACGATGATTTCATCGCTTTAATCGGCAGTGTATGTCTAATATTTCTGCAATTATACAATATTTTCTAATTGGTAAATGTAAAAAAATGTTTTTCGCTAAAAAGGTTTTGGAAAAATCTCGGATGTGATGTATAAATATTATGCTATATTGAACAAAAAAACATGATTTAAAGGTCCTGGCTGTGGATAAATCAAGAAGAGAGATACTGAAAGGTTTCGTTGGTGCAACACTAATGGGTTTCACTGGTGAAACTTTGCGTGCTGCTGTACCCCCAACACCTTTAACTGAATCCCCAATCAACATCATTCTTCCCAGAGACTATACGCCACCCAACGACAATAATTCTTCTGGTTACAGCTATAAATTAGCACGAGCTGCCCTCGATTTTCTTGAAGAAAATTTTTCCAGGAGTTCGATGCCGATCTGGAAACAGCCATTCCATAAAGTTGACATGGAAGTTCGTGTACGAAATATCGTTTACTGGATTCAATTAGCTGTCGAAGAATATCGCTCAATTTATCCGGTCGATCCAGCATGGGTGCTGGCGCAAATCATGCATGAGTCCTATTTTTATGAATTTTGCGTTTCATCTGCAGCAGCCGTTGGAATTTGCCAATTTGTTCGTCCAACAGCCCGTGAATATGATATGATTTGTGCCGGGGATTTACCCGAGCACGCAAGTAATCTGTATCGTAAATCCGATTTTATCGTGAAACTTGATGTTTATTATGAGCTTCGCCGAGAGAGACAGGAATACATTCGATCGCAAAGGCACCTGGAAAAAATGGAGATCGATGATGTTATGCGTCGGATTGCAGAAAATGACCAAAGTATACAACAGGATGCTATTGAATGGAATGCTCATTTAATGAGAAAAACGGAGTACGATCAGCGGATTCGTGAGTCATTAGATCAGTATAGAGAATTTTTAACTGCAAATTTTGAAGGGCGCGATATATTTAAGGAAGATGACTTACGATTTCTACTTGGTTTTGATGAACGTGTAACATACAAAAAACCCATATTTTCTATGGTGCAAATGTTGACGAAGAGTCTGCGTGCCCGGAATGGCAATATTATCACTGCTGCAGCGGGGTATAATGCCGGGCTTAGCCGAACACAAGCTCACGGGCCTTATAAACCATTCGGTCGAATTCCAAATTTTGATGAAACAGTAACCTACATCAGTAGAATACTCATCAATCATTATGAAATCGCCCGCCGCGTAAATAGTTAAGCGTCTCCTGATCCATCCTCCGATGAGTCGTCGGAAACATCCCCTTTATTGCTTTTCCCTCTTTGTTCGTAGTAAAACACTTTCAGATTAGCCGTATCACGTAAGAAATCGATTTTTTGCACATAAAATCTGTGAATATTCAACCCAGTTCGTTGACGCAAGTCATCCATTAATTTATCGTGATAACCAGGTTTAATTAATTCTATTTTTTCATAAAGAACAGTCTTTCGAATTTCCTTTTTCAGGAAAAAGTTGGAATCGATAAACCATGTCAATACAAGAATAAATCCTGAAATTATGGACAGGCCTAATGGTGTGGTTTTAATGATGGCACATAACATGGCTATGGCAATCGAAACGAACAGATAGGTCATTTCTTTGATGGATATCGATTCTGTACGATACCGCAACATGGAAAATATCGCGAAAAGTCCGAATGTCAATCCCATTGAAACTTCTACATTATGTAGAAAATAGGTGAGGGAGAACACTATAAAATTGAAGAGAAAATAACTGAAAACAAAGTCACTGTTTCTATATAAAGGGTAATATATAAATCTTACAAGAATTGTGATTACAACGAGGTCAATCACCATTCTGAAAAGAAAATCCCCTGAAATGATATTAGCTAATTGCATTTCCATTTTTTTTATTCCTGAGTTCAATCAAATTAAGTCCACGTATTTTCATCTTAAAACGATTTGTTTTTATCCGTTCTCCGGCGGTAATGCAACATCCTATACAATATTTGCTAAAAGACGTGGCATGTAACCGGTACTCACGCATAACATCGAGAAAGCGTGAGGACGTGAGCGTTTTGGAGCGTTTAACCTCGGCGATAACCAGATTTTTCAAATACACTTTTTTGCCGGAAGAAGGATGCTGAAAGCGAACATCAAAATCTATTGTCACCCTTTCTTTTGAAGTTTTACTTGTAAATGTAATTCTCCGGTAAACCCCAAGTAAACTTGGTTGCAAATCCTGGTATTCTTTCGGTAGCCGTTGTTTAATGAAGATGTCTTCAACAGGAAGCATTGATTTGTACAATCCCTGGACTGAAATTCTTTCTTTAATGGTTCTTTTCTTGTTTGTCTTGAACTTGACTTCAAGGAAGGCTGCACCTGTTTCTTTATATCGCCGAAAACGGACTTTATATCGGTTTAATTTGCCATTATGGTGAGCGTGATAGAAATTGAAATGGGCTGTATCCCAATAAACATTCTGATACGTGAAAATGCGATTCTCTTTAATCTCAAGAATATTGTAAAAATATTCCAGCTTCTTGATGATTTGTGGCAATAAACTCACAGGAAATGTGAATTTAGTATCCACGCGATCCATTAAACTGATATGTTCAATTTCGTTCAGAGATATGGATTCAAAATTATGTATTTTAGCGGCGAGAAAATGTGAGTTGGTTATCTTCTGGTCAAATGGCAGATGGACAACATCCGGATCTTCAACGAAATGTGAAGAAGCAAAATCGTTCTTCATATCTATCATACTTTATCTTTATTGCAAATTTAGCATTGTTATTTTATTTCTGTGCGCATGTAAAGACAGGATTAATACATTTTATAACACAGGTCTATACTTGATATAATAACAGTTCGCGAACACTTAATCAAATCTTTTATTTCTATTCACTAAAATGCGTTAAATTAGTCAGTTATAAAACGATCCGCTTCCGATAAATACTCATTTTTAATATTAGACGTGATATCATCAATAAACTTGCAGTTCATTTAGCTTGCCTGATAAATAAGCAGTGCGCATTATGTTGCAAGTCTCTTTCTCCTGGTAATTTTATGCTTAACGGAGGATTGAGTGTACAGTCTTTACAAGCAAATATGATCAATCGATACACTATGGAACCGTTTATCGGAATGTTGCGTTCCTTACTTTTGAAATCCTTGCAAAAGAAAAGCAAGTTTATTATGTTAAATTCATTTTAAACCTGATTTAATGACAATACTTTTTTTGACGGATCTCAATATTACTGCACCTGTTTTTTACTGTAGATTCCAATTATAAAGACTATTCATCAGATTCAAATAGACTTCCATGATTTCACAAAAACACGCTCTTGTATTTCTCGGATGCAATCCTCGATTTAAATACAAAACGCCCGCTGAAAAATTCGATGCAATTTTACGTACCATCCAGTACTGGAATGAACAGCACTATTTGCTGAGCCTGGCTTCAGTTAATTTCCTTGTCGCTCCGGAGGCGGTGCCAGTTTTAACATCCGTTTCGGAAAAGATGGGCAGGGAAGTGCCGTGCTTCCTTTTGCCGTCGGTCGAAAATTATATTCCCGCTATTTCGAATATCGTGAAGAATATTCAAAATTCTGTTTCCAGCCACCATTTCATCGTGGTGAATTCCTCATACCCACCGAGGACAACAGATTTTGCCACTCTTTTTAAAAACAATGATCAGGAAAACAGAACTTTTTATTTTTTAAAAGGTGAAAAGTCTGAATTCAGCCAATATCCTCGTCTCGTCCACTCATTGACTGGTGAGCTCATTGGATCGGTTGAAAAAATCGTTGCGGGTCGTAGTCGTGCCCTGGCAGCATATTATGCTCATACTGACAAAGGAAAAGAACTGCCAGCAGAACGCGCTTTGAGTCTGGCAATTGACTTTTTAGGCACTAAAACAGCCGTAAAAGATACATTTCAAGATTTGTATGATTTTCTGGAAAAGGGAAATGCCTTAAGTCGCAATCAGCTTGAAAAAAACTTCAATTCACAGGAACGAATAGTTCCGTTATTGAATGGTCAAAAAATGACTGGCGCAGAAATTGAAAAAACAGCCCTTGTCGATCTTGGCATTTATTTCACTTCATTCGAAATTCTTCAACAGACTCTCGGTGTTCTTTCTAAAATTCGACAAACAACCGAATATAGTCTCGATTTAATTGGGGCAGCAGCATCTATTGCGGGTTGTAAAATCGATGGGGTGCTTGTCGAATCTTTGCAAGGCGAACATCATGCGATTGATACAATTTATGCAAAACAGGCGCAAGATGCCCAGGCTGCGGAACTGGCCAATACCGAAAAATCCAATCAAAATGGGGCACACGAAAAAGCCACAATTACAAATGCTGGTGAAAATCGTTTACGAACATGGTTATTAGAAGCATATGGTACAGACAAACAATTATTGAAAGAAAAGTTTGAATACTTTAGGGGCACATTCGATATTTTTGTTCAAAACTTTGGTTCAGGTGACATTAGTGTTGGACGGTCGGCCGCACCTGTTGCCATTTTAGGACGGCATTTAGAGAATTTCGGTGGGATGATAAACGCCGCCGCGATTAGTCGTGAATGCGTGGTTCTTATACGAAAAAACAGCAAGGGTTTTGTACATATTCGTAGTCCCCATACCCGGCAATTCCCTTCGACTGATATAAATATTGCAGAAGTCGTGAAAGAGCTCAATGGCGCTCCTTCCTGGGAAGATGTTGCTCAAAATCCGGAAATACAGGAATTTGTTCTCAGTCAGCCGACCAGCTGGGTTAGCGCATTATTATCAACTCTTATTCGATCAACAAGTATTGAAAATTCTCCAGTTATTTCAGGATATGATGTTCTTATTGCGCATAATTTCCCTGAGAATACTGGATTCAATATTGAGATTAACCTCATGTTTTCTTTTTTGGAAGCTTTGCTCGGCCAATTTGTAAAAAAAACGACTGATCAGCAAATGTTCGATTACGTGAGTGATATTTATCGTTACATGAACAAGAGTGTTCCGCAGCGTGAGATCACCACAATCGCCTGTGCAAAGGCAGGAAAAATTCTTCCAGTTCAGTTTTCGCCAATAGCAATCGCGCGACAAACGCAATTCCCGGATGCATGCCGGCTTTTGTTTTGCCATTCAGGCGTGACCAATGAACAGAACACAGATTTCGCAAAAATTACTGCACGACACAGTGAAAGTGTAAAAAGGGGCATACAATTTATTCAGGAAAAACATGCACAAAATGGATTGAAAATAAAACATGTTCGTGACCTCATACCGAAGAAACTTGGTTTGACACTTGATGAATTCTATGAATTATTGCAACAAGTACCGGAACATTTAACGGATGCCCATTTTCTTAATCATGCTGAAAACTTGAACAACACTGGCAACGAGCAAACAAAAACGATGGCACAACTTATCCCTGCCCGCAATATTTTGGTTTATATGATAGGTGAGTACAGTCGGTGCCGTGAATTGATCGCACGATTAAATTTAAGCGATATAAATGGTGCGGGCCGTCTCCTGCGTATATCTCACGATGGTGAACGCGTTGCCGTACGCAAAAATGGCCGGCTGGAAAAATTTCGCCTGCAGTACACAGATGAACTTTTATCAGACTTGCAAAAAATTGCGGCACAAAATCCCGAGTCGGTACCTGTTTACGAACAATCCGGTTCAGTCCAAACAAGTTCTCCCGAGATTGATGAGTTGGTTGATCTACTGCATTCCATCAATGGTGTCCTGGGTGCACATATTTGGGGATACGGTGCTGCGGGTGGGGCCCTGGCTTTAGTTGAAAAAAGTGTTGTTGATATCTGTATTGAACGTCTTGAAAAAGAGTATTATCAGCCACGTGGCTTTGACAAGATGATTTTTAGCTCACGACCAGTTGCAGGATGCAGTAATATTCACTTCACTTCTAGTGAATTTAAAACGCACATAAATGAATAAAAATGAGAATTTTAGTAGCTTCATTTTTTAAATGCAAATTACTGTATAAATATTTTTTTCAAAAAAAATGGGCGTTAATTCTTCTCGCCATGTTCTTTTTCTTCATGGAAATGAAGTGTTCAAGAACGTCCCCAACAAACCCAGAAAAAGAAGTGGATGGAAAAGCCTGGCAGGTAGTAAAGAGCTTTCCACACGATACTTTAGCTTTTACCCAGGGATTGCTTGTCCGTGATGGATTTTTTTATGAAAGCACAGGTCTGTATGGAAAGTCAAGTTTGCGCAAAATCAAAATATCGACGGGTGAAATTCTGCAAATTCAGTCATTGCCAGCGAATATATTCGCCGAGGGTCTTGCTTTCGATGGAATGAATTTTGTCCAGCTTACCTGGCTTAATGGCATTGGTTATATCTATGAACCAGACTCGTTTTCCTTGAAGAATACCTTTGCTTATAAGCGGCAAGGATGGGGCATAACTTACGATGGCCATTTTTTAATAATGAGTGATGGTTCTGATTCTTTATTTTATTGGGATCCAATTTCTTTGATAGAAATAAAAGCCCTTGGAGTTACATTCGATGGTGTTCCAATTGAGCATCTAAATGAATTGGAATTTATCGACAACCAAATTTGGGCAAATATCTGGAAATCGGATTCTATAGCTATCATTAACCCCGGTGATGGTATTGTTGCAACCTGGCTCGATATGAGTGGTATACTATCAGCCGGGGAAAGAACCGCAACAGCGGATGTAATGAATGGTATTGCGTGGGATGAAATAACCAACGCAATTTTTATCACGGGTAAGTTGTGGCCAAAAGTCTATCAGATTCAATTGCCGGAATCACAATAGAGATTTTTTAATAATTTATTGATTTTACAATCATTAGAAGCGACCAATATCCAATGAAAGCTAAAAACATACTTCGAAATTCTTTTTTTATTTCTCTTTTTTTAAGCCTGTTGGTTATAAGCTCAGCATATAGTCAACCTGGAAGTGACCGTCAGGAAATGCGCACATTTATCAGCGCGAAGGGAATGTATGATGACGGTTTATATCAATTAGCATCTGAGAAATTTACAGATTTTGTTGATACTTATCCCCAGAGTTCCTATGCACCACAAGCTATATTTCTCTGTGCAGAGGCTAATTTCCATCAACATTTATTTGATCGTGCAGTCGATTATTACCGTGCTTTATTGCAAAATTATTCAGCAATCGAACTCCGCGATCGTGCACAGTTCCGAATTGGGCAAGCACTTCATTATTCGCAAAAATACAGTCAGGCTATTAGTGCGCTTCGGACTGTAATTGAAAATTACCCACAATCTCCCCTCGTGGATCAGGCGCATTACTGGCTTGGCGAATCACTTTATCATGTTCAGGATTTTGACAATGCATTGCAGGAATATGCAATCGTCCTTGCGCGCTATCCGGAAAGCTCTGTTGTGGACTATGCGCTCTACTCAGCCGCCTGGATTTATGAACAACGCAAAGATTATGAGCGTGCCAAAGCAGCTTACAGGAAACTGTTAAACGATCATCCCCAGAGCTCGTTGCGTCCCCAGGCTGAATTCCACCTTGCTTTTTGCTTTTATGGCCTGAAAGACTATAATAATGCCCTGCAAAAGTTACAGCAAGCTAGTGCTGATAATCCAGATTCAGAACTGATTTTACAGGCTAACTTTCTTGTAGCCGAATGTTATTTTAAAACATCCCGTTTTAAAGCCGCAAGTGACGCTTATCAAGTTGTAATTAATACCGGAAACAATCGCTTTGTTGATGATGCTCTTTATGGTGCAGGCTGGTCAGCTATCGAACAAAAAGACTTTTCCGCTGCGGTAACATTGTTTGATCAGCTCATTCAAACGTATCCAGAAAGCGAACTTTTGCCTTCAGCATGGTTCCAACGGGGAAAAGCTTTTCTGAGTTTGAGACAAAATCAGGAAGCGCGACGGTCTTTTGAAAAAGTACGAATCGATTACCCAGCTTCATCAGAAGCAGGACCTGCAATTTTTGAAATCGGGGCATTGTCATTTGCTGAAAAAAAATACAGTAATGCACTGAACCTATTTACAAGTATTTTAGATAATTACACAAATTCAACGGTGGCCGTAGATGCCGCATTTATGTCCGGTGAATGCTTGTTTGCCGAGCAAAAATATTCCTCGGCTGAAGACTATTATAGAAAAGTCGTTGAAAATTATCCGGCATCCGATTTAACTCCCAGAGCACTTCTAAAATTAGGACGTTCCCGCTTCCAGCAAGAAAATTATGTGGCTTCCTTAGCTGCGTTTAAGCAATTACTTTCTGAATATCCTACCCATGAACTGGCAGCGGCGGCCCAGTATTGGATTGGAGAAAGCTATTTTAAGTCCGGTGATGCCATGAGCGCCGAAAAAGCATATACACGTGTTGTGCAGGAATGGCCCAAAAGTGAATATGCAACAAAAGCACGGTATGGCCAGGGATGGTCGCGTTTGCAACAAAATCAGTATCAGGAAGCAGCTTCGTCGTTTCTCATGGCAGCGGATAACGATGCCAGCACAGAGGTGAATACCGATGCACTCCTTCG
The DNA here is from genome assembly GCA_020633655.1 of Deferribacteres bacterium. Lineage (GTDB taxonomy): Bacteria > Zhuqueibacterota > Zhuqueibacteria > Zhuqueibacterales > Geothermadaptataceae > Bioreactorimicrobium. Next base: position 46,391 of record JACKDF010000003.1, read on the forward strand.
TGCAGGCGATGCATTTTATAACATGAAACAATACGATAAAGCAGAAGCATCCTATAAACGCGCTCTGACAGGTGCCAAACGAGGTGAAGATAAGGCTGAAGCGATTTTTCAAATTGGAATGTGTACTTTTCGTAGCGGTAAATTAAACGAGTCAATCGAAGCATTTACACAAGTCACGCAATATTATGCGACTTCAAAATATACGAATAATGCTTTGTACATGATTGGAAGGTGCTACTTTCGCAAAAATGATTATGCGGCAGCTCGACGTTCATTTCAGGATGTCCTCAACCGGCCGATGCAAAATGATTATATTGATGACGCACGCTATGCAATTGGTGATGCGTGGTATAACGAAGGGAACTATGAAAAAGCGATAAGTGCTTATAAAGAATTGATTGATCGACACCCGGACAGCGAATTTGTGGATGATGCCGTGAGTGGAATTCAGTACTGCTTGTTGCAACAGCAAAAATACGATGAAGCCCTTTCTTTTTCGGATGCATATATCGCACGGAACCCGGGCAGCGAAATGGCGGCCGATCTGCAATTCAAAAAAGCAGAATTGTTGTATAACCTGCATAAGTTTCCCGAAGCTGCAAAAGAATACTATAATCTGTTCCAAAACTACCCGCAGCGTTCGGCAGCACGTTCAGCCTGGTTTTGGGTCGGGAACTCCTATTTGGAAATGGCCGATACTGTTCGGGCTATTACCGCTTATGAACGACAAGCCAATGAATTTCCCGATGCGGCAGATTCACCGCAAGCGCTTTTGGATGCGGGTAAATTGCAAGTTGCGAAAAAGAATTTTAACCAGGGAGCAGATGACTTCCAGAAAGTTATCAATGCCTATCGAAATCAGGTTTTTGCAGGGCAGGCAGAGATTGAATTAGGAAATTTGTATTTGCAACAAGACAAATACACACAGGCACAATCGCATTTTGCGGCAGTTAAAAACAAATATTCCGCAAAAACGCTTCTCGCAGGAGCAGAACTCGGGCTTGGAAATAGCGCATTTCAACAAAAAGATTACCTAAAAGCAAAGCAATACTATCAAAAGGTGACGGAACTGACAACGGATGAGATGGCTGCAGAAGCGCAGTATTTTGTGGGTGAAATTCTCGCATCACAAAAAAACTATAAAGAAGCCATCATCGAATTCCTTAATGTGAAATATCTTTATGGTAGTCAAACAAAATGGGTTTTAAAAGGAGTCTTTCGCGCCGCCAATTGCCAGGAAGAAATGGAACGATATGGTGATGCACGAAAGTTATACCAATCGATCCTTGATAATTATTCTGATCAAATTTTTAAAGATAAAGCAATGGAACGTCTTGAAGCGCTGAAAGGAAAATAACGAGTAAATATGCAATATAAACGACCTAATGTTTTCACGAAATATTTTTGGATTCGCATATCCCTTTCAATTTGTGTTTTTGTATGCGGATCTCTGGCCGCACAAGAGAAAAAAGCTGCACCGCCACCAACAACGATCGATGTAAAAGTTGATACCGCCACGGTAAAAAAGGATGATTCCAAGTCAGAAAAGCAAACTAAAGCATCCCAAAAGGAAAACCTTAAATTACCGGATGTGATGATTTATGGAAAAGATACGACCAAGCATGTCGGTGGTGAGAAAAAGACGATTGAAAATGACAAGCTCGAACTTGTAAAGCCGAATGCAGTCTATGATCCAATGCAGTTAAGTGATGTGGACCAGGGGCGTAGACAGTCCATAGAAAAAGAAAAGTCTGGCAAATATCAGCATGCTGAAGGACGGTTATACGCAGGACAATTTACCCAATGGGGAGGAGGAACAAATTTATGGATGGCGACGCCTGAAGTCGATCTGGAATTTGATGCATCCTACACCCATAGTGATGGTGAAGTTACCAATCAAACGTCCCGCTTGTTTGATGCAGGCTTTGCTATTGGACTTTTAAAACCAGGATTGCGATTGCGTGCGCGGCACCGGGACCATGATTTTGGACTTTATGGAGCGATTGCAGATACAGCAGAACGAAATATCACATTCAATCAATTAGCTCTATCCGCCAAATCGAATTTTCGTTTTGGGATTTCTGGCAAAGCGAACATTCAATACGATTTAATTTCCTTGCGGGATTTGCAGTTTATACCTGCTCTTACCGACAAAAGAAAGTCTATTAAATCGGATTTTGAACTTAATAAAAAAATCGATCGATTTAATTTTCAATTAACTGGTTCCGGCTTGTTTGTAAGATCCAATGAGGATTCCACCAACAACGGATTTTTCAATTGGGGGAATTTACTCTGGAAAACCAAGATGCTCATTTCAGACAAACTAATTACAGACATTGCTCTGGGCGTTTCAGCTTTGCAGTTCGAGAACGGAAATCGAGAGTCGAAACCTGATTTTGAAGTTGGTGTTATATATGTTCCTTCAGCAAAGGCAAGCGTAAAATCCAATTTTATAAAAGGCTATCGATACAATGACTGGCAGAAACTAATCGCACAAAATATTTATTTGACGCCGGATTTACCAGCCCAAATTGAAGAAGTGAATTGGGGAGTGGAAGTAAAACTCGATTGGCGCGTTAATCAAAAGTTAACCTTTTATTCAAATTATTCACTGCGCAGCGTTGATAATTTCCATTATTTTGAACGCGATACAAGCGGTCTTTTTAATGCACTGGCAATCGATTTAACGCAGCGTCTTTTTAGTATTGGAGCACGTTTTAAATTAAATGAGAAGATGTTGATCGATGGCAAGCTTGAACTTGAAGATTTTAATTTCAGGAACAGTGATATGGTCATCGATAAAATTGCAAGCAATGAGGTACCGTATTTCCCGAAACTGCAAATTCCACTCAAATTCGTATATCATCCAATGGAAAAAATTGAGTTCGCGGCAGAAGCAGTTTTTGTTGGTGAACGTTCCTATTCTTTAATTGATAAAAATAAACTCGATGCATACACCGATATCTCCACCTCGGCATACTTTCATATAAACGAACATTTTTCTGTCTTCGCAGAAGGCAAAAATCTGACGAATTCCCATCATCAAATATGGCAGGGTTACGAAGTTGTTGGATCAAATTTTTTGGCTGGTTTGCACGCAGCATGGTAGATCTTTAGAAGCGAATTCAATTAATTAAATACTATAAGGAGATGTTCATGTCTTTTTTTGATATTTTGACCAAGGGTGGCTATTTGATGATTCCAATCTTATTGGCGAGTCTTGTTGCTCTCTATATTTTTGTTGAACGGATGCTGGTTTTACGGAAATTGCAAACCAATACGCGTTCTTTTATTCTAGAAGTTAAGAACTTGATTTTACAGGGCCTATTGGATGATGTTTTAGCTTTGTGTCGAAAAACCTCCGGACCAATAGCAAAAATGACTCGTGTTGCGATTGACAATGCAAAACTCTCTCGTTCGGATGTAAAAGATGCAATCGACTCGGCGGGCCAGAACGAAATTTATATTCTTGAGAAGAATCTTGGTATGCTAGCGACAATCAGTGGCGTCGCACCGATGATCGGCTTTTTAGGGACAGTAACCGGGATGATCAGTGCATTTATGGAGATACAAACACGTGGCGGAAACGTGGATGCTGCTGTACTGGCCGGCGGTATTTGGGAAGCGCTCATTACAACAGCTACCGGACTTGCTGTTGGTATTGTTGCGCTTATTTTTTACAACTGGATTCAGGGAAAAGTCGAACGCATGATCTTTGAGATGGAGGAAGCTTCATCGGAATTGCTCAGTGCAATCATCGGAAAAGGGGATATGATAGTATGAGCATGCGATCAACCAAAAAAAGACTGCTGGCGTTTTCGGCAGTCTCACTGACGGATATCGTTCTTCTCTTGTTGATATTCTTTCTGCTCTCCTCATCCTTTATCGTGCAGCCGGGAATTAAAATAAAATTACCAAAAGCAGTGACCGGTGAAACAAATGATAATATGCAAATACTCGTTACCATAACTGGGAAACAAGTGATTTACCTCAACCAACAGGTGACACCAAAGAATGAACTGGGAGCGAAAATCCGTCAGTTACTAGCGAAACAGCAGGACAAAACAGTTATTGTGCGCGCAGATAAAAACATTAGTTTGCAAGCTGCAGTTGAAGTTATCGATATTGCCAAACTCGCCGGTGCACAAAAATTCATGATAGCAACCGAACCAGGCTTGTAATTATGCGTCTACGGGAATTGCAGTGAATTAATGAATATTCTACAAAAGAGACTACCTTTCTCTTGCATTTCACTCAGTTAACGTCTATTTTTAATCCTATAAATGAGGCCGTAAATTCATACATTTCAACATTGGTGCATCAAATTCTTTTATAAAGTATATTAAGAACGAATTTAATTATTGAAAGCCCTCAAAATTTTAATGGTTTTGAGGGCTTATTTGTGCTAGTACACAGCCGGAGGTGATATATGTTTTATTATTTCTTGAAAGCTGTCTTGAAAATTACATTGTTCTTTTACTTGAAAAAGATCACGATTCGTAATGCACACAATATCCCCGATAAAGGCCCAGTAATTTTTGCCATTAACCACCCGAACAATTTGCTCGACACACTGATTATTGCGGGTACATTTAAACCTCGTGTATTTTTCCTGGGAACCGGGGCTTTGTTTCGAAATGCTTTTGCAAAATGGTTTTTACAAAAAGCTGGCATCATTCCTGTCTATCGACCTGAAGATGCGGGGGATTATAAAGGAAGAAATGAAGCCACTTTCAATGCATGTTATGATGCTCTGGACCATAGCAAGATGCTGGGAATTTATCCTGAAGGGACGACCCATGCAGATTGGCAGGTTAAAAAAATTAAAACAGGGACCGCACGCATTCTCCTTGAAGCCGAAAAGCGTAACAACTATCATTTAGGGATTAAACTTATTCCTGTTGGTTTGAATTTTTCATCACGGAAAAAATTTCGGACGTCCGTTATTATCAGTGTTGGTGAACCACTGACCACGATACCGTATTTTCCCGCATACGAAGCTGGTGAATTCAGTCCGGTTGAAAAGTTGACTAACGATTTGCAAGCGGCGATGGAGGCCGAAGTCAAACATCTTTCTGATGCATCCTTTCAGGAATTTGTTCATACATTGGATTTTTTCTATCGTGAGAATGCAATTCAATCTTTAACAAAAGAAAAAATGCTGGACAAAAAAGAAGTCGATAAATTACGTCTCTCAAAGAAGATTATTAAAGGCGCTGAGTATTATGCAAAAAAACATCCAGAAACCATTAATGAAATTTGGGATAAAATTGCAACCTATCAAAGAAAGCTGAAGAAGATCCATCTGCGGGATCAGCAAATTCGCAGAGACGTGGCAAAAAACGTAAAACCATTGCGTTACCTGCGAATTGGTTTTACGGGATTGCTAGGACTGCCAATCTTTATTTATGGGCTTGTAAACAATTATTTGCCGAATTATATCCCTTCCAGATTAAGTCGGCGTATTGCGCGAAAAGAAACGGACGTTGCAACCATTAAAGTTGTCAGTGGAATTCTCGCTTTTCCACTTTTCTATTTCCTGCAGAGTTACATCATTTATCTTCTTTTTGGTTCTATGGTCGCTATCGGATATTTCATAACATTGCCATTTAGCGGTCTATTCGTTATGCAATTTCGTGCCTTTTATAAACGCTATAGTGAGAATCTAAGACTGGGTTTTCTCCTGATGAACCATGGAAATTATATTGTGCGACTACAGGAAGAGCGCAAAACCATAATTGCTGAACTCGACACATTAAGTGAGGAGTATCTGTTTCTGGAGAAAAAACAAACCCCCGAGATAATGCCTATATGAACACCCGTTTTTTAAATATTGAAAACCTGTCCTACCCACAGCTCGATGAATTAGATCGAGCAAACACAATTTTTATCCAATCCATTAGTCCCCTTGAGGAACACGGTCCACATCTTCCTATTGGTGTCGATATTTTTATCGCCGATTATATGGCGAATCGAATCGCAGATAACATCCTTGAAAAACATGAGAACATCACTGTTGTGATGTTTCCTCCATTGGCCATCGGAGTTGGTGCAATTCCGTGGTTAGGTTCTTTTAATTCCCGTCAGCGGCTCATCAGGTCTCTTGTTGAAGAAAGAGCTGCCGTCCTTGGAAAGTATGGTTTTCGATTTTTTCTCCTAAGCAATGGACATGGGGGACCACGTCATGTTGTTGCCTTAGAAGAAGCAGCTCATCGCGCTTCAAAAAAGTATCGATTAAAAGTTGTCTCATTAAGCGGTAGAATTGCCTTTGAATTTTTAACCGGGAAATACGCAGCTGCTATAGAAAGTAAAATGGGCAGGTCATTTACGGAGGAAGAAAAGCGTTGTTTTGCCCAAGATTCTCATGCAGGTTGGTGGGAAACCAGTGTTATGCTCATGCTCAAACCAGAATTGGTAGATAAAAATTATCAGGAACTGTCTGCATTTACAAAAGATTGGAAAAATCATTTTGGAAGAAAGAAAAGTATAAAAGATCCTGGCTATCGTGGTTTTCCCGCACTCGCCAACAGAACTTTCGCCGACGCAACGGTTCACGTTTTACTGGAAAAGTTAATGGAATTGATCGAGGATATGTTACAGGGAAAAGAATTGGGGAAACGTGCTTACTCACCTCTTTATAAGCTGGGATTTTTCAGAACGAACTTTATCTGGTATGCGGTAATTCTTTTTACAACAATTATTACTATCGTACTTATCGTTCTTATATGAAATTAGTGATTTATGCTGAAGTAAAAAAATCATCACCTAGGATACTTTTTGCTCTTTGGAAAATCTCAATTCGCCCCAAGTCAAGCCATTTTGCAGCGTCCCCGCGATAGCCAATAATTTTTTCGCCCTGCTTAGCAAGATCGATGTACGCTTGAATAATTGAGAAAACACCTACATTATTCATTTTTAAAAATATCTGTGGCGAAAAGGCATGCACGCCCATAAAAGAAAGACGGGTTAATTCTCCAACCGGCCTTTTTGCAACGATTTTTTCGCCAGTGGCGATGGATTCCCATCCTACCAATTGATTGGTCTCATCAAAAAGAATGTAACGTTGCGTTTCGCGCTGCCTTACTGCCACGGTTGCAAGACAATTATTCTGTACATGAAAATTCATAAACATTTGTAGATCGAGGTTGGTTAAGACATCGACATTGCACATTAAAAAAGGGTTTTCATCGTCAAAAAACCAGGAAGCATGCTTAAGTCCCCCACCTGTGTCCAGCAAAAAATCTTCGTGCGAAAATTGTATATTTATCCCAAAATTTTTGTTTCTTACAACAAAATCTCTGATTAGCTTTGCAAAATGATGAACGTTAATAATAATATCTGTAAAGCCTTGTCGAATCAAGCGATGAAGGACGTGTTCCAATAAGGGTGCATTCTCAACTTCAACAAGTGCTTTAGGTTTGTTGGAGGTATATTCACCGAGTCTCGTACCCAATCCTGCAGCCAGTATCATTGCTTTCATAACAAGGCTAATGCTCCTTCATTTCCTGCTCACGATGGCGCACAGTTATATCGATATCGTATTTTTTTTCCAATATTTTCGAAAGTGTATTGGCACAATAGACGGATCGGTGTTGTCCGCCAGTGCAACCAAAGGAGATCATCAGGTCTGTAAAATTTCGTTCCTGATAATTTTGTATTGAATTATCAATTAAACGCGCAATATTCAATAAAAACTGATCAACAACATACTCATTTTTCAGAAAATCAATAACTGGCTTATCATTTCCCGTGAGATTTTTGTAGCGCTCATACCGCCCCGGATTTGGTAATGCACGACAATCGAAAACAAAACCGCCGCCATGTCCCGTTTCATCAACAGGAATTCCGCGTCGGAATGAAAAGCTTTGTATGCGTACACGCAATTTAAGCTTAGCGTTACCAAGCGTCCTCAAGAATGAGGAGCGTACCAATCGCGTCCACGCCTCTGTAAGGGCTGGCAATTCGACGGGGAGTTCAGCTACCTGTAATAACATTTCAAGATTACGAATGGCAAAGGGCACACTTTTTAAAAAATGTTCCTTTCGTTCATAAAAACCACGAAACCCATAGGCTCCTAAGGCTTGCATGATACGAATGAACACGTACCCATGATAATATTGCAGAAACTCATCTCTGCTAAAACTGTAAATTTTACTTAAAGAATCGAGATAATGCTTTAATAAATGATCACGAATTTCCTGTGGTATATCTGCTTTTGCATCAAATAGAAGCGATGCAACATCATATTGCAAGGCGCCTTTGCGCCCTCCCTGATAATCGATAAAATATGGTTTATCGTTATGGAGCATGATATTTCGTGATTGGAAATCGCGAAACATGAAAAAATCTCTTTCGGCACTGAGAAGAAAATCAGTGAATTTGTGGAAGTCATTTTCTAGATATTGTTCATCAAATGAAATTTTTGCCAACTTCAAAAAATAATATTTGAAATAATTTAAATCCCATATCATTGATTGCTTATCAAAACTCGATCGCGGGTAGCACACCTCAAAATTTAATTTTTTTCCTGCTGTAATTTGAAGATGGGGAAGCGTGTCGATGACCTTTTCATAAACTTTTACCAATTTTTCAGGAAATCCACCACCATGACGAACTTTCGTTAGATAATCGAAAAGAGTCGTATCCCCTAAATCTTGTTCCAGATAAATTCCTTTTTCCCGATCTTCGGCGAAAATTTCCGGTACGGGGATGCCATTTTCTTTGAATTGCTTTGAGAACGTTAAAAACGCCGTATTTTCTCGTTTATCAGCATTCTGCACGCCGATAACAGTCTGTCCATCATCTCCGTAAATCCGGAAATATTTTCGATCAGATCCATGAGCGCTCATCTGTACTATTTGTTGTATTTTTGCGTTACTCCATTTTATATAAAGTTGCAGGAGTTGCTTTTTTATCTCTGAATTCATCAAGTACCATCCATTTTCGGTAATAAACTTTTGCGGTGGGGAATGTATATAAATAGACTCATATATGCAAGGCCGTTTGATTCCTGTTGCAATTGGATTTGCTGTAGGGAATCGGCAGTTTCCGGGGTGTGATTAAGGAGAAATTAGGGACTCTTTGTCTCTTTTCTGGATAGGCCTGCCCGATGCAAGTTCTCGGTTTTATAAATCCGAAAATATCGATTCGATAGAACGAGTCTCACTTTTAAATGCGTACTGAACTCCTGATTTTCTGCTAATTTTTCCAATTCTTTGTCCAATTTGGATTCACGTCTACTGACAATGTATTCAAAAGTGGAATTTGTAAATAATTTATCAAGCACCACTTTTTCATTATTCGAATTCGTGGTGTCCTTAAGTATTTCAAATGTGGAAATAATCTCTCGGCCATCTTCATTCGCATAAAGCATAAGTGGTTGAAGTGCAGTGTTTTGATCCACGTCAAGAAGAATCGATTGTGCATCAGCGGCTTCATGGTTGAAAAAGCTAACCAATTCCTTGAATTCCGTTCGAAGATAGGCAATTGGGGAGACACTGCTCAATTGTTCTGTTAAAATTGATTGGGGAGCGCGTTCAAGAAAGAGAATAGTTAAAATCCATGCAAAGCTTGTTATTGAAATGAGAATTATTCCCCGAAATGCTTTTTGGTTAATAAAACGTTGGTAGATCGAGTAAAATCCATAAGCTGCATAGGGCGTCAACAGAACAGAAAACAAAACAGAATTTTCCAGAAGAGTTCCGTTACAAAACAATGACACGACAATTAAAAATAAAAAATTTACGAGAAAAAGAGCACGATATTTTCCATTTTTAAAGATACGTAAAATACCCCAAAGTGCACCTAAAAAAACTGGCGGTGTCATTGTGGTAAACAAAATCCCGGGTAGAGTTGAAAGTAAAAACACACTCCAGTTAGTGCTGAAAATTTGATTGTGAAGAAAATTGGAAGAAAAATGCAGATTAAATCCAGGCCAAAGATGTCCATTTAAAAGATAATTTGTGAGGCTCCATAAAGAGATGGGTAAAAATGCAGTGCCAACTTGTATAACAGTAGCCTGAAAAAGGTGAGAACGAAAGTCTAGGAAATCTTTTGTGTCACCCGGTTCATCCAGCCATAAAAATGGCAAAAGCGGAATGAGAAATATTCCTTCATATCGCACCAATGCCGCAAACCCGATTGAGATACCACTGTATACAAGATATTTAATCTGAGTATCATTGGCATATTTAATTAGAAAGGCAATTGCAGTAACGACCAAGAGGATAAAGGTTGATTGATTTGCTGTAACTACTGACATCTTTACATGCAGTGTGTAAAAGGAAAGCAGGAAGGCTGATAAGTAAGCTACACGGCGTGAAAAATATTCTTTGCTCAATATTAAAAAAGGGAAGAATGTAAGCAACCCCATAATTAAGCTAATGAGTCGTGGAGTGAGTAGGGGATTGTTCCAAATCCAGAGCCCAAATCCACCAAAAAAAATATGGGCGATTCCATACTGCCCGATAGGTACATTTTTCAATAACGCAACGGGCATTTCAAGTATTGACTGCATCAATTGTATTCGCTGAAAAGCATCACTAAACACGTCATAGCTCACACTAAATGCTAACAGTCGCAACACAAAAAAGAAAAAAAGAGTAATGAAGAAATACCGAGTTGTAATACGCATGCATTTTTCCTGAATTATTGGGCAAAACGTGCCTGAATATGCAAATGTTAATGTTAATTCATCAATTTTCAAAAATTGGTTATAAACTTTGTATTGATGAAAATTACCTAACATCACAAAAAAACGCAGAGGGAATAGGGGATAAGTGAAATTATTAAAAATTCGCTATTGAATTCTCAATAGCCATCATATAAGTTGAATTATAGTATGAATTAAGAAATTATAATTGACACAATGGGAAAAACGCCGTACTTTTAGGCGCAGGACGCCTTAATCACAACATGGATAGCTCTTTTCATCATGCTTTATCTCTTGCTGATGAGTCACACACAACATTGTGAGGTGGTCATATGTCAATTGGTAAATCTCTGGTGAACCTTTCTCACCGCGATCGAAGGCTATTGTTTTCGAGCATCGTCAATCAAGACAAAAATTATTGTCCGGATCCATCCAGTCAATTAAATCCGTATATCGATCAGGATCAGTCTTTTAACAACTCATTCTTTAAAAAAGCAGAACGGCTCTCAAAAAAGAAAAATATTGTTTAATCGATTCTGGTTTTCTGCTGCTCAATGGCATTTAAAATTAGTAATTAAATCGACATACGATAGAAATGCCACGCAAGACAGGCTTTTTTGTCTATTAAGATAGGAAAATTTCATGTTATATAAATTGATCCCAACCTTGATTCTTACCCTTGGTTTTTACTTCGCGCTCAATACGACGTATCAGATTTACAGTTCCGGAATAACCAGCATCCGCTTGATGATGATTCTGCTGAGCATTGTTTTGATCGTACGGGGAATTTGGCTCCTACGTTCTCCTGTACGATAAATATTCCCCGTTCTCCTTTATATCTTCTTTTTAGTTGATTTTAGAATTTGTTGGTAGTATTTTGATGCATGTTCTTTTAATTGAACAACTTACAAAGCATCATCATGCATAGTCTTGTTCAAATTTAATACACGAACAAATTTTCCCCACTCAATAAATCAATAGGTTTCCTGGATGGTCTCACATATGGATCAGATTTTCGCTTTTCTAGTTATACTCATTATCGTTACAGCTCTGGGTTTAATGTATAAAAGCTGGCTTGAGAAAAGACAAGGCGGCAAAGTCATTGTCAAGAAAAAGGATGAAATTATTTCCAATATGCTTAAGAAAAGAGTTGGAGATTATATTTCTGATTTTGCAGGAAAGAATCTAGAGGATATTGGCGCTGTTCTCGCAAAGGATTTTACGATGCTCACAAGAAACAGCCCTTACAGAATTGATGGTAATAAGGATGGTTTGAATTTTATTCAAAAGGCAATGGAAGAAGCTGCCGGGCAAACTATCTTCGATCAAAAAATGACAATGATAAACAGTGATGCGGCTGTTTACACTTTTAACTGGCAGCGTGGCAGTAATTCTGGAAAAACCTCGCATGTATGGCGTTATATTGATGGACATGGCTGGCAGCTCGTGCATGAACATACAAGCTACAACATGCCGGCACAAATTGATGTGAATCAGCTTATTGGAAACACTGTAAAACAATCGATTGAAAATGTGGTGGATAAATTAAAAGAGATTTCGGATAAGAAATAAAACAATAACTTTTTGCAGTATCATAATTTACCATTAGGATTTTTTTAGGAGGAGTAATGAAAGCTATATATTGGCTTTTGGTGATTTTTTCACTCATTTTTATGAATTGCGCTGGAGGTATAAAAATAGCAGACCTTGAGGCGCAGCCGGGAAAATATAATGAGAAGGAAGTGAAAGTTAAAGGTGAAGTTGTACAAACTTTTGCAGTTCCTATCCTTTCACAAAGTCTTGTAAAAATAGATGATGGCACTGGTCAAATTTGGGTAAAGCCGGACAACAAGGTTCCCTTTAAAGGCGATAAAATTACCGTCAATGGCACATTGAAAGTCGGCTTAACAATCGCAAACCAAAATTTGGGATTAATTATCGTCGAAAAAGAAAAGAAGTAGCATTTCTTTTGTTCCTCAACTACTTTTTCTTAAATAATTCTTCCAGTTTTTTCCTTGCTTCATCAGCCGCTTTATCTTGCCTGGATTTGCCATCAGCGGGTTTAAAATAATTACAAAAATTGCCGGATTCTTTGTTTTGCACGAGTTCGGCAATCGGTTCTCTGCATTGTTGGGGAGAAGAAATATCATAGAGATCGCAATTTTTGCAACAATGCAGATAACTTGAACACTTGGGACATGTATCTTCTCGTCGCACCTTGAACTCTACTATAATTTCTGTCTGGCAATGATAACAAAACATGTTTTCACTCCACTTTTACCAAGTTTGCATAAATCATTTTTCCATGAAACAAGAAAATCTGAATAAATGCAATTGAATTCGATGAGAACTGCAAACAATCTAACAATTTCTGTAATAATTCCGACATACAATCGATCATCCTGGCTCATAGACTGTATCGAGTCTGTTGTGCAACAAACGTCTTTAGCAGATGAAATAATACTCATTGACGATGGGTCGACAGATAACACTGCTGAGATTGTAAAAAAATATCCTTCAGTCTATTATCATTTCCAGAAAAATAAAGGCCCAAGTGCAGCACGAAATGCCGGTGCAAAAATAGCAAAAGGGGAGTGGCTGGCATTTCTCGATTCCGATGACAAATGGACTCCACAAAAATTACAATGGCAACGTGCATTTCTCATGGAATATCCTTTATGCAACGCCGTTTATACGAATGAAATCTGGATACGGAATGGTTTGCGGGTAAATCAGAAAAAAAAGCATCAAAAATATGGTGGACAAATTTACAAAAGATGCCTGCCGCTATGCATCATCAGTCCTTCTTCAATTTTAATTAAAAAGAATCTCTTCTTTAAATTAGGAGGATTTGACGAAGAATTTCCCGCATGTGAGGATTACGATCTTTGGTTGCGCCTTGCTTTGCACGAAGATGTTGGATATATCGATGAACCTTTGATTGTTAAGAGTGGTGGGCATTCCGATCAATTGTCACGGCAGTGGGGACTGGATATTTACCGTTTAAAGGCGCTTACAAAAATGATCGATTCTGGCGAGCTATCCAACGCGTATACTATTTTAACACTTAAAGAAATTATAAATCGATGCAAAATATTAATCATTGGTTACCGCAACCGAGGGAAAAGTGCAGAAGCAGATTTTTTTAAGCAGGAAATGCAGAAATGGGAATACCAACTTTGTCGCGCTCTTGAATCAAAATGAAATTTTAACATATTTTCAGATGGGACTTAACCAAAACAATAAAATTGTTGGGATAACAATCATGCCTGTTTCGATGAAAAAATCAAAAGATTTTTCTTTTTCTGCACTTATATATTGAATGTGGTTTATTTTCTCCACCCCGATTTGCGTGGACATTGATGCATTTTTTTCGCGAAAAATCATGACTGAACGATAGGGTAAATCTCCGGTTCGTGACAATACATCCAATACGTTATGCTCAATAGTATAACCATTTTGGTTAATCATGGTAATTAAGGATCCCATTGGTAAAGTATTCGTTTCAGGTTCGTCAAGAAAACGTACATCAATAGTCCTAAAGTCAAAGCCTAAAAATTCGGCGAATTGCTCGGAGTTGTTTGCCAACTTTAAATTGACAGTTTCTCGAATTGCTGGTAACACGACCTTTAATTTTAAATCTTTCTTAAATCCATCATACTTTTCCTGGTAATTATCAAACGGTAACTTCTTTATTCCCATGTATTCACCATATTTAACATCATTGGATTTTAATCGAAGTCGGATATACGAACCTTGAGGTAGATCAGAAGTTTTGTCTATGGGAAGGATTTCTCCCGACTTAAAAAACGAGAATGAAGATTGTTTAGGTGCTGCACAATTTGTTAGGGTAATTGCAACAATGAACACTGACAAAGACTTAAAGGATGATTTTTTAGGAAAAGAGCTTTTCATTATTCATGTAGGAAGTAGATAAAATTGCTTTGTTTTCAGTTGGGTGAAAAGAATCAATTAAAGACAAGGTGAGTTTTTGGTGAATTGAATTCGCATTGAATACAATTTCAATATTTTATGGATAAGTAAAAGCAAGAAAAAGAAATGCGTAATATCGTATGTAGGTTGGGACAATTATAGCCAAAAGGCATTCGATATATGGGTGATTTCCGGATCGTTTTTTAAGAAAACACCGATAACATCAAAACGACAGTCGAAGGATTCATCATTAAAATCAATTAGAAATTTTTGGGCAACTTTCCCAATCTGCTGTTGTTTTGCTGGAGTCACCCATGTTTCTGGTTCTCCCATGTTTTTTGATTGCGCTGTCTTTACTTCTACAAAGACAAGAATCTTGTTTTTCGTTGCAATTATATCAATTTCACCTCGCTCAAAGCGAAAATTGCGTTGAAGAATGTGATACCCATTTTCCTTTAGAAAGTTTGCAGCGAGTTCTTCGCCTTTCATTCCAACAGAATAAGAATTGGTCCTTTTCATAAGAACAAATCCCTTTGCTTTTCATCTTTAAGCTTAAAACTACGACGATGAATTGCACAACGTCCATGCTCTCGTATCGCTTCGATATGTGTCTTGGTCGCATAACCTTTGTGAGCAGCAAAATTGTAATCTGGAAACTTTTGATTATAATAAGTTGCCATGATTTCATCGCGAACAATTTTTGCAATAATGGATGCAGCAGCAATAGATATTGATAGACTATCGCCTTTAATGATTGCCGTTTGGTTATAAGGCGGATCATCCATCGGAAGTCCGTCCACCAAGATGTGTTGTGGTGCAACAGGCATATTTTCAATTGCCCGTTGCATAGCGAGGAAAGATGCTGTTCGAATATTTAATTTATCGATATCAGAAACACTAACAATTCCTATACCCCAGGAGATCGCACTCTCGGTAATCCACTCATATGCAGCGAGTCGCTGGTTCGCAGACAACTTTTTTGAGTCATTGATTACAACGGGAAGCTCGACAGGCACCTCATTTGCGAGTATGACTGCCCCTGCTACAACCGGGCCGGCAAGCGGTCCACGTCCAACTTCATCAACGCCCGCAACTCTTTCAAGCCCCTTATCCCATAAATTGCTTTCATATTCGAATTTTTTGAACAATACCCCTTTTGCCGCCATTACAAACCTTTATCGTTTATGGATGAAAATTTACTTTATTTTAAGGTAAAAAAATACGACCTTAAAAAGGTCTGAACATATCCAAAGAAAAGAGGACAAAATGCGATTTGCCAATTCTCATTTGATGATTTTTTCAGAAGAAATCGATGAAGCAATTCACCAATTTTCTCTCAATGCTGATGGTATCCTGGTAGAATCCTTTAATCCGGGAGAAACAGCTATTATGGTTGAAGAAAGTGGTGGTAAAAAATTCCGTTTACATCTTGATCTGCAAGACAGTCGTATTATTGCAGCCAAGCAGCTCGGCGTTAACAAATCAGAATTGCACGACTTCGATAGATACCTTGTATACATGAAATAAACCGTTTTCACTCATTTCTTTCTTCTGCCTGATATGCCCGCCACAGCAGGTCGATCGGGTGCATAATCTTTAATTGACTTCCACTTGTACGAATTCCGTAAGCCAATTGAATTGAGCATCCTGTATTGGCGCTGATAATTATTTCTGCATTCGTGGATTGAATGTTTCGAATTTTACGATCCAATAGTTTGTTTGCTGTTTCCGTATGAGTTATGTTATACACACCCGCACTTCCACAACACCAATCAGATTCTCGCATCTCCTTCAATATCACACCATTAATGGATGTAATAATTTCTCTTGGCGCTGAACGAATTTTTTGCCCATGCGCCAGGTGACAAGCGTCATGGTAAGTTACAATTAAATCGAGATGAGCTTCAGGCTTTCGAAAATTGATCTCACAAAGAAATTCTGAAATATCCCGTGTTTTGGAAGCTAATTTTTTTATTGCAACTGCATCTTCGGCAAGGGAGAAGATTTCGCCACTTTCTTTCAAAAAGGAACCACATCCTGCGGCATTAATTATTAATGCATCTATTGTATCGATATAAAAAGCAGCACAGTTGTGCAATAAATTTTTCTTTGCTAATTCTACTGCACCAGTGTGTGCATGCACTGAACCGCAACAGGCCTGATTCTGTGGAATGTAAACGTCACAATTATTGCGCACAAGTACCTCTGCTGTTGCTAAATTTGTCTCTGCAAAAGCAATATCTTGCACGCAACCAGTAAGCAGTGCAACCTTATATTTTGTCTCACCATGTGCTGGAAGAAATTCAGGGAGTAATTGTTTTGTAAATTTAGCACTGATTTTAGGCGACAATGGTGCGATTTGTTTTAATTTTTTTGAAAACAAGCCTGTTAAATTAAATTTTAAAACAAACCATTCCATGCCTGTTTTCTGATAAAAACGAACTACACGTGCCAGGAGCTGCAAACGTTTCTGTTTTGCGAACAAACCTGTTAAAAACAGCCGCCGGAGTATACGAGTTTTATATGATATTTTTGTTGTTTCTGCAATAACCCTGCGAGTTTCTTCGATTATTCGTCCATAATGAACTCCAGCAGGACAAGCTGTTTCACAGGCACGGCAATCAAGACAAAAATTCATCTCGGTAATGAATTCATGCGTAAAATTAAGCTTGCCCTCTGCCATCGATTTTATTAAACGAATACGTCCTCGCGGAGAGGAGCGTTCCCGCTTTGTCAGGACATAGGTCGGACAGGTGGGCAAGCACATGCCACAATGCATGCATTGAAGCAGTAAATCATCGGAGATTGTCGGAAGTGTGTTTTCTGAAGGATTCATCGATTCGCGCGTAGGGCTTCGTATTCATCCTTCAATAAATTCACCATCGATTCACGCGAAGCAAAAAGTTTTTTCAGCGGTCTTTTCGTATGTTTTGCCATAACATAAGAGGCGATGAGTGGTAATGAAATGGTCGAATCGCTATAACAAACAACTGTATCTGGCAACATTTGTGGATCTACCTTGCCCCAGCTCACAGCTTCGGAGGGTGTTGCGCCTGAAAGTCCACCGGTATCCGGGCGAGCATCGGTTAATTGTAAAAAGTAATCATGTCCTTTTTCATCAATCCCCAGAACTTCCTGTATTTGCGGTTCAGTTTGCAGCATAAAGTTTTTTGGAGAACCGCCTCCAACTATAAAAACTGCTGTTTTCCCACCGGCCCGTTTTGCCGCGAGTACTATGGCGGCTGTTTCATTTACATCAATATTGGGATCAATTTGAAGTTTGTTGCCGCTTAATGCCATGGCAGCGATATTCATCCCGATTGAACTGTCTCCTGGGGATGATGTGTAAATTGGAACATTTAAACGATAAGCAGCAGCAAGTAAAGATTGATTTTTGATACCGAGTTTTTCTTCTCTGGCTGCGACATACTTACCCGCGAGATAGTGAAATTCTGCACTTCCCATGGATTTCTGAAATTCATTTGCCTGAATTATTTCACGAAAGAATGCATCTGTATCGAGCAAAACTTTGTAGTCAAAAAAGATGTCGTAAATTCGCACAATTTCGTCTTCCCGTAAAACCTGATCATCCACAAAAGGGGTTCCCTGGTGCAATGCCAGACCAAGACCGAAATGTGTATCGTGATAAAGATTTGCTCCCGTCGAAATAATCCAATCGATGAATCCGGCTTCCATGAGGGGGATAATGCAGGAAATTCCTATGCCTGCAGGAGTCAAAGCCCCGGTAAGACTCATGCCAACAGTTACATCATTGGCCAACATTTTCTCATTGTAAAGTAGGGCGGCTTCGCGAAGCCGTGCTGCGTTGTAAGCACTGAATGTATTTTCAATTAAATCCGTGATCTTGGTATTATAATTTATAGGTTGCGGTTGGATTTTTTTTCCTTTTAGAAAAGAATGCTGCTTGTTCATAAATCAAAAACCTTTCCTGGATTAAGGATGTTATTCGGATCTAAAGTTGTTTTTATTTTCTTCATCAACTGCAAATTTGCCGGCATTTCGAATTTTGCCAAAAACTTCTTTTTTGCCACACCAATACCATGCTCACCTGTCAAGGTGCCACCCATTTCCAATGCAACTTTAAATATCTCTTCGAAAGCAAGCTCAACTCGTTCCATTTCATCGGTTAATCTTTCATCAGTCAGACATGTGGGATGTAAATTTCCATCACCTGCATGACCGAAGGTTCCAAAAAGAAGATTATATTTTTTTGCGATGATTTGAATCTGTCGCAGCATGGGTGCTACTTTGTCACGAGGTACGGTTGCATCTTCTAAAATCGTTGTTGGTTTTACCCGAGCAAGAGCTGTGAAAGCTGCTCGACGTGCAGTTTTGAGTTTCTCAGCTTCTTCGGAATTTCTCGCAAACTCGACGTTTTGTGCACCATGTTTCTTACAGATATCTATGATTCGGGCAGCTTCATCCTCCACGATAATCGATGGCCCATCCACTTCAATAAGCAAAAGAGCTTCGTATTCTATTGGCAATCCAATCTTTGCAAAATCTTCAACACATTTAATTGTGGTTTGATCAAGAAATTCAAGGGTACAGGGAATGATTTTTTCTGCGATGATTGCAGAGACAGTTTCACCTGCATCTTCGATTGTGTTAAAAAAAGCCAGCATCGTCTTTTGATCTTGTGGTTTAGGTATGAGCTTCAGAACGATTTCTGTAATAATTCCAAGTATGCCTTCACTCCCAACAAAAATGTCTTTCATATTGATGCCAGATACATTTTTAACACATTTATTGCCGAAGGAAACTATACTGCCCTCTGGTAATACAGCTTGTAAGCCCATAACATAACTAGAGGTAACGCCATATTTCAGGCCACGCAATCCACCAGAATTTTCTGCGACGTTACCACCAATTGTGCAAATTTTCATGCTGCCAGGATCTGGCGGATAAAATAATCCGCAGGCTTCAACAGCAGTATGCAAATCCTGGGTAATCACACCAGGTTGCACGGTAACGGTGAGATTCTTTTCATCAATTTCAATGATCTTGTCCCAATGGTGCATCATGACAATTACACTGTTTGCCACCGGAATGGCTCCACCTGATAAGCCTGTGCCAGTACCTCTCGGGACAACTTTGAATTCCAATTCATGCGCAGCTTTTAAAATTTGTGAAATCTGTTCAACAGTTTGTGGGGATATTGCACACAGTGGAAGCATTTCATATAATGGCGTACCATCATAGCTTAAAGAAATCATGTCCTCAGGTTCCGTAAGGACGTTTTCACTTCCCGAAATAAGGGTTAGTTTTTCAATAATTTTGGATTTGTTTACCATTGTTTTTGCTTTTCATCGGGTATGGATATTGGAAAAAATCATAATAGGTCAAAAAAATTTCAAATTCGGCTCAAACAAGTATTTGCTTATCCAATGTAAACTGAATTATTTATAGCAGCTTTAGTTAAAATTTATTTTCGAATGATGAAAATAGTTAAAAATAACCGATAAATAAATAAAAATCAGAAGTAAAATCAAGAGGCCTTGAGTGGAAATCCAATCTGATTCCATATTATATGTTTTTCAGAGGAAAAATGTTCAGCATTCCTATCCACAGCCTGTTTTACCGGCAAGCGAGAAAACTTCTGCAGCAGAAGACAGTCAGGATAAAGTCGAATTGTCAGCCGCTGGCAAAGAATTGTTAAATTCTTATTTGCAATCGGTTGAAGCTTCAGCGCCTCAATCAATAAACGCAGTATCTACGATGGATGACGATAAAACAGGTCCCAGCGAACAATTTTCGGAGGATGAAAAAAAACAAATTGCTGAATTAAAAGCACGTGACAGAGAAGTGCACGTTCATGAACAAGCACATTTATCAGCTGCTGGCGGTCTTGCTCGAGGCGGGGCTAATTTCACATATGCGGTTGGACCTGACGGAAGGAGATATGCTACTGGTGGTGAGGTCTCCATTGATACAAGTTCTGTACCAGATGATCCCCAGGCAACAATACAAAAAATGAATACTGTGCGGAAAGCTGCACTTGCGCCTATGAATCCCTCAGCAACAGATCGGTCTGTTGCCGCAAAAGCATCCGCAACGGCCGCAAAAGCGCAAGGTGAATTGATGCAGAAAATTGGAACTACGAAACAAAATGGAACGAACGACGAAGAAAATATGACCAAATACCAACAGCAAAGAGGCTTCGCTATTTATGAAAATGCAATTTAGTCTATTTTAAAAATACATTAAGAAGATATGCATCCAATTATCAAAAATATTACATTCTTTTTTTTAGCACTGTAAAGTATCAAAAATTATATTTGTTGACTGCTCTTTGTTCGAACCCTGATTAATTCTGTTAATTGCAATAATTTAATCTGCAGTCGCTCCTGTGTATTTGTACATAACAGAATCTGAATTAGGAACAATTAAAGAGTTAAAACGATCGAGGAACGATGCAACATAATGATTTACTCATCCGGTTTTGGGGAGTACGAGGAAGTTTCCCTGTTCCGGGCCCGGAAACCGTTCGATACGGTGGCAATACTTCATGTATTGAAATTCGTAATAAAAAACACATCTTAATATTGGATGCCGGTACCGGCATAATCCCCTTAGGCGAAAAGGTTTTGCGAGAAAATATTCTCGTAAATGGTGATAAACTTCCCATTACAGTCTTGCTTTCCCATACTCATCATGATCACATTCAAGGCTTGCCATTTTTTAAACCTGCGTACAGCGACAGTTACGCAATGTATGTTTTTGGGCCATCCTTACTAGGGCGGGATATAGAAACGAGTTTAATCCATTCAATGGAACCTGAATATTGCCCCGTAAAATTAAAAGATTTGAGTGCCGAAAAGATAATCAGGAATTTTCAACCTGATGAAAAACTTGTCATTCGGAATTCAATTTATCATCCACAACTTTTTAAGCAAGAAACGGATGTTGATGATATAGGCCATTCCGATATGGTCATTACAAGCTTGAAAAGTTCAGCTCATCCAACGGATGGTGTTTATGTCTATAAAATTAAAGCCAATGAAAAAACCATAGTATATTCAACTGATATCGAGGGAATCCCTGGCGGTGACGTTGAAATTATTGAATTTGCCAAAGATGCTGATGTGCTGATTCATGACGCGCAGTACCTTGCCGAAGAATATAGCTGCCCACAGTATTCCAAAGCCGGCTATGGGCATAGTACTTTGGAAATGGCGTGCGAAGTAGCTGCAAAAGCCGGCGTTAAACAACTGATTCTTTATCATCATGATCCGTCGCATAACGACCAAATCATGGATAATATTGAGCAACAAGCAAAGCGTCTCTTCCCAAATGTTTCTGCAGGAAAAGAGGGGATGGAAATCTGGCTATAATTCCTATCTTTATTATCCCATTGCAAGTATTACTCAACCACCCTATATTTGTATCGTTCTGAAAACTCCCCCTGCAGTTAACAGTGTCGTAGCCACTTACTACAACTCAAGGATTTCCATATGAATTCCAAAGCAGAAATAAGTGAAATCGTATTACCTAACGATGCAAATATTTTGGGAAATATTTTAGGCGGTAAGGTTATGCATTTAATTGATATCGCATGTGCAATAGCTGCTTTCAGGCATTGCCGTAAACCTTGCGTCACTGCTTCCATCGATTTCCTCGATTTCAAGCATCCAATAAAAGTTGGTGAACTCATCATCATAAAAGCATCTCTTAACCGTGCCTTTAATTCTTCAATGGAAATTGGTGCGCGTGTTTTTTCAGAAAATCTCTACACAGGAGAAATCAAACACACAAGTTCAGCCTATCTCACCTTTGTCGCACTTGATGAAGAGAAGAAGAAACCGGTTCCCGTGGATAAATATATTCCCGAAACAGAAGAAGAAATTCGCCGCTGGAAACAAGCAGAAATACGTCGAAAACATCGCTTAGCTGGCATACAAAAGGTATCCGGGATCAGATAAGTCTTGATGGTAGTGAAACAGACAACTTCCCACAATTATGTATCTCTTCTTCGTGAAAAAGCCAAAAGTCTTGGTTTTGAACTATTTGGTATTGCTCGAATTGAACAAATACCAGCGATGTCATTTTATGCTGAATGGCTAAACAAAGGCTATCACGCGGGCATGGAATACCTTGCACGCCATTGCGAAAAAAAAAGCAATCCTGGTTTGCTGGTTGAAAATGCAAAGTCAATAATTGTGTGCGGAAAAAATTACAATACAGCCTATCCGCTATCCATTGATAAAGCAAAAAAAAGCCAGGCATGGATTAGCCGTTATGCGTGGGGTGACGACTATCATGAAATATTAAAAAATCAAATCGCCGTATTAAATGCCTACTGGCTGAATATTTGCGAAAACAAGTATTTGAGCAGGTATTACATTGATACCGGCCCGGTTTTGGAACGTTCATGGGCAGAAAAAGCTGGAATTGGGTGGCGTGGAAAAAACACTTGTATTATAAATCGAGATATTGGCTCATGGCTTTTCCTGGCTGTGATTATCACTGATGCAGAACTTCCATCAAATTCTGTCAGTAAAGACTTTTGCGGAACATGCACAGCCTGTATTGATGCCTGCCCAACAAACGCAATTCGTCAGCCATATCTTCTTGATTCCAACTTATGCATTTCCTATCATACCATTGAAAATAAAAATGAAATACCTGTAGAATTGCAAAATCGATTTGGGCGTCAAATTTTTGGTTGTGATATCTGTCAGGATGTATGCCCCTGGAATCGAAAAGCGCAAGTTAGTGTGGATGTGCATTTTCAGCCAAGAGCAGAATCGGTAAATCCTGATCTTGCAAATTTATTACAACTTGATGAGCAAAAATTTCGCGAAAAGTTTAAAAAATCTCCCATTAAACGTGCTAAATATAGTGGCTTTATGCGTAATGTTCTGATCGCCGCTGAAAATAGCGGTATTAAATCTCTGGTAAGCCTGGTTAAACCATTTCTTATAAATGATTCAAAAATACTGGTTGATCAGGCACAATCAACATTAAAGGCATTGTTAAAAAATGAAATACAAGAGGTATAAATGACTATTGATGTGCTTTTCTTTGCAATGTTGCGAGATGTGACTCATACCGATAAGACACAAGTCCAAACTGCTGCTGAATCGACGATCGCCACTTTATTTTCGCAGCTTTGTGAAGAATATCACGGATTGAATAAATATGAAAAGATAATTCGTTTTGCAGTGAATGGTGAATACCGGAATTCACAATATAAAATGCAAAATAATGATGAAGTTGCACTCATTCCACCTATTTCCGGAGGCTGATTTGGTCGCAATTACAGAAGAAAAAATAGATATCGATTTAATTCTTCAACAAACTCAAAATTCTGCCACAGGTGGCGTCGTCGTGTTTCTGGGACGGGTACGCGATCATTCAGAAGATAAAAAAGTTGTTAAGATGGAATATTTCGCTTATGAAAAAATGGCGATCTCAGAGTTAGCGAAAATTGAACGGTCCACGCGCTCACTATGGCAAGTTGAAGAAATTTCAATAATTCATCGTTTGGGTATGCAACACATTGGTGACATAAGCGTTGCCATCGCTGTGTCCTGTGCGCATCGGGTTGAAGCCTTTGAAGCATGCCGATTTATCATTGATTCAATAAAAAAAACTGTTCCAATCTGGAAAAAGGAATATGGAGTCAACGGATCGGAATGGGTTGATGGAGCAGTGCCGGTGTTGGAGTGATTTTATTATAGTAAAACAAGCTTCAATGCAAACTTCTCTTTTACAAAACTTCATACTGAAAACAAAAGGGACAAAACACTTATTCATATAATTTGTTCGGCTTAAAACTAAAAGCAGGAGGATACAATGAATATTACTTTTCAGGGTCATTCATGTTTTACCGTTGAAATTGGGAGCAATCGACTTATTATCGATCCTTTCTTAAATGGCAATCCTGTGGCAGAATTAAAGCCAGAAGATGTGGAGTGTGATTATATAATTATCACTCACGGTCATGGAGATCATATTGGCGATTCTATTGCTATTGCAAAAAACAATGATGCGATGATTGTTTCTAACTATGAAATCATAACTTATGCTCAACAAAATGGTGTTAAAAATGCACATCCAATGCATATTGGTGGTGCACATGAGTTTCCATTTGGTCGTGTAAAATTTACAATCGCTCATCATGGAAGTACACTTACTACGGACAAAGGTATGATTCCTTTAGGCAATCCAATGGGTGTTTTAATAACGGGGAATGGTAAAACACTGTACCATTCCGGAGATACAGGTCTGTTTCTTGATATGCAATTAATTGGTGAAATGAACAGGATTGACACGGCTCTTTTACCGATAGGTGACAATTTTACTATGGGAGTCGATGACGCTGTTAAAGCCGCCGAATTCCTGAAAGCAAAAGTAACAATACCAATGCATTATAATACTTTCGATCTTCTCAATCAGAATGCGAATGATTTTATAGGAAAATTGGCGAAAAAAGGTTTGGAAGCACATATTCTGAATGTAGGTGATTCTTACGAATTTTAGCAAAATTATGAATTCAAGTTAAACGTATGTGAACTTTTGTGTAAATTCGATAAATTTTTCTTTCTGTCCGAAAACGAAATCAGATCCAATAAACGCCCTTCGATGCAGCTACCTGAATGCATGGCATATTTAGGAGTTTTCGGTTTATTGTTTTGACTTTCGCGGACTGCTTTTCTATATTTAACATTCGTTAATAATTGAGAACCCACTTCACCAAGTCAATCCAAAGAATAAAAAAGCAGCTATAAAACGGAGTCGATTCTTGCCCGAATTTCATTTTACTAAATTGAGCGCGACTGGCAATGATTTTATACTCATCGATAATCGAGAAAAACAATTTCAAGGTGATGAATATACACTGTTTAAAAACATGTGTACTCGGCGTACAGGAATAGGGGCAGATGGTATTTTGCTCATTGAAAACAGCGAAAAAGCTGACTTCAAAATGCGGTATTACAATGCAGATGGATATGAAGCAGAAATGTGCGGTAATGGTGCACGTGCAAGCGCTTATTATGCCAATACAAATTTTATATTCAAAGCGGCAATAAAATTTGAAGTGAGCGGTGAAATATACACTGCGACCGTTGATGGGACTTATGTTGCGCTTTTAATGCAAACACCAACAGGTGTCAAAATTTTCCCTAAAATAGTTGAAACGAACGAATTTACCGAAGGCGCATTCCTCTTCATAGGCGTTCCGCATTATGTTCTGTTTGTTGATGACGTTGATCTTGTTGACGTCGAAAAAATTGGATCTTATTACTGTGAACATCCTGCGTTTAATCCGCACAAAACAAATGTTAATTTTGTTGCTCGGAATAAAAACGAGTTTAAGATTCGAACATATGAGCGCGGTGTTTATAATGAAACTCTCTCTTGTGGAACTGGAACAGTCGCCTCAGCTTTCACAATTACGCAAACACAAGGTAAAAACTTACCATTGACTTTCAACTCAAGAGGTGGCAAGCTCACCGTTGATATTGATAGGGAAACAAACCGTCCCGTGTTAAAGGGTACCGTAAGCGAAGTTTATAAAGGCACTTTTCAACTAAACCAGTAAAGATTTTGATCAGGTAAAAAGACAGATGGGTTTTCGATCGCAACAAAATCTCGATTTCGCAGACAAGTCCAAACCTCGCTTTTTGATTTGCCGTTTCCGACACCTGGGAGATGTGATCGTTTCAACACCCCTTGTGCACGCGCTTCGTAAAGCCTTCCCTGATGCTCATATTGCGTATTTAACGGATGAAAAATTTGCACCAATATTAGAAAAAAATCCTGCTTTGGATGAGATAATTTCAATCACGCATGGGCATATACCCTTTGAAAGCAGGAGGGCAGCAATCAGAAGGCAAATTTCTTTAGTTAAACAACTAAGAAAACAGCATTTTGATGTGGTTATCGATTTGTTCGGGAGCTATCGTTCTGCATTGTATGCTTTTTTATCAGGCGCGCCGGTAAGAATTTGCGGCAATCCAAAGGTTAAGCGCTTTTTCTATACTCACTTTCAAAATAGCAGTGGTTTAGACGAAAGTATCGTACTGCGTTATTTGAACTCACTCCGGTTTTTGGGGATAGAACCGAAGGAAAGCAGTCCTCAAATTTATCTTACCGATGATGAGATAAAATATGCTTTTACTTATTTACGAAGCAAAGGCCTCGATCCGGAACAACCCATAATTGGATTACATCCTGGTGCCACATGGCCAACAAAAATCTGGGATTACACCAATTATTCACAATTAGCACAAAAACTTTCGCAACAGGGTTTACAAGTATTTGTAACATGTCGGCCTGGAGAAGAGCATATTACACGAAAAATAGCAGGTGGTTGGATTGGACCAGTAATAATTGGAGATGTATTGCCGGTTCGACAGCTTGCGGCAGTTATTCAACATTTTATGATTCACGTTTCCAATGATTGTGGCGTGATGCACTTGAGCGCAGCCGTTGGTACATCAACCTTTGGTATCTTCGGCCCGAGTGAACCTAAAGTGTGGTTCCCATATTCTCAAAAAGAAGGCCACAAAGCTTTCTGGAAAGAAATTGATTGCCGTCCATGCTACACAAAAGAATGTGCTAAAGGAACCGGTGCTTGTTTGATTGCAGTAAATCATGTGGATGTTTACAATGAAATTATCGAATATATTTCAAAATACAAGGAAAGTACCGATCCACATCTTTTGGGGAAAAGTTAGTCCGACCTACGGCACAGAAATTTATGAAAAATGCGCAGACGCTTCTTAAATCATACCTGACAAACAAGTGGACAATCATATCCGCGCTAAGTATTATCACTTTATTTATTGTTGTGAGTAATCTATTCATCAATCGTTCCTTCGTCAATAAGATCAGGCAGATTAGCGACGAAGAATTGGGGAAACGTTTATGTCTCGTTGGGTCAAAAATAGCCGAAAGTATTGAGTACGACATAATCCTGGAAAACATACCATCCTCATTCGAATTTTACCTACCCTCTGATTTAACCTTTTTGAACAGTCATTTAGAAACAGAGCAAAAAGAAGCTAATTTGCAGGCACTTTTTATTGTTGACCGACAATTTCATACAGTAGTAGCGTTTCCTGCAGTTTACCAGCATGGTGAACGAGTGACACATCTAACAGGGGACAGTCTCTATTTTCGCAAAGCATTGCAAGATTCTATTTTATCTTCCAAATTATATGAAGTTAGCGGGAATTATTTTAAAACAGCTTATGCACCTTTAAAAAACGATATCGGAACAGTCATCGGCGTAGTAATTGTAGAAGCATCAGCTAAACATTTTAACACGATTCGTGGTTTCCAGAACTACATGAATTGGGGGCTTACAATCACGTTTTCTCTCTTTTTTCTCGCTATCGTATTTATTTATTGGATCGTTACGCAATTCACGCAGCTGCAAATATCTGCACAACGCAATCAGCGGCTTGCTTCTATGGGGCAAATGGCAGCGACTGTTGCCCATGAAATTAGGAATCCTCTCGGAATAATTAAAAGCACTGCTGAGGTTATTAAAGCGCGTCACAAAAAAAACAACATCGCGGATGATCTGATTGATTTTATACCAGCGGAAGTAGACCGTTTAAATCGCCTTATTACTGATTTTTTAACTTTTGCGCGCGATAGAGAGCTGAAGCTAGTAAAGGCTGATTTTATTGCAACTGTCTATTCTGTCGTTAAAGAATTGCAGCATGATTTCACATCTGCAGCAATTCAAATTGAAATCAACTCTGAATTTAATGAACTCATTGTTACACATGACTCCGATGGTATCAAGCAGATATTAATAAATTTAGCTCAGAATGCTGCCCAGGCAATGGAAAATACTGGCATAATTACAGTAAGTATTAATGTTATATCTTCATGGTCAAAACGCTTTGTTCAAGTAGAAATCAGTGATACCGGACCCGGAATCATAGAACCCGAAAAAATATTTGAACCATTTTTCACTACAAAGACAAATGGTAGTGGTTTGGGATTAGCTGTAACCCAGCAAATTATCGTAAAGCATGGTGGTAAAATATCTGCGTCGAATAAACCCGGTGGGGGCGCTGTTTTTCAAATACTAATTCCAGTGTAATAATGCCTGCATGAATGGAGTTTAATAAATGCGATTATATAAATTTATAATTTTTACTTTACTCATAACGAGTGCCGTATTAAAGGCCCAGGGTTTTGGACAAAATAAAATCCAATATGAATATAAAGAATGGCAATTTATTCAATCAGAACATTATGATATATATTATTACAATGGTGGTTATCCTGCAGCGGAGTTTGCCGCAGCTGTTGCTGAATCATCTTATGTGCATATCAGCAAAATCCTTGGATACAAAATGCAGGAACGAACTGTTGTCATCATTTATAATTCCCACAATGATTTTGAAGAAACCAATTTAAGCTCACAAATACAGGATGAATCTGTCGGCGGCTTCACTGAATTTTTTAAAAACCGTGTTGCTTTACCCTATGATGGCTCCGCCGAGGGGTTTCGACATGTCATTCATCACGAGTTGACGCATGCATTGGAATTGCAATATTTTTATGGTACAGGCCCGGGTTCGATCATCACAGGAATTACTGGCTTTATGTTACCTTCATGGTTCGCAGAAGGCAGTGCCGAATATTTTTCTCGCCGCTGGGATACAGAAAGTGACAATTTTATTCGTGATGCCGTCCTTTCTGATTATTTACAGCCCATTCCGTTTCTAAACGGTTTTCTGGCTTATAAAGGAGGCCAGGCTTTTCTTTATTGGGTAGAACGCAAATACGGTGTAGGCAAAGTGGCGCAACTAACCAGAGTTCTCAAACAAAGCAAAAATGTAGAACATGCATTTAAAATCGTTTTTGGTATGTCTCAGGAAGAGATGAGTAAACTGTGGTATGACGAACTAAAAAATGAATATTGGCCTGAAATAGCTATACGTCAAAAGCCCAGGGACATTGCAGAACCCGTAACTGACCATGCAAAAAACATCAATTTTGTCAACAATAGCCCTGCGTTAAGTCCCGATGGGAGTCAGCTGGCCTATTTGAGTGATAACAACGGTGCGTTTTACATCCATGTGCTCTCGACTATAGATGGCCGAAAAGCACGCAAAGTAGTTGGGGGACAAAAAGAAAATTCATTTGAAGAATTTAAGTGGCTGCGCCCGGGTATTTCCTGGTCCCCTGATGGGCGTGAAATTGTATTTGCAGCCAAAGCAGGTCGCCATGATGTTTTGTATCTTGTGAATGTAAAATCTGGAGATGTATCAAAGAAAATTGTTCAACCAAATTTAAGTGGGGTCTGGTCACCCGCATGGTCCCCAAATGGCAATGAAATTGCGTTTATGGGTGCACAAAAAGGACAAAGTGATATATTTATCTGGAATTTACAAACGGATGCAGTGTCAAATGTCACCGATGATCGATACTCCGATCTGGAGCCATCCTGGGCGCCGGATGGACAATACATCATTTTCACCTCGGACCGCACTTCTTTTGGTAATACTGAAGAAACACTGCTTCCACAGAATTCCTTGTATAACACAGATATCTTCATTATCCGGAAGGATGGAACTGAACTGCAACAGATTACACAAGATCCTTACTGTGACAAGTCGCCACTATTTTATCATTCCGCTGATACGATCCTTTTTATTTCTGATCGAAACGGAATCGACAACATTTATGTTCATACCGTAAAAGATGGTAACGAATATCCTTTAACAAATCTGATTGCTGGTGCAAACCAATTGACGGCCTCTGTTGCGACCCGTAGATTGGCTTTTACCAGTTTTACGAATGGTGGGTATGATATTTATTTATGCAAGGATCCACTTGATAGTGAACCTAAATTAAGTTCTCTGCCGTTAACCCCGTTTCGAAAACTTACGCACGAAAACTTTCGTGATTTCCCGGAAACAACCTTACAAACAGAAGACTCAACAAAATCATCGAAAGAAAACCGGCCATATAGTCGCTTCCTATTCGATAATGATTTTAGAAAAGGCAAAATTCCCGGGCGGGATGATGCTTTGACAGACAATGCAGAAGTGCCCGAAGATAAGCGTCTTTTAGCCAATGGGCAGTTCGTAAAACGACACTATACACCTAAATTCTCATTGGATTATGTCGGTGGCTACGGTGGCTATGATCCGTTTTGGGGTGTTCAGGGTTACACACAATTTATCATCAGTGATCTGATGGGTAATCAATATTTTGGACTTGGTTTAAATATTATCCGCGATCTTGCCAATAGCGACTTGTTGCTCAGTTGGTACTATTTACCGCGTCGCTGGGATGTCGGGTTTTCTGTTTTTCATTTTTCCAATTATTACAATACAGGGCAGGGGATAGAGCGTCTGCAGCATATGGGCGGTCAGATGAATTTTCAATATCCCTTGACCAGGTTTAAAAGATTCGAACTAAATGCAGGCTATACGTATTTGCGCGAACAAAATTTAGTCTACAACCTACCCTTAAAACACACAAAAGCACTCCCGACAACCCTGGCACTCGTTTCAGATAACACGGATTTTCGCTTATATGGCCCTTATTCGGGAACCAAATACCGTTTTTCTTTGTTCTCATCGCCATATGTTGCGGATGATGTGCTTTCTTTCTGGACCGGGCTTCTGGATTTCAGGCACTATTTCCCTATTACACGTGAATCAAATCTTGCTGTTCGCGTTAGTGGAGGATACAGTGGTGGACGAAATCCCTATCGTTTTATATTGGGCGGGGTTGATAATTGGCTTAATTATAATTTCGCCAGAGGATTAAGCCGTATCGATATAACTGATTTCTATTTTAGCCAAATAACCACGCCTTTACGCGGTTATGGCTATTATGAACAAGTCGGGACACGTTATTTCTTATTCAACGCTGAATTGCGTCTTCCCCTTGTGGATTATTTAATTATGCGTTTTCCGCTGCCACTTTGGATCACAAATATTCGTGGCGCAGCCTTTACAGATATCGGTTCGGCATGGGAAAACAATTTCAAAGCCACTGAGTTGAACTCAGCAGGTAAAAGACATTTGCGGGATGTTGCAATGAGTTTTGGTTGGGGATTCCGTGTTTATCTTGGAATTTTTCTTTTACGCATGGATGCTGCCTGGAGAACTGATTTACTGCAAACAAGTAAACCCGACTATCTTTTTTCAATAGGCACAGACTTTTAATTGGAAAAGTATGATGAAATATAAATACAGAATATTTGTATTGTCGATTATAACAGTCATTTTTAGTAATGGATGTAGCAGTGGTAAACTGGCAAACTTCAAACAGTTTTATTCCACACGGCTCGATGCAGCATATCGAATAATTGTAGCTCCCTCAACCTATGAAAATAAAATCAAGATTCGCTTTATCGCTGAGGTCAAATATAAGGATCTTTTGTTTGTCCGGCAGGATTCCCTTTTCAAGGCGGAACTCCGGGCTACATTTTCGATCAATCCTAAGAAAGATGTTGGAAAAACGAGGCTGATCGATCGTAAACAATTAATTGAAGTTGCAAAATTTTCTGAGACGATCCAGTCAAAAAAGTTTGTTCGATTTATTGAAGAAATTGAACTTGATCCAGACGAATACACCGCACGTATCATGCTAGCAGATGGGAATGCGAAAAATATTGGATTATTCTCAAGGATATTAAAATCGGAAGAGCTCAAAAAATCCTTTTTTGTGTCTGACCCGATTTTTGTAAAAGATTCACTCGCTCAGGTTGATGACAAAAGCATTTTACCCCTCTCACAAAAAATATTTACCGAGAAAGTTTTTGCTTATATTGAAATTAAAAGGGGATATTCGGAAAAAGATTTAAAAATTCACTACGATGTTCGTGATCATCAGAGGGAAGTATACTTTAAGGATGAAATAAATACTTCTTGTGATTCTTCAATTTGTGAATTTTGGCTGCCATTATCACCTGAAAAAATTGCGGTAGGTGCATCGAGCTTGCATGTTATTGTGCATCAAGGCGATGTGAGTGATTCGACGATGGCAAATTTGTATGCACAATACAATTTTTCCAATAAAAAATTACAGAATGTTTCTTATCTCATCGAACCGATGCGATTGATCATGCAGAAAAAAGATTGGAAAAAACTTAAAGATGCTGACGAAAAAGAACAAACAAAAATATTCAAAGATTTTTGGGATCAACGAAACCCCAATCAAAATTCAGAAAAGAACTTGCTGCTTGAAGAGTTTTTTCAACGCGTTGAAGAAGCAAATCAGCGTTTTCGTTATGCGGTGATTGATGGCTGGCGTACAGATCGCGGACGTATTTATCTTCTCAACGGCCACCCGGATGTTGTTCGCCAGCAGTTCAGTCAAAATCGCCAAAGCGTTTATGAGATATGGGAATACAGGGAGCTTGGTGTAACCTACTATTTTCGCGACGATTATGGAACAGGCGATTACCGGCTTCTTTCAGGCATTCATTAAACAGTTTAAGTGTTGACAAAATTAAGTTGACGGTTTTGCTTATTTCTTCAATATATTTTTACCTCTCCACATAACATTCCCCAATATACCTTGTCCCTCAAGGGCGATAAATCATACCTGCTTAGCAATTTTTTCTCTCCGCAACGACAGCAGGATTTTGTATAAACAGTAAATGACAAAATCCTGCAAAGATTAATCAATTACACCAGGGATCGGTGAATGCACAATTACACTGAACAACCAAAACACGGTTATTCGAAATTTGTGGAAAAATCTGCCGGGGCTTTGGAATCACAAGATCCAGTGTACCAAAGAGTAAACAACCTTTTATCGTCATCAGTTGAAAATGGTTTTTTTATCAATATTTATGGTGAAAAAGGTTCCGGCAAAACATTTCTATTACGAAAAATTCAGGAAGAATACCTCAATTCCACCCACCTGGCATATTCGAATTTATCCGCAGGACATTGCGGGCAGGTTCTAATGAACGAATCCGTCGCTGCGTTAATGCACCTCCGCTCTCATCTATCACGAAATTATTTTTTTTGTCCATTATTTGACCTGGTCATCGCATCCTATTTATACCAAAAGGGGGTTCTAAACAGAGTAAATCTTCGTGAGTATTACCATCCAAAAGATCGTGTATATTTGATTGAACTTTGGGAATTAATGGAAAAGCAGCAATGGCAAAATTTAAATACAACAATCTTATCATTGATTGAAAGCCATCTTAAAGCAAAATTCTCCGAGTATTGCCATTTCAGTGGTTTAAATGAAAATACGATTAACCAGTGCCTGCAAGCCGATGCAGATAATAAAATCCCTCAAATTTTACCTGAAATTCTTGCCACTGAAATAAATGCATCTGTGCGTATGCCAACAACGCCACAAAAGGCGCTTTTGTTGTTTGACAACTATCCTTTGCTCGTTCAAAGTCAAATCGATACGTCAAAACACCTTGTGCAAAAATGGCTGGTTCCCTTTTTGCGAAAACTCAGCACAGATTATGGTATTTGTATCGTCATTTCGTCAAACCAGCAACTTAATTTGAAAAATGATGTTGCGTTGCGTAATCAAAATATCACGTCGCATGCATTTCAATTGTCCGAAGCGAGTCTGATGCGTCATCCTGATTTAGGGCTTTCCTGGCAACGGCACTTCCCGGAGCACATGCATATTTTCGATTTTTTAGCGTCGCAACAAACTTCATTAACTCCCTATCAATTTGGCGTTTGCCAGGACATTCTCCATACAAAACTGAAAAACAGTGATCGAATTGATGTAAATGATTTTTCCCCCGGAGAGAGTCACTTTAGAAAATCCAGTTTTTTTATGCGGAAATTACTTCAAATATCTGGTCGGGAGAATGCTTATTCTCTTATCGCCCTCAGCGCAGCCCGTTATTTTGACTGGTCAATGTACACATATTTGGCTGATCACCTTAATTTTGAAGCAACCCAACCTTCCTTTGATAATATAATTCAATACAGTTTCACCGAAAAACTTGTATTGCATAGTCAAACGTATTATCGCTTCTACACAAAAGCTGTCATAGATATCCAGACATACAGCACAAAAGTACTTGCGGAAACCCACAGAATTCTCGAAGCTTATTACCGTATGTTGCACGATCAGGGAAATAGGCTCGTACTTTCTGATGCTATCTATCATCTGAGCAAAATTAATGTGGAAAAAGGTGTTGTTAAGTGGCTAAAAGCTTTTGAATATGCATACTCGCGTAAAGATTTTCTCCTGCTTTACGCATTGTTGGATATAATCTCTCAAATAGATATTGAAGATCATTTTTGGCGCGGGCAGATACAACAAAGCATTGCTGCTTTTTACCGTTCTCTTGGTCTGTATAAATATACAATGCAAAGTTTGCAAACAGCGCAGGACAATTTTGATGAACATCTGAAGCAGAATCCTGAGGATCTCGACACCTTAAACAGCAAAGGTGTTGTGATTTTTTCCCGTGGAGATGTCCTGCAGCAAAGTCAGGGGTGTTCTCATAGTACGAGCAGTTATGCCGAGGCCATGATTTATTTCACGGAGATTTTGCAAAAAAATCAGAGCTTTGTTGCTGCCCAGTTCAATAGTGCCCTCATTAATATTAAACAAGCAATGAGCTATTCTCTAAATGATCAGAGTGAAGAACGAATTAAACGTTTTGAGAATGCACACATTGGACTTGAAACAATTCTAAAAATGTCTCCAGGCTATCTTCCTGCGCTAAAGGTTTTTGCCCTTTTACAACTCAAACTTGCACGAGAATACATGCAGCAAGGAAATGATGAAAAAGTTCTATCATGTATTGCTGTTGCTACGGAAGTCTTTGAGCATAAACATGCTAATTCAAGCCAACTGAATGGATTGCTGCCAACGCAAACAGATGTTTATAAAGAGGTAGCACTCATTGAATCAGATTATGGCTATTATTATGATGCGGATGAACATTTTCGAACGGCAATTGCAGCCGCTAATTTAAACGTCGAACATGAACAGGGCATTACACAAGTATTACAAGCCAGTGAAATACTGATGCGATACGCTGCATTTCAGATTAAGTACATGCAACTTACTGGTGCATTGTCGACTGCCACCCAAGCTGAAAATAGCGTAAAATCCCTTTATTGGGCGAATCCTAAAAATTGTGCTTTAAATAATGCACTTGGATTTCTTGCTTTACAAAAAGCGGATATATATAAGCTGGAATACAATTTTTCCGATGCACACAAATCTTGTGAACTCGCCATTGATTACTTCTCGAATAGTCTGTGGTTTGATGACCAGAACGTAGGGGCGAAAACAGGAAGGGCACTCGTTGCTGCACATCTCGCGTCTATGGCTGCTCAATGTGCTGATTTTTCGAAAGCAAGTTTAGAATTCGAAGAGTCTATTGCACTATTCGGTTCTCTAGCTCCCGATACAATGTCCGGTGAAGATTTTAACAATCATATGACTGTTTACATCGAATATGCAGAAATGCTATTCGATCAGGGACACTATGAAATCGCAGAAGAAAATTATAACAAATGTGCAAAGTTAATAAAGCAGAGTGCAAATATTTTTCCAATCACTAATCAATTGCAGATCAGTGAAGCGAAAATTCTTCTGGGACTAGCAAAAGTATATAATTTAATTGCTCGCTATATCGACAGTTCTGAGTTGCTTGAACGGGCAATTACACAACTTCAGCGCATCTTGAAAAGCGCACCTGAAAATTTAAATGCCAATCTGGTATTGGTACAATGTTATATGAGCCGCTGTCAATTGGAGACTGATCTCGGGCAAACTGCTAATGCAATTAACACAACCACCGAGGCAACGGCGTTACTTCAAACTGCCATCGAAAATGGATTAACGATACCGGATGTTTTAAATGGAAAAGCCTCAATTCATTGTGCCTTAGCCAGAATTCAAACGGCGAATGGATATTTTGATCAAGCAAAGGAAAACCTGCATCTGGCATTAAAATTATACAATGAAGTGCTTGGTGTTACGGATGCAAATTTTGGCGCGAATCTTGGAAAATCAGATGTCTACTTACAAATGGCCGTGACAAATTTGCAGCTTGCCGAATTTGAAGAAGGACGGCAACATTGTTTCTATGCACGTGAACAATTAGAGCATAAAAATGCCTTACTCAACAATTTGCCTTATTTTCTGCAAGCAAGCAAAATCTATAAAACTGAGGCGGAAATACTCATTGGGCAATTAAATTTAATGGATGCAGAATCGAGTCTGCATAAGATGATTCAACATATCGAAGCTGCTCGTAAAATTGCACCACATGAGATGGAAGCATTACTATTGAAAGCAGACTTTCTGAGAATTCAGGCAGATATTTATGAACGCACTAATAAGTTGAATCAGGCCATTAAAAACTGCAAAAATGCCATTCAGTTGCTTGAAACCATTTCTCAGAAATTCCAGGATTCTGTTGCGCTAAACAACAATTTAGGCCTTGTACGAACACAACTTGTAAGATACGAGATTGCAAAAGGCGATATAGTTTTGTCTAAAATAACACTTGAAAATGCGATTACTAATTTTGATAGTGTTCTAAAATTCGCTCCGGACAATTCCATATTAAACAATAATAAAGCCAATACATTTCAATTTCTTGCCACCATGAATGCTACAGCGAAAAACAATGCCTTGGCATCTCAAACACTTGAACAAGCGGTAGCAATTTATCAAAAATTGCATTCAAAAAACTCGAATGATATCATCGCTTTATATAACCAGGGATTAACACAAGCAAAGGCCGCATACATCCATACATCCTTGAATGATGTAAAAAGTGCACTGGCATCCTTTAAACAGGCTATTCACTGTTTTGAAACAATTATTGAAATGGCTCCGCAACACATCGATTTTTACCAGAAAAAAGGTGATGCTTATCTTGGCAGTAGTGTTTTGTTGATTTCATTGAATAAAACTGTGGAAGCGATTGAATGTCTTAAAATTGCTGTAGCCGCCTTTGACTCGGCTTTGAATTTGCGCCAGGATAACGGTCATTCCCTTTATAGTAAAGGCCGTGCTTTGTTGCATCTTGGTGAGTTGCAAAACACAACACAGGACAAAGGTCAGGCATTGTGGAGTTATCAGCACGCGCGTAATTGTTTTCTCAAACTGCTGGAGTATGATGGATCGCAAATACAAGTAGTTAAAAACCTTGCTGATGTGAATATGGCCATAGGGGAGTTGCAAGTGAGCTTTAGCCAGCACAACGATGCATTTGAGCAGTATCTTAATGCTGCAAAATTGTATGAAGCAGTTTTGCAGGAAAAACCGGGAAATAATCAGGTCCTTTTTAATCAGGCATTTGCAAATGAACGAATCGGGTACATCCATGAACTGCGGCGAGAAAGAGCCCAGGCTATAAAATATTACAACCTATCAAAAAATCAGTATCATAATCTGTGTAAAGCAGCCCCTGAATTAATGCAGGCCTTTTTTGAATTGGGTAATGTGCTCGTCGAGCTTGGCAAAATCTATGTTGACAACAAAGATGAGCATGATGCAAAATTATGTTTTAAGGAAGCAATTAATGCATTTTCAAATCAGCACATGAATTTCCAGGCTGAACCAGTGGTCGCTCATCGACGCGCGCGAGCACAAATTTTGTTGGCCGACTTTTTCATTCATCAGGGATTTATTGATGAAGCAGGGAAGGAGTACCAAAATGCAATAAAAAGTTGTGATGATGCGCTTCAGGGCAATCAGGATAATTTTGATATTTTTTATGATAAAGGTATCGCTTCTGCAAGTCTGGCGGCAACTTACAATAAAATGGCAAGACAAGAGGAAAGTATTCGTTATTTTTTGCTCGCAATTAGCGCCTACGATGAAGCTCTCCGTTTGCAACCCGAATTGATTGCTGCACATTATCACAAAGCGGTTTCATTAGCTGGATTGTATGAATTGCACAAAGGAAAAGCCCGCCATGATGATGCAAAATATTATTTAAAATCAGCGCTTGATCAATTAACCCACGCCAAGGTTGTCGACCCATCCTATCATTCCATTTACGAACTGGAACAACAACTGCAAGCACAGTTTTCCTGATTCGAAGAAACAATATCTGATAAATAGCGCAAATCTTGTTTGAATTTCACCAGGTTGTTCAATATATTAACAATTTCAATGTTAATTATTAGTCTGGTGAAAATATGAACCAAAGGCCACTTTCTGACTGGCTGCCTATAACCAAAAAAGAAGTGCAAATGCGTGGCTGGGAGACGCTTGATGTCATTATTGTTTCCGGTGATGCCTACGTTGATCATCCTGCATTTGGCCATGCCGTAATTGCACGCATGATTGAAGCGGAAGGATTGAAGGTTGCACTAATTGCCCAACCAAATTGGCAGGATGATCTGCGTGATTTTAAAAAGCTTGGTCCCCCGAATCTATTTTTCGGTGTAACATCAGGCTGCATGGATTCCATGGTAAATCACTATACTGCAAATAAACGTCGCCGTTCTGATGACGCCTATACGCCGGGAGGTAAATCGGGTTTTCGTCCGGATTACGCCACGGTGGTTTACACGCGAATACTCAAATCAATATATCCCGATGTGCCCGTTTTACTTGGAGGCATTGAAGCATCCCTTCGGCGGGTCACACACTACGACTATTGGTCAAATCAACTGAAACCAACGATTCTTGCTGAGAGTGGTGCGGATATGTTGGTTTATGGTATGGGCGAACAACCATTACTGGAAATACTTCGTTTACTGAAAAAGGGCGTGCCATTTTCATCGTTAAACACAATCCCCCAGACAGCGCTTATGATCGGGAAAAACGATAGACTTCCCAGGAATAAAAACTGGAAAGATATTGAATTAGCATCCCACAGTCAATGTCTGGAAGATAAACGTACTTACGCAGCCAATTTTAAAATCATCGAGCAGGAATCAAACAAAACACACGCTGCCCGTTTAATTCAATCCATTGCTGATAAAAAACTCCTTATCAATCCACCATTCAAAACGATGAATGAAGATGAAATTGATCACAGCTTTTCCTTTCCCTATACTCGTCAGCCACATCCGAAATACAAAACACGCGGTGCGATTCCGGCATACGAGATGATCAAGTTTTCGGTGAATATGCATCGTGGGTGTTTTGGTGGATGCAGCTTCTGTACAATTTCCGCACATCAGGGGAAATTCATAGCAAGCCGGTCAGAAAAATCTATTCTGAACGAAGTGCAGGAAATCACCAGATTACCTGATTTTAAAGGTTATATCAGTGATCTTGGTGGCCCTTCTGCAAATATGTATAAAATGCACGGAAAGGATCAGGCCATATGCGATCGTTGCGTGAGCCCTTCTTGTATTCATCCCAAAATATGCGACAACCTCGATACATCGCATGAAGCAATGCTTGATATTTACAAAAAGGTCGCTGCAATGCCCGAAATCAAGAAGGCCTTTGTTAGCAGTGGTATTCGTTACGATCTTCTCGTGAGTGACAATCCGGCAGTAGTACAACAAAATCATTATGATGAATATATTCAACAACTCGTTTCGAATCACGTTTCGGGACGACTGAAAGTGGCCCCGGAGCACACATCGGACACTGTATTAAAATTAATGCGAAAACCATCATTCCAGGCGTTTCGCAAATTCAAAACAAAATTTGATGCGATCAACAAAAAAGCAGGCTTACGCCAACAATTGATTCCTTATTTTATCTCTGCCCACCCCGGATGTGAATTGGAAGATATGGCGGATCTTGCGATTCAAACAAAAGACATGGGATTTAAACTCGAACAAGTCCAGGGATTTACTCCAACACCAATGACCGTTGCAACAGTCATTTATTACTCAGGATATCATCCCTACACTTTAAAACCAATTTTTACTGCAACATCCGATCGTGAAAAACGCGATCAAAACAAGTTTTTCTTCTGGTATAAAAAGGAAAACCAATCCTGGATTCGTAGCGTTCTTACTAAAGTTGGTAAACCAGAGTGGGCAGAAAAACTTTTGCAGAAACATCAAAGGTAAAGAACAATCCAGCGTTTTATTGGATATTTTTAGTCATCAGTACTGCAATGGGATGCTTTGATTAGAGAAAATATGTGAAGAGAAGGACCAGAAACACCCTGGTCCTTCTAATGTTTTTAAGGAAGGATAATCTGTGGTTTATTTCTTCTCAACTGCTTCGAGTTGGATTTCAATTTTAACTTCTTCGCTTACAACCAGACCGCCTGTATCCATTTTTTTATCCCATTTCACACCATAATCAAACCTGTTGATTTCCAGTGAAGCTTCCACGCCGAACCGTGTATTGCCCCATGGATCAACAATTTTCTCTGTCATTTCAAAAGGCAATTTCACTTCTTTTGTAACCCCGCGAATGGTCAGATTGCCCATTGCATACAGTTGGTCACCATCTTTGCCAAATGAGGTGCTTTTGAACGTAATTTGTGGATTATTTTCCGCATCAAAAAAATCGCCACTACGCAAATGGTTGTCTCGTCTTTCATTTTCCGTATCAATGCTGGCCACGTCAATCGTTACATCAACGGAAGATTTAGTGATGTCCTTTTCATCATAGAAAAGCTGGGCATCATATTTTTGGAAATCACCGCGTACTTTTGTAATCACCAAATGTTTAACAACAAAACCGATGTTCGAGTGCGATTTATCGATTTTATATTCAACCGGTTGAGCAAATGCATTCGAAACCAGCATTACTGTAATTATCGCAACAAGCAACAAATGGCGTAGATATTTCATATTAATTCTCCAAATAATTTTAGTAAAAAATATTCATTTTAGGACAGATATAAACAGAAGCTCTAAAAAATTTATTCCTGAATTCCTTCAGAATAATTAAAGAATATTCGTTCGCAACATATTTTTGTATTTTAAGTTTGATTTTCATTAAATTTAAGCCATATTATTCATGCAGTTTCCAAAATAAAGCTTGAGCACAAATACACCATTGCTTTTGCATCGGCCATACCATTAAAATTTGGTCATGACATATCATTATCTGTAAATAATTTTCAACAGAGGTTGTCAAAACAAACCTGAAAATGAGGATAAATTATGTTGCAAAAAGAAATTCTCTTTTTATCCGGAGTGCGAACACCTTTCGGAACTTTTGGTGGGAGTTTAAAAAATTTATCTGCAACGGAGCTTGGGGTAATCGCAACGCAAGGCGCCCTGAGAAAAGCCAATGTCGCTGCT
Source organism: Deferribacteres bacterium (assembly GCA_020633655.1). Classification (GTDB taxonomy): domain Bacteria; phylum Zhuqueibacterota; class Zhuqueibacteria; order Zhuqueibacterales; family Geothermadaptataceae; genus Bioreactorimicrobium. The sequence continues at coordinate 88,130 of JACKDF010000003.1, forward strand.
GAGCAAATTGAACAGGTACTCTTCGGTAATGTGATCCAAACATCGAAGGACGCAATTTATTTATCACGACACATTGGATTACGCGCCGGTTGTCCTGTTGATGCTCCGGCTTTAACGGTTAATCGTCTCTGTGGTTCCGGATTTGAATCAATAATACAAGCCGCCCGGCTCATTCTTTTAGACGAAGCTGAGGTTGTCATCGCAGGAGGCACGGAAAGCATGAGTCAAGCGCCGCATGTTATTCGCGGTGCTCGTTGGGGACTGCGTCTGGGTTCCGGAGAATTGGAAGATGTATTGTGGGAAGGCCTGACAGATGCATATTGTGGTCTACCAATGGCACAAACTGCGGAAAATCTTGCAGAGAAATACAATATTTCCCGTGCTGCTGTTGACGAATATGCCCTTCGAAGCCAGGAACTTGCAGCAAAAGCACAAAAATCTGGCCGGCTCGCAAAAGAAATAGTACCAGTTGAGATCAAAGGCCGAAGGGGAGATACAACACGATTCGAGCATGATGAGCATTTGAAACCGGAAACAACGCTTGAAGGATTATCGAAACTAAAGCCATATTTTAAAGCCGATGGAACGATCACTGCCGGTAACGCTTCAGGAATCGTCGACGGTGCAGCAGCAATGGTTATGTGCTCCCGCCAGTTTGCCGAAGCACATTCATTGAAACCAATTGCACGCCTTGTGAACTGGGGAGTTGCAGGCGTTGAACCATCAATCATGGGAATTGGACCAGCGCCTGCGAGTCGCACCGCATTAAAACGAGCCGGAATGTCAATTGATGATATGGATTTAGTAGAAGTTAACGAAGCCTTTTCCCCACAATATCTCGCCGTTGAAAAAGAATTAGGATTAAAGCGTGAAATTACCAATATAAACGGTGGTGCTATTGCCATTGGGCATCCACTTGGTGCAACTGGTACTCGTTTGACAATTACATTAATGCACAGCTTGCTGCATGCAGGATTAAAACGAGGGTTAGCGTCTGCATGCATCGGTGGAGGACAGGGAGCAACTGTCATTATTGAATCTTTACAGTAATTGGAAAAACAATTGCTCTATCATCACCGCAATACGTTCTATACAGTCAAATTTTGTTCAACATTTTCCGTAGGAGACAGGAAATGGAAATCAAAAAGGTTGGTATTATTGGTTGTGGATTAATGGGTTCAGGAATCGCACAAGTATGTGCGCAGGCAGGCATTCAAACTGTCGTACACGAAATCGATAAGGATGCCCTGGAAAAAGGCATGTCACGAATCGATAAAGGATTGGGACGCTTGGAAAAAAAAGAGAAAATTACAACAGAGGAAAAATCATCTATTCAGGGAAGGATAACAGGAACAACAGACCTGCTGAAACTTAAAGATTCTGATCTGATTATTGAAGCTGCAATTGAGGATATCGCGATTAAACGCTCAATTTTTAAAACACTTGATGAAGAGTGCAAACCTGAAACAATTTTCGCAACAAATACATCATCACTATCGGTTATCGATATTGCTGCCCGCACGAGCCGAACTGATCGCTTCTGTGGTTTGCACTTCTTTAATCCAGTTCCGGTTATGGCGCTTGTGGAAGTCGTTCGCACCCTGACAACATCGGATGAAACTTTTAATAATGCTTTTAACTTTGCAAAACAAATCGGCAAAGAACCCATAGCTTGTAAGGATAATTCCGGTTTTGTCGTAAACTTGCTGCTTGTGCCATTTATGCTGGATGCAATTCGAGCTGTAGAAAATGGTATTGCAAGTATTGTTGATATCGACAAAGGGATGCAATTAGGTTGCGGGCATCCCATGGGGCCACTCACTTTATTGGATTTTGTTGGCCTTGATACTACTTATTATATCGCAAATATCATGTTTGATGAATACCGTGAAACGCGATACGCTCCGCCACCCCTGTTAAAAAGACTTGTTTTAGCCGGTCATCTTGGGAAAAAATCTGGACGTGGTTTTTACGATTACACAGGAGATGAACCTGTTCCTGCACTATAAATTAATTGACAAAATGAGGACTTTAAAATGCTCGAAGAAGAAAAAATAGAATTTGAAAACCTTCTTTTTACCGTCGATGATGGAATTGCTTTAATCACACTAAACCGCCCCGACAAGATGAATGCATTGAATATCGATTTATTGGATGAGTTGCACGAAGCATTTATTGAGTGTGAAATGGATGATGAGATCAAAGCTGTTCTCTTGACAGGCAGTGGTGAGAAGGCCTTCGCTGCTGGCGCAGATATTCAGGAATTAGCCTCGTTATCGCCGATGGAAGCCCGCGAACAATCTCAGGACACAGCAGACTTATTCTTTTATATTGAACGTTTTCCAAAACCTGTTATAGCAGCTGTAAATGGCTTTTGTCTTGGTGGCGGGAACGAATTAGCTATGGCCTGTCATATGCGTTGGGCTTCGGAGAAAGCAAAATTTGGCCAACCGGAAGTCAATCTTGGTCTGATTTGTGGTTATGGTGGATCACAGCGTTTGCCACGATTAATTGGAAAGGGGAGAGCCATAGAACTTTTAATTTCAGGTAATACGATTGATGCACAAAAAGCCTGTGAATTTGGGTTAGTTAATCATGTTGTCAAACAAGACGATTTATTGAACGAATGCAAGCAATTTCTCAGCACAGTGCTGACTAAAGGGCCGCTCGCTGTCAAGCTTTCAATCGAAGCTGTTAATAGAGGATATGACATGTCTCTCGAGCAGGGAGTCGCTTTAGAGAGTGAGCTTTTTGGTATTATAAGCAGCACATCGGACAGCATGGAAGGCACTGCCGCTTTTATCGAAAAAAGAAAAGCACATTTTCTTGGTAAATAATGCTTGCAATTTTTTTTTGGATTATGTTTCTTTAGCAGTTTTTTATTTTTCTTTGAACCTGTTAAAAGTAGGAACTTCCCATCTGGTGAGAAAAAATGGGTAAATCACACAAAAAAAGCCGCTTTTTTGATGAAGATAAATCTTCTCAAAAAAAAATCAACAAAACCTTGCAAAACAAACGAAATCGTAAAGAGAAGTTTCCAAAGGTCCAGGACAACGATAACGATAGCTCCCGGACAAATGAAAACTCCGACGACTGGTTCTTTGATGACGAAAACGATAACGAGAATGAATAGGTTCTTATCGAGACAAACCATTTCCTAATATTAATCAACAAAACTTTGCTATTCAGCTCGACTTGCATTTGCGGTATCGGTGTGGTATGTCTGAGTGTACCGTTAATGCATGTTTTCTTATCGTAATTTAAATGTATTTATCGTCCATCGATCCAGTTACACCTTATTCAAACAAAATATTACTGCATCGCATAAAAAATTCTGACGATACTTTCTAAGAATTTATAGTGTGCTAATAATTGAATACAGGTGTACAATTTTATGAGTAAAAAATCTGCCTATAGCGAAAAAAGAAAAGCGACAAATGATCGTCGTGATAAACCAACTCCAGCAATAAGTTCTTATGCCTTAAATGAAGGTAGCCGTCAGACACCGCGGCGCAAGGAAGACCGCTGGCAGAATTATTTTGTCGATCGATATAGTCGGCGAATTTTTGCTGTTGTACTTCTCATTCTTGCTATGAGCCTCGTCGATGCTCTGTTTACACTTCAGCTTTTAAACAATGGCGCATCCGAAATCAATCCGGTAATGGCGCATTTTCTTGAATATGGCCCTTTGGAATTTTTAGTAGCCAAATATATCCTAACCTGTGCTTCGGTACTGTTGCTGCTTATTTATAAAAATGTTTACCTTCTAAGAACCCGTGTACGAGCCAAGTATTTGTTTGTCCCCATCCTGTTTATGTTCTCACTTGTGATCGCCTGGGAAATTTTTCTTATTGTGAGTTCAAATTGATTTTCATACTTTAACACCATCCACAATTCATCTTAAATATCGCTTCGAAAATTAAAGTACTGCTTATGATAAGTCACCATGCACGAATCAGCGCCTGGTTAATTTTTTTATTATTTATCGTTTGTATTTCAGGTGGTTCCTGTGCAGGATCAGCCCCGCGCTATACGGAACCCGGATATGGCACTTTGCAGCACCAGGAAAATGAAGGCCGCATTATTCCTCATTTCCATGGTGCACAGATCACAGTTGATGTTTATCCTCAAAAAGGTGAAGGATATATTGACCTGGCCGTTCGCATTAGTTATACGCCAAAACGTTGGAAGAAATTGCGCGATTGGAATAAAGGGCGAATTTTACAGACAGGTCAAAAGATAAATGTACCGTTTGAATTTCTGAATACCAGGTACCGAACAATGGCAATTAAACAATTGTTTCCTAAGGATGAAATTACTTCCAAAGGCTGGCTGCATGTCGTGTCCTATAAAGGCGAAACCATGTGGTTTATTGCCGACGCTTTTACCGGCGAAGGTGAACAATATGCAGCGATTCAAAAGGCAAACAATAAAAAAGATGGGGAGAGTATTTCACTGGATGAAAAAATACTGATTCCTTTCGATATACTTTCCAGCGAATTCAGCGAAGTCTTACCTGAACATCCAGAATTAACTTTCGTCCGCGATAGTGACGGACATATATATGCCGAATATGAGCTAAAGGGTGGCGAAGCCTTGTATAGTGCGGTAGTCATTCGATTTACGGGACGAATCGAGCCGGACGATGTGAACTCCATGGTTGAAAAACTGATTCGCATTAATAACATTTCTGATCCACGTTCCATTCGCACAGGAACAAAAATAAAAATCCCCTTCAATGATCTCTCTGATGACTTCGCAAATAGTGGACAGCCGGACCGTACCGTTACCGTAACCCGGGATAAAACAAGCAGCGGTATTTACGTCATTCTCGATGCCGGTCATGGTGGCTCTGATCCTGGAACTATTGTGGGAAATCTGACAGAAGACGAATATGCTTATGATATTGTCATTCGAACAAAACATGAGCTTGAAAGAAAAGGCGCCAAGGTTTTTTTAACCGTCTCAGATTCCAATGACGGGATGACGCCAAGAAACAATTCACACCTAATAAATGGACGTCAAGAGTCCTTGAACACGAATCCCCGGTGGGTTATAAACGATTCCAGAATTTCGGTTAATATGCGTGTTTACCTTGTGAATAGTATTTATCAAAAGCTCTTAAAACAAGGTGTTAAACCAAAAAATATCTATTTAATCAGCATCCATCTCGATTCATTGCACCCGAGTATTCGAGGCGCCATGGTTTATTATCCCGATGTGGATATGCGAAAAGGACAATTCAGAGCTCCGGGATCATTTTACCGCCATTTTCAGGAAAGCAAAGCAAGAACCATAAAATACAATCTGGCGGAAAACCGGCGTGCCGCTTCTTACAGCTATGATTTTGGTCGGGAAATTATTCGGCTTTTCCAAAAAAACGATATGCCCATTCACAAAATCCGTCCTATCCGTCCTTTTGTTTACCGGAATAACAGCAAATGGGCTCCAGCTATCGTTCGCTACAGTAAAGTTCCCAACTCAATACTTCTTGAAGTCGTGAATATGTCCAACAAAAACGATTTAAATTTATTAAAAGATCACAGATTCAGACAAAAAACTGCCAAAACAATCACTGAAGCGATTCTCTAAAAGACGGAAATATGGCCAGCTCCGCAAAAAAGATCGAGCGTGTCATCATGCATTTGGACATGGATGCTTTTTTTGCAGCTATTGAGCAATTGGATAATCCGGAATATCGCGGGAAACCCGTCGTTGTTGGCGCTGATCCACAAGGAGGAAAAGGACGGGGGGTTGTTTCTACTGCCAGCTACGAGGCGCGAACATATGGAATTCATTCTGCTCTGCCAATCTCCCAGGCATATCGATTATGTCCTCATGCGATATTTGTACGAGGTCGCATACAACGCTACGTCGAGCTCTCCAGAAAAATTATTGAAATTATCAAAAACTACTCTCCTGTAGTCGAACAAATAAGCATCGATGAAGCCTTTGTTGATATAAGCGGAAGTTTGCGCCTGTTGGGCTCTGCAAAAGAAATCGCTGTGAAATTGAAGGCAGATATTTTACAACAGACCGGATTAAAAGCCAGTGTAGGCATTGCTCCGAATAAATTTATTGCAAAAATTGCTTCTGATCTCGAGAAGCCAGATGGTTTAACCATTTGTGAGCAAGGCCACGAGAAAGCCTTTCTTGCACCTTTGCCAATTCGTAAACTTTGGGGTGTCGGTGCTCGAACAGAAGAGCGATTGCAAAAACTCGGCATCCACACAATTGGTGATATTGCCGCCTTTGATGTAAAAAAACTTACAGAAAAGTTGGGTGTTTGGGGATTTGGTTTATGGAAGCTGGCAAATGGCATTGATAATCGCAAAATTGGGACACAGCATAAACGCAAATCTATTAGCGAAGAACGCACTTTTAATGAAGACGTTGCCGACTACACAACTGTCGAAAAAACACTCTTTAAAATTGCTGATGAGCTTTCCCGGACCATGCGGCGGAAAGCTTTAAAAGGGAGAACAATTACATTAAAGCTACGATTGGAAGGATTTGATACTTTTACCAGAAGCAAAAAATTGACGGACTATGTGCAAGACGCTGATTCCCTGAGAGCTGTGGTAGTCGGTATGTTTCGCCAGTTCCCTATAAATGAACGCAAAGTACGCCTTGTCGGCATAGCCGTATCCCAATTAAATACGCTCGGAGGTGAACAGTTGCCACTTTTTGAGAATACACCTGCCAACAACAAAGAACTGGAAAAACTGCTCGATGAATTAAAGCAGCGTTTCGGTGAAAAAGTCATTATGCGCGGTTCATTCATGAAGAAAAAATAATCCCCCGCCGGTTCGACATCGCTGTCGAATCCAGTGTCCAACCAAGAGACAGCGCTAAATTGTTGAACATTTCCAAAGTTTTAGTCCCTTTCCCCAAATTAGAATAATACATTGTTTTTATTTAATTAAATTTCGCTGAGTATTCTGGCATATCCTTTGACAATAAAGTCGCAAATCCTGATGGATCCGCATAATTAAAGTCCCTGGTTATCGGGATTAAATTTATAATCATGGCTGGATATGGTAGAAAAAATGCAAAAAGTTGACCGCCGCACACGGACACACAATAGTCTTATAGCTGATGTGGAATTTTTAAAAAACCATCAATTAAAAAAAGAAGAGCAAATTACTGCTTCAAGGAACAATCCTTCCAAAGTCTTTGATACCTTGTTTAAACAATTGCAAAATGATGATTCTGCAGCATCTATACTGTATGATCATAATAAGGACGTTGAAAAAATCTGCAACGCCCTGATGCAGAATAATGAAATTCGTCAAAAACAAGTTCTTGTTGTTGCAAGTGCAGGCAAAAAAGCCGGATGCTCACAATTTACTCTTGCACTTGCAAATGAATTGAAACAATATAATAAACGCACAATTGTGATTGATGCGAATATGCGATCGCGCGGATTTACACGTTTTACGCGCATGCAAGAAGAAGGATTGGGTTTGACGGATCTTTTGGCAGGCGATGCACCGCTGTGGAAATGCCTTGTTCGATTGGATGACTCCGAAGTCTTTTTGCTCGAAAGAGGAAGACAGAGAAATAATTTAACTCGTGTTTTACTGGAAGGGCATATCAACGAATTACTTGACTTGTTTCACGACCTTTTTGAATTTATAATTGTGGAATTGCCCCCGCTTTTATCAAATACGAGTTTTGAACTCTGGGCAAATCAGGGCGACGCACTGATTTTTATTGATGAATCCAGTAAACAGCATGATGTATTTTTAAAGAAATTACAGTCACAAATGAAAGCGGCCGGTCTGGAATTCTGGGGGAAAAGCAATGTGCCATCTATAGAACAACTGGAACAGGAAGCTGTTTAGTGAGCCTTTTTCAACAGACCCCGGTAGTGATTTATCCACGCCAAAACACCTTTTTACAGCCACTTACACAAGCTGAAGATGCAGCGTTACTTGAGATAGGTGATGAGCCTGTAATCTTTCGTACGCTTCAACAACTCGCGATAATGGGTTTACGGCAGATTGTTGTTGCTGTAACACAAGAACAACATGCACTGCATGGATTTTTGCGAAATGTTCGAATTCCTGGATTATCTATACAGATACATCACATAGACAAAAATAATCCTATTCGACAAATTTTGCATAATCATGCGTCTGACCAGTTCTTTATTATAAACTCGGATATTCTTTTAAAGGACAGTCTTTTTGATTTTTATAAAAGTCATCAACAACAAAACGCCGAAGTGACCATTGGTGTTAAGCACCTACAAACAGATACGCGCTTTACAGATGCCACGGTTTTGCAGAATCATGTAACGATGCGCCGTCTGCATACATTTAGCCCACCATGGTTGCATTACGACTGCGGCATTTATCTCCTCGATAAAAAGTTTCTTGATCGGATGCCAAAACTCAGCAATGAAGAATCTTTGGAAAAAACCATTGTGAAATATGCAATGGAAACCCAGCATGCACGACTCGAGGATATAAATTATTTGTGTGCTGATTTACGCAATGTCGATGATTTTATGCATGAAAATTTTAACTGGATTCAGAATCAATATCGTATTGCGCAAAATAATTATCTTTATTCAGGCAACAAGAACGAACCATTGCGCATTGGTGAAGTCTATATTCATCCCGATGCTAAGGTAAGTTCAAAATCAGTACTGATAGGGCCTTTGGTGATCGGGCGAAATTGTGTTATTGATGAGCACGTCTTTTTGCAACGCTCAGTTATCCGGCGCAATGTGCATATTGAAAAGGGGGTAGTCGTCAAAGATTCACTTGTAGATAAAAATGCAGTATTAAGGAAAGGCCTTCGCTATTTCGAGCGACTTGTTATGGATGATTCACGCAATTACGACATGCATCATTTTCAAAAAACCTCAACAATTATACGTGATTATTCACACCAAGCTCAATCTCAATGGGAAGAACAAGGCGATCAGACTCGGAAAAAGCTGAACATATTGGTTTAATCAATTTAAGGAGAAATCGATGTTTAATATAAGTGTTATTCTATTCTGGGTGCTGCTCACTCCGTTTCTCAGTCAAAACTTCGAAAGTAAGGCGTGTATACAGAATGAGTTCTCAAGTTTCCAGGTGATAAAACCAATAAAAAATACTAACCAACAGACTGTTATTGGTGTTGAAGAGAATATATGTCTTAAATTGAATTCCTATGAATAAACGTTGTTGACTAGCGTAGTGTTTTCTCGAATAACTTCAATATCCGTCGATACTCATCTGTCCATGAACTCGGCTCACGAAAGCCATGGCCTTCCATAGGATAAAATGCCACATCCCAATTTTCTTTACCCAATTCAATCAAGCGTTGTGAGATACGCACAACATCCTGAAAATGAACATTGCTGTCTACCATCCCTGCGCACATGAGCAAATGATCTTGCAATCCTTCCACAAAATAGATTGGACTGCTCATTCTGTAGGCTGTGGAATCAACCTGCGGTATATTGAGAATATTTGATGTGTATGTGTGATGGTAATGAGCCCAATCGCCAACAGGACGTAATGCAGCCCCACTTTTAAAAACACCTGGTTTAGTGAATTGTGCCATTAAAACGATAAATCCGCCATAAGAACCGCCGTAAATCCCTATTCGGTTGGCATCAATGGCGTGATTTGTAACTAACCATTTCGCTGCATCAACGTGATCATCAAGGTCCTTCCCGCCCATGTGACGGTAGATCCCCGTTCGCCAGTCTCGACCGTAACCAGCGCTTCCACGATAATCCATATCCAAAACTGTGTAGCCTTTATCGACAAGTAAGTTATTAAACATGTATTCACGGAAATAACTTGACCACCATTTGTGGGCATTTTGGAACCAACCAGCTCCATGAACAAACACTACTGCAGCACTATTTGGTTTTTCCGGTTTGTACAAGCGGGCATACGGTTGGTTGCCATCCTCAGCAGGAATACGGACGATTTGCGGCACACGCCAGGGATACTTTTTCCATTGTTCTGTTGTAGAGAAAGTTAAACGTTTCACTTTGGTGTTGTGTTGAGCTTTCTGTATATACAATTCCCATGGTTCGTTGCTGAAAGAACGCAGAACGGCAACTTGTTTTCCATCCGGGGAAACAACACCGTCGTTCCGGCCTGGCATGCTTGTGAGTTTGGTTTTTTGTGAACCGTCTAATTTCATTCGGTAAAAATGCCGTTCACCCGGATGTTCCTGATTGGAACTAAAGAACCAATATTTTTCGTCAGGTGAAATTATCGGATCGTAAATTTCAAAAGGGCCACTTGTGAGAGCTTCACTTATTCCCGTTTTTAGATAATACGCGTACAAGTGGCTGTATCCGCTTTCCTCACTGCAAAACCAAATGCCCTTATCCTCAGGCAACCAACCTTGTGAACTTACACCATTCCACCATGAAATCCCCGGACCTGCGATCCATGCATCATCATGTTGATGTTCAAAACTTTTGAGAATCCCCGTTGCCGGATCGAGAAAGGCGAGCCAACGGTCTTTATTGTCCAGGGAGCGAACTTCCACAAACGCCTTGTTCGTTTTACGACTCCAAAAAGGCCCCCAAATGTTCACAGCCCGTTTTTCTCCATCCTTTTTCTCTGAATATGTAAACTCAGGGAAGTTGCTAATATCCGGCAAGCTATCCACAGAAGCAAAAACCATAGTATCTGCATCAATATCAATACAAACAAGTTTAATCTCTTCTTGTGGCGAACCAACCTTTGCATAGGCCTTTTGCGTTTCCGTGTAACCGCTCTCGGTGATGAAGTGGGGGATTTGAGTCTCTTTCCCCGATTGTTTCTTTGAAGTCAGATTGCAAGTCACATACTTTTCATTTGGTGAAAGCTGCATATTATAAATGCGATAATCCCCAATATAAAATTCGGGTATAGCGTTTGCATTTTTTTCTCTCAGTGATTCGCGTTTATCTTGCTTTTCTTTCCGCTCCCGCAATACTTGCATCAGTTGTAATTCTTCGGTGCGCAGAAATTTTTCCTGTAGATCTTTTGGAATTCCTTCCTTGTTGGGTTTGACTTTATCCTGCAGTTGCAGAAGTTGTTTTAATTCGAGGGATTGCCGATCCCATGTAAAAAGTGCATTATCTTTTTCAAAAATTATTCTTTTCTGATCACTTGAAAAATGTGGATTTTTTTCAATGTCCAGACTATTTGTAATTTGGTGCATTCGGCTTCGCTTGATATCATAGAGATATATATCACCGTTTTTTGAAAACACCTTCCATTTTTTATCAAGAGAATACTCACCTTCCTGTGTTGGAAGTTGGGCTTGCTGGATGAGCGATACTTTTTGTGGACTGCCACCATTTATTGAAACAGCATACAATGAATCACTATCAGCGTCCTCAGGATTCCATTTGAAATAAATAGTTTTACTATCTTCAGACCAGTATGGATTCTTCGGTTGCGACCCTATCCAGGTATCAGGATTTTGCATGATTGTTGGTATATCAAGCTGTGGTATTGTCTGCGCTGGCAAAGAATTGAAAATAAAAAGCCACACAGGAATTGAAAATAATAGTCTTCCAGCAGTCATCAAGTTGTCCTTCGTTTTGAATTCAGAGAATTGCCCAAAATAGTAAAACTCACTTTTTATGCAAGAGAATATCAAATCATGCTCAAATTAAAATGGCTATGTGTTCGTGCGTTCACAGCCAAAACGGTGCACATTGTCCATTCCTACAATTTTCTCATAAATCGGCTTTCCTGTTGTACTCTCAATAAATAATTTTTATATTTGCGGCCAAACAAAAACTGGATTCTGAAGGACGGCTATTAATTGAATTTTCGCTTTTTCAGCACAATTCGCAGTAAATTAAAATTTAGCTTGCAGTAATTATAATAAGGTTCATTAATAGATTTAGGGTGATTTTTAGTAAACCATATTGGAGTAATTCATGAGTAAACATAAATCAAAAAAAACGGAAAGTTTGACAGGTGACTTTCCCAAACCGGATTATAATGAATGGCGGCAGGAAGTGGACAAACTCCTTAAAGGCGCACCCTATGAAAAGGTGATGCCGACGCCTACTTACGAAGGTATCACACTGGAACCAATGTATCGAAAGGATGATGCAGCTTCTTTGGAGCATAGCAATGTCATGCCTGGAGAGGCACCTTTTGTTCGGGCAACAAATCTCCTTGGCAATTTTCAGCGTAAAAGAGAAGTTGCTCAGGAAATTCGATACCCGTCACCAGCCGAATTTAATCGTGCACTTTTGGCTGATTTAAAAGCTGGACAAACATCGGTTAATCTCATTGTGGACAGTGCAACAAAAGAAGGATATGATTCGGATCAGAGTAGTGAAACTGGACGGGGCGGGGTTGCCATCTCAACACTGGATGATCTCCAAACAGCATTGAATGGCGTCAAATTGGAAGATATTCCCTTACACATTACATGCGGTGCATCTTCAATCGCGTTAACCGGTTTGCTTTCCGCCATTTATGAAAAAACACAAATTAAAACCAGGAAGATAACTGGCAGTCTTACTGCGGATCCAATAGCCGAATTGGTTGTGAATGGCTACTTACCCATGGCAATGAGCGATGCGTTGAATGAACTAGCAGTATCGACGATTTACTGGAAAACTCAGGCTCCACAATTGTCCACAATTGGCATTGACTGTTCAGTTTATACAGATGCCGGAGCGAGTGCTGTTCAGGAACTGGCTTTCGGATTGGCAAGCGGTGTGTTTTACATACGCCAACTGCAACAACGCAGTGTGGCTATCGATGATAGTGCATCACGCATGCGATTTACTCTTGGTCTTGGCAGTAATTTCTTTATGGAAATTGCAAAATTACGTGCTGCACGCATGCTTTGGGCCCAGGTTGTAGGGGAATTTGGTGGAGGAGAAACTGCACAAAAAATGCAAATTCATGTCAGAACTACTACATGGAATAAGACGATTTACGATCCGTACGTCAATATGCTGCGCACGACGACTGAGGCCTTTTCTGGAGTTTTAGGTGGCGCAGAAAGCATGCACATTGCACCCTTCGACGAAACCTTCCGCCAGTCCGATGATTTTTCGAGACGTATAGCACGCAACACTCACTATATTTTGGACGAAGAGAGCCATCTCAATCAGGTAATTGATCCGGCAGGTGGTTCATGGTATATTGAAAATATCACAAAAGAAATAGCTGAAAAAGCCTGGACCCTTTTTCAACAAATCGAACAAATGGGCGGAATGCTGGTTGCGCTGGAAAAGGGCTTTCCACAGCAAGAAACAGCCAAAACCGCACATGCCCGCGGGAGCAACCTTGCCCTCCGTAAAGATAAGCTTGTTGGGACAAATGTTTATGCCAGTACATCAGAAGTACCTCTGGACCTGCGAAATTTTGATCGGAATGCATTTATTCAGGATCGAAAAGAATATCTCAGTAAATGGCGCAAAAAAAGGAGTTTGATTCAAATAACCCAAAATTCTTCTGTTGAAAATTTGAAAAATGCAGCGCTTGCTGGAGCTACAATCGGAAACATGTTTTCGTCTTTGCATCCCTCCGCAGAAAAAATGAGCGTTACGCCACTAAATACCCATAGAGGTGCAGAACCGTTTGAAAAACTTCGAACTACCATGGAGGAATACAAAAAGAAACATGGTAAGGGGATTCAGGTTTTTTTGGCGAATATCGGTTCAGTTGCACAATTTAAACCGCGTGCTGATTTCTCCACAGGATTTTTTCAAATAGTTGGATTTGATGTAATTAATCCTGCAGGATATGCCATTATCGATGAAGCTGTCTCTGCTGCTTCGAAGTCCGCTGCTCCCATCGTTGTGCTGTGCAGTACAGATCAAATGTATCCTGAAATCGTGCCTGAATTCACTACAAAATTAAAACAAACAAAGCCGCAGACAATCGTGATTCTCGCCGGTTATCCAAAAGATTACCTCGATGAATTTCAAAAGGCAGGCGTTGATGAATTTATCCATCTCCGTGCCAATGCCTATGACATCCTTTCTGATTTAATGCACAAGACAGGAGGTGCCCAATGAGCCGGACACCCGATTTTACCAAGATCAATTTCAATTTAAAAACCAATAAAATATCCGAAAATGAATGGCGTGAAAATGCGGCAAAAACTGTGGAGATGGATTTCGACAAGCTCAGCTGGCTAACGAATGAGCAAATTCGTGTCAAACCACTCTACACGGCAGCAGATACTGAAAAATTGGAGCATCTGGATTATGTTGCTGGTATTCCACCATTTTTTCGCGGACCCTATGCTACGATGTATGTAATGCGCCCCTGGACCGTTCGTCAATACGCTGGATTCTCCACAGCTGAGGAATCCAATGCATTTTACAGACGGAATCTTGCTGCTGGTCAGAAAGGTTTGTCGGTAGCCTTTGATTTGGCGACGCACCGGGGTTATGATTCGGACCATCCCCGCGTCATTGGCGATGTGGGAAAAGCAGGTGTGGCCGTCGATTCTATTCTCGATATGAAAATTTTGTTTGATTCCATTCCGTTGGATCAAATTTCGGTTTCCATGACGATGAATGGGGCTGTGATTCCCATTATGGCATTTTACATTGTGACAGCGGAAGAGCAGGGGGTAAGCATGGAGCAACTGGCTGGCACTATACAAAATGACATACTAAAAGAATATATGGTGCGCAATACCTATATTTATCCGCCTGAGCCAAGCATGCGTATCATCGCGGATATCTTCTCCTTTACGTCACAATATATGCCCAAATTCAACAGCATTAGCATTTCCGGATACCACATGCAGGAAGCAGGCGCCACAGCTGATTTGGAAATGGCTTACACTTTAGCAGACGGACTTGAATACGTGCGCACCGGGATAAATGCCGGCATCGATATCGATGCCTTTGCACCGCGTTTGAGTTTCTTCTGGGCGCAGGGCATGAACTATTTTATGGAAATAGCGAAAATGCGTTCGGCACGTCTTATCTGGGCGAAAATGATCAAACAATTCAACCCGCAAAATCCAAAATCCATGGCCTTGCGCACACACTCCCAAACCTCCGGTTGGTCACTCACGGAGCAAGATCCATTTAACAATGTGACACGCACCTGCATTGAAGCAATGGCCGCAGCATTAGGTCACACGCAATCTTTGCATACGAATTCGCTTGACGAGGCAATTGCATTGCCGACGGATTTTTCTGCACGTATCGCGCGAAATACGCAACTCTTTTTGCAGGAAGAAAGCGGAATTTGCCGTGTTATTGATCCATGGGGGGGTAGCTACTATGTTGAGGCTCTCACCAATGAACTGTTGCAACGAGGCTGGGCGCACATCGATGAAGTGGAATCCCTTGGTGGCATGGCCAAAGCCATTGAAACGGGTATTCCGAAAATGCGCATCGAAGAAGCAGCAGCACGCCGGCAGGCACATATCGATTCTGGGCAGGAAACCATCGTGGGTGTTAATAAATTTCGACTCGAAAAAGAAGATCCGATTGATATTCTTGAAATTGACAATACAGCGGTTCGTGAAGCGCAACTTCGCCGGCTGGAAAAACTGCGCGCAGATCGAGATTCTGAACGAGTCCAGCAAACCTTGAATGCGCTTACGCAAGCAGCCGAAAATGGCGAAGGGAATTTATTGCAACTGGCAATCGAAGCTGCGCGTGCCCGGGCATCCCTTGGCGAAATATCGGATGCAATGGACAAAGTTTTTGGACGCCACCGTGCTGTTATTCGGACAATCAGCGGTGTCTACAGCAGTGCATTTGGTGAGGACAAACAAGTGCAGCAGGTTTTAGAAAAAACCCGGGAATTTGAGAAAATTGAAGGCAGACGACCGCGTATTTTAATTGCCAAAATGGGGCAGGACGGCCATGATCGTGGAGCGAAAGTTGTGGCCACAGCCTACGCTGATCTCGGGTTTGATGTCGATATCGGTCCATTGTTTCAGACACCGGAAGAAACAGCACGGCAGGCAGTGGAAAATGATGTGCATGTCATCGGCATGAGTTCGCTGGCTGCAGGGCATAAAACGCTCCTGCCAGCGCTGGTTCAGGAATTGGAAAAACTTGGCCGGGACGATATTATGGTGGTTATTGGTGGTGTCATTCCACCACAAGATTATGAGTTCTTGCGTGAGCACGGCGCTGCGGCGATATTTGGTCCGGGAACCGTGCTGCCGGTTGCGGCGGAAAAAGTATTGGATGAGCTGTTTTTACGGATTTAATACGGAACCAGATTTCCTCTCTGTAAACATTTCAAAATCCCACCCAATTTGTTCGATAATAAATGCAAACCCAACGTTGACAGGGTTCAGAGCCCTGTCAACGTTAAAATCCAAATAATTCAATTTCACCCTAATAAACAAATTTCAATTGTCCAGATCAAATCAGAACGGCATTTCTTTAGTCGAAGCCATGATTGCCATAGTGATATTTATGATTATCATGATTGGCGGACAAACGTATTTTGTCCGATCGCAATCGCTCATTGCTTATGATAACGTAAAACGGCATGCGGTTGCTGATGCTGTTCGAAAGATGGAATCTCTTGTTAATCTTGATTATTCGTCCATCACTTCCAGCCTGAATGAAACCAGCGTGACTGTGAATCTTGGGACACGCAATGGCACACGCACTACAACAATTACAAATATTGACGATACGGCGGACGGTGAAGGTGGTGCGGACAGTGATGGGAACACCGTTGACTATAAAATGATTGAAATTGAGGTTTCCTGGACGACGAATCGAGAACAAAGTATTGAAATTTCGACCTATGTCGTCGAGTAATGATTACATGAATATGTGCATCCGTTCAAACCACAGGAAAGAAAAGGGGTATGTCTTAGGTCTCGTACTTATCTTTTTTCTGATTTTCTCTATCATCGGTTTAACCCTTATTAAAATGGCGGGTGATGAAGGTGTTTTTGCAACCAGATACTATCATTCTGTCAGGGCTTTTTATAATGCGGAAAAGGGGGTTCAGCGTGGTCTATGGCTGGTTAACAATGTTTCCAATTCCGCCGCAACTTATACTATTGAAAACTGCAGTGTGGATTACGATTCGACAACGAAAATAATGACCTCAACGGGAACTTCCGGCCAGATGGAAAAGATCATTCAGGTTACCCTCGCTGGTGGTAATACGTGGCCTTATGTTCTTTTTAACGATCTTGAAAAAATGGATTTAAGCAATGGGGCAGGCAGCATAACCGGTGATGTCCATTCGAATAATGAAGTCAGCGTTGAAGGATTTACAGTGGATGGCACAATCACAGAGGCTTCGCCAAGCGTAACTTTTCCAACAGTTGACTGGGCAGAATTAAAGCAAAAAGCAATCACCAATGGACAGTATTACACGTATTCCGGCTATTTCTCGTCCTATGATACATGGTGGGGAGGTACACTGTATACCACTGGAACGGCAACTTTCTATGATCATACAACCTACTATGGAACACTTGTGGCTGAACTTGACATTGTGTTTAATGGCAACAACTCAACTTTAATTGCGAACCCTTCTTCTTATCCCGCCGCAATTGCAGGTAGGAATCTGATTTTTCGGGGAGGAACAAATTCAATAATCGGTTTGACAATAGTGGATCGCCACAATACTTATTCCTATGGCAATTTCAATATAAGTGGATCCGATCATACATTTACCGGTGCATTTATTGCCAAAAACATAATATATCAAAGCTATGGTTCTAATACGATTTTTACATACAATACTAATATGGCGACGAACATAGAAGATGTTGATTTCAATTTTGCAGGTGGGGGTAATTTGTATATTACAAGTTGGGAGCAAGTAAAGTAGAACATAAAATTTTACTAGACGAAGGGATTTTTTCGTTAATGAAAAATGACCGAATGAAAGTTGATTTGGATCGTTTCCTTTCAAAGAACAGTGGCTTCACATTGGTTGAAATGGTTATTTCGCTTGTGATTGGTGGTATTTTGCTTTCATCGATCAGTGTCATTGTCAGCAGTGCTTATGATTTTTATTTCGATAGCAGAAAAAAGATACAATTGCAACAGGATTTCTCCCTTGTTGAGCAAGTTTTAAGTTCGCGAATTCATGAGGCGGAAAAAGGTGAGCAAAAAATATATACAAATTATTCAGAGCTTTTATCAGGTGGGTCTGCACAAACAAGCGGGAGCTGTTTGCGCGTCACATTTAAGGATGAATCATCTCAGCTCTTATGCCAAATCGATAATGATTTTTATGTAATTGATGAATCGACAGGGGCACAAACTCAATTGATTAAAACAATTGTGGATACTTTGAATTTTTCAGACCAGACGAATTATATTGAAACAGTCTACACCCTTCAACAGGGGAATTGGGTGCTTACCGACACCCTCTGTCATGCCTTTCGTAATTAGAGCAATTTCTAAATAACAGCATTAAAACAGGGGTTATTTAAACGTAATAACGTCATCGCTTTCGATATTTTGAAAACGTTTGGAAACCAGAGAAAAAACATCAGCACGATTGATTGGTTTGAAGAGATAGGTATGGGCGCCTTCTTTTATTGCGCGGCGGACTGTTTCATCATCATTGTAGGTTGACATGATGATGATCTGTGTGTCAGGTTGCATTTTCTTCCAGGCAATCAAGGTTTCAAATCCATTCATAATCGGCATTTCAATGTCGATGAAAGCCAGATCGATTGTCTGCTTTTTTGCTTTCGTGATGGCTTCCTGTCCATTTTTTGCATAGAAAACTGTATATGGCATCTTACGGAACATTCCCTGAAAATACTTCAAAGTCACCAGATCATCATCCACTACCATGATACTATGTTGGTTTTCTTTATTCATGAGCGAACCTTGCTTAATTCACCTTATTTTGTGCTTTTGCTTTAATTTTAAAATCATCTTCAAATACTTTTGCTTCAATATCATCTTTCATAATGATCGGTTGTATGAAAACGATTAATTCGGTTTTTTGTTTTGATGTAATCGATTTTTTGAACAGATACCCCAATAAGGGAATGTCGCCAAGCAATGGTATTTTTTTCTCACTTTTTACAAAGGAATCCCGAATAAGACCACCGATGACAATTGTTTGGCCGTTATGAATTTTTACGTTTGTCGTCGCTTTGCGCGTCGAAATTATGGGCGTACCATCCGGTGTATAACCATTTTGGAAGTCGGCCTTTGGTGAAACTTCCAGAGTCATATAAGTCGAATCAATGATGTGCGGTTTTACTACCAATTCCACAGTCGCATCTTTAAACTCGAAGGAAGTTACACCAAACTGATTTAATACACGGAAGGGAATTTGATCTCCGACAGTAATCGTTGCTTCTTCATTATCCATTGCCATAATTCGCGGGCGTGAAAGCAAATTGAGATTGTTGTAGTCGGCCAAAGCTTTGAGTAACACTTGCGTGTTGTTATTGAATATTCCTATACCCAATCCTGAGCCAACAGGAAATGGAATAATACTCGGAATGAGGGAGACATCGGTCAAATTTTCTTCAACCCCTTGTTGCATTGAACCAAGATTTACATCGTTCTTTATTTCGCCTTCAATGCCATTTTTGCTTCTCTGAACAATCCACTCGAACCCGAATTCACTCCCATCGGTGCTGGATATCTCAACGATTTCCGCTTGTATATAAACTTGTTTTGTGGGTCGATCCAATGTCTCAATCAACTGAATCATCTTCTTTACTGTTTCCGGACTCTCGCGAAGCAGCAAAGTATTTGTCCGCTCATCAGCCATGACTGCTCCACTCTCGGAAGCAACCATGGTTTTTAAAATCTTCTCTAAATCAGGTGCCTTTGCATATTTGCAGGTGATACTGCGAAGTTCCATAGAGCGTCCAATTTTCTCTGCTGGTGCGACATAGAAAACGCCACCTTTTAAAGTTTTGTAAGCCAGACCATTTGCTTCAAGGATCGCTAGAAAGGCTTCCATTGGTGTAATGTTTTCCAGCGACATATTGAGTTTCAGTTCCGGCACGGCGGCATCCAGAAGCAGATTTTTTCCCAGACGATCGACCAACATTTCAAGGGAGTTACTGAGTGAGACATCCCGCAAATTGAGCTGCATCCTGTTTTGTTGCGCTTGTGCGTGCGAATCAACCAAAATGAATACGCACCACATTGTTGCGAAAACAACAAAAAAGCATCTTTTGCATCGGTGAGTGAAATGATTTTGTGCGGGTTTTTGCATATTTATTCCATGAACGGATTGCAACGGGATTTCATGTTCGTTTCAATGCATTCTTATTCGGTAAATTCGCTTGTCTTTCTGTCAAGTCTTAGCACGACGTGTTCATGCATTTTTTGTAAAACCACAGTCTGAGGCGTAATGGCTACGATATCGTACATTCCCAGATGATCACCGGTTTTAACTACTTTTTCATCAATTACAGCACGTGAACCAGACACATCCCACAATATACCCTGAAGCTGTAATTCGCCATAACCTTCCTGCCACTTGGAAAGAAAGGCAGTATTGGATAAATCAGGTTTTTTAAAAGGATCCTCCCGAATGATGTTTTGCTGAAAATCACTCTGCAGAGAATCTTCTTTGCTTGGCAGGTTTTTTTGAACATTCGCCAGCAAATTTAAAAAGTGCATTTCAACATCCCCGAGTCGATAATCCTGGGAATGCTGCACATTTGATGGCTGTGGAATTGCTGGTAAAAAACCTGAAAATACAAGTGCCATTACTAAAAGTATGCTTCCGGGAACGATGTAATAGAGGATAAATTTCTGCATATTTACACTCAATGCCTTGAACAACAACGCAGGATTCAATTATCAGTTAATGGTAACTACAACCTCAAACATACCTTTCAATACATCTGCTTTTTTCTCAATTCGATTCAGACTAAAATTTCTCATTAATACTTTTCTATCCCAGGAATTAATCTCATCCAGGAAATCTAACATTTGTTGAAATTTCCCTTCCAAACTGATGACAATAAATTGTTGAGTATCGCTCTTTTCATTTTGTTCAAATTGCCCACTCAAAAGATCGTGGTTTGTGGTGGCAAGCCCATTATCCGTTGCAGCTTTTAATACTTTTGAAATATATAAAGGAACTTGAGCAGATTGTAGGGAATAATGTTCGAATGCCTGGGTCTGTATCGTGTAACGATTGATATCATTCTGCATAACGAGCAGAATACTGTCCAATTTTGTTGTTCTTATGAGAAAACGTGTATTATTGAGTTCGGCCAATTCTTCCCGGATTTTTTCTGTTGTGGCAACTTGCGGTTCTATTAAAACGATGTAAAGACTGCCAACGCCCAGCACCCAGAGAGCAGCAGCAAGGAAGAGCAGTTTTACCGAAAAGACCTCTCTGATATTTGTTATCCATCGCATTCTGAATTAACCTCAAACTTACAATGCCCGATCTTCAGGCCAGCTCAATAGAATTTCAAAATCATGATAATAAACCGTGCTATCCCGTTTCAAATTGATGTTTTCCATCAATAATTTAGATTCTGCACTGGAAAAGGGAAATTGTTGCTGCAAAGTATGTTGAAAATCAAGGACTTCAGTTGACTTGCTTTTTTGCAAATCAAGGACGACATTTGCTTTGATTCGCGCTGTTGTTCCAATAATGTCCTGTTTCGTGTCTTTTTTGTTCTTCACATTTTTGTCCGCATCCGCACGCATTCCTTCGATTATAAAGTCTGTTATCCACATATACTCCGGAACTGTACTTTTTAATGCATGCAGATTTTGTGCAATGAAAGCTGCGCTAAGCGTTCCTTTTTGCTTTTCAATCAATTCGTCCTGAATATTTTTTCTCAGTTTATAGAGTTGAATCGCATTAAGCAAAGCTGGACGTGTCTTTACGATATTTTCCTGGACTTTCGCCAGTTCTCGTGCAACTGTTTGCATCTCTTCTTGCTTGCCTATAAAGCTCAACCAGATAAAGGCAACTGAAAAGAGCCATAAACTTACGTAAACCACAATGCTTTGCATAAAAGTGCGCTGCTTTCGCTCATGCGCAATTTCGTTTTCTATAAAATTAATACGAATCAAAACTCAATCTCCGTGCACAAGGGCGCCAAATGCGGAAGCCATGTGCAATCCGTCTTCCTGTTCAAAAAGAGTGGATTTTTTTATGCGCAAGGAATTACTGTCCAATAAGGGATCCCATAACCACGTCGGAAGTTTTAAATCATGATGAATCAGATTGGCCAATAATTTATTCCGGGCCTCGCCACCGCTCAGGTAAATTCCTGCAAACTCGGAAAAACCTTCAGATACCTGGTAGTGCTGCAAACTTCTGCGAATTTCACTGATGAGATCCGCAGCAAATTCGCAATAAATTTCCACAATATTCAAGTTCTCTTCTGTGTTGCTGTGCGTCATCTTTTTGGATAAAAAATGCCGTTTAAATGATTCAGCTTCACGGAGTGTCAAACCTGTTTCATCCATCAAGCGATTAACAATGGAGTTTCCACCACTTTTTAACAAACGGAAGAAGGGACGATATCCCTGCTTGATGATGATGCAAAAAGAGTATTCAGCACCACAGTGGACCAATAAAGCCGGTTTTTCCAACTTGTGAGCTACTGAATGATAAAAGCCATTATAAACTGCCAAAATATCCAAATCGAACAAATAGGGTTTCAAGCCGGCATCATCCAGAATTGTTTTATATCGATCAATAAGTGTATGTGGAACGGCACAAGCCAGCATGGAATAGGTATCCGGTGCCTGTTGTCTGTTTTCTACCTCACAGCATGATATCTGAAAATCATCAATATCATCGAACGTATGAGCCGCCATTTCTTCTTCTATCGCTTTAAATACATTTTCCTCAGAAGATTGAGTGTTAAAGTTCATCATTCGAATCAGGGCTTCATTTGCCGGGAGCGTGACTGCAGCATGCTTTAACTTATATCGCCATGCAGCTTTGCGTAAGCAATCCATATATATTTCATCTGTGAGATCATTCGTGTCTGCAATCCCATATTCTTTTACGAGGTCAATAAGCTCTACCACATCCATGTAGATTTTATGTCTACGGACAGTGCCTCTGAGAATTTTAACACTGGTTGACCCAAGATCAATTGCAACACGATTTTTATTCGGTATTGAAAACAAAATGATTTCCAGGTTTTGTAGTCAAAGAAACAGGTGAATGCCCAGACGAGAGAAAATGAAAAACCGATAAAGCTGTTCCAGTAGAGAAAATATTCCGCTATTGATCTGAAAGCGTCCCATCGGAAGTCATTTGCCTGTCCAGGCCGTTTGAATCTCCAGTACCTGTTGCGTAAACCGTGTAGGATGAACTCGTTGAGGTTACGGTATAACATGTGGCCGTATAATATCTGCCAACAAGATCGAGAGAATCGATATTGACATTGCTGATATCCCAGGGATATTCATCTGTGGCAGTTGGGTAACTGCCATATTCTGCATAATATACACGTAACGCTGTACGTATCGTACCCAGATTGGCGTCAGCCTCGGCTTTTTTGGCACGGGCTACATTAGCACGATACATTGGAATGGCGATCGATGCGAGAATACCAATAATAATGATCGTAACCATAAGTTCGATTAATGTGAATCCGCGCATCGATTTAATTAGCTTCTTCATCTGTCTTAGCTCCTTGCTAATTTGATAATCATTCAATTGGGGTACTACTGTGATAGTAATTCATCGGTTAATTTCTTGTTTTTCATACCTATGTTACAACTTTTATGCAAATCGAACTCACATGATACTGCCTAACTTGAATATTGGCAGGTACAATGCGAGAATAACAAAGACGGCGATTATTCCGAGGCCAACCATGAGAACTGGCTCAATTATCGTCGATAAACCGGCGATTTTCGCATCAAGTTCAGAATCATAGAGATCAGCAATATTCAAAAGCATTTTGTCAAGGGAGCCCGATTGCTCACCGGTCGCGATCATTTTTACAACCATAGCCGGGAATTGTGGATAAATCGCTAATTGTTTGGCAAATGTATCGCCACTGATAATCCCCCTGCGGATTTTATGTAATGCGCTTGTATAAATAACATCTTGCGCTGTTTCCGCGGCAACTTCCAAACCTGTAACCAGGGGCACACCACTTTTCAACAACACACGCAATGTTCGACAAAATCTGGATAAAATATCTTTCGAAATGAGATTCCCGATAACTGGAATTTTGAGCACTAGATTAGCCTGAAAATAGATACCTTTTGATGTTTTCAGGAATCTTTTCCAGGCAACAATTCCTGAGACAACCAAACCTAACTCGATATAAATATATTTTAATGCCGCATTGCTGACAGCAAGCAGGATTTCCGTTAGAACAGGCAACTCAGCGTCATACGAAGCAAATGTTTCCTGGAATTTTGGTACAAGTCCATAAACCACACCGATTAAAATAAACAGGAAAAAGAAAAAGACGAATTTGGGATAGGCTGTTGCGGATTTAATTCGTTTTTGCGTTTTATCCTGTTTGTGAAGATATTCTGAAATTTGGCGTAAAATATCAGGTAAACCACCACTGATTTCTGCTACCTTCACCAGGGACACAAATATATTTGGAAAAATCGTTGGAAATCTGGCTAATCCCTCATGAAAAGTCGTGCCACGATTGATATCACCGATAATCGCAAGGATGACTGAACGAAAGGGTTTTTCGTGCATTTGATCCGCTAAAATGCTTAAAGCACTTAATAGCGGTACACCGGATTGCAACAAAACAGATAACTGGTTTGCAAAAGTATGCAGCTCATCCAGTTTAATTTTTTTGGGTGGTATGCCCGTTTTCTTGCTCTGTTTAAAATATGTCGAAATGACTTCACTAAAACTAAAGCGTTTCTGAATGCTACGAGAGGAGTCCTTTGCATTTTTCGAAGGACGTTTTTCTTCTTTACCAAATTTTCGTGACGAGTGGATTGTAATATTGCCTGAATTCACTTTTTTACCCCAATATACTTAAAAAACTTCGGATGTAACCCGCATGACTTCCTCGACTGTCGTCATGCCGCTGCGTACTTTTTTCAGCCCATTGCGCAGAAGTGTTTCCATTCCAAGCTCTTCTGCTTTGTGACGTAATGAGTCCTGGCTTTCACCGCTTAAGACCAAATCTCTTAGTTCATTTTCAAAAGTAAGTAACTCAAATAAAGCAACTCGTCCCCAGTAACCGGTATTACCGCAATGCTGGCACCCTTTGCCCTTATATAATTTAACACCTTCAATGATATGTGCTTCTTTTTGCAAGGCTTTCGACTGCGACAATTCGGGCACGTATTCCTCGCTGCAATGCAGACAAATTCTTCGAACAAGGCGTTGTGCAACGACCATGAGCAGGGAGGAGCTCAATAGGTAATTTTCAATTCCCATATCGATTAAGCGCATAATCGAGGCTGTACTGCTGTTCGTATGCAAAGTACTAAAAACAAGGTGGCCCGTGAGCGACGAGCGCATCGCGATTTCTGCTGTTTCCAGGTCACGTATTTCACCAACCATGATTATGTCGGGGTCCTGACGCAAGGTCGAGCGCAATCCGGCGGAAAACGTCAAACCAATATCCGGTTTTGCTTCTACCTGGTTTATTCCGGGAAGCTGGTATTCAACCGGGTCTTCGACCGTGACTATATTTTTTTTATCAGTATTCACATAATTCAATGCAGAATACAATGTGGTCGTTTTCCCGCTTCCCGTCGGTCCGGTAACGAGTATCATGCCGTGCGGTTCCTTCAAGCACTTTTTAAATTTCTCCTGCAGCTCCGGCTCAAGGCCAATATCTGCAATATTGAGCGAGTGCAAATCCTTGTCAAGAATACGCAGCACAATTTTTTCACCATTGATCGTCGGCAGAGTGGAAACACGCAGATCGATATCACGACCAAAAATTTTCATACGTGTTCGCCCATCCTGCGGTAAACGACGTTCGGCTATATCCAGAGAACTTAAAATTTTAATGCGTGAAACAATGCTCGGATGCATTTTTTTCGGGAAAGTGGATGCATTATGCAAAACTCCGTCGACGCGATATAATATTTTTAATTTATTTTCATGAGGCTCAATATGAATATCACTGGCGCGTTCCTGAATCGCATTGAGGAGAATATTATTGACATAACGAATGGCGGGTCCTTCTTCGCCCTGGGATTTTAGTGTTTCGATGGCATGATCATCAATATCAGAATTCTGACCATCCGAATTATCCTCAACATCATCGAACAGCATATCATCCTGCACATAATATCTGCGCAGATAGGCGTCGATCTGGGATTCTGGAGAATAGTAAAATACCGGTTGTTCATGCATAAGCTCGCTAACGGCATCATGCGTATAAATGTCAAAGGGATTCGGTGTGGCAAGATAAACCTGCTTTTCATCCTGGGCGAAGGACACAACTTTGTGCTTCAACGCAATATCATCTGGAATCAGATCGATAATTGCCTGATCAATTAAGCCGATTTCGGACAAATCAACCGTCTTAACGCCTTCGGTCTCGATTAAACGCTGTATTATTTCTTTCGATGATTTTTGAGCATCCATTTTATGATCATCACTTGTGAAAATTCCAATAATCCTATCAGGGACAAAAAGTCCGTATGTTTCCTGCTCGAGATATCGACAACAGCCTGTTGAATTTTAATTTTGTGACAGTTGCAAAATTTACATTAATGGGAAGGTTTGGGAATTACAGGGAGTATAAGGATGCGATTACCAGGCATGTAACGACTAGAGTAGGATGGATAGAATTAAACCCCGAGCTTAGGTTGTCCTCTGTAAAAAGGTTAAATACAGCAATATTTCACATATTCCGGTAATTAAGCAAGGAGAAAAACTTGCTAAGTCCTTATTATTAAAACAAAAAGAAACTTATAAACTTGCATTATTCACGTAATGCTCAAAGCGAACGATTGGCGGGGAAGGTCCCCGGCTTAATTTTGGAGTTTTTGAATAAAGCGGTTAATTACAATCAGTTGTTCGATATAATGCCAATTAGGTTCGTTTTTTATTCAACAAAATCTGGTTGTTCTTCGCACGGCTCTCACCAATACTGCTCACCTCAATCGCTGGTTCAACCTGGATGGGGCAGGCGTGCTCACAAGCTCCACAACCGATGCAGCGAGCGGGATCCACATGAGGGCGTTGCACTATTTTAGAAACGCCATTGCTGTCGATTACTTCAGCTTCCTGTAAATAAATAGCTTTTGGTGAGGTCGGGCACCATTCCTCACACACAATGCAGGGTTTTGCCATCGCCCAGGGTAAACAGCGACCACGATCATAAAATGCTGTTCCCAGCTTGATCGGATCGGCAACCAGTTGTCCATCCGCATCCATTCCCATTTTTTCATTTTGGGTAATTTCCCAGATAGCACCCGTGGGACAAACCTGACCACAAAGTACACAACTGGGTTCGCAATACCCGATTTGTGGAACAAGGCGAGGACTCCAAATTCCTTCGAGACCTGCTTCCATAAATGTGGGATGCAAAGCATTATTGGGACACACTTTCATACATTCACCACAACGTATACAGCGTTCAAGAAAATGCTTTTCATCCAGAGAGCCAGGTGGACGAATCAATTTTTTATTCGGTGCTGCATCGAGACTCGTTGAACTTCGGAGAAGTGGTATGGCCAGTGCACCAGTTGCAAGACTCGTGACAACCTTTCTGCGTTTTAAATCTGGTTCTACAATTGTTGTATGTGTTTTGGGAAAAAATTTAAACTCAAATTCGTTGTCGGGACAAGAGGGAGCGCAATTAAAACACAGATGGCATTCACTTTTGCGCCATTTAAGCCCAATTTTGGGATCATCACCGCCTTGACAGTGTAGCTGGCACAGATTGCAATCATTGCATTTAAGAGATTTCTTTTCCAAACCAAAAATTGACCAGCGGGATAATAAACCGAGTAGTGCACCAAGCGGGCAAAGTGCGCGACACCAGAAACGGGTAATACGAAGGTTCAGTACCATGAGAGTTACAAAGATAAGTCCTACAAAAACAGCTTGTTGAAAATGAACAAGCTTAAAACTCATAATCGAATTTTTAAGAACATATTGCAATCCATCAGCGGATGCTTGCAACACGGCTATTTCCGATTTATACAGACCTTCCAAAACGGCATTCAAAGCATAATTTATCGTGGGCAGTACGGCAATGGCAAAGGATCGCACTGTCAAAGAAATGGGATCAACAATACCCGCAATCTGGCTTCCAAATAAAGCTGCAACTAAAATCACGATGAGAATATAGTACTTTGTCGCTTGCCATTTTTTATAACGATTTGATTCAATTCTTTGCTTGCCTCGTTTGCTTTCTGATTTTAATGAGCCGAAGAAATGATTCAAAGAACCCAAAGGACACATCCAGCCACAAAAGAAACGTCCGAGAAAGAAGGTTGGAATGATTATAATCAGGCTGATGATTAAACTACCGTACAACGCATGAGCGGACAAAACATTGGAAATGGCAACCAACGGACTCGCTCCCAAAAAGAGTGCAACAGGGTAGGGTAGACTGATTTCTGTTTCGCTGCTATCAAATGCTCCACGAAATTCCGTATTAATAAGTAAAAACAAAAACAGCACGAAAAAGAAAATTTGCGATGTCCTGCGAACTTTAACAAGGGTTTGCATTTTCATACGATTGGCTCTCACACTTCGATATGTTTTGATCTTACTTCATCGAAATACATATTGCCGAGTTTACGCTCGTGCGCAAGGTTAACAAATTTCACCTGCATGGGACTCAAACCAAAAAATGCACTGGCGGCATAGGAGTCCACTGCCACAGGATCAGTCGATGCAATAATGGTGTTGTTTAAACGTACATCAACGACATTCCCACCAGTGGGGCCATTTCGTTGCAAAACCCGAAAACCATCAAGGATGGTGAGTGTTGGCTTCATAAGTTCAGCCAGATCCGTTATGCTTTCATTTATTTTTTGATGCAATTGATTTCTTTTGCCCCCAAGCACGCCAAACCAATTTTTCATCCCCAGAGTAACACCCGTGAGATTGTGATGTTTAGCGATTGGCATATTGATTACTTTATCCGCGTAGAGAAAAGGTTCAAATAGAGGCCACTCCGTAAGCACCTGACCATTTATAGCCAACTCATGAAATTTGTGTTTTTCCGGAAAAATGATTTTTGCACCTGCTGCACTTGCAGCTTCCGCTATGCCACTGCGTTGGTAGCATCGACGCGGTTCATGGCAGCTGACATCCGTTACGATAACCTGAGATGCACCTGCCTGTTTGCACAATTCAACTACAGCAGCTACTGCGCCAGGATTGGTATTGGCCGCTTGTTCTGGTGTACGATCCCAGGCCATGTTGGGCTTAATAACGACAATATCACCGGAAGCAATGAATCGATTTATTCCTCCCAATTCAAGAAGTGCCCGTTTGACCATCGCTCTTGGATCTCCGCCTTTTGCGATCACCATTTCCGGCAGATTTGGATCCGATGGGATAACGATGCGATCCTTCATGGATACAGCAATCGATTCTTCTGGCTTGGCACTTCGATTTTTTAACCAGAATCCCATGCCCGCTGTAGCCACACTTAATCCACCAAGCCGTGCGCCTGTCACAATAAAATCCCGGCGAGTTATGTTTTTTTGATTGTCCGGCATAAACTTTAATCCCTTTTCAAGAAATCAACCGTTTGCCAAATGATAATAATCTGTTGATTGGAAAAAGTTGTTATTATGATGCATTTTTTAAGAACTCAATTTTGATGAGGCAAATGGTGTTGAATAGCTTCGGCTACTGCTTGGCAATTTTCCGGATTTTCAGTTGCTGTTGCTCCATACAGCCAGTTTCCATCAATTCCTGCCCAAACATAACCACCGTATTTGTAGAAGGAGGTAAAGGAAGTGCCATTATCCTGCAAATCAACTCCTTTAAAAGTCTTTTGCGAATCACGGTAGATTTCCAGGTATTTTTGCGCATCGGTTTCCGTAGCGCATTTCACAGCAAATCCTTTTACATTGGATTCATTCAAAGAGTAACCGGCTTCAATGCCTCCAGGCAATTCATTTAGTCCGAGAAATCCATCTGCAATGTATTTTTGTGAATGATCAAGTTGGTTTTCTTTTGGCAGCCATGATAGTTGTTCGGGCTGGATACAAGCAGGTATATTCTTTGACAAACTCATTGCCACATTTTGCATAAATTCTTCAGCACCATCAAAGGGTGACGGGCAATTCATCTCTATCTGGTAGCGGTCTTGCCAAAAACGAAGCTGTTGTGATGACTGAATTGATTCACAACCGATTTCTCCATAAGTATAATCCGGGTGAGTCATTGAAGAATAAACCCCATAAGCGCCTAACGCTGAGCCCATATCATAAATATCGATGACGATGGTTTGGTCAGAACGAGATGAATTTTCATAGGAGGTACTCACTAGTTGAACAAATCCGTATGGAAAATACAATTCGCTATTCCCATTTATATAATCGAAAAGATTTGCTTCGGTGTACACTTTAGGGGTTTCACTTATTTTCCATCCATTGATTTCAGGTAGAAGCTGCGTTGTTTTGTTTGAACTTGCATCATTTTTTGTACATCCAAGAGTAAGAAGGAAGAGCAGTAGATAGAGAATCCCGTATTTTCGCATTATTTCCTCAAACAAGTATGGGGTTAAAAAGATCTCGAGCTTTTTTTAATCTTGAAGGAATATCGAGTCCGCTTGTGCAAGTCACTGTACAGGTTTCACAATCAATACAAGCATTTACAGCATGTTCCTTGTTTATGTCCCTGTATGTTTCAAAAGCCAAATTGTAATCACGATACCCTTCAGCATACATCAGACAACGGTTTACATCCTGTACTGGGACATGATGAGAACACTGACTATCGCAGGAGCCACAAAAATTACAAATGTCTTTTGCAAAGATATCCCCATATAATTGCAGTGTTTTTTGATCAATTGCACCAAATTTACTGCGCATCGTTCCTACATTTTCATCCACATGAGCGAAGGCGACCATACTCGGAATTGTAGTATGCACGTTTGGATTTTGCAATACCCAACGCAAAGCTGCCTGGTGTGGGCTCAGATTTTTAAACTCTTCACTTTCATATCCACCTTGCTGCGTCTTCATTGCAATGATTCCCATACCAGCCTTGGCTGCTTTGTTGATCACCTCACCAATCTCCTTCTCGGATTTATAGCTGTAGGTTACGAGGACCGTATCATAAAAACCAGTTTCGAGTCCGGCTTCTATAACTTCAACCTGATTTTTATGGGTAGTAAATCCGACAAATCGTACCAGACCGCGTTTGCGCAATTTATCCAACGCGTTCATGGCCTCATCATTCTTAGGTTGCTCACCTTCTTTTAAGCTGTGTAATTGAATAACATCAATTACATCGGTTTGTAGATTTTTCAGGCTACTTTCAACGGATTCAACCATCGTTTTTTCATCAGCGATGTGTAATTTGGTAGCGATAACGACTTCTTTGCGGCGAGTTTTTAGAACAGTCCCAACGATAGGTTCATTGTTGCCATTCATATAGCAGTGAGCAGTATCAAAATAGTTGACACCATTGTCAATGGCATAGTGTATTACATTTGGATCAGTTGTGCGCATCGTACCCATACCAATTGCGGAAACCTTTAATCCCGTCTTCCCAAGAGTACGGAATTCCATTTTTATTGGGGATTGCTCCTGTGTAGGGCTTTGCTGGGATGCGGATAGGGGGAGAGGTAGAATACCGACTGTACTGCCGGCAAGTGCGGTTCGTAAAAAATCACGCCTATTGATTCCCGGTTGATTCTTCATCATAGTCTCCTGCAGAATAAAATACGAGAAATGGATATGGAGTTAAAAAAAAGACCCCGCTTTGGAAACGGGGTCTCAACTTCTTGGAGCATCTGCAAATCTGGTGCTAACAGATTCGAACAGAGGCTCCTATTAATATTCGACTATGAATAGGATCACCTCTCTTTCTCAGGGGACCATATTCGCACCAGGAAAGTCCCTGGTAAAATTCCTGGTGCAGCATGAAATGTTAGTCTAAAATATTCAGAGGTTTTCAGAATGTCAAGAAAAAATATCAATCAACACTTCCTAAAACCTTTCTTAGCCTCAAGCAATTATAAAAAATTATTGTTCGTTTTGATAAATGGGTACTGCAGGAATATTTTTCTCATGACCTTCTTTTGCAATCAAGCGCAGGTATTCCAGTACTTCTTTTGCCTCATCGACTGTTAAATTCATGTTTGTCATTGGTGTCTTGTATTCCGCTAACATTTTTTGTCCTGTTGGATGACTTTTGGTCATCTCATCCGGATTTAATATCATGTTGAGTATATATTCCGGAGTACGACGGTCAGCTGTATAGCGCTGTGAAGGACCGATGAAACGTTCATCAAGTTTATGGCAGAGGGCGCATTTTACAGTAAAAGTCGCTTCACCTTTTTTGGCTGCTTCTGCATCAATTTCACCCATTTGCATCTTTTCTTTAATTGGACCAATGCCATTTTCCATTTCAAAATCAGTCAGACCACCTGGATTTGCAGGTTTTTCTGTTGTTTTGTCAGCAGATTTATCACCACCACATGCGATCAAAAAAGCAAGAAGTATGATACCAGGCAGGGTTTTGAATAATTTCATTTGTGTCTCCTAAATGAGGATTTTACATCAACTTTCTACTTTTAAAAATACTTAACGAGGGAAAGTTTATTAAACTTTTCATATCGATGCAATAAAAAAAATCCAGCATTGAATCTTATTCGATGCTGGATTTCTGGAGTGCAAACAAAATATTCTGAATGTATTTTTTTCGGAACAGTCTCGTGCCACGAAATTATTTTATATATACGGTGGCTTTCACAACTGTAAATGTGCTTAATTGCAATGGTTGATAAGCATCTTTGTTTTCCAGGGTGGCACTCAATTGGCTTTCAATGCCGATCGCAAACATTGGATGTAAATAATAATCAGCACCAAATAAGCCGCCTACGGACATCGTTGTTGTACTGTTGCCATTGTTGGGCGAATAAACTAATGCCATGAACTGTCCGCCAAAATAGGGACGAATTCGACCTTTTTGTGTGTGCACATGTACCGCAACTCCGGGAGCCAAAGTTGAACTTACTTGATCGGTTTTCATGAAGCTAATCATCGGTACAAGAGAAATACCCTGGGAAACCCAAACCGGTACAGCAATGGCTGAATTCCCGGTAAAACTAGCGGAAAGCCCTACTTTTGGTTCAGGCATACGTTTTTGTTGTGCACTTGCTGTACTGAGAATAGCTGTCATTAAAAATACAATTGCGAAAAGCGAAATCAGTTTTTTCTGCATTGGAAATCTCCAAAATAATAAAAAGAAATGAATGCGCATCCATGCGCATTTGACTCATTTGTC
Organism: Deferribacteres bacterium; assembly: GCA_020633655.1. Lineage (GTDB taxonomy): Bacteria > Zhuqueibacterota > Zhuqueibacteria > Zhuqueibacterales > Geothermadaptataceae > Bioreactorimicrobium. The sequence goes on from JACKDF010000003.1 coordinate 121,429, forward strand.
ATTGCTATATAATAAGAGCTAATAGGCTGTCTTTGCGGAAAAAAATCAAAAGTCTGCTAAATTTTACGCAAACAACGAAAAAAAATTCGAATAAGCATTTTCGGTAATCATTTGGCGGGGGCGGGAAGGGATTGTGAATAACACAAAAATAGAATAAAAATAAGATTAAATTCAAACACTGAAGTCATGTTGCATAATGATTTGTTTCAATTTCAAAAGATCAACAGGGACAGCGCCAATTTCAGCAATTACAACGCTGGCTGCAAAATTGGCAACATGTGCGGCTTCCACAATGGATGCGCCTGTGGCAAGTACTGCTGTCAATGTGCTGATAACTGTATCCCCGGCACCCGAGACATCATGCACTTTTTGTGCACGCGTGGGGATGTGAGTTGGATTATCATTCCCGTCAAGCAACAGCATACCTTCTTCACCAAGAGTTATGAGTATGTTCTGGCAATTGAGTTTATGTCGAAGTTTTATAGCTGCAGTTATGCATTCATCGACGGATCGAATAACTTGTGCAGTAGCCTCTTCGGTTTCTTTCCTGTTTGGCTTAAAAAGTGTTACGTGCTGGTACTCTAAAAAATGACTGAATTTCGGATCAACAGTTGTGAGAACGGAATGTTTGTTCGCAAGCGCAATGGTATCACGAATAAGCTTTTGAGTAAGCAAACCTTTGTTGTAGTCTTCAAAAATGAGGGCATCCAGCTCAGGTATGAAATTTTCAAGCATGGCGTAAATTGCGTTTTCAGAAACCTTTTCAATGCTTGCTCTTGATTCCCGGTCAATTCTGACAACATGCTGATTATGAGCGATTATGCGGCTCTTAATCGTTGTTGGCCGGTTCGGTTCACAGATAATCCCATCGTCCCTAAATCCCGCATCGTTGACCATATGTTTTAATAGAACACCGGCATCGTCATCACCGATAATCCCGATCGGAAACACGGTTGCTCCGAGGCTTTGGAGATTATGGGCAACATTTGCAGCGCCACCCAGGGATGTGCTTTCGCTTTGTACATCTACAATAGGCACCGGAGCCTCCGGTGAAATACGTTGCACATTGCCCCATGTGTATTGATCGATCATCAAATCGCCTAAAACGGCTATCTTTTTGCTTTTGATTTGGGGGAGGTAGGCCAAAAGCTGCAGTTTGTCGGAATTTTGCATGGAATCGTCTGTTGTAAAATCGGGAAAATATTATTGAGTACTTGAATAAAACTGGATTAATTGATTGGTTTCTTTTGGGGTAAGAGCGAATTTCAAACTTGCTTCGTTAACAAGTTGCATTTTGCTTAAGGAAGCATCTTCTTTCAAAGCTTCTGAAATCCATAAAACCGCTTTTCGTATATTTTGTCCTTCGGGAGTGAGACTGCTCATATTCCTTCCTGCTATCGCAAAAATGAGTTTAAAAAGGAAAGGTTTTGGGTCTGATTCGAAATCAGACCCAAAACAAAGTAAACTTGTTTAGTCGACTTTTTTAGTGCCCATTAATTTGGCTGCGATAAATGTTGTGAAGACTGCGCCAAATGAGAAGAGTGCTCCCATTTTCGCAGCATCCTGAATATCTCCAGGTTTAAAGGCCACGGTAGAAACGAAGAGTGCTACGGTAAAACCGATAGCCGCAGCATTGCCCAGAACGAACAAATCCTTACTGGATAATCCATCGGGTAAACCAAATTTTAGCGTTTTTCCTGTAAACATACCCGTAAACCAGATACCAATTGGCTTTCCAAGAAGCAAGCCGATTAGCACCAAATAGGTTGGCTCACCAATAGCGCCAAAAACAACTCCAGCATTGAGCAAGCCAAAAAGCCCCAGAATGATTTCCACAGGATTTTTCCAGAAATGTTCAAATCTGTTTAAGGTGTCATGCTGATTCATTTCTTCCCAATTAAACAAACCTTTGTCAACATGTGCGTGCGGCAAAGTTGGGATAATTGGTAACAATCCCAATGATGGATGCAGTCCGGCGAATGCAAATCCAAACCATGAGAGGGCGCCAGGTATTAATAAATATGGCCAGAAACTGTGTACACGACGTTTGTGCATGATCATTCCAATAATGACTGCGAGAACCGGGAGAAGCATCCACACGAGTTTGACTTCTTCAGATGGATAAAAAATGGCGATGATAAGTAGACCTAAAGCGTCGTCCGCAATTGCAAGAAGAAGTAAAAAAGGAACAGCAGGATGACTGACTCCAAAGATTAATCGAGCAATTAGGTAGCTAAAAGCGATATCTGTCGCGCAAGGTATCGCCCAGCCGTTGCTGATTTGGTCATACTGACCAATCAAGTGGGCGCCGATAAGATAAATCGCAGCTGGACCAGCCATGCCGCCAACTGCGGAAATTAAAGGCACTGCAGCACGTTTGGGATTTGATAGAGGGCCTCCCGGCAATGTAGCTTCCCAAACTTCTTTTCCGGCAATCGCGAAAAAGAACGCCATCAGTATATCGTTCACTAAAAAGTGCACATTAATAACACGCATTCCATGAGCCGCTTCAGCAACATCATGCAGTGGGTAACCGATTAATGAATTTCTAAAAAGTTCAAAATGTAAAAGATGCTCATAACTTTCATGATTTACATTTGCCCAGATCAGACCAGCAAAAGCTCCGGTGATGAGAATTATGGAATTCTCTAATAGAAAGTTTAGTCCCTTCTTTAACATAACCAACCTTCGAGTTAATTACTCCATACAAGATTCATTTTTTAAAAAAACCAATTATTTAAGCACAATAGCGCACAAGATAAGTCAGTTTTTATTTCAATGCAAATTAAACATTTTTAAAGTGATGCATTTTTTGATTGGCTGATTGGTAGACCAGAATCAATCATATGGGAAACTTCGCCCCATGTTGCCAGCATCCAGCTGTCTTTTGTGCGATAAAACCGATTAATACTGGCGTTAAAGTTTTTGTACTTGCGCGGCTGAGACAATGTCAAACCGAGGGCATGCCGAAATAAAGCATCGATTGTACCACCATGCGATACAATTAAAATTTGCTCTCCCGGGTGGCGGTCAGCAATTGCCGTAAAACAAGCGATGCTACGATCATATTTTTGTCGTGAACTTTCACCTTGCGGTATGATATAATCGGGATCCCAGGTCATAAATTTTTGGTAATCATCCGGGTGTTTTTCCTTGATTTCAGCAAAAGTTAAACCCTGAAAAATCCCCATGTGCCGTTCACGCAAATCTTTATCAAGCTGAACTGATAGGTTGAATTTGTTTGCGATGGGTTGCGCCGTTTGTCGTGCTCTTTTTAAATCACTACTGTATATAGCAGTAATCGGAAAATCTTTAACACGTTTTGCAACAGCTTCTGCCTGCTTCTTACCCAGCTCGCTCAGATTCGTATCCAGATGTCCTTGAAATCGGTCAACAGCATTCCATTCCGTTTGTCCATGTCTTATGATGAGTACTTGCGTTTTGATACTTTTATCCATAATAAAAGAGTTATAGGTTATTTTTTTGGCGGGCAATATACATAAGATAAAAGTGATATACAAGAATTTGAATGGAATGTACAAAGTGAAATTAAACGAGGTGATTTTTGGCTAAGTTGAAGGGAGATTTAATGGCTTTGCACAGTCAAATTAACCATGCAAAGCCAATGAGAATTAATTCTTTTCCATGAGTTTTTGGCGGGCATATGAAATCAATCCACCTGCTTCAACGATTGATGCACGAGCAGGGGAGATGGGTTCATAATCGAAGGACTTGCCTGTTGTTCTGTTATGAACCTTGTTTTCATCGATTTCGATCTCATCCCCTTCCGAAGCTTCGATAGCAGGTGCGATGATGGTTCTTAAACCAAGATTGATCGCATTTTGCATAAAAATTCGAGCGATACCTTTGGCTATTACAATAACATCATAGCCTTTCAGTGTGGAAGCTGCTTGCTCTCGTGATGAGCCACATCCGAAATTTTCACCTCCGATAATTATGCTGCCAGGTTCAATATTTTCGGTACGTAGCTTTTTATTAAAATCTTTGTCATCAGCAAAAGCAAACATCGGTGTTTCGCTGGGAAGTACCGTCGCCATAAACCGTCCGGGATAAATCACATCCGTTGAAATGTCATCTCCAACTTTATAAATTACTTTACTCATATTAATTTCCTCCATTTCTTGGATCGGTAATTACGCCTGTCAGGGCAGAAGCAGCGGCTACAGAGGGGCTGCAGAGATAAACTTCAGCATCAGCATTTCCCATTCGACCTTTAAAATTCCTGTTCGTCGTGGATAAGGCTACTTCACCAGTTCCTAGAGCACCCTGATGAATACCGAGACAGCAGCCACAACCCGGGTTCATAACTACAGCTCCAGCAGCCATAAAGTCTGCAATGTAACCCAATTCTAATGCTTCACGGTAGATACGTCCGGATGCAGGGAAGATAAGCATACGAGTTTCCCGGGACACCTTTTTCCCTCGAATTATCTCTGCGGCAGCTGCAAGATCGTCCAGACGGCCATTTGTGCAGGAACCAATAACAATCTGGTGTACTTTTGTGCCCTTAACCTGTTCAATTGGTTTGACGTTATCTACCATATTGGGACAGGCTATTTGCGGGCTTAAATCATCGACATTAATTTCCACAACCTGCTCGTAAACTGCATCCGAATCCGGCACCATCAATTCTATATCATCGGTAACATACGCAGTTTCTCGTAAATAACGAATCGTTTCTTCATCCGAGGGGACCATGCCTGCTGTTGCACCAGCTTCTACTGCCATATTTGAAAGCGTCAATCTACCGGATGTCGATAGATTTTTAATGGTTGGACCATGGAACTCAAGCGCCTTAAAATTTGCTCCCTGCGCACTGATTTTTCCAATAAGGTGCAATATCAAATCTTTTGCCTGCACAGAAGGGGAAAATTCACCTGTGACGACGACTTTGATTGTACCCGGAACCTCGACATTTAATACTTTACCAAGCGCCCAGACAGCAGCCATTTCGGTTGCGCCGATCCCAAAGGCAAAAGCACCTAAGGCCCCATGGCTTGTTGTGTGCGAATCCGTACCAACAACAACAGTACCCGGACGGACATAGCCGTTTTCAGGCAATATCTGGTGGCAGATTCCACCTTCATCTCCACGGATTTCGTGAAATTTTGTAATTCCTTGTTCCTTTAGAAATTCTCGAATTTTCTTCTGGTTTGTCGCGGTCTTCGCACTTTCCGCAGGTACACGATGATCAAAAATAATTGCAATTTTATTGGGATCCCAAACTTTCGGTTCGAGGCCGGTACCTTTGTAAACTTCCATGAATTGATTGATAACCAATGCAGCATTCTCGTGCGACATGGCAAGATCAACCTTGGGTTCGATGATGTCGCCAGGTTTAACAGACTCCAAACCCGCTGATCGGGCAAGAATCTTTTCTGCTAATGTCATTCCCATTGAAACCTCCTGTGAATTATATTTTGTATAAATTATTGATTTCAAATTTAAGTAAAATTGAATCTTAAATCACACCATGCATTTTCAATTGCTCAATTTTTTCTTTTGATAGACCAATTTCACTTAAAATTTCATTTGTATGCTGTGAAAGGTCGGGAGGAGGTGTTTCGAGTTTACCCGGTGTTTTGCTGAATTTTGCAGTTAGATTAAAAAGCTTCAGTTCACCAATTCCTTTCTTTTCAACCGTTTGCAATGTTTCCCGATATTTGACTTGTTCAGCGCTTAATGCATCCGGCAGGTTAAGGATGGCTCCAGCTGGAACACTATTTTTGTTGAAAACCTCAACCCAGTATTCTGTTGGTTTTAACTTTAATTTTATTTCCAGCAAGGGGGTCAATTCTTTGCGGTTTTTCTTCCGATTGTCACGCTCTTCAAATCGCGGATCAATTTTAAGTTCCGGTACTTCAAGTATGTCTGCGACAGCGTGCCATTGCTCTTGCTTGTTGGCCGCAATGTTAATGTAGCCATCTTGTGTGGCAAATGTACCAGAAGGTGCTGCGGTAAAGTTGTCATTCCCCATTAAAACAGGTTCCTTCCCGCCAATAAGCAAATTGGCAGCAATCCATCCCATGAGTGGCATGATCGAATCCAAAAGTGCGACATCAATCATTTGTCCTTCACCTGTATGCTCTCGATAGTAAAGAGCAGCCATAATTGCGAATGCAGCATTTAATCCACCGACGGTGTCACAAATTGGAAAACCTGCACGCAATGGATTTAATCGTTCGTCACCATTAACCGCCATCACGCCACTCAAACCTTGAATAATCTGATCGTATGCAGGCTTCAAAGAATCGGGGCCTTCCTGTCCAAAACCGGAGATTGCACAGTATATAATACGCGGATTTAATTTTGCTAAAGCTTCATAACCTAATCCCAGGCGATCCATTACACCAGGACGAAAATTTTCAACGACGACATCGGCCGTTTTCACCAATTCACGAAATATATCCTTTGCTTCATCGGACTTCAGATTCAGTGTCATGGATTTTTTGTTGGCATTTTGTGCGAGAAAACTGGTACCAAGTAATTTTTGATTATATTCCGGAACATTACCCAGCTTGCGCGCAAGATCGCCACCAATGGGATTTTCAACTTTTATAACTTCCGCGCCACAGAGCGCAAGGTGTAACGTTGAAAATGGACCGGATAAAACATTTGTTAAGTCGAGAACTCGAATACCCTCTAGAAGTTTCATAGTTTATCTCCAGCTTCCGTTGTATGTAATCTGCTTGATTCATAAATCAAAGATGAGATAGGGGATAGCTCATACCCATCACTCTTGTCAGGAAACGTTTGAATCGACCATATTAATAAGTTAATGCTCCTGTTTTATAAATTTTTCCATCCATTTCTCTGTTAAAATGGTCAGCCGCTTCTTTAGCCAAAGCAATGAGTTTCGTCACATTAACGTGCGTACTTTGCCCCGTTCTTTGCAGCATATGCACCAGATCTTCCGTACAGACATTGCCACCTGCTATGGCAGTAAACGGACATCCGCCCAAGCCAGCAAAGGATGCTTCAAAAGTTGTTACACCCATCTTCAATGCACTAAAACAATTAGCCAACCCCATGCCATACGTATTATGGAAATGGCATGTAATATCGAGTTGATCATCAATTTTCAGTACCGTTTCTAGAAGCTTTTCAACTTGTGCCGGACTTGCGTGACCAGCAGTATCTGCAAGACTGATGTTCCTGAGGCCAGCATCGACATATCGGTTTACAATCCGTTCAACTTGAGAAACTGCGATTGGTCCTTCATACCCGCAACCAAAAGCGGACTGCACCGAGACCTGAACAATTTTATCGGCAGCTTCGGTCTCCAATGCCATTTTTACAATTCTGGTCAATGCCTCATCCACAGTCATTTTTGTATTTTTAAAACTGTGAGTTTCACTCGCTGATACACCCATACAAAACATATCAACACCGCACTTCAAACCCCGTTCGAGACCTTTTTCATTGAGAACCAATCCTGATAAAACGACGTTTTCATTATTCCTGCCAGATGCTGAAAAATGGCGAAACAAATCGTCGGTTTCTGCCATCTGTGGCACATATTTCGGATGAACAAAAGAACCAATCTGAATGATATCAACACCGGAATCGAGCAATTGGTTTATCCAGGCTATTTTTGTATCCAGCGAAACGAGCTTTTCTTCCATCTGCAGCCCATCACGCATTCCGACTTCATGAATAGTTATTTTTTTCATAATTGAAGTTTAATTACTCCCTAAAATTTATTAAGGCGTTGATGAAATTCAAACAACGCCTTAATTATATTTGAGAATTTTCAGAATTCAAAATCAAAGTTTTGCTGCAATTGCCTCGGCCATCTCAAGGGTAGTAGCTGAGCCGCCCATATCATAGGTTTTGATTTTGCCTTCAGCAATAACTTCGGCTGTAGCTTTTTCTAATTTCTCCGCCATCGCGGTCTCACCCAACCACTCCAGCATCATTTTCGCAGCTAATATAGTTGCGATTGGATTTACTTTGTAGAGTCCGGCATATTTTGGCGCTGAACCATGCGTTGGCTCGAAAACGGCGAGGTCTGCACCAATATTTCCAGAGCACGCAAAACCCAATCCACCAACCATTTGAGCGCAAAGATCAGAAACGATGTCACCGTACAAATTTGGAGCAACAAGCACATCATAATTATGTGGATTTTTCAAAAGCCACATCGTCATCGCATCAATATTGGCATCGTCTAATTGAATTCCAGGATAATCCCGGGCCACAAGTTTCGCTGTCTCCAGGAAAAGCCCGTCCGTTGCCCGCACAACATTTGCCTTATGAACGACTGTTACTTTTTTCCGATTGAATTTTTTTGCGAATTCAAAGGCAGCTTGAATAATCTTTTCACAACCTTCACGAGTGTTTATTTTGCAGGAAATAGCAAGATCCTCATCGCTTACATCTTTAAACCGGGCAAAAGCGGGTGCTTCCTTTGCAAGTACATCCCGCAAACTTTTCGGTGCTTTGGCAAATTCAACACCTGCATACAAATCTTCCGTATTTTCACGGAAAACAACGATGTCAATACCTTCCTTATGATTCAAAGGATTTCCAGGATATCCTTTTGTCGGTCGCAGGCAATTGTAAAGATCAAATGTTTGACGCATTCGTACAATTGGCGAGCGGTACGAAAAACCTTTATCACGCAAAGAAGGGTCGAGTTCGTTGACGGCTTCTTTCGCCGGTTTTGATGTGATGGCACCAAACATGGCGGCATCCACATTCTTTAATAAATCGATTGTACGCTGGGGTAACGGATCGCCTTCTTTGCACCAAAATTCCCAACCAATGTCTCCATGAATTAATTCTGCATCAAAATTCAGCTTATCTAAAACGATTTTTGCTGCTTCCAAAACTTCGACTCCCACACCATCTCCCGGAAGCCATGCAATTTTGTATTTAGCCATTTTCCTACTCCAGAAATTATGTTAATTTAAAAGGTGTATTAATATATTATTCCTTTAGAGGAATGCAATCGAAAAGCGCACTATTTGATGTCTTGAAAATATTTGTCAGCGGCCGATTTTAAGATTAAAGTTTGTATGATTTTTTCATAAAACTGCACTAGAGAACGAGTGTTCGTACAACTTTCTTTTTCATTTTCGGGTCCGCAGCAGAAAAATGGAAAGTAAAACTACAGAGTTTTTAAAATTTAAAAGTAATAAAAATCATGCCTGGTATATTCATAAGCTCCCGAATTGGGTGGGGGAATCCCCGGCCATTGATTAATTTTGAGAAGCTATGAATAAATCAGACTAAATTTCCAATTATTTAATTTGATGACAAGAATATTTATCTTTATGTTAAGCATTGATTTAATGCCAGTACAGGAGTAGCATGTGTTAACGGATTCTGATAAAAAACAGTTGGTACAACATGGTTTAACTGTCAACCAAGTATTGCAGCAGATTGACCAATTTAAATCCGGCATAGAACATTTGCATATCATTCGACCATGTACAACCAATGATGGGATTGCAAAAATTCACCAATCAGAGCACGTGCATTTACTTTCACTTTTTGAGCAAGCGCAAGCCAAAGGCCGTGTGCAAAAATTTGTGCCGGCATCAGGTGCAGCAACACGAATGTTTAAAACATTATTGGAATTCTTACATGATTCATCTTTCACTATTGAAAAAATACACGATCACAGGGAAGCAGAGCAAGCATTTCTTTTCTTTCGAAATATTGAAAATTATGCCTTTTACGATGAACTAAAAAAACGTTTTGTTTCAAATTCAACGGAGGGATTTCAGACTGAAGACGGCATTAAAGATTTATTATCGTTAATGCTGCAGCCTGATGGGTTAAACTTGGCTAATTTACCAAAATTACTCATCCCATTTCATCACTACGGCGAAGAAGTTCGCAGTCCTTTGTGGGAGCATCTTGTAGAAGCGCAATTCTATACCCGGTCGGATGCAGGAATAGCGAAGTTGCATTTTACAATTTCCGTGCAGCACGAAGCCTTGTTTCAGGAGCAACTTGCAGAAATCTTAAAACATTTCACACCGGAAACCCAATTTGATGTCTCTTACTCCTTCCAAAAACCCTCAACGGACACCGTCGCCGTTGACATTAATTTTGAGCCATTTCGTATGCAAAATGGCACCCTGGTTTTTCGCCCCGGTGGACATGGGGCATTAATCGAAAATATAAACGATTTACGTGCTGATATTCTCTTTATTAAAAATGTGGACAATATCTTACCCGATCCACAAAAGCAGGATGAAATATTTTACAAAAAAATTCTTGGTGGTTTTTTAGTAAAACTGGAAAGCGAGATTTTTGCCATTCTGAACGATTTGTACCGGGATCCAAACAATGAAAAATATATTGCAAATGGTTTGAATTTTCTTCAAAATAAACTGCATATTACTGTCCCTTTGGACATAAAAAAACAGGCAGCGGAAATAAGAACAAACCACATTTTTACTCTATTAAACAAACCCATACGTGTATGTGGTATGGTTCGTAATCAAGGGGATCCTGGTGGAGGGCCTTTTTGGGTTGAAGATAAAAATAGTAACATTACAAAACAGATAGTCGAACAAGTGCAAATTAATACAGGAGATCCGATGCAGAAATCGCTTCTTAAAAATGCGACACATTTCAATCCTGTAGATATAGTTTGCAGCGTGCGTGATTTTCGCGGCCAACCCTTCGACCTGCTCGAGTTCGTTGATCGTAAAGCTGGCTTTATCAGCCACAAATCGATTGAGGGACGCGAACTTCTTGCCCTCGAATTGCCGGGATTATGGAATGGTGCGATGGCTTTCTGGACTACCTTTTTTGTCGAAATGCCGTTCACCACCTTCAATCCGGTGAAAACAATATTCGATTTAATACGTCCCGAACACGTTGTGCAACAGGAAAAAATAAATTCTGAAAAAGGATAATTATATGTCAGGAAGTCAAACAAAAGAACTATGGAATCTCTTGGGTGGGATTTTTAAGTCTCATCCATGGCATGGAGTAAAGGTCGGTAAGGATGCACCACGCATTGTGACGGCTTATATAGAAGTTGTGCCCACAGACACAGTGAAATATGAAATCGATAAATCAACGGGATATTTGATTGTGGACCGGCCACAAAAGTTCTCCAATGTTTGTCCGACACTTTATGGGTTTATTCCGCAAACCTATTGTGCGAAGGAAGTTGCTGAATTCTGCAATGAAAAATTACATCGTACTGATATCGAAGGGGACGGTGATCCGCTTGACATTTGCGTGCTCACAGAAAAAGTTATCAGTCATAGTGATATTTTACTGCATGCCACACCAATCGGAGGGTTACGCATGATTGATGGCAATGAAGCGGATGATAAAATTATCGCGGTGATGAAAGGCGATGCAATGTATGGCCGATGGACCGACATCGAGCAGTGCCCACCACGAATTCTGGAGAGACTACGGCATTATTTTCTTACGTACAAAGATGTTCCCGGCCAGGAAGGCAGGAATTGTGAAATTACACATACCTACGATTCAGAGGAAGCACATGAAGTAATCCGACGCGCGCAAAGAGATTATCATGCCAAATTTTCTGAATATGAAGAGATTTTGCGTGCCTATAAAAGTTGAAATTCAAACACATGTTAAGATAAAATGCCAAAAATACAGATTTAAGTTGTAAAGCAGAGAGTGCGAGATTTTTCCGCACACCGAAATTTCTATTGAAGAACAAGGACGTAATCATTCAACTTAGGACAAGTGCAATGCCCTCCAATCTCTCATCTCGCGATATATCTGAAACTGCAAATCAAACATCTGATCCCATGAACGTTACAGTGGCACACGAATCGGATTCTAACAATGATATGTCTGTTGAAGATGTTTTGAAATTAATTCGCTATCATTTGAAATACTCTCTTGGTCTTAATCCGGAGGAAGCGAAACTCTGCCATATGTATCAGGCTGTTGCTTTGGCCATTCGTGAAAAAGTAATTGATCGACAATTGGAGACAGAAAAACGCTTCAATGGGAAAAAAGTAAAACGAGTGCATTATCTTTCTCTGGAATTTCTTGTTGGCCGATCACTTGTTAATAATTTATGTAATTTAAATTTATATCCGGTTTATAAGGAAGCACTTCAGAAATTAAATTTTGATCTCGGTGAAATTGAAGACGCTGAACACGATGCTGCACTTGGCAATGGTGGACTTGGGCGATTAGCAGCATGTTTTGTCGACTCTATGGCGACGCTTTCTATTCCAGGTTATGGTTATGGAATTAATTATGAGTTTGGACTTTTTCAGCAAAAAATAAACAATGGATATCAACAGGAATTACCTGATAACTGGTTACGTGAAAAAACACCGTGGCAAATCGAGCGTATTGATGAAGCGATTCTGGTCCCTGTTTATGGCTCAATTCAACACGAATCAGATCGTGGAGGCAACTACAATCCCATGTGGCTGGACTGGCAACTGGTTGTTGGTGTTCCTCATGATATGCCAGTGGTTGGGTACGGCGGTCATACGGTCACAACGATTCGCTTGTATACAGCTCGAGCATCCTCTGAATTCAACATGAAAATATTCAATCAGGGCGACTATTTCGATGCTGTAAACCATAAAATCCTTTCGGAAACCATATCAAAAGTTCTTTATCCTGCAGATTCTTTCGCTGCCGGTCGCGAATTAAGACTTGTTCAGGAGTATTTCCTTGTTGCCTGTTCACTACGGGATATTATCCGCAAGCATGAACGTTCTGGTTCTTCCATTTTTGATTTCCCTCTCAAAAATGCACTACAACTAAACGATACGCATCCCGCCCTTGCAGTTGTGGAATTGATGCGAATATTCATCGATGAATACGATATTCCCTGGGACAAAAGCTGGGATATGACAGTAGCCACATTTGGCTACACAAACCACACTCTATTACCGGAAGCATTGGAAAAATGGAGTATTCCATTAATCGAAAAAGTAATCCCAAGGCATTTGCAACTTATCTATGAAATCAACCGCCGTTTTATTGCACAACTCAATCAAAAGTGGCTGAGTGGTGAACGGCAACAACAGCTTTCTATTATTGAAGAGGGAGAAACAAAACAAATTCGAATGGCAAACCTGGCGATTGTCGGAAGTCATTCCGTTAATGGTGTGGCTAAGTTGCATTCGGAGCTGATTAAAAAAAATCTCATACCAGATTTTTATGCATTATGGCCTGAAAAATTCAACAACAAAACGAATGGCATAACCCAGCGACGCTGGCTCCTGGTCAGCAATCCCCAGTTGGCTGGATTAATTACGGAAACAATAGGGGAAAAGTGGATATACAGTTTGGATCATTTGAAAGGTCTTGAGGCCATCGCCGATGATATCCCTTTTCAGGAAAAATTCCGCAAAATCAAACAAGACAACAAGAATAAACTTGCAGCACTAATCAAAGAAGAAACATATTATAGCGTTGATCCTGAGTCACTTTTTGATGTACAAGTGAAGCGTATCCATGAATACAAACGGCAGTTACTCAATATATTGCACGTGATTCATCAGTATCTGACTATTGTGGAGGACAACCTTGATTTACCGTGGCCCAAAACATATATATTTGCAGGCAAAGCTGCTCCGGGTTACCAGATGGCAAAACTCATTATTAAACTCATCAATTCTGTCGCAGAAGTAATCAATCACGATTCCCGTGTGAAAAACCAGTTAAAGGTAATTTTTATACCAGATTATCGCGTTACCCTCGCTGAAAAGATCATTCCGGCAACCGAACTCAGCGAACAGATATCAACCGCCGGGAAAGAGGCTTCCGGAACCAGCAATATGAAATTTATTCTCAATGGTGCTGTTACCATCGGAACACTTGACGGTGCCAATATCGAAATTAAAGAGGAAGTAGGGGATGAAAACATATTCATTTTTGGGGCTACAGCCAGTGAAATTCAATCCGCATTTGCAAAGGGGTTGTACAAGCCATGGGACCATTACAATAAAAATATTCATATCCGGCGAGTTTTAGATGCAATGAACTCCTCCATGTTTAATACCGACGAACCTAATATTTTCAAACCACTTTTTGACACCTTGGTCTACTCGGCAGATCAATACTACCATCTCGGGGATTTTAGTTCCTATGCTGAGACACAAACCAAAGCTCTCCGGGAATATACCCACAAAAACAACTGGACAAACAAGGCAATTTTAAATGTTGCTCGATCAGGATATTTTTCCAGTGATCGAACAATTATGGAATATGCTCAGGATATTTGGGGTGTGGAACAAGTCGAATAATCATTCCTATAATTCTTGACTTTTCACGTAAAAATCTTAATTTCAAACCGTTTTTAATTTGAATGATTTTTGTAGTTGGATATACATTTCTGTTATTCTCTTAAGCAGCAATCCCCCTGCATTTTCATTTCAAACTTCTTGTATTCAAACGAGTTGCAGATTCAAATGAGAAATTCACCACTTACCAGGGATTTAAATGCGAATTGCGATAATAAAAGAAAAAAGCATTGAAGAAAACAGAGTTGCAATTACACCGGCTGGTGTCAATGCCCTCGTAAAATCCGGTTTGGAAATTATCATTGAGGAAGGTGCGGGTGTTGGCTGCGGTTTCAGTGATGACACCTACTTTATCGCCGGGGCAAAACATGCTGCTGATTTTCAGGAAGCACTCGATTTCGCAGATGTTATTGTCAAAGTTTTACCGCCCAATGATGAAGAAGCAATCCATCTCCGTTCCAATCATGTGCTTTTTTCTTTTAACCAGCTTTCCTTGCGAACGCGTCGCAGTGTTGATTCTCTTCTGAAAAACAGAGTTAACTCGATGGGGATTGAATTGATTTTATCACCTAACAAATCAAATCCTGTCCTCGTTGCAATTAGCGAACTTGCCGGAAAAATGTTGCCACAAATCGCTGGACGATATCTGGAAAGCACTTCCGGAGGACGGGGAATTGTGCTCAGTGGTGGTCCCGGCGTTCCATCGGCTAATGTCGTGATATTAGGGGCTGGTGCCGTTGGTTTGAGTGCTGCAAAATGCTTTCTCGGCCTCGGGTGCCAGGTACACATTCTCGATCGTAATATTGAGGCCCTTCGTACTGTAGACCGCGCTTTTGATGGCAGAGTCATCACACTCCCGGCAACACCTCTGGATATTGAAAAAACAGCACGTTTTGCGGATGTCTTGATAGGAGCAGTACATATTTCTGGTGAACAGACACCACGTATCGTCTCACGAAAAGTAGTGCGGGAAATGAAAGCCGGGGCTGTAATTATCGACATGTCTGTAGATCAGGGCGGTTGCTTTGAGACGTCCAAACCCACTACACTGAGCGATCCCGTTTACATCGAGCATGATGTTATTCACTACTGTGTTCCGAATATTTTATCCTGTGTTGCACGTTCTGCTTCACACGTTTTAAACCAGGTTGTATTGGAGATTGTACGGGATATCGCTGCTCGAGGCTTTGAAGATACATTAAGGGAAAACA
Source organism: Deferribacteres bacterium (assembly GCA_020633655.1). GTDB lineage: Bacteria > Zhuqueibacterota > Zhuqueibacteria > Zhuqueibacterales > Geothermadaptataceae > Bioreactorimicrobium. The sequence continues at coordinate 136,883 of JACKDF010000003.1, forward strand.
GTCATTACCAACATGGATTATTAACTTATAACGGTATTTGCACTAATCAGGGATTGGCCAATATGCTTGGTATATCCAGTGTGATACCGGCATCGTTAATTGTTTCATCTTCAAGAAATTAAAACAATAAAGGAGATTTATAATGAATAAATTGACCATTGATAAGGTCAAACTTCAGGGAAAACGTGTCTTGATGCGCGTTGATTTTAATGTCCCGCTCAAAGATGGAGTCGTAACAGATGATACGCGCATTCGAAGTGCGCTTCCGAGTATAAAAAAAGTAATAGACGAAGGCGGTAAACTCATTTTAATGTCCCATCTCGGCCGCCCAAAAGGAGAAGTGAAACCAGAGCTGAGCCTCAAACCTGCTGCCGAACGACTAAGCGACTTGCTTGGGAAATATGTTGCTATCGCTCCGGATTGTATCGGTAGTGAAACTAGTGAAATGGTGAGTAAACTAAACAACGGCGATGTTTTGCTCCTTGAAAATCTACGTTATCATCTGGCAGAAACAAAAAATGATGAAGCATTTTCAAAAGAGCTCGCATCTTTTGCGGATGTTTACATCAATGATGCTTTTGGCACGGCGCACCGCGCGCATGCAAGCACAGCTGGCGTAACACAATTTATTGACATATGTGCTGCTGGCTATCTTATGACAGCTGAACTTGAATCTTTGGGACGCTTACTGCACGGTGCGGAAAAACCATACGTTGCCATTCTGGGTGGCGCAAAAGTATCCGACAAAATCGAAGTAATTAACAATCTGCTCGGAACGGTCAATAATATTCTCATCGGCGGTGGCATGGCCTATACCTTCCTGAAAACACAAAATCATGCAATCGGCAACTCTCTATTGGAAGAAGATAAAATTGATGTAGCACAGGCCGCCCTGGAAAAAGCAGGCGATGGCACGAAAGTCAAAATCAATTTACCGGTTGATCACGTTGTAGCAACAGGAATTGATGCCGAATCCTGTACGACGACAAGCGGTGCAGAAATAGCAGGCTCACTCGTTGGTGTGGATGTCGGTCCCAAAACAATTGAGGAATATGTTGAAATCATTAAAAATGCAAAGACTATCTTCTGGAATGGCCCAATGGGTGTCTTTGAAAACCCGGCATTTTCCAAAGGAACCCTTGCTATCGCTCAAGCTGTTGCTGAAGCAACCGATGCTGGCGCCTTCAGTGTTGTTGGTGGAGGGGATAGTGTTTCAGCCCTCAATAAATCGGGATTGAGCGATAAAATTTCACACGTTTCCACCGGTGGTGGAGCATCCCTGGAATTTATGACGGGTAAGATACTACCCGGTGTTGATGTTCTGAATAATGCATGATTCTTCTCTCATAAGATAAAAGAGGCGGGCAGGGAATTCTGCCTCTTTTATCCAGCCGTTTATGAATTCATTCTGCACACATTTTTGCCAACCGCTGAACATATCCCAGTGCTTGTTCCCACAACCGTTTAATTCGACAACATTACAACCTGTGAAAAATTATAAGTTACTTATCCGAATACATTTACCTGTAATCCACCTGAGACAGTAGTGTATCTAAATAGTCGTCAGTGTAATTCAACTTCGTCTTGAGATAACGATAGAAGCCCGAAATTCGCACACAGGTGAACTGGAACTCGGCATTGCAGAAAAAGTATTGAGATTTTGTGTTAAAAGGTATGATTATTGAAGTAAATTTGGCTTAAGTCATCCTTGAGAAATACCACTTAGAAATTGAACATCATGGAATTAACTGATATCAAATCCATCTTACGTTTTACAAAGACAAACGCCTTCGGTAAAGGACTAATTTTTCTCTCTTTATTCGTGCAACAAACCAGTGCACAGATAGCAAACGTCAATATTATCGAAAATTCAGCAAAACTTGTGCGTTTTGAAATGACAATTCCGGATAGTATTATCAGGCAATCAATTCAAAAATCAACACAAAACGAATTCGACCAATCCGGCAACTTCACAACTCCTGCTTTCCTGATACCCTCCGATGGTGATTTTCAATTCCAGTTAACTTTTAACGGCAAGACGTTTACCGGACAGGCTGCGAATGCATTCCTACGAATAAAAGAAGTTGGCCGGTGGCGTGGATTTCGTTTAGGAACACTCCAAACGACAGCTCAAGCCCTTAAAAATTTTAAAGATGGAAAAATTCAAGCAGCAATCAGTTTTTCAAATTTGAAAAAACAAACCGTTCCATCAGAGAATGAACTAAAAACTCTTAAGCATGTTATAAACGGCCAGCACGCAGCATATTTTCGTAAAGAGCCAACCAGTACGATTCAAACCACAACTCTCGAGCACGATGAAAAAATTAAAATTGAACTTCGTGAAAATGGATTTTATCGAATAACTGTTGCAGAAATCCTGGCTACAGGTTTTGATTTGGACATCAATTTACCTGCAAAGCTTCACCTTCATAACAAGGGGAATGAAGTCCCAATTTATATAAAACACGTGCAAAGCACTTCACTTTCACCTTTGGACGAAATTTGGTTCTATGGCCAACGACTCCCTGGTGATTCCAGTTGGTTTAATGAAGAAACGGAAACCAACGTATATTTCCTTTCCCAGAACACAACTGATGGCTTGCGCTATTCATTACACAACACAATTGGTACAATTGACAACCCTTCCGCTTCTGGTTTTATCCAAAAAATTCATTTTGAATTAGACAAAGAATACAACCATGGCGATACTGATCTCGAATTGTATATCACGGATCGTGTACCTGGCGAGGGCTGGTACTGGCGCCGTTTTGGCCCTGGAAATTTCATACAAAATTTTGAACTACCCGAATTAATTGAAACCGGTGATAACTGCACGCTTCGTGTTTATTTCCGAGGTAAAACAGCCAATTCAATAAAACCGAACCATCACCTTGTTCTAAAAATCAACGGTTATGAATTCGCGGATACACTTTTTTCAGACAACGCAGATATCGTATTAGAAAGAGATATCCCGGGCACCTGGTTTAGAAATGGGTCAAATACCCTCGGGATTGAGCTCCCGGGAGATACAGATGTACCCAATGAAAGAATTGATTTGCAGTGGATTGAAGTGGAATATCCTCGAGCTTTCAATACAGCTTTAAACCGATTACAATTTGAGCAACCCGCGAATTCGGTTGACGATAGTCTTCAATACCAGATCACAGGTTTTGAACAGGATGAAATTCATATATTTAATTTAACCACCCAAGAAAAACTCACGGGATACAGAATTGAACAAAATGGAATTGCATTTCGTGCAGCTTTCCGTGATACCAGGGCTGATACTGCGGTTTATTTTGCTGTAACGCCGTACGGATTTTTATCGCCGGACACACTATTTCGCATAAAATCAAACGATTTGCAATCGACGCAAAATACTGCAGACTTGATAATTATTGCTCATGCCAAATTTCTTACAGAGGCAGAACGTTTGGCTGCTCATCGAAGAAGTGTTTCCGGATTGCGTGTAAAAGTTGTCGATATAGCTGATGTATACAATCAATTTAACTACGGTATATTTGCGGCGCAGGCAATCAAGGATTTTTTAAATTATGCCTATTCATCCTGGCAGTATCCAGCTCCACAATTTGCACTACTCCTTGGCGATGGATGCTGGGATCCTCGAAAAATTGGAGGAGATGCTGTTCAAACTACCTTCATCCCGGTTTTAGGGAATCCTGTCAGTGACAGCCGCCTTGTTTGCTTCGATGGACCTGAAGATTTTCTTCCGGATATGTTCATCGGTCGTCTTCCGGTGTATACTCAGGAAGAAGCTTCGGTAATCGTCGACAAAATAATTCAATACGACCTCGAGCCAATCCCCACTCATATAAAAAAGTTTGCCTTCTTAAACGGTGGCATAAATACGGATGAGCAACTTCAGTTTCGTGCCCAAAGTGAGGAACTGATTAACCGTTACATTGATCCAGCTCCCGTTGCCGGAGAACCCATCCGAATTTATAAGGACACGGACGGGAGAACAGAAGGGGAGATGCAGCCGGAAATTTTACAAACTTTTGCCGATGGCGTGAGCACATTCGTATTTTCTGGCCATGCTGCAAGCAGCACCTGGGAAACAATGCTGCAAAATGAGGATATTGACAAATTACAAAATATCGATAAACTCCCCGTTGTTTTCAGCATGACCTGTCATACCGGCAAATTTGCAGAACCCCGCCAGGTCAGCTTCGCAGAAGACTTTATGCGATTGCCACAGCGTGGCGCGGCAGCATTTTGGGGAACGAGTGGTTGGGGTTGGATCACCCAGGATGGTTGGCTGCTCGATGGTTTGTTTAATTCCCTTGCCATAGACAGCGTGCGCGAAATAGGTGCCCTAGTAACCGCTGCCAAACTAAAATTACACACGCAACATCCGCAGACAGATGGCCGCAATGTAAACGTTATCGATCAGTATACACTTTTTGGCGATCCGTCCATGAAATTGAAACTGCCCCTTCAGCCGGATTTGTACGTTCCCCCACAAGTAATAAGTACAGAACCGGAGACTTTAAGTGAGTTGGATTCTATCACTGTTTTGATTGTGAAAATTGAAAACCTGGGGCTCGCAACTACAGATTCTGTTGAAATCAACACGGATATTTTTAACAGTGAAAATTCCTTAATTTTCTCTACGAGGAGTCGCATCGCGCCAATTGGCTTACGTGATTCACTTCGAATTTACTGGACGGGACAAAATCGTCGGGGACCCTATAAAGTACAATTGGTTGTCAATCCATTAAACAGCATTGGAGAAGTTCGCTTCGATAATAATTCGCTTTCTCAGGAAATATATTTTTACTCCTCAAATTTAACAATTGCTGAACCTGCTGTTCTTACGCAGATTTCTGAAACCCAACCTACGCTTTACGTCTATAACCCGGAAATATCGCAGGAATCCTCCGCTTCTTATGAATTTGAGATAGATACGTTGTCAAATTTCACAAGCCCTTTCTTGATCCAGTCAGAAAAAGTGAATGAACAGCACGTTCGAACAGGGTGGAAGGTGTCGTCTGTTTTGGCGGATGGCCTCTACTTTTGGCGTTGCCGTCGGAATACAGAATCAATCCAAAGTCCGTGGGTGAATGCCTATTTTTGGATTAATTCCGGCAGCAGCGATTGGAGTTTTCGTCAAGAGAAACAGTTCTGGCCTCAGAATGGAACGACTTATGGTACTCAGTCATCCGGTATTTTATTGCCACTTGACAACTCAAAAACAAAGACGCTCCAGGTCCGTTCCCTCGGGTTTTCGGATGGCAACGGTTATTGCGACCTGATAATTGATGGACAGAAAATAAATACCAACACAGATTTTCGTGGGCACAATTTATTAAGTATAGACCCGGTTTCACAACAAATAACCGTTGGTCCCTTGAATTTCAATACATCCAGTTCAAATACTGCATCGGATAGTATGGCAGCCGTATTGAGAGACTTGCCAGATCGCTCAATGCTGCTTATAGGCATTCATGGTGATGGAAGTGAGGCAATAACGGAGGCAGCATTACAAGAATTCGAAAATTTTGGCAGCGCTTTTTCAGGAGATGTCTCGTTAAACGATTCCTGGAGCTTGATAGGTGTAAAAGGAGCGACCGACAAATCCAAAACAGAAAAACGAACTGCCAATGGTCTGGGACCTGCAGTTGTCAGTGATACAATGCTTCAATTTGTTCAGAATGGCGAATTTTATTCCCAGCCCCTGGGACCCGCACTTTCCTGGGGAGTTTTGCATTTCGTGCAGGACACTTTTCGGCTTATTCCCGGTCCTACTGAAATTGCAAATATGCACATTAATATTGAGGGAAAATTAAATTCCCAAGTGGCCTGGATGAAAATAAACGAGTTTTCGCAAAGTGGTGAGTATGATTTGTCTGCAATTGATGTATCTCAGTTTCCCTACCTTCGATTACACGCAATTTTTACGGATGATGATGGTCTCGATTCACCGGTTTTGAGAAGCTGGCAACTAAGTTATGAACCTGCCGGAGATATTGCTATTGATCCGACATCTGTCAATTTAAGTGCGGATTCATTACTTGCGGGTGAGAATATTCGCTTGTCTGCGGATATCTACGCTTTCAATGCATTCACAAAAGACTCTGTTGGTATTGCTCTGTCCGTGGTAAATGATTTGGGGGATTATTCAACGCTCAACTCGAAAAAAATTAAAATTCCCTATAATAATAGTACGCGAGTCAGCTTCGATTTTATGCTTGCAACTCAGGGTTCACATCGGTTAAAACTTGATATTGATAACTTGAATGAAGTTGCTGAAAGCCATGAACTTAACAACACTGTGAATTTAACAGCATTTTCGCGTCGTGACGAAGAGCCACCTTCAATACAAATTTTTGTTGATAGTAAAACGCCCCTGAACAATGAATACATTTCCGCGACTCCACTCATTCTCTATGAAATCTATGATGACAGTCCTGCGGCGATACAGGACACGAGCAATTTTGTCCTGTATCTCGACAACAAGCGCATTTATTTTAATTCTCCACAACCGGACATGGAGCTCCTGCCAAAAAATGAAGACAAATTACGGGCACAGATTCTGTTTGAACCAGACTTGACACCCGGGAATCATATACTATCGATTGAAGTAACAGACGCGTTCGGGTACAAGAACAATTTATTACAAGAATTGAAAGTTGCCGAGAATTTTGCCCTGTATGATGTTCTCAATTATCCAAATCCTTTTTCATCAGAAACTGTTTTTACATTTTTTCTTACACAGGAAGCGCAATCTGTACAAATTAAAATTTTCACCGTCACCGGAAAACTAATCCAGGTGCTCGAAAACTATTCTCCTGAAATCGGTTACAATCAAATACCCTGGGATAGTCGTGACCATGATTTCGACTTGCTCGCAAATGGAATTTACCTTTATAAAGTAATTGCAAAACAGAACGACAAAACCGTTGAATTCATCGGAAAAGCTGCTATTGCACGTTAAATACTTTCCATCCACACTTTAGTTTTGGGATTCGGAACATAAATTCTACTTGATATCCTGCATTTTTAAGTTTTTTGTTGAAGGTCCTTTCGATAATTTTATTTTATTCCGACTTTTCCTGCAACGGAATAATTCCATCTATCACCGCGTTTTTGAAACATCTTTTCACGAAGAATGAATTTGGAATGTTTTAATTCGAATTTTTAAGGAGAAACAGAAATGCAATTCTTAAACGGCACATTGCTTGTTCTTTATGTGCTGGCATTATTTGGATTGGCACTTTTTGGTATTCATAAATACGTTCTTATTTACCGGCATTGGAAATACAGTAAGCATAAAACATCAATTCCACAGCCGCCGAAAATCTGGCCGAAAGTTTTGGTTCAGCTGCCAATTTATAATGAAAAATATGTTTTAAAACGGTTGCTCAAAGCGGTTGTCAATTTGAATTATCCAAACGATAAACTCCACATTCAAGTTTTGGATGATTCCACAGACAAAACGAAAAAGCTTGCCACAAGACTCGTCGCTTTATTGCGCAAGAAGGGAATTCAAATTGAGCATTTGGTACGTGAAGAGCGTGTTGGTTTCAAAGCCGGCGCTCTTGAATACGGTCTATCCCAATCCAACGAAGAATATATTGCAATCTTTGATGCGGACTTCATTCCCCAGGATAATTTTTTACAAAAGACTATACCGCACCTTGCTGCAAATCCGGGAGTCGGCATGGTACAGACTCGCTGGGGTCATTTAAACTTAAATTATTCCTTGCTCACGAAACTTCAGGGGATATTTCTCGATGCCCACTTTTTATTGGAGCATTTTACACGTTTTAAAAGTGGAAAATTTTTTAATTTCAACGGAACGGCAGGAGTTTGGCGTCGTCGTGCTATCGAGGACGCTGGAGGGTGGCAACACGATACACTGACAGAAGATCTCGATTTAAGTTACCGCTCCCAACTTGCAGGTTGGAAATTTATCTTCCTGGCCGATGTTGTCGCTCCCGCAGAGCTTCCCGTCGACATGAATGCCTACAAGAGTCAACAGCACCGCTGGGCAAAAGGCTCTGTACAAACTGCGATCAAACTATTGCCTGCATTGCTAAAATCTAAACTACCGCTAAAGGTAAGAATAGAAGCTTTGCTGCATCTTAGCAGTAATTTTGCCTATTTACTCATGACTATCCCGGCATTTCTGCTGATTCCAATGTTAAATATACAATGGGGTATTTCTGTTAGATATACCGTACTTTCCTACTTTTTTATGTTTTTTGCAGCAACATTTTCTGTCATAGTTTATTATTTTTACACAATTAAGCTTACACATGAAAAAACATGGCCTACTGTTTTGTATATACCAGCTTTGATGGCTTTAGGTATTGGTTTGTCTGTAAACAATGGCAAAGCAGTGCTTGAAGCATTGGCCGGTATTCAGACGGATTTTTTACGAACGCCAAAATTCAATATAAAAACAAGCAGTGATGGATGGATGAAAAAGAAATACAAAGCTTCATTTTCTCGGGTGCATGTCATCGAACTCCTGCTAGCAATTTATTTTACATTGGGCATGAGTTATTTTTTTCTAAATCAACTTTATTTGTCGATACCTTTTTTTATGCTATTTCAATTTGGCTACTATTATATAGCGCTTGCAAGTATTGGACAAGGTGTTCGAGCCAGAAAGAATAAAAAGGGAAATTAAGTTGTTTTTTATGTTTAAGCATACTATTTTCACCGATTCTTTGTACCACTAAATAAAGGAGTATTTACATGGCTTTAGAATTAACAGACAGCAACTTTGAGCAGGAAGTATTAAATTCTGATAAACCTGTTTTAGTAGATTTTTGGGCGGAATGGTGCGGTCCTTGTAAAATGATTGGACCCATCGTCGAAGAGCTTGCCAATGAATATAGCGGCGCAATTAAGATCGCAAAATTAAACGTTGATGAGCATGGCATCGTCGCCGGTACATACGGTATTCGCAGCATTCCAACACTTTTAATATTTAAAGATGGCGAAATCGCGGATACGATTATTGGTGCTGTGCCAAAATCTGAATTGAAGCGCCATTTGGATCCGTTTGTTGCCTGATTAGAAATGGAATTTGAAAAGGGAAACTTCATTTAATTGTTGTTTCCCTTTTTGGGAGTTATCATGAAAACACTTGCAGAATATTTGGACAATCTGGAAAACGATACTCGGATGACTTTATTTAAGTCGACCGGGCCTGGAGGCCAGCATAAGAATAAGACAGAATCAGCTGTACGATTACAGCATCTGCCGACGGGATTGATGGTAACGGCAGTAGAGAGCCGTTCACAAAGTAAAAACAAAAAGGTTGCCTGGGAACGCCTTATACTGAAATTAGAAAAGGAGTTCAAGCCAAAAACACCTCGAGTGCCAACCAAATTACCCGGTCGAGTTCGGGAGTATCGACTCAAAATGAAAAAGAAACGAAGCCAACTAAAGATACAACGCAAAAAGCCTGATCGAAATGATCAGGCTTTTTGCGTTGTAAGGTCATAATATTAAGCTATTCAAAAAATCCAGGGAACCTTAAAGTGACGGATTTAGCTTATCTCATGAATATCAACCGTTTTGCATAACACTGCTGGTATTCGTGTTTTTCCGAAGATCAAGCTGCCTTTTGTAATCATTGTAACCGAAAATCAAGAGCAAAATAATGGCAATGCTGATGATAAAAACTATTGTGATATCTTTCTTGGACATTGTATACCTTCATTAAATATGAAAATAATTTGAATGCAATTATAAGAGTTTCTCCTTTTTATTGCAAATAGAATTCTCATTCACCCTTTGATTATCCGGCAAAAAACACTGGAATGCAACAATATTTATCCTATATTTCCTGAGCATTAGTCTGGCTTCAAAAACAATTTCAATCCTATCAAATTGAGAGTTCACCATGGCCGTAACTATTTATGATGTCGCCAAATTGGCGAAGGTTGGTATAGGGACTGTTTCACGAGCAATTAACAACAGTTCACATATTCGTCCTCAGACTAAAAAAGTAGTTATGGAAGCAATCCAGGAGCTTGGATATACGCCCCATGCCATCGCCCAGGGACTTGCCAGGAAAAAGACGGGAATTCTTGCAGCGATCATGCCCTTTTATACCGGCCATTTTTATCATGAACTGTTACGCGGCATCATGAAATCACTGAGCACATTTGAGTACGACTTGATTTTATACTATGTTGATCGCGTGGAAATGAAAAATAATTTTCTCGACAGGACATTGCATGAGCGAAGATGTGATGGTGTTCTGACGTTTTCAATGGAAATTTCCGATGAATACGCTGAAAAATATATCAACGCCAAAGTGCCGATTGTTGTAGTCGATCGGGCACACGATAAGATCGATTGTATCCAGGTGAAAAACGATGAGGGGGCTTACTCAGCTACCAAACATCTCATAGAAATGGGACATTCTAGAATCGTCATGATTACCGGACATAACAACAGCGCACCTGCGCGTGACAGGTACCAGGGCTTCGCAAGAGCTATGAGGGATGCAGGTTTACTCATTGATGCTGATTCCATAATCAGTGCGGATGGGCTCGATGATCCAACAATTTTAAAACAAAATGACGGATTTAATGAACGGGCAGGTGAAATGGCGATGAAGAAACTCTTACAACGTAATAAAGCTGAGGTTACTGCAATATTTGCTGCCTCCGATATTCTCGCCATCGGTGCAATGAAAGCTATTCGTGAGGCAGGACTTTCTGTTCCCAATGATTATTCTATCATTGGATTCGATGATATCGAGTTGGCGTCATATCTGTCACTGACGACGATGAAGCAGCCGATGTATGAAATAGGTCGCATGGCCGTGGAACGAATTATGGAAAAACTTGAAAACAAGGAATCGCCTGCCCGGCAAGTTCAACTTTCGCCTGCAATTGTCGTAAGAAAAACAACGGCAAAATTAGTTTAATTTACGATCCGCAATATTTATGTGTCGTTTGTAGTTAATGGTGTATGGATTCATGGATATGTAAAGTAAGACCGCATTGGGAATCCCCTCATAAACGCGCGAAATTCGATATTAAGAACAACAGCTATTCAATCGCATTTTGCAAACCTGCCACGGACGGAATCCTAACTCTCATTTTCATTTTAAATCTTTTTTAACCAGGAGGCGAAGAAACACAATGGCAAGGCTAAAATCTTTCATTGCCACTCTCTTTTTGTTAACATTTGCAAGTGGTTTGTTTGCACAAAGTGACTTGATTATAACCGGATGTGTTGATGGTCCGATCACAGGGGGAATTCCGAAAGCAGTAGAGTTTTATGTCATAAATGATATCCCCGATCTTAGTATTTATGGATTCGGCTCTGCAAACAATGGGGGAGGAACAGATGGTGAGGAATTTACATTTCCATCAGATGCCGTAACGGCAGGTAGTTTTATTTACCTTGCGACAGAAGCAATCGAATTTAATAACTTTTTTGGATTTGCACCAACATATACAAATGGCAATGCACCCAATATTAATGGGGATGATGCTTTAGAACTTTTCAAAAATGGCAGTGTTGTTGATGTTTTTGGAGATATAAATTTAAGTGGTTCAGGCCAACCATGGTATTATCTTGACGGATGGGTTTATCGTGTGGATAACACAGACCCAGACGGTTCAACTTTTGTGCTGGCAAACTGGACTTTCAGCGGCATTAATGCCCTCGATGGTGAAACGACAAATGCTGGCGCATCAACGCCTTTTCCCATCGGCACTTATACACGTGCAGGAGCTGGCGACGCAGCCCCAGCTGTATCAAGTACAACCCCAGCAAATAGCGCTGTTAATGTTGCAATCGACGGTGATATAAGTATTACCTTTAGCGAAGCGGTAACCGCGTCCGGTTCGTGGTTTGCAATATCTGGTTCTTCAAGCGGCGCTCACAGTGCAGTCGTATCGGGAGGATCAACCACATTTACGTTGAACCCGGATGTTGATTTTTCAAACAATGAAACAGTTACCGTTACAGTATATTCGGCTTCAGTAACCGACAATGACACGGATGATCCGCCGGATAATATGAATGCAGATTATGTATTTTCATTCACTACAATCAGTGTGACATCCACTTATGAAATTTATGAAATTCAGGGCAATGGCTTGGCGAGTCCTTATGCCGGCACGACCGTGACAACGGAAAACAATGTCGTAACTGCAGTAGGCACGGATGGCTTTGCTATGCAAACTCCGGATTCCCGTGCAGACGGTGATCCCCAAACATCAGACGGGATTTGGGTTTATACCGGAAGTGCTCCGTTTGTTGCTGTTGGTGATAACGTGGACGTAACCGGTGAAGTAGCCGAGTTTTTTGACTTAACTGAATTTTCAAATTCTCCCAGTGTAAGTATCGTCTCATCGGGAAATCCATTACCTACGGCTGCTGAATTTGATGCAGCAACTCCTTCACCGACCGCACCACAAGCTAGTACGGAATTTGAACGTTTTGAGGGAATGCTCGTTCATATTGCTTCTGGTACGATAACGAGTGGCAACCAGCGTTTCAGTTCTGATACGGTTGCAGAGGCTTATATCGTTGCTTCGGCCAACCGTCCGTTCCGTGAACCTGGAATCGAATATCCCGGACAGGTTAGCTTGCCTGTTTGGGACGGCAATCCGGAAGTATTTGAATTGGATCCGGATCGTCTCAGTCTACCAAACGCCTATCTGGTGGGTGGCTCAACCTTCGAAGCAACTGGTGTTATCGGTTACGAGTTTGGTGGTTATGAGCTTTGGCCGACTTCACTTACAGTTTCCAATGTACCCACTATGCCTGGTGCTGTTCGCGATGAAACTGCCAATGAAATTACTGTAGGTTCACTGAATCTTGAAAGACTTCTTTCAAGCGAAGGAATTTATACCAACCGTCTAGATAAATTTTCTCAATTCATCCGCCTTGCCATGAAAGCACCAGACATTGTTGCATTGCAAGAACTTGGTGGACAAGCTGAATTGGATGCTCTCGCTGCAAAAATCCTTGCCGACGATGCCGGAATCAACTATTCGACCTATTACGTCGGAAGCAATACAGCCAGTGACATATTTATTGGTTATCTCGTTCGCAGTGACCTCACCGTGAACAGTGTCGAAGAACTGGGTGCGAGTGAAACCTACACTTTTAGCGGTTCAACGGATTTATTGCACGACCGTCCTCCATTAAAAGTGGTTGTCCAGCTTTCCGGCGGGAAAGACCTAACCATTCTAAACGTACATTTGCGTTCTCTTAATGGAATTGATGATGCAACGGATGGACCTCGCGTTCGCTATAAACGCGATCGTGGAGCAACATCTGTTTCAAACATGGTGCAGAATCTGCAGACAAGCGATCCCAACATTAACTTGATCGTTCTTGGCGATTTTAATGCATTTGAATTCACCGATGGATATGTTGACGTCCTTGGACAAATCATTGGCGATCCTGCTGATGCCTCCGAAGCGTTGATTCCGGGAACAGAAGTCGTGGAACCCAATTTAACGAATCAAGTGCTGTCTGTCGCTGCGGCAAATCGCTATTCCTATAATTATATTGGTGACGCCCAGGTCCTTGACCACGTTCTTACTTCGACTGCTTTGAATCCTTATGTTACCGGTCTTGAGTATGCTCGTGGAAATTCTGATGTCGCTGAAGAGTATCGTAACGATGGTGGAGCCTCTGCACTCTATTGTTCAGATCATGACGGTGTTGTGCTCTTTATTAATCAGGATCAACTCATTCCTGTAGAATTAACATCATTTGCTGCTTCTGCTGGAAATGGCTACATTGAGCTCACCTGGACAACAGCCTCAGAATCTGAGAATATGGGTTACCACGTCTATCGTAGCGATTCGGAAAATGGTAATTACAGTGTGATATCAAGCCAAATAATCGCAGGGCAGGGGAATTCTGCGACCGGCGCATCTTACTCTTTTCAAGATTATAATATCACCTCAGGAGATACCTACTTCTACAAGATTGCTGATGTTTCCTATAACGGCCAGCTTACTTTTCACGGCCCAATCGGTGTGACCTATACAACAACTTCTGTAATGGATGCTTCTTCGACGTTACCCACAGAAATTGTTCTTATGCAAAATTATCCGAACCCATTTAATCCGGAAACAACGATTCGTTTCGGACTGCCTCAAGCAGCTTCGGTGACCTTGAAAATATATGACCTGCTGGGTTCAGAAGTGAAAACTCTTGCGAATAATCAAATGCATTCTGCGGGTTATGTAACATACAAATGGGATGCGCACAACAATAATGGACAATTATTGAACAGTGGTGTTTATTACGTTCGTCTTGAAACGGAAGGCTTCTCTGCAACCAAAAAACTCGTTTATTTGCAGTAAAATAATTGCTTTATAAAAAGGCAGTGGCTGACTGGAACAGCCACTGCCTTTTAAACTTGATCCCACCTGTTTGGTTATCCCAATAGCTATATTTTTCTCCCCCAGGATACAATTCTACCAATTTCTGAATACGGGGTTAAACTGCTACAAAATATTACATTGTACAAACTAAAAGACTTGGTGCTTTTCCGGGAAATTTGTATATAATGAACATAAATTCAATTGATCATTCATTACGAAAAGAGGGAAAGTTGGCTGCCATATATATAATATTAGGGCTGGTCACTGGATTGGTCAGCGGATTGTTTGGAATTGGAGGGGGCTTACTTATCATCCCCGTTTTAGTTTTTCTTTCCTTCCCGCAAAAAGAAGCACAAGGCATAGCAATGGCTGTAATGGTCCCAATTGTGATCATTGGGGCTGTCCGTTATAAGCTAAATGAGGCTATTCCGGTAGATCTCTCCCTCGCCGCACTTATTGCAATCGGAGCGGTTGCTGGTGTATTACTCGGCACATCTTTCATCAATGCTGTGCCAGGGCTTTTGCTTCGACGTCTTTTCGCCACCTTACTTTTTGTCGTTGCTTTGCGCATGTTTTTTGCTAAGTAATCATCCTGATTCTCAACAGGATATTCTAATTGTATTGGAGCTGATATGGTTCTTCAGACTTTAGACTGGCTGATCATTGCATTATTCTTCGTTTTATATCTTGTCATTGGGCTATTTGTTTCCCGAAAAGCGGGTCAGAATGCAGCGGAATTTTTCTTGTCCGGCCGAAATATGCCCTGGTGGCTGTTAGGCGTTTCGATGGTCGCAACAACCTTTTCTACGGATACACCAAATCTTGTCACAGACATTGTTCGACAAAATGGAATTGCCGGGAATTGGGTATGGTGGGCCTTCCTGCTTACTGGTATGCTCACTGTTTTTGTTTATGCCCGCCTTTGGAGACGTTCCGGTGTTTTAACCGACTTGGAGTTTTATGAAATTCGCTACGGTGGCAAAGCAGCTGCATTCTTACGTGGATTCCGGGCGCTGTACCTTGGTGTGGTTTTCAATATAATGATTATGGCTTCCGTTAGCCTTGCAATGATTAAAATAGGCGGTGTGATGCTGGGGCTCAGCCCGGTGCAAACGTTAATTTTAGCCTCAACAGTTACGGTTTTATACAGCACAATGGGTGGTTTACGCAGCATCCTGATAACCGACCTTGTTCAATTCGCTATCGCTATGATTGGGGCTATTGGTGCAGCATGGTTTGTTCTCGATATGCCGGAAATTGGTGGATTATCGCAGCTATTAACACACCCGAACGTTTCGACAAAATTAAATTTTATCCCGGATTTTAATGATTCGGACCTACTCATTACTGTATTTATTTTGCCGCTTGCTGTGCAGTGGTGGAGTGTCTGGTATCCAGGCTCGGAGCCCGGTGGGGGTGGATACCTCGTTCAACGCATGCTTTCGGCAAAGAATGAATCGCATGCGGTTGGTGCCACACTCTTTTTTAATGTAGCTCATTATGCAATGCGGCCATGGCCATGGATCATCGTCGCATTAAGCTCCTTAGTTGTATTTCCAAATATTCAGGCGCTACAGCAGGCTTTTCCCAATGTAAACGCACAGGTTATGGGACATGATTTAGCATACCCTGCAATGCTGACGTTTCTTCCGACGGGTTTTTTAGGGCTTGTAATAGCTTCTCTAATTGCCGCTTTCATGTCGACAATCTCAACACATTTGAACTGGGGTGCATCGTACATTGTACACGATTTTTACCGACGATTCATCAATGCAAATGCAAACGAATCGCAACTTGTTTTCGTTGGAAGGATTGCTACTGTTGGCCTCATGGTGATAACCTGCATATTTGCACTTATGCTGAGCAATGCATTGCAAGCCTTCCATATTCTTCTCCAAATTGGTGCGGGAACAGGCTTATTGTTTATATTGCGCTGGTTCTGGTGGCGTATTAATCCGTACAGTGAAATAACCGCGATGGTAGTTTCGTTTACGATCGCTATCTATTTTGAAATTTTTCATACGTTGCTTGGTTTTGCTCCCCTCACATCGAATTTTAAAATGTTGTTTGGGGTTGGCATAACGACTGTTGCCTGGTTTATCGTAACACTGGTAACACAGCCAAGTGATGCAAAAACCTTACAGAATTTTATCGATCTGATAAATCCCGGTGGACCGGGATGGAAGAATGCACCAGTCAAAAAAACAGCCAAATCGGATTGGGATGTACCACATGGATTAATATGCATGCTCCTTGGTTCCATTTCTGTCTATTGTGCACTTTTTGGAACGGGGTATTATATTTATGATAATCTTATGAATGCAGCTTTTTTATGGTTCGTTTCACTGGTTACGGCATATTTGCTTTTTTATGTATGGAAGGAAAAGTATTCGATTTCCGCATAACATGCAAAAAACAATCTGATGAAATACACATTTCTTTTACGGGAGGTTGGCAATGCAACGCAGAGAATTTATACAAACCAGTTTATTGAGTGCTGCAGTTATGGGATTTGCACCAAACATCGTTTTCGGGGGAGACGACCGGAAAGCCCAGCTGGGATTTATAGGTGTTGGATTACGTGGACGCAGCCATTTGCGTCAAGCACTTCGTCGCGACGATGTGGAAGTGAAAGCGATTTGTGATATAGATGCCGATGCCCTTGCAGAAGCCCAAAAATTAATTAAAGACGCAGGTAAAAAAAACGCGAAAGAATTTACGGGTGACGATCACGCTTTCCTTAAACTACTTGAAAACAACGACATTGATGGTGTCGTTATAGCGACGCCATGGCTTTGGCATACACCGATGGCAGTGGCAGCCATGAAAGCAGGCAAATACGCTGGTGTTGAAGTTTCAGCTGCAAATACATTGCAGGAATGCTGGGATCTCGTCAACACCTACGAGGAAACGAATGTACCCTGTATGATTTTAGAGAATGTATGTTACCGCCGGGATGTAATGGCAATTCTCCACATGGTTCGTAAAGGCATGTTTGGTGAATTGGTGCACATGGAATGCGGTTATCAACATGATTTGCGCGAGGTTAAGTTTAACAATGGATCTAAATCCGGGGGAGATGGGGTGGAGTTCGGCGACAAAGCATTTTCCGAAGCACGTTGGCGGACATTGCACTCTGTGAAACGTAACGGCGATCTTTATCCAACACACGGCATCGGCCCCGTTGGTACCATGCTCGATATAAATCGTGGAAATCGATTTGTAACATTAACAGCAACTGCATCGAAAACAAGGGGTTTACATAATTATATTATTGAAAAGGGAGGAGACAACCATCCAAATGCTAATGTCCGTTTCCATTTGGGTGATGTTGTTACCAGCGTTATCAAAACAGCAAATGGTGAAACCGTAATGGTGCAACATGACACCAATTTGCCTCGCCCGTATTCGCTTGGTTTTCGTGTGCAGGGCACAAAGGGTCTATGGATGGATATTAACGATTCTTTGTATATCGAGGGTACAAGTCCTGCACACAGATGGGAAAGTGACCAAAAATACATGCAAGAATACGATCACCCGCTCTGGAAAAAATACGAAAGCTTAGCTTCCGGAGCCGGTCATGGTGGCATGGATTGGTTCGTGCTGCACGCGTTTGTAGAATCGATAAAGCGCAAAGTCGATACGCCACTTGATGCTTATGATGCAGCTGCATGGAGTGCCATATCTCCACTATCCGAACAGTCCATCGCAATGGGAAGCGCACCACAGCCTTTTCCTAACTTCACCCGAGGTAAATGGATAAACAGAAAACCTGTATTCGCCCTTGATGATTCCTATTAAATAATCAGTTATCGACACGGAAAGAAAATCCGAAAAAATGATATAACATTTTGAAAAGGGGGGAAGTTGCAAACTGAATTTTTTAAAATGCACGGACCGATAAATGCTTCTTGAATATTTTACGCTCGTTCGGTTCCATCAATGGCATAAAAATTTTTCGGTCTTCCTGGTGCTATTCCTTAACCAGGAAAGCATCACGGAAGACAATATTTTTACGACGTTTCTTGCGATGTTTGCCTTCATATGTGCATCGTCTTTCGTCTACATGGTCAACGATTTTTTTGATCAGGAGTATGACCGTGCCCATCCTGTAAAACGTAATCGCCCCCTCGCAGCTGGATCTGTTTCTTTACATGCTGCCGGGATTATTGCAAGTCTTGCACTATTTCTTGCTTTTTATCTTTCCTTGCTGGTCAATCTTCCCGCTTTTTACTCAATTCTGCTCTATTTGGTGATAAACTTATTTTATTCAAGTTTTGGCAAACGAATTCCATTCCTGGATGTTTTTCTCCTAGCTATAGGTTTCATGTTGAGAATTCTCTGTGGTGCCTATGCGATTGAAGCGACAATCAGCCATTGGTTTGTAATTATCATTACGCAATTCTGTTTTTTATTTGGATTTTCAAAGCGATATATTGAACTCATCAGTTACACTGATCCCATAAAATCAAGACCAGTGCTGGCTTATTATTCAAAAACTGCATTAAAACGGATTGTTTTGGGGGTCGGTATGAGCATAATTCTGGTTTACACACTATACACATTTAGTGACCGCTGCATACAAACCTTCCAGACAACTGATTTGCCCTACACAATCCCATTCGTTTTCCTTGGAGTATGGCGTTTCTTTTATCAGGTTTATTACAGAAAAATTGGCGAAGATCCTGCAAGCTTGCTTTTGCAAGACAAACTACTTGCGGGTATTTTGACACTATGGGCGCTGTCCTTCACTTTGATTATTCATTTATAATAGCCTGCTTCATTGAAATATGAATATCGAACTCCTAAAAAGCAGAATCCAACACCTGGATCAAATCATTCAAGATGATCACTACGCAGGGTATGATCCGTTTGATGGTCTAAACAGTGCACTTTTGAGATACATCCCATTACCAGGTGTTTATTCAAAAATTGCCTGGATTCAGTTTTTCAAGAAATTCCCCATTAATTTGCGACCTGTTTTTTTTATTCAAAAAGGCATAAATCCAAAAGCCATGGGATTATTTCTCTCTGGTTATTGTGCTCTTTATAAAACATGTAATGAACCAAAATATCTAAGGTCCGCACTTTCTATTGCTGACTGGTTAATGAAAAATAAATCACCTGGCTATTCCGGGGATTGCTGGGGTTATAACTTCAACTGGCAAAACAGAGTATTTTATTTACCTGCAAACACACCCACGATCGTTGGATCATCTTTTATTGGACATGGTTTTCTTGACCTGTTTGAAATAACCAGTGATATAAAATACTTAGAAATAGCCGTGAGCATAACAGAATTTATGCGAAATGATCTGCATATCACAAAAACACCAAATCAGGGGATGTGCTTTAGCTACACAACTGTTGATCAATCAATGGTGCATAATGCAAATTTGTTGGGAGCAGGTTTTATTGCACGAACACATAATTTTACAGGAAAGAAGGAATTTACAGAATTGGCAGAAAATGCAGCATCCTACACTATACAGCATCAACATGATGATGGATCGTGGTTCTACGCAGAAACAAAAATACAATCCTGGATTGATAGCTTTCACACCGGATATATACTGCGTAGCTTACAGCATCTTGTTAATGCAACCGGAAACGCATTTTATCAGCATGCAATAGAGAAAGGTTTGTCCTTTTTTATTGATAATTTTATTAGTTCTGATGGCTGTGTGAAATATTACCACAACAATCGGGACCCTATTGATATCCACTGTTTTGCGGAGGCACTCACTACCTGCGCAACATTCATTCACAACGCCAAGTGCAAAGAAGCCATACCTAAAATTCTCCATTTTTTGGAGAACAATATGCTCAGCCAAAAGGGTTACTATATTTATCGCATTGGGAAAGTTAAAAAAAACAAAACACATTACATGCGCTGGTCCTCAGCATGGATGTTTTGCAGTTTAGCACTCATATTGCAAAAATATTTTCAAACTGATATTCAGACATAAAAACTTGCCCGTCATCAATTCTGACAATAAATTCTTCTCACGTCTATTTTTACCACCTTTTCTTTCTTCAAATGCGCAGTACAATGGGTACATTCTAGTATTACGAAGGATTGTATTATATCTAACATTCATTACAAGCATTTGAGATTACCGTGATCAGGAAAACAATTCTCGGATTACCCGTTGACATCACCAGCCGGGAAAAAATGCTCGCACAAGTTGAAGAACAAATCAGAACCCGTACTCAAGGTGTCTTCTTTGCAGTAAATCCAATCAAAATTGTATTGGCGAGAGTAAATTACCGACTTGCCCAAACCGCTTACAAAGCACGTGTTTGCTTTGCTGATGGGATTGGTGTTGTTTGGGCAATGAATCTACTCCACCGCATCAAAATTGAACGTATTCCGGGATATGAATTTATGCTTGATGTTCTGGCTCTGGGAAACAGAAAAAAATATACAGCTTATCTTATCGGCTCAAAAAAAGAAGTCATTTCCAAAACGGTCAATAAACTAAATCAGCGTTATCCCAACCTCAAAATTGGCGGATTTCGTGATGGTTTCTTCCAAAATGAGGATGAACGGCACGCATCCATTGAGGAAATCCAACACAGTAAACCTGACATTGTATTTGTAGCAATGGGAGCAATAATTCAGGATGACTACATAAAACTACTGACCGAGGAATCAGATATACCATTTATTATGGGGGTAGGAGGAAGTTTTGACGTCATTGCAGGTGCGGCACCACGTGCGCCTCACTGGTTGCTAAGTCATGGATTGGAATGGTTATACCGGCTTATTCGCCAACCAAAACGAATAAAACCAATGGCTAAATTACCAATGTTTGTTTGTCTTGTACTTAAGGAAAAAATAAATCGCATTTCACATTGATAAGAAGTGCATTCATAAAAATTTCTGACAAAAAATATGACTTACCTGGTTTTCATATTTACGATTTTTTTCAGTATATTTCTGACAAACCTCGCACGAAAATTTGCCTTGTATTCCGGTATTGTTGATCTACCGGACAAACGCAAAATCCATTCAAAACCAATGCCCAAAACAGGTGGGCTTGCCATTTTTATTGCCTTTGCTATTGCAATATTTTTGCTCAAAGCAGGAAATCTCTCTTTTCATTCCATCTCATTTTCAAAAGTAATCACAATTCTCGCTTCAAGTGGATTTATGGTCGGACTAGGCTTGCTCGATGATGTCTGGAATTTAAACCCATGGCAAAAAATTGGTGGGCAAACCATTGCAGCCAGCATTGCATTTTGGGGAGGCATTCAAATAAATGCGACTTCGCTGTTGCCAGGTATTGCATTCAGCCCGGTTTTTTCTTATGTACTCACTGTTTTGTGGCTTGTGTTTATTTGTAATGCTTTTAATCTCATGGATGGACTTGATGGTCTCGCTGGTGGAGTGGCAGCGATAACACTTTTCACGATCATTTTGATATCATTTTATGTGCAAAAATACGACATGATGGTGCTCGCAGCCGTATTAAGTGCGTCAGTTATTGGATTTTTATTCCACAACATCCATCCTGCACAAATTTTTCTTGGGGATAATGGGAGTTTGTTTCTTGGATTTGTCATTGCGTTGTTAGCTGTTGAAGGATTTTTTGTAGGTACAACAACCGTTTCAGTTTTTGTCCCCTTTTTGTTATTTGGTTTGCCTATAACCGATGCTTCAATTGCTATTTATAGACGATTGCGAAACCCTGATAACTCACAGGAAAGTAAATATTCGCTTATTCGTTTCATAAATAAAATTGTCCAGCCGGATAAGCAGCATATTCACCATAGATTTGTTGCCCTGGGCATGCCTCACGAACGTGCGGTTTGGAGCATGTATACAGTCGCTCTTTTATTTTGTATCCTTGGATTTATTTCAATTTTATTAACGAATGTCTCGCTTCTGTTTATAATCGGTATGGGTATTATCTCACTTTTTATCGGGTTAATGAAGTTTGGATATATTCATTCATCCCTTGCAGGAAGAAAATCAAAAGAACAAAATACTGTTGTTTTAAATACAGCTCCTCTTTCCTTTTTTCAGGGTATCGTCGATTGTGTCTTAGCATTTATGGCATTTACTTTTTCTTTTATGCTTCGATATGATTTTTATAGTTTTCCCATGGAAAAGCAAATTTATAGCAAAACTCTTGCTTTCCTGCTTTTTTTAAAAATCAGCATTTTTCTTTTATCCGGCTTATACAAAAAACAATGGCGAGTTGTCCGTGGAATCGAGATCATTCCAATCCTTCAATCTAATGTAATTGCCAGTGTGTTTATAGTATTAATGTCCGAGTTCATTAATATCAATGAGCCTTTAGCAACGAGTACTTTCATCATTGATTTTTTTATATCGGTGTTTTTGATGATTATTGCCAGAGTTGGGTTGACTTATTTTGATGAACGACGCATTCAGAAAACTCATACTCTCAAAAATGTCCTCATTTATGCACATGGAAAATCAGCTATCGATTTGTATTTCAGTCATGAACTTTTAAAAAATAATGGATTTAATGCAGTTGGTTTATTTATAACAGAGACGTCTGAAATTTTTAACAGATCGGATGTAACAAGCGGTATTCCTGTTTACAATCCATCAGAAAAATTATCCTCGGTTTGTGAGGAAAAGAGTATTTCAACAATTTTAATTGACGGGACGTGGTTTAAAAAAAACAAGGCTTTGGAAGCTGATATCAATAAATATTTACCTAAATTAAATATTCGAATTTACCATATTTCCTTCGAATCTCTCCAGAGCTTCACACTACCCAAGTCTGAATCAAGCAATCCTGTTTCAACCGTCCATATGTAATTTTGAAAATTGGTAAATATGGTCAAACGAGTCTTCCTATCAATTTCTTTATTTCTGATTTTTCTTTCACGCAATGTTGAAGCACAGCATCCCTACGCAAAAATATTATCATCGGATCAAAATCATGTGGATATCCAATTTACAATTCCTCAAGATGCCGTTCGTCTTTCCAGTTTCGGTGTGCAGCAAGTTCTTGAAATTGATGAGTTTATTTCTAATGCACCCGAGGGCGGAATATACCTTCCACAAGCAGCACTTACTTTAACTATTCCCGCAAACGTGCGTCCAGATATAAAATTTAATAGCCTTAAACAACGCACTTTTTATGCTGAATCTCCTGCCCGAAAAAGACAAAATGAGATGAGTGATATAATTAGCAATCCAGTTGCTAGTGGGCTCGTCAGCATACTTGAAACGGGAAAAACAAATGATGTGAGTTTATGTGTACTTGAGATAAATCCTGCACAATACAATCTTCAATTAAAAAGCTACATAGTAACTGACGAGTTTACCCTAAACATCACTTGGAATACAGCATCAATAAGCTCTGCACCACCTGGCCAGGTTATTCAAAAACAACTGCCACGAACAAATATTATTAACCAACAATATATTGGAACATGGCCGGATGACCAAAAGCAAAATTTAACATTAAGGAAAACACAGCAACAATTTCAGACAGATTTATTCGCAAACATCATGACTCAGACTCCTGGAATTCATGCGGTATCCATTGCACGACTAGCGGATGCAGGATTTGATTTAAGAGGCAAAAACTTGGAGGAACTTCATGTTTATAATAAGAATCGAGAAGTCCCTTTCTTTCTAATTAGTGCCAATAAATCAGCTTTTTCAGATGAGGATCAAATTGTTTTTCGTGCTGAGGACACTCATGGCACGAAAACATACTTCTCTCCATATAGTGAGAAAAATGTATATCAGTTATGGCATGGGAACGGAAAAGGCTTACGTTATCTCCCTTTTGATGGTGGACTATACGACGCAAACTCCTCAGCACCACAATGGCATTGGGATACAAAACATTTTGAATCGGATCAATGGTTTGACCGCCTGCTCCTGCAATACGATGGCGAGGCTGATCACTGGTTTTGGAGCAGGCTATCTGCAAATCAGGAAGAGTCCATCGAATTTGAGGTGCAAAATCCAGCAAATGTTCAGGATTCCGTTTCCTTTACTTTCGCTTTTATGGGGAATACCTATCCAACCTATTCTTACACCGATCACAGTGTTGAAGTCTATGTTAACAATACATTCGTTGCTCAAGGCGTCTGGGATGGACAAAAAGAGTTCATTCTAAATACCCAAATGCCATCCAGTGTTTTAAGCGACGGGCAAAATACACTGACGATTAAAGCACCTGGCAATAGCGAAGCCGGCGAAATAGACCAGTTCTACTTTAACTGGATGGAAATCAAATATCCACGCGGCAGGAGGGTAGTTGACAATTCCGTTGAATTGGTAGCGACTACCACAGCGCGAGTTTCTGATTTTAAACTGGAAGGCTTTTCGGATAAAGACGTTTTTATCCTGACAAGCGATGGACAGCAATTGCTGAATTTTGAATTAACACAAGAAGCTGATGAAAATTATTCTGTTCGATTTCAGGATAACATTTCCCATACAGGCAAAATATATGACGTTTTTGCACGCGGTGCATGGGAATCGCCGGTAAGCGTTGATGTCTATGAAAACGCAGGGTTACTTTCCACAGCTAATAGTGCAGACTATATCATTGTTGCCCACAAGAAATTCATCCCCTTTCTCGATCCACTTGTAACTTGGCGAGAGAATCAAGGCTACCGGGTTTACGTGGCGGATGTACAGGACATTTTCAATACATTTTCTGGTGGAATTCACACACCGGACGCCATCCGGGATTTTCTAAAATATGCTTATGAAAACTGGCAATCACCGCACATAAAATATGTTCTTCTCGCAGGTGATGGTCATTACGGATTTTTTAAAAACAGGTACAACGAAACACCCGATTATGTACCAACCTATATGGCTTTTACCTCCTCCTGGGGTTTAACATCAAGCGATAATTACTTCGCACAAATAACCGGCGATGACATATTGCCTGAAATAGCCATCGGACGCTTCCCCTGTAATACAGAAGAAGAATTGCAGGCGATGGTATCAAAAACCCTCAACTATGAGCAAAATCCTGATGAGGGTGTTTGGCGATCCGTTATCAACCTTTCAGTGGGTGATGACGCGTCCTTTGAAGAACACGCGGAAGAGTTGAATGATAATTATATTCCGGAAGCCTATCGTGTTAAGAGAATTTATACACGAGAGGGTTCTCGATATTATGGAGATACAGCGGTACTCGTGGATCTTTTCAATAATGGCTCATTGCTCATGAATTTTCAGGGGCATGGGGGAGGGGCTGTATTTTTTGATTCACAGTTATTCCTCTTGGAAGATGTGGCATCACTTAAGAATGCTGGACGTTTGCCTGTTTTGTTTTCATGGTCCTGTTTTATTGGGTATTTCGATAATCCCCATGGAACAAGTCTCGGTGAAGCGCTAGCGCGCGAACCAGAACATGGGACAGTAGCTGGTTTTGGTGCGGCAGGGAGAGCCTGGCTCTTCGGAGATCGCTATTTTAATAACATTTTGTATGAGCATCTTTTTGCCGAGAAATCACAACCATTGGGTGAAATTATTCGCCGAGCAAAAATCGATTTATTCACCCGATATGGACAGCGCGATCTTGTACTAATCTACAATCTTTTAGGTGATCCGGCATTAAAAATACAATTCCCCACGGATACACTTCTGATATCTGCACAGAACTCTCCCGTTACAACTGAAAAAAAAATCGATGTAACAGTTCCGGTGCCAGGTTCATCGGGAACCTTACTTGTAGAGTCCTTTCATGATGATGACTTTCTTATTACCAGCGACACATTATCCGTAAACTCAACACAAGCTCGTCACTCATTTACCTTACCCGAATCAGTTTCCGGCGAAGGATTGATTCGCAGTTATTTTTGGAACGAAAACATTCATGCACAGGGTAGTGTTGCTTTTGCCATTGATGAAATATATTTAAGTGATTTATTTTTTGAGCCATCTCCTCCCACACACAACACACCGTTTCATATCATCACAAAACCATACTACAATAAAGATGTCCGCATCGATAGTGTGATTTTTAAGTGGCAAACAAAAACAAGCACATCGTTTGATAGTGTAACATTTTCCGGAATTATAAAAGACAATCAGGAATATTATCAAAGTCCAGTCAATTTCCAGTTCAATGGTGGTGAAGAAATAAGATACCTATTCCGCATACATGCCCTGCAAGGAGATTCTTTGAAGCGCATTGAGACAGAAATAAAATCATTTAAAATTCTGCTTCAACCCGATTTACGTTTTGCCGGAGCAAATGTTGAACTTGAGGGACAAAACGATGCAACGCTAAAATTTAAAATAACCAACACCGGTCAAACAAGTGTCGCCAATTTTTCCACCGGTTTCTATCAGCGGTCGGAAGATGGCGCTGAACGGTATGAATTAGCTAAGGTCGCCAATACACCTTTAGCCGCCGGTGATACACAATCTGTTTCCATTAATTGGAATTCTCCAAAACCTGGCTGGAACCATCTTGCCATTGAAATTGATCCCGATCGCGTACTCGATGAACGCTACACAAGCAACAATCTTTGGAATTTATATCTACCAGTCGGCACTGTAAACGAAGGCACAGGTGGTGCATTTTTTACAGTGGATAGTAATTTGTCTTTAAACATACCGGCAGCGACGCTGACGTCCACAAGTGTTTTAAATGTTAATACGTGGCTAAATTACGGTGAACTCATAAATCGGTTACCCGCGGAGGTAACCCCGCTACCCTTGAAAAGCGGTTACCATTATTTCTATTCTATCGATGCAGGTTTAAAGAATACCACATTCGGCAATAACACCCAAGTCCAGCTTTATTACAGCAAGTCTGATACATCTATAAGCAACTCAATTGCGACCGATGAATTGCGCGTTTATTTTTGGGATTTTGAGACAGAATCCTTTGAAATCATGGATGCGACACATCAGATGACAAAAGAATTCTACAATGTGTATTTATCTAAGCCGGGAGCAGTCGGATTTGTACGGATAAAAGACAAAACAAGTCCTGCCATTGAAATCAATGTCAATGGAAAACGCATTATAGAAGATGAAGTATTACCAGTAAAACCATCCTTTACAATTTTAATTACGGATCCGTCGGGGATAACGATCAACACTGCCAAATTAATTTTAGAGTTTGATGATCAAAAAATAGATCAAACTAATTTTACTATCAATAAAACTAGTGATCAAACAAGTGTTATTTTAATTGAATATACACCCGAAATCGAGTCAGGGAATCATACTCTGCGTTTAGTTGCACATGATTTAAACGGCAATAAAACAGACAAAAGTGTTCACTTTATTGTCGCTGAACCAGATGAATTGATCAGCATTGCAAATCATCCGAATCCATTTAGGGACAATACGATCATTGCCTATTTTTTATCGAATGAAGCTCTGGAAATAAAAATGTCGATCTATACGGTTTCCGGCCGTCTCATTAAGACAATGGAATTCTATAATGAACAAGGCTATATAGAGCACAATTGGAATGGAGAAAATGAATTCGGGGACAAAATGGCAAATGGCGTTTATTATTTACGTTTTTCAGCGAAATTTCCAGAAAAACAAATCAGCCGCATCCTGAAAATGGCCAGATTGCAGTAATCCATTAAAAATTTGTACATTGGGATCGTATCATTGCAATTGAAAATGAAACACAATTTCACAAATGTTCTACTCATCCTGGCGTTCCTTCTGGCTTCGCCATCTATTTTCGCACAGAATGGTGCTGTCGACTTTCTGCAAATCATGCCAGGAGGCAGGGGAGTAGCAATGGGTGGAGCACAAGTGGCACTAGCACATGATGTTCAGGCACCTCTGTGGAACCCCGCGGGACTGGCATTTGCAAGAAGGACACAGGGTTATTTGAGCCATGCGAATTTATTTAATGATTTATCGGTACACGATTTCGCTGGTGTTTCATTAGAACTCGGGCCAGGTCTGGTTGCGGGTGTTAACTGGTTGCGACTTGGAATTGACAATATTCCTCGATTTTCTGAATTACAAAGAACTTATTATGATAGATTAATCGATCAACAGTACCGTTCCGATGGAGTACCGATCGATTACTTCTCAGACAATGAGAATGCAATAATTTTTAATATTGCCCAGGCATATAAATTAAATCTCCTGTTAGGTGCGGGATTATCTCCCATTATTCTCCCAGTACAATTTTCATTTGGATTGAATTTAAAACTACTAAATAAAAATTTAGATAGCGCCACAGCATCGGCTCAAAGTATTGACTTAGGGTTATTAATCCATTTTTTGGAAATCAAACAAAAGCGCTTCATTCTGCAAAAATTTTCAATTGGAGTTGTACTTTATGATATGACATCAACAGGCTTAAATTGGGACACTTCAAGCGAACACAAAGATCCAATAGCCCCTTCTTTTTCTTTTGGCCTTGGTTACCAAAGAAGAATCTTTCGATCTGCTGGAATCTTTACCATTGCCTTCGATAAAAGTACCCGTGACAAAAATGATCAAAAAATAGGATTAGAATATTTGCATAAAGGATTGGTAGCTGTACGCGCTGGCAAGTATAATAACGGCTGGGCAGCTGGAGCCGGGTTACGATTAAATAAAATCAAAATTGATTATGCATTTATGGGACATGAGCTTGGGGCAACACACCGTGTTGGTGGGGGAATTTCGTTTTGAAAGAAACAGAATTGAAAAAATAACTTGTTTTCATGGCAGTAATTTATGATATTCAAAGTCTCTATTTAATCTCGGTTTTAAAGAATTCACCAGGTTTTAATAAGTACAAAAGAGGTTTGGATGTTAAAAGCAAAAAAAACATTAACTCCACGTCTAACCAAAAGACAGTTAAAAGAAGATCAATTTATCACAAAAGTATTTGAATTTTATGATCTCGGAATAAAATACCAGAAACAAATCCTTTATGTTCTCTTCGCTATTATCGCCGTTATTGCCATTTCATATTGGGTTGTGCAAGATAAAGCTGCGTCGGAGCAAAACGCTGCTGTTGAACTTGCACGTGGCAAAACTGCTTTTGAAAATGAACGTTATGATGAATCCATCGATGTTTTAACAGCATTGTCCCAGAATTTTGATGGAACGAAAAGTGCCGGTACAGGCATCATCTATCTTGCAAAAGCATTTGGTGCGAAAAAAGACTATGCTAATGAGGAAAAATATTTCCAAATATACCTGGATGACTACAACGATGATGAATTGCTTTCAGTAGCAGCCACACGCGGTATTGCAGTAAGTTTTGACGAGCGTGGTGAACATGAAAAAGCTGCAGAAATCTACGCAAAAGGCGCGAATTCATATAGTGATTCCTACAATAAGCCCTTGTTTATGCTTGATGCGGCGAAAAGTTATATATTAGCAGGAAATAGTGTTGCCGCAAAACCGCTACTGGATAAAATCATAAAGGATTATGAAACAAATCCAGCTGTACAAGAGGCACGACAATTATTAGCGGAAAATACAAATTAATATTGACACTTACGTGCGCAATAAAAAGCTTGCAATTAAATTAATTCTTTTATATATTCATTGTCTAAGTGGGCCCCAAAGCCCACTTTTTTATTGCCCAGAAAGGAAAGATAAGCAGTTTGAAAGAAAAAATATTCGATTTGTTCGATCGAATTATAAGCAATAAAAACATTGATTTAATCGATATTGAGATTAAGGGAAGCACAAAAAATCCTGTTATCTGTGTCTACGTTGACGAACCAGGTGGTATTACGATTAATAAATGTACATCGATTAGTAGAGAATTGCAGCAACTTCTGGACGAAAAAGACATTTTAGGTTCCGGATACAGAATTGACGTGTCATCGCCTGGACTTGATCGCCCATTAAAAAACCAAAAGGATTTTGCACGGAATTTAGGCCGTTTTGTCAAAATCTTGTTGACGCAGGATGGCAAGGAGCTGGAATTAACAGGCGAAATCAAAAAAGCTGAATCTGCTTTTGTGGAAATAAAACATAAAAATACGTCTTCGCAGATTGAGTATGATGCAGTGAAAAAAGCGCTCATCCAAATCAAATGGAAATAACTTAAAATTATAAGGATATGTAGTCTACCTTCGCTTGGAGGACATAAAACAAAATGAACAGTGAGATCGCAAACGCTTTTAGTCAAATTGTTAAAGAAAAAAATGTAGAGAAAGATCAACTCAGCGAAATCGTTGAGAGTATTGTTATCTCAATGATAACCAAGAAGTATGGTACTGCTGACAATTTCGATATCTTTGTTAATCTAGACAAAGGCGAAATTGAAATATATCAAAACAAAGTTATTGTTGAAACTGTTGTTGATCCGGTAACTGAAATCGATCTCGAATCCGCAAGGAAAGTTGAGGCATCTTTAGAAGTAGGAGATGATTTTATTGAAATACTGGATCCTACCATATTTGGACGCCGCCTTATAACGAGCGCAAAACAAAATTTAAACCAACGTATTAAAGATGTGGAGAAAGACGTTGTTTACGCAGAATTTAACAACCGTATTGGTGAAATAATTCTAGGAGATATCCGGCAAATCAATCGGAATGACATTTTTTTGCTCATTGATCGAACTGAAGCACTTCTCCCACGAAATGAACAAATTGAAAGTGAACGGTATCATCGAGGTGAAAGCGTTCGTGTTCTTGTCAAGGAGGTACGTAAAAGTGCTCGTGGTCCGGAAGTTATTGTTTCAAGGGCTGATCCCAAGTTTCTGATTCGTTTGTTCGAATTAGAAGTGCCCGAAATATACGATGGCATTATCGAAATTAAAAGTGTTGCAAGACAACCTGGAGAACGCTCCAAAATTGCTGTTTTTTCAAACGATAAAAGAATTGATCCGGTTGGAGCATGTGTCGGCATGAAAGGAATTCGAATTCAAGCTGTCAGTAAGGAGCTTAATAATGAGAAGATCGATATCATTCCGTTCAGTACCGACCCTGTAACATTCATTTCCCGAGCATTAAGTCCTGCAAAACCGATTAAAGTAATCGTCAATGAAGAAAATAAATCTGCTGTTGCCGTAATTCCTGATGAACAAGTGTCAATTTCCATTGGAAAAGGAGGCATGAACAGGCGTTTAACCAGTCGTTTGACCGGGTATAATGTTGAAATTTTAAAAGATTCAGAATACAACGCAATGATTCAGCAAGAAAAAGAAAAAGAAGAAACGCTTGAGGATATCGAAGGCTTGCGTCCATCCATCATTGAAAAGCTGCATAATGCACAAATTTTTTCAGTTCATGATATTATAAAGCTTGGAAAAGCTGGACTTATGGCCATTGAAGGTATTGGCGAAAAAACCATAGAAAAAATCTTCCAACAAATTGAAGAATAATCATTAACAGGATAATTTAGATTTGGCTGCAAAACAACGTAGAATATTTCAAGTTGCGAAAGAATGCAATGTTTCAAACGAAGCGCTACTGGAATTCTTGACAAAACACAATTATTCAGTCAAGAATCACATGAATCCGGTGACTGAGGAAATGTATGATATTATATCGAAAAAGTTTCTCAGTAGTGGGCCAATAACAACCGTTAGCAATGCAGATTACGAATTTCGCAAACGATTGAAAGAAAAGAAAGCAGTAGAGCTTAAACGCAAAGAACAAGCTCAAGAAGAGCTTGCACATCGCATTGAAGTGGCACGTGGTGTCAAACCGAAAAAAGTAAAACGTCGTGCTCCATCCAAGGAAGAAGTCCTGAAAATTGCTGTTGATTCTGCAAAGGCCGAGGCGCTTGAACTTATCAAAGAAGGTTCACACAAAGAGAAAAAAGCCAAAGATGTTCAAGAACCGCCTGTTGTTGAAACACCGAAAGATCTAAAAACAACTAAGCCAGAATCTCCTGTTATAAACAAAGAGTCAATAACAGAAGAACAGCCGGTACAACTCGAATCCACGGTTCAAGATGAAGGTGTGGTAAAAGAAACAACTGAGCATAAAACACCCGTTGAAGAAACAAAAACTGTAACAAAAGAAAAGTCCAAGAAGAAAGAAACGGATCAGCGAAAAGACGATACGGCAAAGGTTGCTGGAGAAAGATCAAGCGATAAAAAGCGAAGCAAATCAAAGGATTTGGAAAAACAAGATTCTCAGCAATCTTTGGATGATGACGCTGATGGTAAAAAAGGCAAGAAGAAGAGAAAGAAGAAAAAACGTAAGATAAGTGATGAAGAAATTGAAGCTTCAATCAAGCAAACATTTGCTTCGATGGGCGAAGGAAAGGGACGACGTAAGCATAGAAAAGTGAAATCAGCTGATGATGAATTTGAAGAAGATACAGATGTACCAACAATAAAAGTTTCAGAGTTTATTTCTGCTGCAGATTTAGCGAAATTAATGGAAATTGAGGCTTCAAGCATTATCCGAAAATGTCTCGAGCTTGGTATGATGATCTCAATAAACCAGCGTTTAGACATGGATACAATAACTATGCTTGCTGATGAGTTCGGATACGAAGTTGAACAAGAGAAGGAATTTGCTTCACTCCAGGACGAGGAAGAGGAAGACGTGGATGATGATAAGGATCTAAAGCAGCGTCCTCCTGTCGTAACAATAATGGGACATGTTGATCATGGTAAAACATCCCTATTGGATTATATTCGAAAAAGTAACGTCATTGCAGGTGAAGCTGGTGGAATCACGCAGCATATCGGAGCATATGAAGTAACTGTTAAGGATGATAAGCATATCACATTTCTTGACACCCCTGGCCACGAAGCGTTCACAGCAATGCGAGCTCGCGGTGCACAGGCTACAGATATCGTAATTTTGATTGTCGCTGCAGATGATGGTGTGCAGGAACAAACGCTTGAGGCATTGAATCATGCGAAAGCAGCTGAAGTGCCGATCATTATTGCTATTAACAAAGTGGATAAACCAAACGCCAATCCTGATCAAATTAAGCAGCAGTTATCAAGCAAAAACATACTTGTTGAAAGTTGGGGCGGAAAATATCAGGATGCCGAAATTTCGGCAAAAACAGGCGATGGCATAGAAAAATTGCTCGAAAGTATACTCTTGGAATCTGAAATGCTCGAGCTAAAAGCTAATCCATCAAGGGATGCTCGTGGTCTTGTAGTGGAAGCGGAACTTGATAAAGGTAAAGGTCCGATTGCAACGGTACTTGTTCAAAACGGAACTTTACATGTAGGAGATATTTTTGTCTCAGGTTTAACATATGGACGTGTACGTGCATTATTGGATGAGCGTGGAAAACGAGTCAAGGAAGCCCCACCTTCAACTCCAATTCGTGTTATAGGCTTTTCGTCTGTTCCCCAGTCTGGTGACCGATTTAGTGTTTTGACAAGTGAAAAAGAAGCACGTGAAATCAGCATGAAACGCCAGCAACTTCGTCGTGAACAAGAAATCAGACAAGTAAAACATCTTACACTTGATCAAATTTCAAGACAGATTAAAGAAGGTAGTGTACGCGAACTAAACATCATTGTAAAAGCAGACGTGGATGGCTCTGTCGAAGCTATTGCAGACAGCTTGATGAAACTTTCAACAAACGAAGTTGCAGTTAATGTTATACACAAAGCTGTAGGTGGCATTTCCGAAACGGACGTGAACCTTGCTGTTGCATCACAGGCGGTAATCATTGGTTTTCATGTACGTGTTGCTCTGGCTGCCCGTGAACTTGCGGAAAGAGAAGAAATCGATATCCGACTTTATCAGGTGATCTACGATGCGGTAAATGACGTAAAATCAGCTTTGGAAGGAATGCTGCAACCGGAATTGAAAGAAGAAACAAGCGGAACTATTGAAGTACGTGAAACTTTCAAGGTGCCGAAAATTGGAACTATTGCAGGCTGTTATGTAACCTCAGGTAAAATACATCGGAACGATCCTGTTCGACTTTACAGAGAAAACAAACTTATTTACGAAGGTAAAATAGGATCTTTAAAGCGCTTTAAAGATGACGTAAAAGAAGTTTTAACTGGCTTTGAATGTGGTTTGGGAATCGAAGGGTATGATGACATTCATGTAAATGACATCATTGAAACCTATAAAATAATTGAAATTAAACGCACACTATCATAATGCTGGTTGCAATTTGTCAGGTAGAACTTTCACTTTTTGAAAGTAACAGTCTGAAGGACAAAAGGTCCATTGTACTAAGCTTGAAAGAGCGTATCAGACAGCGATTCAATGTATCAATAGCTGAAATTGCTGAATTAAACAATTTAAAAGTAGCACAATTTGGACTCGCCATCGTTTCAAATGAAAAACGGTATCTGGAAAAGATATACGCTAATATTCTCAACTTAATCGAAGATGATGGCCGGGTTGAAATTATTAATCAGATTTTCGAGCTTGGATAAGAAATGAAAAAACGATCGGAGCGTGTGTCCCAATTGTTGCGTCAGATAATATCTGAGACTATTATGTATAAATGGAAACATCCGAATGCGCATAAAATCACCGTCCAAAAGGTTAAAGTAGCAGACAATATTCGTTCAGCAAAAATTTATGTCGGAATAATGGGCGATGAAAAATTAAAAACGGATACACTGAGTAGTCTAAACGATACTATTGGTTTTTTTAAAAATGAGATCAGTCACCAAACAAAATTGCAATTCATGCCTGAAATCAAGTTTGTTTATGATGATACTTTAGATCAAGTGGAGCGCATAAACGATCTTTTAAAGACAATTAAATGACCTTAAGTATAGAGAAATTGTTTCAGGGAGACATCGTTCCCATCGATAAACCAGTGGATTGGACTTCATTTGATGTGGTAAATAAACTACGATTCGCGACAAAAATTAAAAAAGTGGGCCATGCGGGTACTCTGGATCCATTTGCAACGGGGCTTTTACTTGTCTGCTTTGCGAAGGCAACAAAACAGGTTGAAACACTAGTTAATTTACCAAAAGAGTATATTGCGCGATTCAAGTTCGGTATCGATACGGATAGTCATGACATCAAAGGAAAAATCCTTGCACAAAAGAACAACGTACTTATCGATGAACAAATGCTTCGATCGGTATTATTAAATTATATTGGTGAAATTCAACAGATACCGCCAATGTTTTCTGCTTTGAAAATAGGGGGGAAGAAGCTCTATGAATATGCAAGGGCAGGCCAGGATGTGCGGAGAGAACCTCGAACTGTGGTGGTGTCTTCTATAAATATCATCGAAATGAAAAAGGATGAATGCTTAATGAAGATAAATTGTTCGAAAGGCACGTACATCCGCTCACTGGCACGTGATATAGGCAAGGACCTTGGTACAGGTGCAATCTTGACAGAACTGCGCAGGACAAAAATTGGCGATTATCACGTTGATGACGCATTTACCATTGATTATTTTATTCAAAATATAAAGGAAACAAAGCCATCAAATGAATGTTTATCAGGGAATTGAGAATTTTCAGTTTAATTCTAAAAACATTCTCACTATTGGCACTTTTGATGGTGTTCACCTGGGTCATAAATACCTACTCGATCGAGTAAATGTTCTTTCAAAAAAGCATAATGGTGTTGCCTCCGTCGTTACCTTTGATCCGCACCCACAATTAG
Source organism: Deferribacteres bacterium (assembly GCA_020633655.1). Classification (GTDB taxonomy): domain Bacteria; phylum Zhuqueibacterota; class Zhuqueibacteria; order Zhuqueibacterales; family Geothermadaptataceae; genus Bioreactorimicrobium. Next base: position 172,714 of record JACKDF010000003.1, read on the forward strand.
TCGTACAAAAGGAAGGCTTAGCAGCAATCAAACTACTCACATCATTGGATGAAAAAGTGGAAATACTGGGTGAATTGGGAATTCAAAATTTATATATAATTCCCTTCGATCTTCAATTTGCACGTCTCTCACCAAATGAGTTTATTCTAACTTATTTAAAGAAATTAATAGGATTAGTTGGAGTGGTTGTTGGACATGATCATGGTTTCGGTAATGCTCGAGAAGGAAATTATACTACACTACTAAATGCATTTGCCGCTAATTCTGTTTGGACAGAACGGCTGGGACAATTTACGGTAAACAACCAACTAGTGAGTTCATCTGTAATTCGAAGACTACTTACTGCAGGAAAAATTGCACAAGCAAATGAATTGCTTGGGTATAATTACAGTGTTACAAAGCAAGTAATTATGGGTAACAAACGGGGTAGAGAGCTTGGATTTCCAACTGCAAATTTGAACATTGCAGACTCTGATAAGCTAATACCTGGAACTGGTGTTTATGCTACAAAATGTACTTTAAATCAAAAAACTTATATCGGTATGGCAAATATTGGAACACGGCCAACGTTTTCCGATGAAAAGACGAGCTTTGAAGTACACTTAATCGATTTTGATGGAGATATCTATAATCAAGAGATCAAAGTTGAATTTATAATAAAAATCCGAGATCAAATAAAATTTAATGATGCTTCGGATTTAGTGAAACAACTAAAAAATGATAAAAAAAATATCAAGTCTATTCTAAGTTAAAAATTTTAAACTTAAACTAATTTGGAGTATCTAAATGCCTCTGACAAAAGACGTTAAACAAGAAATTATTAACGAACATGGTAAAGACAAAAACGATTCTGGTAGCGCAGAAGTTCAAATTGCATTGCTGACCAGTCGTATAAATGGCTTAAAGGATCATTTTCAGGAAAATACAAAAGATCATCATTCCCGACTTGGTTTGCTTAAAATGGTTGGAAAAAGACGTCGCCTTTTGAATTATTTAATCAAGACAGACATTGAGCGATATAGAGAGATCATTAAAAAACTAAACATTCGTCGATAATTATCAGCAGACCAATTATTGACAATTCCCCTGAAGGAGCATCATCATAATGCTTATAAGCAAAGAAGTAATTCTTAACGAAGAAAAAATTATCTTTGAAACTGGTGAATTAGCAAAGCAGGCCCATGGATCTATATTATTAAAAATGGGTGATACTTGCTTGCTCGCTACTGTCGTTGGCTCTGATCAAGCATCCGATATGGGCTTCTTTCCTCTTAGCGTAGAATATCGAGAAAAGGCATACGCTGCTGGTAAAATTCCAGGAGGTTACATTAAGAGGGAGGCGCGTCCAAGTGAGAAGGAAATTCTTAGCGCTCGTCTCACAGATCGTTGTTTGCGCCCTCTTTTTCAGGAAGGCTACATGAATGAAGTGCAAATCTTAATTCAGGTACTTTCAGTTGATAAAGAAAATGATGCAGATGTTCTTGGTATGTGTGCTGCTTCTGCAGCATTAGCAATATCGGATATCCCCTGGGAAGGACCAATTGCAGGTGTTCGTGTCGGCCGGATTAACGGTGAGTTTATCATTAATCCAACTTACGAACAACTTGAAGAGAGCGACATCGATTTGACTATTGGTGCCAGCGCTGATTCCATTATGATGGTAGAAGGGGAAGCGAATGAAGTCTCAGAAGCAGATATGCTTGCCGCCCTTGAATTTGGTCATGAAGCAGCTAAAAATATTGTAAAAGCTATCGATGAACTCGTTGAATTAGCTGGAAAACAAAAACGTGAGTTCATTGCAGATACAGTCTCATCTGAATTAATTGATCGCGTACGTTCAGAAGCAACAGAAAAAGTTCAGGAATGCTTACGCCTGACCGTAAAAGAAGAACGACGTAAAGCATTAAATGAATTTACCACCGAATATCTTGCATCTTTAGCTAATGATTTTCCTGATGATGAATCATCTATTAAATCTGTTCTTCATGATGTTGAAAAGGAACTAACACGCTCGATGATCATGAAAGAATCACATCGTCTGGATGGACGTGATGTGGACGATATTCGAGAAATTGATTGCAAAACAAGCCTTTTGCCACGTACACACGGCTCGAGCCTGTTCACACGCGGCCAAACACAATCTCTTGCGGTTGTTACCTTGGGAACGAAAATTGACGAGCAGAGAATGGATGCGTTAGAAGGCGAATTTTTCAAATCCTACATGCTTCACTACAATTTTCCTCCGTTCTGTGTCGGTGAGGCCCGTCCGTTGCGTGGTGTAAGCAGACGGGAAATCGGTCATGGTAATCTTGCGGAACGTGCATTGAAGCCTATCATTCCTTCTGAAGCCGTTTTTCCCTATACAATTCGTATTGTATCGGAAATTCTGGAATCAAATGGTTCTTCCTCGATGGCATCTGTTTGCGCCGGTTCACTGGCCTTAATGGATGCAGGTGTTCCTGTAAAAGCTCCAGTCGCTGGAATTGCAATGGGTCTTGTGAAAGAAGAAAATGACTTTAAGGTTCTGACGGATATCCTGGGCGATGAGGATCATCTTGGTGATATGGATTTCAAGGTAGCAGGCACAAAAGATGGTATTACTGCTTTCCAAATGGATATAAAAGTCCGTGGAATATCACATGATATCATGGAAGTTGCTTTAGATAAGGCAAAAAATGCTCGTTTTGCAATACTCGAGAAAATGAATGCAGCACTTCCAGAATCCCGGGAAGCAATGTCAAAGTATGCGCCAAGAATATTAACTATGCAAATTAAACCTGATCAAATCGGCGCAGTTATTGGGCCTGGAGGAAAAGTTATTCGCGATATCGTTGAACGAACAGGCGCGACAATAGACATAGAAGATGATGGTACAGTAAAAATTGCATCTACGGAACCACAAGCTGCAAAAATGGCTGTTTCGATCATTGAAGGTTTAACTGCATCTCCTGAAGCTGGCAAAGTTTACAACGGTAAAGTTAAAAAAATAACCAATTTCGGTGCATTTGTTGAAATTTTACCAGGAAAAGAAGGCTTGTTACATATATCAGAAATTGATTCTCAACGTATAAATCGTGTTGAAGATGTACTTAGTGTAGGTCAGGAAATCGAAGTTAAACTTGTCCGGATAGATGAATCTGGCAAAATGAATCTAAGCAGGAAAGCCTTGTTGTAATCTTCGAATTCGGACACTTTTTGGATAAAAAAATGTGAAAACGGATGCAAATACTATCCAAAAATCTGTTTTACCAAATGGAATTAGAATTGTCACAGAGCGCATGGCGCATGTAAATTCTGTTGCTATTGGCATTTGGCTGGAAGTAGGTACACGAAATGAAGTGAAAGAGCAAAACGGTATTTCGCACTTCATTGAACACATGCTATTTAAGGGGACTGAAAAACGCACAGCCTTCCAAATTGCTGAATGCATTGAAAATGTCGGAGGCCATTTCAATGCATTCACAAGCAAAGATCTAACCTGTTATTATATTCATGTATTACATAACCACATACACCTTGCGCTTGATGTTCTATCCGACATACTACAGTTTTCTCTATTTAATGATATTGAAATTGAAAAAGAAAAAGAGATAATTCTTGAGGAAATAAAAGCAACACTTGATGTTCCCGAAGAACGTATTCATGACTATTTTTTTCAAGATTTATTCCCAACACATCCTCTGGGAATGCCAACCTTAGGTACAGTTGATTCATTGCAATCTATTGACAGGAAGATGCTGCTTCAATATATGAAAAAAAACTATACCGGAGACCGAATTGTAATAACTGCTGCCGGCAATATTTGGCATGAAGAAATCTGTGAGATTGTTCAAACTCAATTTACAACAATCCTTTCAAAACCAACAATGTGTGCACATACCCCACCCCCATCCACCCAAGTAAAGCGGGAATATGTGGAAAACTCTTCGCAGGCTCACATATGTTTAGGTACACAAACCTTTGGCTACGCAAACGCAAAAAGGTACCAATTACAACTTCTAAACACACTGCTCGGGGGTATTATGTCTTCACGATTATTTCAAATCGTGAGAGAAACACATGGACTTTGTTATAATATATATTCGTACAATGAATTTTTTATAGATTCAGGGATTTTTTGTATTTATACCGGAACAGATAAATCGAATGTCACAAAAAGTTTAGAGCTTATTATTAAAGAACTTGATAATCTGAAAGAAAAATCCATATTAGAGAATGAATTAGAAAGAACAAAGTCTCATTTGAAAGGTAGTCTGCTGATCTCACTTGACAGCGTATCAAATCGTATGAATCGTCTTGCTAAAATGGAAATTTATAGCAAAAAGCATATTCATCTTGATAATATCACATATCAAATTGATCAAGTGACAGCGGAAGAATTACGAGACTTGGCTAATATATTGTTTGATTCTAACAATATGGTTCTTTCTGTTTTAATACCGAAAAATTAACTAATTCACAAGGCATGGAGGTTGGGATGATAATTGGCGTTCCAAAAGAAATAAAGACACTTGAAAACAGAGTTGCATTAGTACCCGTCGGTGCAGAATTATTAACACAAAATAATCATGAAGTATACATCGAAAAAAATGCAGGTTTAGGAAGCGGTTTTACCGACGAAGACTACATAGCTGCAGGCGCAACTATACTCGATACACCAAAAGAAATATTTGCAAAAGCAGAAATGATAATGAAGGTCAAAGAACCTTTGCCACAGGAATATGGTCTGATTCGCGAAAATCAAATCCTTTTTACATATTTTCATTTTGCAGCTTCAAGGGAACTTACAGATGGCATATTGAAATCAAAAGCAACTGCTATTGCTTATGAAACCGTAGAATCATCTGACGGATCCTTACCGTTGCTTATCCCCATGAGTGAAGTGGCTGGCAGAATGTCGATTCAGGAAGGTGCCCGTTGCCTGGAGAAAATCCACGGTGGTATAGGTATGCTATTGGGTGGTGTCCCTGGTACCGAACCAGCTACTGTTGTTATACTCGGTGGTGGAATAGTTGGTGTAAATGCTGCTAAAATGGCTGCAGGTTTAGGTGCACAAGTTTACCTCCTCGATCTTAATTTGCGTCGTCTTCGTTATCTCGACGATGTAATGCCTAAAAACGTACGAACTTTAATGTCAAATCCTGAAAATATACGTAAATGCATTCAACAAGCAGATCTTGTTGTCGGAGCTGTCTTGATTCCAGGTGCAAAAGCACCACATCTTATTACGCGTAATATGCTTTCCCTTATGAAGCCAGGATCAGTAATCGTAGATGTAGCAGTTGACCAGGGGGGATGTGTTGAAACGATCCACCCAACTACACATGACAATCCCACGTATGAAATTGATGGTGTCATTCATTATGGCGTGGCTAATATGCCTGGTGCTGTACCAAAAACATCAACTGTCGCTTTAACAAATGCAACATTGCGATATGCCCTTGATATCGCAAATTATGGATTTCCTGGATGTTTGAAGGCAAATCCAGAATTGATCAAAGGTGTAAATATGATTAACGGAAAAGTAACTTACAAAGGCGTTGCGGAAGCATTTGACTTGACTTATCACGCAGTGAATGATTTACTTTCATAATAAAAATGGCCATTCCGATACTAGCATACCATAACATTTCCAATAAATTTGAACCCGGAGTAACTCGCAACACGATTCACCAATTCAAAAATCAGATGGAATGGTTATTTCGGAATGGCTATCAAACAATAACATTAAATGATTATCATGCGTTTGAAAGCAAAACAGTTTCCAAATCCAGCAAAAAAACAATCATTATTACTTTTGATGATGCATACGAATCATTGGCGAATGCGGCAGCCATAATGCAAGAATTTGGATTCATCGGCTGTACATTTGCAATAAGTGATTATGTGGGCCGCTCTAATCTGTGGGATTATCAATTATTAAACCGAAAGATTCAGCATGCTGATTATAAGTTACTTAAGCAGCTTCTTTTGAGCGGGTGGGAGGTTGGATCACATACAAAGACGCATGCATTTTTACCTTTTTTATCAGATAACGAAATCATTAGAGAAATAAAAACATCAAAGGAGACATTGGAAAATCATCTCAATGTCAGTATAAAATCGATTTCTTATCCTTATGGTAAATGCAATGCAAAAATTCGGAAGATAGCCAAGGATATGGGTTTTCAGACCGGTGTTAGTCTCGGAATGAAAAAGACTTCTCAGCATGATCTTATGAATTTACATCGAGTTGGTATCTATCTATTTGATATTAAGCCAATTTTTCAAAAAAAAATTTCATCCGCACATTTTAATCCTAAACGAATATACTCGATACAACGCTGTGTAAGCAGTTTTTCTTTTGGATCAGTCTTTTATCGTCTCCTTAAACAAAGAATCATAAACTGATGCATACACAAAAAATTAAAAAACTCTACTATAGCATTAGCGAAGTCAGTGAAATTACATTGCTTAAAAAGTATGTGCTTAGGTACTGGGAAACTGAATTCAAAGAATTAAAACCGGGAAAAAATCGCGCAGGAAACCGGATATATACGATAGATGAAATAAAAACAATTTTTTTATTAAAAAAATTACTCTACCAAGAAAAATATACTATTGATGGTGCCAAGAACAAACTCAAACAATTAAAGTCAACCGATTCGCAAATGAAACTATCTTTTGATGAATTAAGAAGAGTAGATACTCTCGTAGAAATAAAAAAACAACTTATTGAATTACAAGAGTTTATAAAAAATAAGAATATTTTGGATATACAATAATTATATCAAATTCGCTTGCATTTCAATTGATCAAATTTTATATTTGGAGCCTATTTTAATCTACGATAAAAAATAGTATTATAAAAATCGGGGCGTAGCGCAGCTCGGTTAGCGCACTTGACTGGGGGTCAAGGGGTCGCTGGTTCAAATCCAGTCGCCCCGATTTAATACTTGGAGGCTATAACTTAATAAATTAAAGCAAGTTATAGCCTCTTTTTTTGTCTGCTTCAATAGAACTAAATTGGTATTGCTTGGTATGCTTTGGTATCTCTTAAGGCGCGTTTTGGGCACTCTTTAAAAATCATTACTTTAGGAAAAATAAAAATGGATACATAAATTTATTGTTTAAATATTTTTTTTATTTAAATTAAAAGTCATAAGGGATTTATTGTTTTTTCTTTTTACCTTTCAGCGATTCAATTCCCTGCCTTCAATAATCATCATAGGGACTAAAACTACATCCTTTTAAGATTTTATATGGAACTATGGTTTACATATGGTCCAAAAACCGATAGTTTGACTAATATTAAGAATGCATTTCTAAATGGAGCAAATGGATATAGATTAACCTTCTCATTTAGCACCCACTCTCAACAAGAATCAAGAGCGAAAAAAATTAGGAATTTAGAATAAAATATTTTCGGAAAATTATTATTTTCTCCATCTTTTAAGGCAGGAGGCGATGGAAATATGAAACAAAATGATATTTTTCAAAATGTCCAAAAAATTTTGATCAATAATTTTGATTGGCTTAATGTTACCAGCCCGATTGCTCCTGAACACCGACTTCGTGAAGATCTGGAACTTGATTCTCTTGCGATGGTCAGTCTCCAAGTTGCTGTTGAGGACGAATTCGATATTCGTTTTGATCCTGTTGAAACTGACTTAACAGAAGTTTTTCTGACTGTGGGTTCATTAACAAAATTTATAGAAGTATATGCCGGAAATGGGGATTAGAAATGACTGTTCGAATTGATAATCCTTTATTGTCAGAGATTATGCGTTGTATTCATTATGCGAGACCGAAACTACATATCCCTTCTCCGTTTTATAACCGTATAGAAAAAAATGGAAACTTTGTATCAGTTTGGTTTTTAACTTCTGGATGTCAATGGAATACTCACAGTGGATGCACGATGTGTAATTATGGTCAGGGAGTGGTGTGTAATGAAGAAGAGATTGTTGACGCTGTTCGTAAGGGTTTATCTGCCATCAATGTCAAGGTTAAAAGGCTGTTAGTTTCCCCATCAGGAAGTATGCTTGATCCTCAAGAAGTACCTCCGAATGCTCGGCGTCGGATTTACTCGTTAATCCGAAATTTCCCATCAGTAGAATTTGCCTTCGAAACCAGAGCGGAAACGATAACTAATGAACTGGTACAAGAAATCACTAGAAGTATACCAGGGAAGCAATTGAGCATTCAAATGGGTCTAGAATCAAGTAATGCTTGGATACAACGGTTTTGTATTAATAAAGGAAGTCATCCTAATCAGTTTGCTGATGCTGCACAAATATTAACAACTTATCGAATTAAAGTTTATGCCAATATCTCAATCGGGACAGCATTCTTAAATCCACAAGAGGCTATTAATGATGCAGTTAGTTCTGTTCAATGGGCGATTTCGAATGGAGCTGATGTTTGTATGCTGTTTCCTATGCATGTAAAATCTTATACTCTTCTATTTTGGCTTTATCAAAATGGCTTTTATCGTCCGCCTTCATTGTGGTCGCTTGTAGAGGTATTACGTCTATTGGATCCGAAAATGCAAAGAAGAACAAAGATTGCGTGGTATCGTAATTATTATGAAGATATGATTCCAAAACTTGAAAATGATGAAGATTCAAACATCATTGCTTCCCCAACGACTTGTCCCAAATGCCAAGAAAGAGTTTTAGAATTATTAGATGCATATTGTTATTGTGGAGAGCCTTGCGTTATAGACGATTTACACACAATGCAATGTGAGTGTAAAGATGTTTGGAAGCAAAAATTAGGGGATGTTTCATTGTATTCACTACCTGAACGTGTTTTAAGAATTTACAAAGAAATAGCATCTTCGTTTTTATCGGATGCTTGGTGGAGTGGTTATGGTGCTGAATTAGAAGAGGAATTATTAAATAGTTACTCTGCTGAATAGTAGGGAGGTTATTGTGGATATGTGGATTGGCTTACCATCCGTTAATGTTCCTCCTGTTTTGTGCAATGCATGACCCACTTTTAGATTTCCAAATTGATAATCGAGACTGGGCCTCAGTTGGTTTTGGGATTATCGTTTTTACTTGACGAAATTTGTGCATAGCATACTTGAGTTGCATGACCCACCAGTTGGGTAGCCGATTTTATTATAAATTTTTCAAGATTTAATTCCGAACCGATAACCTGTGAATGGTAATTTGCAAGACTGCTTACAAAATTATCTACTACCAGGTCTTCATGCTCAATAAAAAGCGTTTGCAGGCCTTCAGTACGCTCGATTTCAGTATTTGCAAGCAATTTGAGTAGTTCTTCATCTCTCCTGCTTTTGGCGACTCCAATTGTCTTTAAGAGCTTATTAGAACGCTTAACTTTTTGGGCAATTTGGATACTGATTGAACCACTGCAGTTCTTGTTTTTTCTAACAAATATACCGAAAAAATAGTGCCGCATGACCCAAAATACAATTACTGAATGGCATAACTAATTAAAAAACAATAACACGTTTTTTAAGCGTCGACGTCGCGCACAAAACAGGAGGTTATTGTGGATATGTGGATTGGCTTACCATCCGTTAATGTTCCTGAAGCCGTTTTAGAAGAAAATAATACAGAAATAGATCCCTTGTATCAGAATATATATTCTGCTTTTTCATGTAATACTCAAATAATAGAGGACAATTTGCTACTTCCTCGTGCTTGCGGTAAGGAAAGTGAAGAGATTGCAGCAGTGACAATAAAGTCTCTATTTAAAAATTACGCAGAAGCTAAATTCGCTAAAGTTCTAATTGATTGTCGTTCATCAGCCGCTATTGGTGGGCCTGCCCCATCATATAAGTTAGGGGCAAAGACAGGTTTAACTTCTATATTACCTTTTTCGTTATCAGGACAGGCTGGTACTGAAGCAGTACAAGCTCTTATTTTTTCCCGACATATTCAACAGATAGGAATGGCAGGAGGGATTATTTCTACTGTACAAAAAATGGTTCAACCCGATAGTCGTTTAAAAACGAACGGCTATCCACTCGCTGATGCAGCGGCATCTGTTTTTATTTCTGGAACTCAAGACATGACCGGACTCTGGTTTAAACTATTGAGTGTTACGATAAAACAGCTGACACAAGATTGGGAAACAGCACTCAAATCTATGGTGGACGAAGTACTGTCCCAAGCAGGCTTAACCATTCAGAAAGTCCAGTGGGTTGTTTCTCATCGGTTTTCAAATTTGTTTTTGAATTCCGTTCAAAAAATTCTACCAAAGAGTTCACATCTGGTTCGTGATATTTATCCCGAATTTGACTTTGGCTGTGTTGATTCATTTATATCATTAAATAGAATCTTTCACAAGGAATATCCAAATCCAAATGAAATTGGACTTCTTTCTTTTGCTGGAAGGTTTGGAACTGTTGGAGCCATTTTACTTGAACCACAAGAAAGGAGTTAAATTATGTTATCACTGCAAATGACATCAGAACAAATCAATCATGAGATAGATCGTATAACAGCCTTCATTGGGGAGCAATTATCAGGAGGCTATAAAGCAGTGATAGGGATTTCTGGAGGACTTGATTCCGATCTTGTGGCTCGATTGGTTATAAAGGCAATAGGTGATAATCGTGTCAAATTTTTCACAGTTATTCAAAAAGATATGGAGCCACAACATCTGGAAAATGCTCGCACATTGGCTAATGAGATGAATATCCGACTGAATGAAATTAATTTAGCAGAGGTTCCTTTTGCCTTCATACGAGCGATGCATGATGCTGATCCAGATGAGCGTTTCAGACCTGATGGATTACTTGACCCTTCACGCGCTAAGTGTTCTATCCGAACAGTTATCATTTCAACATATCAGGATCGTGGGTATGTAGTTATGGGAACATCTAATCGAACAGAACTGGAAGCTGGATTCTTTTTGCCATTTGGTGACGGAGTTGCGCATGTAAAACCTATTGTTCACTTATATAAAACACAAGTCCGTCAAGTGGCAAAAATGCTGGGAACATCTGATGCTGTGTTGGACCAGCCTGCATCTGCAGGATTCTGGCCAGGAGAAGATGATATTGAAGATTTAGCATATTGGCTGTATAATGAAGCACCAATTGGCGAGGAAATTGATTTTGATGCATCTGCGGAAGCGAATGTCAACAAAATTCATAAATGTCTTTCGACTGAGAAAGTTGATCTTGGACTTTTAGGTATTTCACAAGAAATGACAGATGATGAGATTGCAAAAGAAAGTAAACTCCCAATAACAATTATTGCTCGTTTACGTAAATTGACCAGTGCTGCTCAAAAATTTAAGCTTCGACCTATGGGTGTTCGTTTGGAAAACTACTTTTAATAAAGTTATTATAACAGGAAGGTTCACCAGACACTATGGAAAGGTCTTTAGTCACCAATTTTCTTGAATTTCAGGCAAAAAAAAATGGAGATAAAGTCGCAATTGTGTATAGGGACTCTGAATATACATATTCATTTATAGATGCCCAGTCAAATCGAATTAGTCAGTGGTTACTTGAAACTGGTGTAATTTCAGGAGATCGAGTAATTATATATGGGAAAAACAGTGAACAATTTATTGTAGCATTATTTGGTATCTTGAAGATTGGAGCAGCCTTTGTTCCTGTTCACCCCATTACGCCAATTGCTAAACTAGAGTTCATTTTACAAGATTGTACCCCTAAAGTTATCATTGTCGATCATGATTTAGTTGTTGAACATTCACCAATAAAAGACGGTTGTAGGTCTGTCTTATTCATGTTAAATTCTGAACACTCTCATAAGACTCCTACAAATATCAACACATGGGGTGATTTGGAATTTTTTGATGATTGCAAACCAGATATAAATATAACCTCTGATGACTTGGCCGCAATTATCTATACATCAGGTTCAACAAAAGAGCCACGAGGAGTTAAGGAACCACATCGAAAGATTGTTTTTGCAACTTCTGCAATTAATTCTGTAATCAAAAACAGGTTTGAAGATAGAATATTTTGTGGTCTTCCATTTTCATTCGATTATGGATTGTATCAAATTTTTTTGTCTTTTCAAGTTGGCGCAACGTTGATATTGGAAAATGATTTTGGTAATCCTTTATCCATTCCTCGAATTCTAAGATTGTATGAAGTTACAGGATTTCCCGGAGTTCCATCCGTATTTGCAATGCTTTTGCATTCACGATTATTAGAAAGGGTGGAGTTACCAAAACTCCGCTACATTACTTCTACGGGAGATGTGTTTCCTGTTCCCCATATTCGAAAACTAAAGGAATTATTTCCTCATACAACAATCTATCCAATGTATGGCTTAACAGAATGCAAAAGAGCCTGTATTATGCAAGAAGGAGAATGGAGAACACATGAATCTTCTGTAGGGAAACCATTACCAGGGACACGAGTGTCTGTTGTTGATGAAAAAGGAGGAGAAGTTTCTTCAGGAAATATTGGAGAACTTGTAATAACAGGTCCCCATGTAATGGATGGATATTGGAACGATCATCTAGAAACCAATCGTCGTTTCCGTAAAGATAAACTTACTGGTGAAATCATATTATACTCGGGTGATTTTTTTAAAAAAGACCAAGATGGATTTTTGTACTTCATGGGACGGGATGAAACGTTTATTAAAACCCGTGGACAGAAAGTTAGTCCAGCAGAAATAGAATCATTTTTCTGTAATTTCCAAGGCATTGCAGAATCCGCCGCTATAGGGATACCAGATCCTATACTTGGAGAATCTGTTTGTGTTTTTGTTTCACTAATAGAGAAAAATTCTGTGGAGATAAAAGAGTTGTTTAAACAATGCAAACATGCTCTTTCACCAGCAGCATGTCCGAAGTATATTATTCCATTAAAGACTTTCCTGCCTAAAACTCAAAATGGGAAAATTGACCGGATTAAGCTTCGTTCAATGGCAATGAAGGCTTTTGATGATAATGGAAAATAGGGAGATGAATAGCTGGGATATCATAAAAGCTCCTTTATATCGTGGGAAAATGACCTGTTGCCATTCCCAAGCTTTGTTAACTGCATTTTTTAATAAAAAAGAAACATTTGATCTATGGATGTTTGAAAGTCTCACAACCGTACCATTCGGAATAAAACACGTTCCAGGAGATCCTAATCGTTTACTGGATTGCCATTTTGATCCGGATCTTGGTCTAGACCGAGTTCTTGAGATACTCGAAATTCCGTATGAAGTCAAATTTTGGATAAAGGATACAGAAGGATTTGAAGCTCTTAAACTATTGAAAAATTGGTGTTCTGAGAGCCCTGTAGTCTTAGGACCTCTTAACATGAATTGCTTACCCTATTTTTTCCATGGTGAAGTATTTTATAATATGGATCATTACATAATTGCTTTGGGTTTTGAAAGAGGAAAATTTCAGATATGCGATCCTGAAGGGGTTATGGTAGCGTTTCTATCAGAAGATGATTTACTTAATGCATGGCATGGTGATCAAATTCCTGAAGGAAGAGGAAAATTTATCATGCGACGTGTTTTGGGAAAAGTAAACACTTTTAATGGTCACCAGGAAATTCTTATTAGGACATTGCAATTAGCTATAAAAAATTTGGTAGATGTTCGGCAAAAAAAGTATGGAGGAGAAAAAGCATTACAAGTATTAGCAGATCGGGCTTTTATAATTGAAACAGATATTTCTTTAAAACATGGTCTGACGTTTGTCATTCCAACAAGAATTCAACGATGCATCATTATTCAAGAATTTGTTAAAAAAATTCTTGAATATCCATTTGCTCAGGCATATACACAATATTTAGCTAAAATTCTTTTATTATTGGATAGACAGGTCCAAACGTATAGCCAAATTTTAGCTAACATTATTGACAGAGTTCCAGGAGCTTTAAGTCAATTACCATCAGTAGCGATTCTAGAAGGGATGCTGACAGATCTTTTCGTAGATATCGGAGAGAAATTATGAAGAATTATGGTTTTGAACAGATGACATACGAAATACCTTCACAATTACTCGATGTAGATACGCTTGCCCGCCAAGCAGGTTTTGGCAACACAATGATTGAACGATTATATGATGGAGGATTGCAATGTATTCCTGTTGGTGATGAGACACCTCTTTCTAACCTTGTAAATAAAGTTATTGCAAAGCTTGATAAAATTATTCCACATCTACCTGAGCGGACTAAGGGTATTATTTTAGCGCATTCAATTCCAATTTTAGCACCAGCAGAAGTGTCTTTTTTTGAATTGTGTTTTCGAGGATTTGCTCTCGACCATGTTCCTAGAATTGCTGTTGAAGGGCAACCTTGTTCAATTCTTCATATGGCAGTTCAATTAGCAGGTTATTGGTTAAAAGAGATTTCTGCTGATTGTGGCATATTGCTCATTGGGGCGGATCAAGCTTATTCTGTTCAAGATCGAATTTTCTTTGGTTCTGCTATGGGCGATGTAGCTGTGGCTGGTTTTGTAACCTGTAAAACTGACCGAGATCAAATACTGTCTTCTGTAAGCGAATGTGAGATCATTGCATACAATGGAGAGGATTCCCATCCACAAGACATTGCTCGTTTTAGGGAGCTTAATCCTCTCTACATTCGCCATGCAATTGAAACCTGTTTAGAGCAGGGAAATGTTACGTTAGATAATATCTCATTCATCGTGCCTCATACGCCCTATATGATGATTTGGGATACAATGGCGGAATTATTAAAATTTCCACGAAAACAGATTTTAACGAATTATCTTAGTGAAACCGGACATTTGAATTCGAATGATTCTTTTGTTCACTATGTCCGTGCTGTTAATGAAGGATTGATAAAAGATGGTGACATTGCCCTTCTGGTTAATCCTGGATTTGGAGGGACACGTGGTTGTACGTTAATTCGACGATAAATGCAATCAATCCATCATTGCAAATTTAACAAATGAAAGATGAACGAGATGGCTAATAAGAAACGTTTAAATGTCCATTTGTATGTTACCCCTCTTTGCAATCTCGCATGTAAACATTGCTACTACAATGCTAAATCTAGGGAAATATTCTCAGGTCGATTACTTACAATCCTTGAAATGAAGGAGATTGTCACAATCTTAAGTGATTCTTATGCAGCCGCCTTTGACGTTGAAGGAGGGGAATTTTTTTTACGTCCTGATATTGATGAATTATTTGAAGTTGTACCAAGTCACTATTGGAATAATATTACAATAACCACTAATGGAACGGTAAATGTTGGGATTGACCCAAAACATCTACGGTGTTTAGATGAGTTTCGGATTTCTGTTGAGGGACATACCGATGAGTTACAACACGATATACGAGGTATTAATCTATCCCCAGTTTTAGAGACTTGTTTACACCTACACTCAAATAGGGTTCCAGTCACATTACGGATAACATTACATAAAAAGAATTATAAATACTTACCTGAGATGATAGAAAAATTTATAGCACTTGGTTTTACAAAATTCAGCATGTATGAGTTTCAACCGGTAGGACAAGGGTATTCTTATAGAAACGAATACAGCCTGAATCAGCTTGAGATAGAAAAGATCTTTAATCTTTTGCTCTCATTCACAAATTATGAAAAAATAGAACTTTTGAAATTGAGTCTAAGCCGCAAAAGGATTCCAATTGTAACTACATATCGATCCAAATTCGTCAGGATAGGATATAATGTTGCTGATTTATCAGGGATTTCAAGTTTAACAATCAATTATAATGGAGAAATTGGTATTTGTCCCTGGAATGTGGGAGATGATGTAATTGGACTCTTTTACAAAGATGATTTTAAAACAGATATTTCAAAATACGTAGAGAGAGGTTTATTCAACCATTTCTGTGATTATTGTTCAGCTATAAGAATAATATATCAGCAACCAAAAGGCAACTGATTCCAAAAGAGTCACATCTTTTTTGAGATTTTTAAAATGAGAAATTTAAAAGACTTAAACGAATATCATGTGGGGAATACTCCACTGTATCATGCGAAATCTTACTGCCCATCTCAAAATCTGTATCTTAAGCTAGAAATGCTGAATCCTCTTGGAAGTATAAAAGACCGAACCGCTTATTATATTCTAAAAAATTTAATTGACACAGGACGATTAACATCAGATATAAAAATAGTGGAATCTTCATCAGGAAATTTAGGGTTAGCTCTCAACTATTTTGCTTGTGATATTGGCATATATTTCAGGTGTTTAATTGATCCTACAGTACCGCAGGAAAAACAAAAGCAACTTGAAGATGCGGATATTGACGTATATGTTGTGGCTTTAGATGATAATCCAGACTATCGGACGGCCCGTATTCAGCTAGCTAAGGAATTGAATCAACAAAAGGATTGGATTTGGACTAATCAATATAATAATCCTGCTAATGTTCAGGCTCATTATGAAACAACAGGTCCGGAAATCTGGTTACAAACAAGGGGCTCTGTCGATTATGTAGTATGTTCTGTAGGAACGGGGGGGACAATTTGTGGAATTGGTCGCTATTTGAAACAACAGAATTTTTCAATCAAAATTATTGCAGTTGAGCCAGACGGTTCAACTGCGTTTGGAGGACAACCAGGAAAATATCTCAGTGTGGGGTCTGGGATGAGAGGACAATCGGGAATCTTCAAACTGTATGGACATGTAGTTGACTATTATTGTAAAGTAAAAGATCTGGATGCCCTTCAAGAATGTGTAAATTTTTTTAGCGCAGAGAATATCAGTATAGGCGTTACCACAGGATCAGTACTCGTGGTTGCTTCATGTATAGCATTGCGATACCCTAAAAGCAAGATCGTAGTTATTGCCCCTGATGATGGAGAAAAATATTTTGATCTTTTTGAGGGGATCTCTCCTGATAAACATCATTGTGATGATGTTATCTTACATCCTTACGTCAATAAATAGTTACGAATGGAAGGGCACACCATATATTGATAAAGTTAACTATTCTGACGAAATGGAGTAATAGTCTTTTAAAAGAAATTGAATCAATAAATATTCAAAGTAATTTTACAATCAAAACAGGACAGATTTGTGGGGCTGTATTAACCAACATTGATAATGGCGATATGGACAACGTCAAGTTATAAAAAAGTTACATCAGAGATCATTTTGAGCGTATCCATCAAATAGAACTTCCTTTTAACTTTTTACTAAACATCCTTTAATGGAAGGGGCGAACGCACACAAACATATCGAAATGATGAAATCGATATGATAATATGACTAAAAAATCTTTCGGTCGATATGATGACAATATTCTATCCATTGTTAGGAGAACTAATTCAATATCATTCTCCAAAGCTGAAAATAATAATTTCTACAATTCGCGATGTCAAATCAGTTCAATCTGTTTTATTGCTCTCTGGATTCCTATTCAACAATAGATAACACCACTTTGGGTAAGAGTTTTTATTAAAAGAAAAAATTTAGTTGCTGTTCGGATTGCGAGAAATGCCATTTATGTGATAAAATTGCAGAAAAGAGTGTTTGCTTGAAACTGGAAGCCTATATATACATCGAAGATTTGGAGCTAAGACCATCTGCTCGGATTACTTTAGACTCTTTTCCAAAATGACATCAATACTCACCAAAGCATTTTTGTAAAATTGAAGCGAAAGAGCACAGGGTAAACAAATTTAAAAAGCTAAATAAATGTACATTATTGGCGTTTACAAGCCTGAAAGACATAGTTGATACCTTTTGTATTTCCATGGTGGAAGACTGAAGTCATCTATCACAATCACAATGTGTATATAATATGCAGTATATCCTGGTATTATTAGCTAAATATATAATTGATATTTTATTATTTTTGGTGCGTAAATCCTGAAAGGAGAATAATCTATGAACATAAAGATCATTGGAGCAAAAGAGCATAATCTGAAAAATGTGACTTTGAGCATTCCACGAAATGAATTAGTTGTGATAACCGGAGTCTCTGGCTCAGGAAAGTCTTCTTTGGCATTCGATACTATATTTGCAGAGGCCCAACGGGATTATTTAGAATCATTGAGTACATATGCAAGAAAAAGTCTTCCACGAATCAGTCCTACCAATGTTGATTCCATTGAAGGCTTATCACCATGCATCGTGATCGATCAAAGACCTTTAGCCCGTAATCCCCGTTCTACAGTAGGAACGGTTACAGAGATCTACACTTTTCTGCGTTTATTATATTCGCGTTTAGGACAACCAATTCTAAGAGCTGGAGATTTTTCATTTAATAATCCGTCAGGTGCCTGTCAGTCATGTAAAGGATTAGGTGTGGAACTTCTTCCTGATCTTGATCGATTGATAGATTGGCATAAATCGCTTTCAGATGGAGCAATTCTTCATCGTACTTGGAAAGTAGGAGGACGTTATTGGAATATTATCAATGCGATAGATTTCTTTGATATGAAAAAGCCCTTAAAAGATTTTACGAGAGACGAATTGAATACGTTACTTTATTCTGAACCTGTCCAATATCAAAATGAGACACCGGGGTACGTGCAAAGTTTTTCTTTTGAGGGAGTAGTAAAGCGTTTGAATAAAAGACAAGGAGATAGTCGTGGGCTTGAAGGAAACTCATATGATACTCAGTTTTTTTGTTTAGATTCATGTAGTGAATGTAAAGGCGCACGTATCAATGCCAGAGCTCGCTCGGTGAAAGTAAGGGAACGATCCATAGTTGATCTTGTCACAATGGAAATAAAGGATTTAATTCCATATATTTCTACACTTGATGGAGCAATAGCCGATTCAATTACACCTTATATGACTAAATTGTTAGAATATCTTAATAACATTGGACTAGGATACCTTACATTAAGCCGATCAGTGGCGACACTTTCAAACGGAGAATCTCAACGGTTGAAACTTGCTCGCCAACTTGGAAGTTCTTTGACTGAAATAATCTATATTCTTGATGAGCCAACTGCCGGTCTACATGCAAGAGACGTTTCTCACCTCATTGATGTTTTAAAAAAATTAGTATCAAAACCTAATACTGTAATTGTTGTAGAACATGATAGGGATGTAATGTTACATGCAGGTGTCATTGTAGATATTGGACCTGGAGCCGGCATACATGGAGGCAAAGTGGTTGCTCAAGGTACCCCAGAAGAAATTATTCAAAACAATTCTATCACTGGAAGTTATCTTGCTGCAAAAAAACACATACAAGTGAGAAAAGTTCGGAATCATGCAAATGGATACATCCAAATCCAAAATGCTAAACTTCATAATCTCAAAAATATAGATGTCAATATACCTAAAAATGTCCTGACATGTATAACCGGAGTTTCAGGTTCTGGTAAAAGCTCACTCATTGAAGTTATTCTTAAAAAATATTCTCATATTATCGTAGTTGACCAGACTTCCGTAGGAAAATCTCCACGCTCGAATCCTGCAACATACGTCAAAGCTTTTGATGATATACGGAAAGAATTTGCCAATGCTACAGGTCAAAACGAGTCTATGTTCACATTTAATGGAAAAGGAGCCTGCGAAGAGTGTGACGGCCTTGGATATACTATAATGGATATGCACTTTTTAGGAGACGTCAAACAAGTTTGTGAAGAATGCAAGGGGAAACGATATAATTCAAAAACATTAGAGTATATGTATAAAGGAAAAAATATAGCTGATATACTTATAATGACTGCTGAGGAAGCTCGAAAATTTTTTGTAAATCCTAAAATAAAGCGTTGTCTGCAACTGTTAAGCGAGGTTGGTCTTGAATATTTACAATTAGGTCAACCATTAAGTACGCTTTCAGGTGGTGAGGCTCAACGAGTCAAATTAGCAAGCAGATTAAGTCAAAAAGGAAATATGTATATTCTTGATGAACCAACAAGGGGACTTCATTTTGCAGATATAGATTGCTTGCTTGCTTTACTTCAAAAACTTGTAGATAAGGGCAATACAGTAATTATTGTAGAACATAATCTCGATATAATCAAGAACGCAGATTGGATTATCGATCTGGGACCTAATGGAGGTAAAGATGGGGGAGAAATAATTGCTGAAGGTCCGCCGGAACTAATTGTAAAATCTACACACTCCTATACAGGAAAATATTTGTCAAGAGAACTTAATATTCAATAGTATTTTTATCTGACATGAATAGAAATAAAATTTTAGATTTAGTTAATATAAAATTACGAAAAAACCGCCCCAAAGTACCCGAAACATTCAACCATACTCTTTGGATTGAGCACCAGTCTTCAAAACCATTCGTTCAGCTTTGGTTTAGAACGCGCGGTTGCCGTCATAATTATCGTGGTGGTTGTACAATGTGCGATTATTGGATAAGCGATCTAGTTTCTCCTGAACAAATGGTTGCCTCTGTAGAAGAAGGGCTTGGCAAGTTAGACTTTGAACCTGATATGATTTTATTGAATTCATCGGGGAGTGTATTTGATGATTGGGAAGTTCCTCCAGTAGCGCGTCAGAAAATCCTTGAACTACTTTCGAGGTATCGTAAAACTACTTTTATCTTTGAAACTCGAGCAGAAACGATCTCTTCTCAGAAAATTGCTGAATGTGTCAAGATTTTAAAAGGACGGAATATTATTATTGAAATGGGATTTGAATCAACTGATCCATGGGTTCTTAAATATTGTATAAATAAATCGTTAGAACTCAAAAATGTTATTTCGGCTGTCCAGACTTTGAAAAAATTTAATGTAAAATCTATAGCAAATATTTTAGCTGGAGCTCCATTTCTTACTTTTTCTGAAACAATAAAAGATGTGGTAAATTCTATTAACTGGGCTTTTGAGCATGATGTGAATCAATGTGTACTCTTTCCTATGAATATCAAACCCTGGACTCTCATGTATTGGCTTGAACAATATGGAATATACACTTTACCATCTCTCTGGATATTAGTTGATGTAATCTCAAAATTAGATATACGATTACTTCCATATGTTCATATCTCTTGGTATAAAGCAAGACCTCAATCCCACCCATTATATCAAGAGTCTAATCGTAGCCCCATAACTTGTCCTAAATGCTATGATAATGTTATTCGCTTACTAAATGAATATAATTCCAGTGATAATCGAGCACGGATTCTTGAAAAGCTAATGGAATTATCTTGTGATTGCAAACTCCAATGGCATGAACAAATAGAAATAAAACCAAGACAATCACTGGTTGAACGTGTACAAACAAACTATGAAGTGATAGCTAGACAAATCTTAGGGGAACAATGGTGGAACCAGTATGGTGAAGCTACTCTTGCTGAAATTGAAAGTCCTGGATAGACACGTAAAGTGTATTTTGACGTGTTGAGGAGAAAAATATGAATTCATCATCTATTATTATACCTAATGTGCATGATTACGTTCGGAGAGGAATGGATCCAAGTTTTCCTGAAAGACTTCTTGCAGAATGGAGAGATATTGCCTCAGGATTCTCCGAAGTTTCATTGTTTTGGGAAGGAAATGATAAGCTAGTTCTGTCCCCCAGAGAAATAAACAAAAATTTCATTAGTTATATCAAAGGGCTACTTGGATACGAAAA
Source organism: Deferribacteres bacterium (assembly GCA_020633655.1). Classification (GTDB taxonomy): domain Bacteria; phylum Zhuqueibacterota; class Zhuqueibacteria; order Zhuqueibacterales; family Geothermadaptataceae; genus Bioreactorimicrobium. The sequence goes on from JACKDF010000003.1 coordinate 194,169, forward strand.
CTTATTGGTCTTAGTTCCTCGGAGCTATACGTCAGATTTTTGCGATGACATTTTAGGCGATGAGACGCTTTTTTCAAAAATCGTAGATTATTCCATGGATAGTAGAATACCTCATATTTTATCATGGGGAGCTACAGAGACAATTTATCTTTTATTAAATAAGCTTCAAAATTATGGAGCTAATTTTTTATCGCAAGAATTGCCTGACCGTAATAATTATTGGACAAGTTTATACTTTGATTCCAAAGCTGGTTTTAGAGAATTATGCTCTAAGCTTCAGCAATTTGATTCTCAAATCCAAATTCCACAGGGATTTGCTTGTGGTTCTTTAAATGAGGCCCTTGAAATTCTCAGATGGTTTTATTCTCACCGCACACCATGCGTTATTAAAGCTTCATCTGGTGTCAGTGGTTTTGGTAATGTCTTCATTTATGGGGATAGCTTTGAAAAAACGTTCAAAGATGTTGCTAGTTATGTTAAAAATTCTATTCAAGAGCTACCATATTTTACCAGTGACATAATAATTGTAGAGGAAATGGTTATATCAAATCCTTTAAAGTTAAAGAATTCGTGTATTTGCTCCAATTCTCCTTTTATGAGCGGGTTTATCTCGCCTGATGGTGAAATGAAAATAATTGGCGGTGGAATTGATATAAGGAACGAGCAATGTTACTATGTTGGGGCCGAGCTTGGAAAGGAAGGAGAGTTTTCAAAAGTTTCGGATGTTCTTAACCCTATCATGTATAAAATTGGTAAAGCTATTTCAGAATATGGGTATCGGGGACATTGGGGCGTTAATTTTGTACTATCGAAGAGAGGTATGCCAATCGCAATTGAGCTTAATGCCCGACGCTGTGGAGAATCACATGTATATGCAATAGCAAAAAGAATTTACGGAGAAGAATGGATAAAGTTATGCTATGCAATTACAAGATTTCCCTATTATATTCAACCAGCTCCAGATGTATCTATTGACTCTATCCTCCATATATTCGAAAGAACAAATGCTGTTTACAAAAAAGATGATGTTATGGCTATACCTACACAAGTTAGCTGGTTGCATCAGAAATATCCCGGAATAGGCTACGTGCTGTTTGGTCCAAATAAGTCCCTTGTGAAGTCAACAGAAGAATTTTTACTCAATCAATTCTTAAATGTAGGTATAAAGGGCATTAATGGTCAACATCCAAATTAAAAACTTTTTGGAGAACATGGTATGAATACCAGAAATGAATTTTTATTTCGGCTCGGGAGGATTGCTAAAAAAGATCGTAAAGAATTTTGGGGGAAACACAATTATTCTATAAGGCGATCTAAACGACGCGGACATTTAGAAGCAGGTCTTTGGTTTCGAACACGAGGTTGTCGACACGATCATAAAGGTGGCTGTATCATGTGTGATTATAGTAGTGGCCCATATACTGCACCTGATAACATGATAAGCTATGTACGAGAAGGACTTGAAACTTTTAATGAACCTTATAATCATCTTCTTGTGTCACCATCTGGCAGCATGTTGGACGAGTGGGAGGTGCCGATAATTGCGAGAGAAGGAATATTTAAACTGCTGAAAGATTCCAAGCACGAAACTTTTAGTTTTGAGACGCGTGTTGATACAATAACACAAGAAAAAATGAATCAATCTAAAGATCTGCTGGAGAATAGATTGTTAAAGGTTTATATTGGCTTAGAATCTGCTAATCCATGGATATCTAAATATTGTATTAATAAAGATTTGCCATTATACAGTTTCCAGCAGGCGACCCGCATATTAAAACAATTCGGTACGAAAACTGCTGTTAATATTCTTTTGGGCACGCCTTTTCTATCACCTTTAGAAGATATTCAAAATGTTGTTCAATCCCTACAATGGGCGCTAGAACAAGGGGCAGATGAATGCTATCTTTTTCCAACTCATGTCAAAGAAGCAACGCTATTATTTTATTTATATCAGAAAGGATTCTATTCTCCTCCTTCTTTATGGTCCTTGGTAGAGGTCCTTAAACGTATCGGTTCTCAAATAGCTCAAGATCATACAAGATTAAGTTGGTATACTTCTTATGGGGCTTTCAATGTTGTAGCTTCTCCAACAACATGTAAGAATTGTCATGAAAAGATTATTTCTTTATTAGATCGATTTGCAAAGTATGGAGAGTTTGATGCTGTGCAAGAACTGATTGGAATAGAGTGTAAATGTAAAGATGTTTGGCGTAATCAAATTATACAAACACCATCCAGCTCATTGGCTGACAGAGTGATTAACGGATATGATTTCTTGGCAAAAGAATTATTACTAAATGATTGGTGGAAAAATAACCGACAGACTATTCTGGATGAACTTTATAGTGATCTACCCTGATCATTTAATATTTGAAAGGACTTCATTACGATGTGTGAATATGATCCTTTAGCTGATATTTACGAAATTTGGAGTACCGCCGATCCAGCGTATGTTCCTTGCTATAATTTTTATGTTCAGGCCTGTTCTAATACTCAAGGTTGTATTGTTGAACTCGGTATTGGGACTGGTCGTATTGCTATAGCAGTTGCTCAAAATGGAAATATTGTTACAGGGATTGATATTTCTTCCAGGATGCTCGAACATTGTCAAACAAATATAGAACATGCAGGTTTAGATGAGCAAATAACTTTAATACAGGATGATATTCGAAGTTTTGAATTATCCCAAAAGGCAGATCTTATTATCCTTCCATTTCGCTCAATTGGGCATTTATTGACCCATGATGACAAACGAACTGCGTTACAGCAAGTTTATAAGAATTTAGCTGCGGGAGGGCGATTTATCTTTGATCATTACATTTTTAATAAACAATGGGCTCTTGCTCATCATGGCATTCCACGGCTTATGCATGGCTCATTAGATCCAAGTATTGGAGGAAAATTTATCTGGGATACATATCTCTATGATTTTTCATCTCAAAGGATGCAATGTTTCATTACTATAGAAAAAACAAACCAGAATGGTATTGTCATTCAAAAATCTCATAATCCACTCACCTTTAGTTGGATTTTGCCTGAACAAGTTCGTGAACTCGTAATGGAAATAGGTTTTGAAATCGAATCTGTTTATGGGGATTTTATGTTTGGCTCATTTCAAGAAAATTCATCTGAACAAATATGGGTATTACGATATCCTGAATAAAGCAATCGGTATATAAATGGACATAAGATTCGCATTACCAGAAGAAATAAATCAAATTATAGCATTATTTGAAAGAAATCTTTCTCGTAATAATGATGCCTTGTATTCCGAAGAATTCTTTTGTCCTTTGGGGGTTAAATCTGCGATTCGTCGTGAGCATCTCGTAATAGCCATAAACAATAACAATATCATCGCTGCTGCCAGGTTTTACAAAAGAAAAAAACAGAAGCTTATTTCTCTCTACCAATTTGCTATCGATGCATCTTATCGGGGAAAAGGTCTTTTACTGGAAATGCTTAAATTCATTTGCGATACTGACATTCTTGTACTGTGTCCTAAAACGTCCAGTTTCAACACCTATTATAGGAAAACTGGATGGTTATTGAAAGATTCAGATGATAAAAGTAATTACTGGATACTACCAAAGGAATATTTTCAAACTCGAAAGTCCATATAATATGTATCAAAAAGTTTTTTATCAGGGAAAACAATCGGATTGTAATGCAGCCATACTACTTATGGCACTAGAAAACATAGGAGTAAAGAATGTGCCGCACCCGGATTGTCTGACAACCCGGTCTTTTACTATAAGGTGCCCCCGTCAAAATCCATCCCTTTGGTTTAGTCCGTTCGTCACCCCCTTAGAAGGTTTATTGACCGCTTTAAAGATATTAAATGTTCAATATAGCTGTCAAGTTATAGCAAACTCATTAAGCGAGAAAAAGTCTCTGGAACTTTTTAGAACAATTGAGCATTTCCTCAGAGATGGAATGATAATCCTTGGTCCATTAAATCGAACAAAGATTTGGAATCGAATAAACTCTCGTTATTATAAAGGTGATGCCTATTTTATCCTTATCATGGCTTGCTATAACGAAACTCATTTACTTGTTCACGATCCTGAAGGTTGTCCCTATTTTCTTCTTTCAAAAGATAAATTTTTTTCTGCTATAAGTGGATCTAATTTTGAAATAGGAATTGTACAATTACATCCAGATTTTGATTTACCCTCTGATGAAGAAATTTATTTTCAAGTGTTGTTAAGTGGAATAAAAAGCATAATCAGAGCTTCTTCCCAGCAAGAAGGTGGAAGTAATGGATTGCGTGTTTTAACTCAAGAAATTGCTTCAAGAAAGTTGAAATCTTCTGTCGAAGGTGTATTGTACTTTGCCGTTCCTGCTTTAAGCTTATCAGCAAGCCATCTTGCCGAATTCTTGAGCGATTTTCCGCCTAAGGCTGCTTGTAAGATTGCCAATTGGGATGAAGTCGTTCCGGCAATTTTGAATCTTCTATGTGAAGAAAAATTATATTGTGCTCAAATCTTAGAGCTTTTAAGCTCACATAATCAAAAAAAAATATCTGAACAATTTGGAAAATTGGCAAATAACCGGAAATTATTGGAAAAATTATTTGTCTCTGTTAAATTCAAATCACATGAGTAAAATTCCCCCTAACCATCATATTCATCCATCTTTACAACTATCGGATGATATTCTTACAGAGGCAGCAAAAAATTTTGGAACACCTCTCTATGTATATGATGCTTGCGTGATGCAACAACAGTTGGATATGCTTCGTTCGATTATTCCAGATAATACTACTGTTTATTATTCTGTAAAAGCAAATCCTAACATTTCAATCATTCAGATTTTTCATAAATTAACGACATCTTTTGAGGTTGCATCAGCTGGTGAATTATCTACTGTTATGTGTGCGGATGTATCTCCTTCTAATATAATTTTTGTTGGTCCAGGAAAAACGAAAGATGAATTAAAAAAAGCTATAAGTCTCGAAATTATGGCAATAGTTGCAGAGTCACTTCGAGAAATAGATGATCTACAGACTCTTTCAAAAAAATTTGATAAAAAAGTACGAGTTGCGCTTAGAATAAATCCAGGAAGAGGAAAAGGCATCATTAGAATGGGGGGGACCACACAGTTTGGTATGGAAAAAGACTGTGCAATTAAAATTATAAATTCATCCAAGTATCCTAATCTTGATTTTATTGGTATTCATGCTTATCTCGGGACAGGTATTCTTGATCCTAAAAGCATATTAAATCATACAGAAATAATATTGCAAATTGCTGATGACATTCAACTACAAAGTGGAAGAAATTTTTCCTTTATTGATGTGGGAGGTGGTTTTGGCGTCCCTTATTATGAATGGGAGCAAATGCCAGATTGGAAAAGTTTGCAGTCTTCTTTGAATATACTTATACAAAGCTACTTGGCGAAACATCCATCAACAAAGACATTTGCTATTGAAGCGGGACGTTTTTTAGTTGCACATTCAGGGGTGTTTATTGCAAGTGTCCTTGATATTAAAAAGTCAAATGATAAATGCTTTGCTATACTTGATGGAGGAACAAATGTTTTTGGTGGAGATAATCGTTATCGAGGTTTTAGACCTACTCCAATGAGAGTAATAAATGCGAAGAGAAATTTAAATTTTGAACCAATTACACTTTGTGGGCCTTTATGTACGAGTGCCGATCAACTTGCGGCAAATACATTACTACCTATGCCTAAAATAGGAAATTTAATAGGTTTCTATCAAGCCGGAGCATACGGGCTTACAGCTAGTTCAGGATTTTTTTTGAGTCATGGTTTTCCTGCTGAAGTATTATTTCAAAATGATAAACTGTCATTGATTCGAGAACGCATAAATATTTAAACAATATTAAGGCACAGTGTGGGGAGAAATGAGTATCTACTACCAATAAAGTGTTTTTGGCCGTACTGCGCAAGCTTGCACCGTGCTGTAGCTGAACCGAACGTGCGGTAACAAATTTAACACATGAATACGGATGTGTATTTATTTTAGAATGAAATTGCTGATATTGTATATATATAATATTAATTCTTTTCTCGAAGTCACCGAATCGATTAGGTGGCTCTTACCATTAGAATCGGAGTACGTCTCTCACACTGTCGGCAGGCGGTTAAAACCGACCATTTTCAGAATTTACTATCTCTCGGCTGGTTTTATCACCGTATTCAAAAAGAATACTGGTATTCATCGTACAACGATTTCAAAGTACAATCGATCCCATCCTTTTCATAAGTCCAAGCCTTAAAACTCTGGCGTCTAAGCGTCACTTTCAAAGTCGACCAATGGCAAATTCAATAATCATAAAGTGCCCACCAAGCCAGATAATTCTGGATTTCAAAACCGACCAAAGTGTCCGCCGACACTAATTACACTAACGCTAACAGGTTCAATATGGGATAACTTACTCCGGTATAAGATTCGTATATACTATCCGTTCATCTTTACGACTTAATGCTTTTTGTTATAATAGTTATATTACAATCTATAAAGATACTTAAATGCCCCATCGAATCCCGTCTAACAAACGATGCCACTGCTGCGAAGAAGCCGAAATAGATTTTTCAGTTTCAGATTATTTCTGTAAATATTGTTATGAAGACAAGCATAAAGAAAAAGACGATGAAGTAAATTTATGTCAATACTGTAAAAGTCCATTTCACTCTAGCATTCATTACTACTGCAAAAAGCGAAGGGAATAGATTAAAAAAAATCATCTACATTCGATCATCTAACGCAATTCGCAATTCTTCATCTGTAATTCGTGCATACTGCAATGAATAAGTCGCATTTTTATGTCCAAGCTGCCTTTGAATAGCTGAAACATTGCCAGTCTTTTCCATAATATGTCTTCCCATTGCATGTCTTGCGCTATGGGGACTTTTTCCTTTAATACCTGCCGTTTCAGAAATCTGATTCCAAATATAAGAAATGGCCAAAGATTTTAATCGACCATCAGATATCTGTCGAGTCTTGGCCGGTAAAAACAAAGCAGGGGAGTGAAACAGTTTTGCATCGATTGTTCGTTCATGATCAAGATAATCCTGGATAGCTTCAATTCCTTCACGACTGGTTTTGTAATTATGTTTATCACCACCTTTTTCAATTGCCGGAACAATGCGTTTTTCAAACTCCACTTTTTTCAAATCAATTGTTGTCACTGCTGAACATCGCATTCCGGTTTCGATTAAGGTGTAAACAATCGCCCGATTGCGCCAGCCACGGAAGCTTTTATGTTGTGGCCGGATTTCTGATTTTCGATAACGGTTGCGATCTTTGGAACGGCCTCCGGTTTTCACTAATAAGTCAGCAGCATCGAGCATGCGCCTGCGTTCTTCGGGTGTGAGTGCGCGTTCAACATCAAGCAGGCTTTCAGTTGAAGCTTGTTTGATATTTTCCATTGGATTACCAAGCGGGAATGGTTGGTGCTTGTGTACCCAGTTGGCGAAGGTCTTAAGGTGGGCGAGCATGCGATTGATGGTCGAATCATTCCAGCGCCTGCTGTCATCTGGATTTGTTGTTTTTTGAAGAGTACTTTTGAAACATTGTGAGAAGCGTGGTGTCCAATTGATACACTTATCATTTCCCAATTCATAAATCATGAACTCAATAAAACGACTCAAGTCCCGACGTTGGACTTTTTGTGATGATTCCATTGTGGTCACGGCGAATGAAAAATATGCTTCCATCCATGCACTCAACGAGTGCAAATCCTGTCTTGGAACGATTTTACCATTTCCTATGGATATTTGTAGTGCTTTTTGAGATTGTTTTTTCATGATATTGATAGATAATGCGACAGATATCCATAGGAAAGATACGTTTTCTATGGATAGTTGAAGAATAGCATATTTTGATGGATGGGACAACTGAAGAAAAATTGAGACGAGGTGAAGAATAAAACTTTTCGCCTGATGCAGCTGGGCTTTGGCAAACAGCAACGTAACGAAAGTTGAACATCATTCAACAACATTCCATAAAGCACAAACTTGAGTTCAGAGTTTTATTTTGTAACTTCTATTATTTCCACTACATTTTCCCTAGATTTTTCATTATTCAGAACTAAGACCAATTCCAAATCATTCAACCATGCAATATTTTTGGATATATTGTTCTTATAAGAACTAGGATAAATCCAAATGATTTTAGGTGGATATGAGATAATATCAGCTACTACCAAAAGTGCCTCACTATGATTTTCACGGCATAGAAAAAATGCAAGGAGTGAATCGTTGGGGGAAATGCTCGGACTTGTACGAATACAGACATTTAGTTTGCCCAAATCTATGTTAACTTTTTCTCTAACGTCATTGGATATCTGTTCAGCAGTAATTCGCATAGCCTGATCAGAATTAGAATGGGCTATAACTATGTGTGGCTGGTCTATTTCCGAAATGTAGGCCACACGATTACCACTAAGAGAAAGTGAAGGCATTTTTGCCGTTCGATCTGATATTGTCAAGTTAGACCATCCAGCTTGACCAGATTTTCTAACATAGATTGAGTATCCAGCTTCATTATGTTGAAGTAGAACAATAGAACCATTATTCGAATCTATGATTTTGATAGTATTGCTGACAGGATTAGACTTATTTGAAGTTAATAAAGTACTGATTTTATTGAACTCCCCAAAAATATAAGCCAACGATCCACCTATAACGATTATCAACATAAAAACTAAGACGGCATAATATCTTGCTCCTTTATGGCTTTCGTCTTGTGAATCTCCAACAATAGTATTGGGATTTGATTTCGTACTTAGTGCACTATTCAGCTGTGTCTGAATTTCAGCGAGCTGAGGAGGGGGGGAATGTGGTTTATTAGACTGACTTTGAAACATCTGATTGTATTATCCAACTCTACGGCGTTCAAGAATTTCATTTGAGCGTTGTGTAAATATATGCGAGTTTTTAGAGTCTCCAAGTTCAGTATAAATTTTTGCGATATTTGAGTTCAAAGTTGAAGATTCTTCTATTAAGTTGATGTAACCACTATCAATCCGGACGGAATACAAGCTTAAATAATTTTCTAAAGCCCATAGAAATGTTTGTTTATCGTCAGTTTTTACTGCTTGCACATGGAGTTTTACCGCTTGTTGGTATGTTCGAATACAGTCAATGGGCAGTTCATACCCTTTGAACTCATCCTGCAGCCCATTTTCATTTTTCCAATCACCCGCGAGTGGTCCAGATCCTGCATACGATGACACCATGCTTAAAGCAGGAGCTAAACCAGGCCGGATAAGTGCCTGCCAAAGTTTCATTTTATGACTCCTGTTAATATAAGATTTATATAAGATATCTTTAATTGTTTAGGTAATGTTCGTAAGAGAATATCTGCCTATTTTCTATAATCTCATTTATTTTTATAAACCTTGACGCATCCTTCCAAATAATCCGTTCCTGATCTAAGGAATCCGCTCGACGTAGCCTCAGATTTTCACTTAGGTCATATCTAAATAAGTCGAATGCAACTCTAATTGTATGCCCCCAAGCACTGGCACTATGAAGAAGGCCTGAATATAAAATATGCCAAACAGCAATAAATCCAATTAGTTTGACTCCTGCCCAAAACATTTTATGTTTGAAACAATCGACAAAGATAAGCTCAAGGCCTAAAATGATTGAAATAAAAAGTATATTAAGCAGAAAGTCAAAATGAGTTTTATAATGAGAAACTACTTCGATGTATTCGTTTTTCTTTAGCACAGTGTACATCCGTGGCCACATAGCTACTGAGTCAATGCCGTATCGAGATTGTGGATATGACTCAAAAGCAGCAATTGTATTTCCTAATCTTGTAGGTAGAACATATTCAGACTCATTTGGAAAATACATTTGGATATCTTGTTCAATTCGTTGCTGATCAACTCCTGGCGGCATCTTTTCACGAAAACTCTGTAATTTAAGATATTCTGAGGTCTTTGCTGCCTCTTTAAGGGCGAGAAGTTTGCCAATTATAGGCAATTTTCGACCGACGTGACCTTCAAATAGACGAATTAGCGGAACATTAAATGCATGAAGTAGATAACTCACTGAAAGTATTATGAAAATTCCAATTGTAAAGTAATTATTTACTAATGAGGACTCGGCTTGTCCAAATCCCCAAATGATCCAATAATTTACAACAACCAGAAGCAAAGATGGGATTACAGTCGACAGTTGTAATGATTCAGCAAGCGCTTTAACCGCTTCCTTGATTGAATTTAAAGGCATAGAATAATCTCAATATGTATGATTTTGGATAAAGAAGGACAGAAAAAACATAAAAATACACCTATAAATAAGCAAATTAATATAGTGTAAAATGCAAGTAAAATCTATCGAAGACAGTAAGTTTGCCACTAAATCATAAATGATATTTAAAAGACAAATTAAACCTATAGTGAGCAAGTATGGTTGAGCAGAAGATTATAGAGTAGTTGTTGAAGTTAATAGTGAAGATGGCGTTTAGCAATAGCTTTGATTCTTTATTCTATTAGTAAAAGTTCCACTCGCTACCGTCATGAAATTTCACCCGCTCCGTACGCACGGAGTAGCACTTACTTAAATTTTCCAGTGATACTGATGGGAATCCAAGCTAGCAATCGACTAGGCTTACTTACCAGAAATTCGTAAATGCATAACGATAATTTATGACTGTAAGTATGTTCATGGTGTTTCAAGAAATAGCTGCCGTATATCGCGCCGATCACCAAATTTTTAGGTCAGGTGCATGGCTTGTTCTGCCTGCCGCTTCGCATCGGAATATAATATATGGGTGATCGGTGCGTTCTGCCCGACGCGGAACGGTGTGCAGAACATTTGAATTAACCTAAAACGGGGGATAAGATGGAAATCAAAACATATCATCTATGAATGTTAAAAAAGTAATTCTTAAACTCAATCTTATCTTAAATAAAACGCCACTTTTTAATCAAGTGGCGTTTTGATTTCATTTTGAATTAATGAGAGCCATAATGTGATCGACAGTCTCCTGATCTTTAAACCATCCGGTTTTTCCACAGCAGGGTGTTGTTGCTCCATAGACTACAAAGTGCGCGAAAGCGAGATTTAGACTTACCACATGTTTCTTTTTACATTTCCCACAGCTTAAGGTTAATGTCGGTAATTCTACCTCATTTAAATCGATAGGACGCTCAGAAAATTTAACAGGTTTCCAATACGGATCAAGCTCAACACCGATGCCATTGATTTGTTTTCCTTTTAGTTCTACGAAAGAAAAGGTTTCCCATTTTGGTTTTGAGATGATTTGATGATAATCAACAAATCCATAGAACTTGTCTTTACTGTCATAGCCGGCCACAAGCCATTCGCAATTTCCAATGCTGAAACGAAGGTGAATTATTCGTTCTGTCTGTTTGGTTTTTCTGACCACACCGATTTTCGGAATTTGCGAAAGCTCTTTTTGAGTTGGTTCTTCAAACATGATAGTGCTCCTTTAATTTTGTGAAAGGTACAATTTAGGAGCATTATATCAGAACAAAGCCGGGGATGACAACTTTGGAGTTAGGCTGAAGTGCTGTTTGACTATACCCTCAACCCATGTTATCCTTAAATCACGAACGAACAAAGAAGTAACGAATCGCATAATTATTGGAGAAAGGAAATTAGCAAATACCTTTTAATACTTGCCAATGTTTTTGCCACTGGTTTGGTTGTAGGGGAATTGACAACCGATCAAATCAATTGGGCAGTGACTGTATCTGGTGTTATGATGAGTGTTGCTTTGTACTTAATTGCAATTAGACTATTAAGAAAAATTATATGAACACACTTGTATTATTCTTCATTCTTCTCACAATTGGATTGTCAGCGGTAGTTTTGTGGGCAGACCGAGAGGATGAGAAAGAATTAAAAAAACGAAATCCATCACAATAATTTGAGTTCAATAATATCTAATGATTCTTCGCTTGGAAAAACCTATCTGTTCAATTTGCGGATAGGTTTTCTTTGTACCTTATTTAAATTCGAATATTAAAAAAGAGTATATGAATCCACTCGTATTATTCTTCCTTCTTCTCACAATTGGATTATTGGTCTTAGTTCTCTGGGAAAATAGAGAAGACAGGAAGGAACCTAAAAATAAACATTTTCCTTATTAATGCTTTACCAGAAAAATGTTTATTGCTCATTGTTTGTTGCATGATCAGCATTCTAGTCCTAAAAAACAATGGACCCCTGGCAAGATTTAGGGGGGATTACTCACGCAGGGGCCGGATACTGTTAAAGTATCCATCCGACAAAATATTTAAAAATTACAATTCAAAAAGCATCCTGAATGAATGCTTTTTACCTCATATTTATTTTAAAATTATTATGCCAAATCTTCTGTAAAAGGGGATAGGCTTTGAATTTCTCTGACATCTTCTTTGGTGAATACTCCTTTTTCTTCCAATTTTTTAGCTATTAAATTCAACTTACTGTTAAGGATTCGATAGCATCGTTCTGAATCACATAGTTCTGTTTGATCAAATTTAGTTTGTTCATCTTGATTGGCCATATACTAAAAGGTAATTATAAAGCTGGACTAACGGCAAAAGGGGATAGATTCTTTATTTGTTTGATATCATCTTTGTCAAAGACTTTCTTTTCTTCGAGCATTTCAGCAGTCAAGTTATTTTTATCGTCTAGTACTCTCATTCCTTTGATTGACTCTCCAATATCTTCTCTTAAACGTGATTCCAATTTATCAAAGTTATCTTGTATTGTCATTTCCGTAGGACGTTTAGAAATTTCATTTTTTACTTCAGCAAACTCTTTGTGAATATCCTTAAATTGATCTTGAACGCCATCAAATTGCTTTTGAACGCCATCAAATTGCTTTTGAATATTTTCAAAAGCTGGTACTAAAATATTCTGTGCTAGTGAATCTACAGCCCCAGTGACGGCTTGGGTTACTGTTTGGCTTACAGTTTCCTGAATGTATTTTTTGTCGTCGTCGTTTAACATATACATTATTATATAAGGTAGGAGATTGTTTTGTCAAGAACGAAGCGGGGCCCTTTATAAATTCTTAAAAGACAATGCTGGTAAGTTATGAAATTCTTGTGGGCGGCTTTGTAAGATACCAGCGTTTTGATAAGTCAGTGTAATAGATTTTGGCCATTCTTCCGTCTTTCAAAAAGACCACCCACTCAAGATCGTTGTTATCTAATTTACGGGGCCTTCTTGTGCTTTTAATCCAATATGTCCGATCTTCGTATTTAATTTTGAAGGGTTCTATGAGGCCATCATGGAAGTGGACAAGTACTCCGATTTCTCTTCTTATCTGAGACATATGCCTTGCTTTGATTTTATTATAAATGGTGTACATGAAAACACCTTATATAATAATTAGGCATCTTTAGAAAAGCAACAAAATATTCTGTTGTGTGTAGTGACAATGTAAATAATTCTTGCCCAAAAGTAGCCCCTTTGCGCAGGACTACTTTTAGAATAAGGCCATACGAGTCATCCCTAATTTCAAGCTATACATTGGACATCATGACCTCCTAAGGAAGGACTCCTGAGCCTGTTAGTCAGCCATGACCCCGTGCAGGATTATCAGTAGCTTATAGTCATATAGACGGATAGTCATATAGAATCGGGATAATTCGTCTGGTTAGACTCATTTTATCATAAAACACTTCACTCAAAAAGCGCTCTTTTCTTGTCCGGTGCGGAACGGGGGATCGGCAAAGACCAAATCGGATCAAAGAACAAATTTTTATCTTTCACCATTTCAATACAGACAAACCAGAATAATTTCTCTTTTCCCATCCTGAAAGCTAAATCCATGATATTCCGCATGCGTCGGTAACTCTTGCAGAAGACCAACACTCGAAAACCTTTGAAGTGACCGAATGAATGAATTGGATTGTCTGGCTCCAATCTTCCTTTCTTAACCAGCTTTCTGAATTCTGAATACACGATTATCGCATTTTCCCAAGTGTTGCGTTTCTTTTTATTGGATGGCAAAACTGTTTCGGTTGAGAGATCAACTTCACCAAAGAAGAGATGTGGTTGGCCATTGCATTGCATAAACCACGTACTATCAGGCTCTTTAACCAAACGTTTCTGTTTAGCTTCAAAGGGAACCGTAATCTTGAAATAGTTTTCCCGAATGTAGCCCAATTCTTGAATTTTAGCTTTGGCCTTGAATGTGCTCAACATAGTATCCACACAAATATCCGAAATCGCCAAACTGTGGGATTGAAACGGTTGCTTGCGTATTCTCAGCATGCCTTTGCCAGGAATTTCATTTCTTAATTCGGGAAAAAGATTGACTGCCTTCTTGGTCGGTAAAAGATAATTCCTGTTTGCACCAGCACCCCTTTCCAAAATCTGATCATATAAAATATAACCATGCTTTTTCAAACGTGACACGCGACTGTATAGGGCAATTTGTGTCGTAACCCTGGTTTTCCCACCAAAGGTTGACAACGACCTGAAAATGTGGTCAAGGGTGAAATAGTTGCGCGTCAATAGCCAGATGATCCACATGTCCAGTTGGTCGAGTTGAATTTTTTTTGATTTCGGCATAGGATGAATACAAAGGTTTTAATCAGAATGTATTCTTCACAACTCAAAGTTAAGGAGGATTTAAAATGAACAACTGGATTGATTATGCACAAATCAAAGTGGAAGTCCGTTTTAAAGCCGTGTTTGAGTATTACAATTTACAGTTTACCATAAAAGGCCGTGAAATTGTATGTGCCTGCCCCTTGCCGCTTCATGCAGGGGATCGGGACAACAACAATGCATTTCATGTTTCATTGGAAAAGAACTGTTTCAATTGTTTTACTCACTGCGGCGGTGGCAACATCATCGACTTTATCCAGCACATGGAAAACCTATCTTTTGATGACGATGGATTCCGCAAAGCCGCGCTTTTCTTGCAGGAACACTTTCTCGCTGACAATTCTTCTCAAAATCCAACCGACGAAGAAAAACCTGACAAAAAAAAGCAGGAAGCCCCGCTGGTTAACAAACCACTGACATTTTCATTGGAAAACCGCCTGAAGTATGATCATCCCTGGATGATTCAGGAGAAAGGCTTTTCATTGGAATTGGTCAAAAAGTTCGGTATTGGCTGGTGTAAAACCGGTCTGATGGCGGGCAGGATTGTTTATCCCGTGCACAATACGAAAGGGGAATTGGTAGCTTATATTGGTCGTGCTTTGACACAGAAAGATGAAAACCAACGCGGGAAATATCTGGTACCAAGTCAATTTCACAAACACCTGGAGCTGTGGAATTTTCACCGCATTCGGGAAAAGAAGAAACTGCTCCGGGATTTCGGGTTGATTGTGGTGGAAGGCTTTAACGACGCCTTGCGCTTGATTGATCAGGGATTTGAAAACGTTGTGGCTCTCATGGGTTGCTCAATGTCGGATGAACAGGAACGGATGATTTTATCGGTCACTGATAAAATCGTTCTCTTTCTGGATAATAACGAAGCGGGGAACGAAGGCACAAAATCAATTCACAAAAGATTGATTCACCGAGCTTTCGTGAAAGTCATCCAATACCCGGAGAATTCCGACAAAATCCAACCCGAAGATTTCACCAAAGATGAATTGATCGAACTTTTTGAACAAAACAAAACAGGAGATCAAGATGGACAATGAAAATCTGGCTACTGAAATAGAACAGACATTACTACATTTCACTGGTTCTGAAATGTTTTACCGCCATGCAATTGGTAATTTTGTCTACACCGAAGGCATTCAGTATCTGGCTGAAAAAGCGCAATGTTACTGGCTACTGGATGTAATCGGCAGCTATCAAACTGGAAAAATAAAAGCTGTGCCTTTTCAGCTTTGGGAATTGACTGTCAATGTGCAGAATCAAGGAGTGGTGGCTATGAAAGAAGATACCGACGAACCTGAACTTGTAAAGCAGAATATTCCGTTCACTGACTTTCCACTGAAATCGGTCCAGCTTTATTTTATTGATGGGACTTTGCTTTTGCCGAGTGAGTATTGATTAGAATTAAATATCTAAAGCCTCCAAATTTCTGGAGGCTTTTCTATAAAATAAATTTTCTTGCATTTGTTTTGATTTTATATATGTTTCAAAGACTCAGTCTATGAAATGGCTTCGTTCATAGTGGATTTGATTTAAACTAAATAGTAGGAAGTCATTACGACAACTACTTAATTTTAGCTCAACTAACATCTTTCTATCTCGAGAATTATTCGACTTTGACATTAATAATCCATAATATATCATATTTTGCAGTTTTATAAAAGGGGATGTATTGTTTAATATATTATCTTTCTTACCTTGACATTTTCTACTTATATCTGATTGTATTTAACCTATAAATATAATTCACTATGTTTTACTCGAGGTACTTTAATTTAAATATTGAAAAACAAAAATGGAAAAGATTTTAAGTTTTATTGCTAAAGAAACAAGCGGTATTTGCTATAAATCCTTCAAATATTGTTTTGAAGGTATTGAAGTCCCTAAAGTAATTTATGACGATAAACAATCCATAACAGTACGACGTAGCGGTGAAACTGATAAGGGATTAACGTCTTCTAAATCAATTATCGAGTTGGCACAAAAAATAAGTAGAGACAATAAGCCGCTATTTAAATATTTCTTAGACGGTTCACGAAGAACCTACAAAGTAGATGATATTGCTTATGGTAATCGATTATATCCAATAATCGCTGGACAAATTGGTGTAGCATGTTGCCAAAGGAAGGAACCAAATTCTTTTAAAAAAGCATTGTATACAAGTTCACTTGCTTTAGCCTTACCTGAATGTGCAAACAAAGACAACCTTTCTTCTGAATTATACTTCAATTCAGTTATTCAAAAATTAAATTCACTGGCATCTTTGAAGAATAGAAAGATATCAATTCAAAAGCTTTTACCTTACCCGGATAGAGCTTTGAAAGAAGGAGAAAAGTATGAACATAAAGGGATCGCTAAAATTCATGATGAAATGATTGAGACAGAAAAACGATTCGTAAAAAAGATGGTTCATGAAAAAATGTTAAATTTAGATTCATATTTATTGAAAGATGGATCTTTGCAGTATCAAAAAATGAAAAGTGGCGATTTTAGAGATTTGTGCTCCTTGAAAAGCAACTACCAATGTGTCGTAGGTGCTTCAAAAGCGTTTAATCCAGAGTTATGTAAGGATAAAAACAACCGAAGTATAGCCAAACAAATTGCCGATTTAGAATTATTTTATCGTACTCCAGCTTTTATGTATGAAACTGAAAGAGTACCAGGAGTTAGTTTTAGTGTCTGGTATTTGCGACTAAGAGACGTTAGAAAAACTGTAAATCCATTCGATGGTATTCTTAAGATTGAAAAAGTTTTAGTAACTGATAGCGAAGAAGAGAACGGACTTGACTCAGATGAAATTGATCGTATTAGTGCGAATATTATTAATGAAAGAAATCCAACATGCTACGCATCTGATAATCGATGGGCAAATCATTTATATCCGATATATTTAACAGAAAATTTTATAAAAAGCAATTACCTCAGTGATACATATTTTCTAAATCTTTTTTAATAACATTAGCAGAGAAGGTAAACATGGGCAAAATTATCGGTAAAATCGCCGCAACTGAGAAGACTCCAACAACAATAGATTTTTTTTATTTTTGGACAGATAAAGAAATAATACTTAATCCTTTTGATATTGTGCGAGTGAAACATATACACGATTCTTTTACCTTTGGTGTTATAGAAGAAATATCTCATATTACTGATTCAGCAAGTTATTTAGCGAGTTATATTTCAAGTGATTTTGGTGATGTTTCTTTTACTGGTAATATGCAAAGAATAGGGATGAATTTTGTAAAAGCAAAGGTTGTAGGTAATACCAAAGATATCTATATCCCTGTTCTTGATAGTCAAGAAGTGAGCTTGGCGGATGTAAATGAAATTCAGAAAGCGCTTGGTTTAGAAAATATTAAAAACCCCCTTGCCTGTGGTTATCTGCAAATGTATGATGGGGAAGATCAAGTTACACTACCTGTAAATGTAAATTCCCATTTTTTACTTGGGCCTGAAGGT
This sequence comes from Deferribacteres bacterium, assembly GCA_020633655.1. Taxonomy (GTDB): domain Bacteria; phylum Zhuqueibacterota; class Zhuqueibacteria; order Zhuqueibacterales; family Geothermadaptataceae; genus Bioreactorimicrobium. The sequence goes on from JACKDF010000003.1 coordinate 212,193, forward strand.
GCGCATTTAAATATTTCAGGAATTTCTGGATTGGCCGCAAAAACTTCTTATTCAATGTTTTTAATAAAAGCAATTCAAAGCAAATATTTGCAGCAAAAAGATATTGATCACAATGAAAGTATTGCTTTTATAATGTTCAATGTAAAAGGTCGTGATTTGTTAGCAATTGATGAAAAAAACGAACTGCTTACAGAAGAAGATAAGACTCACTATAGTATGCTCGGACTAAAAGATGAACCATTTCAGAATGTCAAATATTTCTATCCGAGTTCTAATAATGAGCACCCAAATACCTATGCCCATAGACAAGATGTAAAGTATCAATTTGACCAAGATAGAGCTTTCAAATATAAATATATTTATGAAGATGATAAAGAAAGCTTAGAGTTATTATTCGCTAATATAGATGATTCAACTGGCACAATGGATTCCATTATCAATTATGTTATTACTGAACAAGGAGAATTCGGCAATATTAGAAACTGGAGTGCTTTTCTTTCTGAGGTCGATGAATATTGCCAAAGACAGTCAGGTAGAAACCAAGAAATAGCTGTTACAAGTTGGAGAAAGTTTAAACGGATAGTCAGAAAAACACTTACAAATACTGTGTTTGCAAACAGATTCGTTGTTGAGAACAACGAAACGAGACTTCAAGACCATATAGCCAATAAATTACAAAAAAATGATGTCTATGTTATTGACATAGCTAAATTAGATGAAGATATGCAAGCTTTTGTTTTTGGGGACGTTATTAAAGCTGTCTATGATTTAAAGCTTGGACAAATTGGTAACAGAACCGAAAATGAGATACCATCAAAAATTGTAATTTTTGTCGATGAATTAAATAAATACGCGTCAAATGATGTTCCTAAGAGTTCTCCAATATTAAAACAAATAATTGATATTACAGAACGTGGACGTTCACTCGGAATTATTCTTTTTTCTGCTGAACAATTTAAAAGCGCTATCCACGATAGAGTAAAGGGAAATTGTTCTACACACGCATATGGCAGAACTAATGCAATTGAAATTTCGAAAAACGATTATAGATTCATTCCCAGCGTTTATAAAAATATGATGACTCGTTTAAGACAAGGAGAATATATAATTCAGAATCCAATCTTCAGATCATTGCTTAACATCAAATTTCCCAATCCAACCTACAGGCAATTTAAAAATGGATAATCAACATCGAACTATTATTGGCAAAGATATAATAGAATCTCTTACTTTAGGGATGTATGAAGATTCAAGGTTTATCTTCCGTGAATATATTCAGAATGCAGCAGACCAAATAGACAAAGCAGTTGCTCAAAAAGTATTACCTTCAAGAAAAGACGGGAAAATATGGATAAATATAGATAAAGATGAAAAGAAAATCACTATTGAAGACAATGCCACAGGAATAAAGAAAACAGAAGTAGTAAAAATATTAAAGAATATTGCTCAATCTACAAAACAAAGAGGGATTGACAAAGGATTCCGTGGTATCGGAAGGTTAGGAGGAATAGCATACTGTGATGAGCTTATATTTGAAACATCATATAAAGGTGAAACTACTAAATCTGTAATGATTTGGAGTGCAAAAGAACTAAAAGATATTATCAATAATAGATCAAAGGAGGAAGAAGCAGTAAAAGTAATAGACCAAGTCACTGATTTTGATTTTTCAAATGAAGACGAAAATAAACATTACTTTAGAGTTATATTAGAAAATGTTTCAAATGCGCTTTTATTGGATTTCAGAAATATTCAAGAATATCTTTCTATGATAGCGCCTGCCCCTTTACACCCCAGATTTACACTTATAGAGAAAATATATAGTTCCATAAAAGCAGATAATTTAAGTATTGATGAATACACAATTTATGTAAACTCAGATGCTATATTTAAAGCATATACAACAAAAATATATGAGGGAATAGAAAACAATAAGAAAGCCATCGATGAAATTTTTGATATCCAAACTTTTACCCTGAAAATGGATGATGATAGTTTTTTAGCCTGGGGATGGTACGGTATCTCTAATTTTAAGAAACAAATCCCAGAAAAGGGAAATATCGCAAGAGGAATTCGCTTAAGGAGCGGAAATATTCAAATTGGAAATGCATATTGTTTAAATAAACTACATAAAGAACAAAGAGGAAATTTTTATTTTTTTGGAGAAGTTCATGCACTACACAAGGATTTAATCCCAAATGCTAGAAGAGACTATTTTTTAGATACACATGCATTGAAAATTTTTGAGGATAAACTTAAAAATCTATTTAAAAACGATCTTTATAAATTATATCACTTTGCTTCAAGTATACGTTCCAAACAAAAACGAATTGATCGTTTAACAACCTTTAAATCAGAATATCAACAAAAAATTGACACAGGCTTTACCAATAAAGATGAAGCTGAAGTTTACAAAGAAAAATTTACTGACTTAAAAGATCAAGCTGAAAAAGCGACACAAGAACTTAATAAAATCAAACAAGATGTTACTGATACTAAATCACCTCAAAGTAAAATTCTCAACCGAACCTGTAATGGGGAAGACGTTACAACAAGGACTAATCCACAAGAAATATATGAAAATGATAAGTTAAAATATCTAACAGATAATTTAAGCAAACTAACTAAGAAAGACAGGAAACTAATTTCAAGAGTATATTCGGTTATAGACAAGGTTTTACCGAAAGAAATTGCAGAAAATTTAAAGTTAAAGATTAATGAGGAATTAAGTGACTAAGAAAATCTTGTTATTAGAACCGAATTATAAAAACAAATATCCACCAATTGGTTTAATGAAAATTGCGACATATCATCGAATGCTCAACGATGAAGTTACTTTTTTTAAAGGTGACCTTCGATCATTTGTTTTCAATCAGGTTTACTCACTCTGTTTTAATAAATTACAAAACATCGACTCCAATATAGATTGGTTGAAACAGCAAAAATTCATCAAAGAGTTTATTAAAAGGAAAAATACCGATTTTTTTGATCAAAGCGTTTTCCTAGAATCTTCTAACAAGCCTTTAATCAAAGAATGTCTCAACTATTATAGGAACTATTACATAGGGGGAAAATATAAAAATGAGCCTTCCTGGGATAGAGTATATGTATCTACATTATTTACTTTTTATTGGAAAATCACAATAGAAACAATTGAATTTGCCAAAGCATTAGTTAAAGATCTTAAAGAGTTAAAGATCGGTGGGGTGATGGCATCCCTACTTCCACAGGAAATAGAAAAATCAACTGGAATAAAACCAATTGAAGGGTTACTTGATAAGCCTAAAATACTTGACACACATAATGATATCATTATAGATGATTTACCACTTGATTATTCAATTCTTGATGAAATTGATTATAAATATCCAACTCAGAGTGCATATTTCACTTTTATGACCAAAGGATGTACTCGAAAATGTGCATTCTGTTCAGTACCTAAACTTGAACCTACATACAAATCTAAAATTCCTACTTTGGATAAATTCAAATGCGTTAACCAAATGTTTGGAGAACAACAAAATTTATTACTTATGGACAATAATGTTTTAGCTTCTCCTCATTTTTATGATATTATCCGAGAAATTAAAGAAATGGGGTTTTATAAAGGGGCTACTTATACAGAACCGAATCAATTAGAAATAGCTATTAGGAACCTGAAAGATGGCATTAATGACAAAGCTTATATTAAAAAATCATTTCAACTCATTCATAAGTTAATAAAACGGTTGAGAGGCAAAACAGCTCTAGATTATTACAACTATTTGGATAAATTTGACTTACTAGAATTAGAAACAACTACAAAGGAAAATTTAATAAAGGTTTATCCAAAAATATCAAAAACATACGAACAATTACGTACAAAAACTCCGAAACAAAGATTCGTTGATTTTAATCAAGGGACAGATTGTAGATACATTACGGATGATATTATGAAATTAATAAGTGAAATCCCAATTCGACCTTTGCGAATTGCATTTGATTATATTAGTTTGAAAGAAAAATATATTGAAGCAATCAAGTTGGCTGCCAAATATGAAATTAAGGAATTATCAAATTATATTCTTTATAATTTCCAAGATTCGCCTAATGATTTATATAATAGATTAAAAATAAATGTTGAGCTCTGTGAAAACTTAAATATCTATATCTACTCTTTTCCAATGAAGTATATACCACTTTATGGCGAAGAATCAAAAAATAGAGAATTTATTGGAAAAAAATGGAACAGAAAATTTATACGTGCCATACAATCCATTTTAAATGTCACAAGAGGCATTGTTTCACCTGGTAGAAATTTTTTTGAAAAAGCATTTGGAAAAAATATTTCAGAATATCATGAACTGCTTTATATGCCAGAAACTTATATTGTGTATCGTAAAATTTTTGAAGAAGAATTAGGTTATACGAAGATCTGGCGTGAACAATTTAATAATTTATCTAAAGATGATTGGATTGAAGCTAAACCGATTATTGAATCTAATGAATTTCAAGATTATACTAGTAAAACTAACAATCCAAAAGTTCTTAAATTATTAAAACATTATAGTGTTAAAAATTACGATGTAAAAAAAGATGACATAGCTTTCAAAAAATTAAGAAGAAAATATGACCGATTGATAAAAGGGGATCAATTTCTTAATCTAACCATTACTTATGATTTTGAAAATGTTAATAAAAGTAATGGAATTGATACTTTCCGAATACATGTAGAAGAGAAAAAATAAATTTTGTATTACTAACGCGTTGTGCAAAATTAAATCTGATCTCGGGATTCTGAGTTCAAAAGTATTAAAATTGATTAAATGACTATGTTTAATATGGAAATCCCAGGATCGGATTTATGCTCAAACTCCATCGCACATTTTAATTTTGCACAATGGGTTATTACTAAGCTCGTTCAATTTAACCAGTTGTGCGAGCGTCGGGGGAAAGAGAAGGGGATACCACAGAATTTTTAACAACATCAATGCTTGCAAAAAAACTACATCATTAACGCAGATTTCCCCGACTTACCGCATTCCGCCGTTGTGTGGTGTGAATGCGGTAAGTCGGGGAATCCCGGCGCTCGCACTTTTTTAACATGTTACTTTAATCAGGCTAATCTAAAACCCATTCTGGAAACAAATCATGAATGGGTTTTTAAATGTAATTTTATAAATTATTTATAACCGTTTTATTCTCAATTTATCATTTTATCAAAACTCAATCAGTTTGAAATACGAGATAACAAGCCACAGAATTCCACTACCAATTCCAGCCGCAACCACAAACCCAACCAATCCCCACAAAAATTGTTTCATCGATCGCCGATCCTTTTTCTGTTCAAATTCAATCGATGGAATTTTCGGTTGCTCAATCTGGTGTACCTTCTCCTGGAGCATGAGAATCATTTTTGAATTTTGATTAATTTCTTTATCCTTGTCTTCAATCGTCTGATGCAAATTTTGAATTTCCCGTTGTTGTAAGATTCCCGCTTTTTGGTGCTTGCCAATCTGAATATTCTTTTCCCGAATTTCTATTTTTAAATCCTTGATCATTTCTTTGGCATCCATTAGTCGGGCGTTAATCACCTGCTCTACTTTCAAATGGCTGTCCTTCAAAATCTCAACAATCACATTTTGACCGTTATCAGGAGTGTTACCATTTGATATCGATCCGTTATCAGGTTTGATATCACCAGTTTTTTCTTTTTGTTTGGTTAATTCTTGGGAATCCATTCCTTGTGCTGATAACGCGCTGTTATCGATATTGTTATCAGCCGGTATCGCAGTGTTATCAGAATCGATATCACTGTTATCAATCTCAATTTCCGTATGGTTAGCATTTAATCGCAAGTAATTTTCGTGGAGTGATAACAGATTGTTATCAACTCTGTTATCATTGGTCAGATTACTCTGCTTTACCAAGGCAATGAATTTCTTGCCATCAAGCATGTAAGTAAAGTTCCGTGGATTCTTATAATTCGCTTTCACAAAATCTTTATTCTCAATCATCAAACCTTTATCAATAAATTTTTTGAATGCTCTGCGAATGGTGATTTCCTGGGCATCAAACTTCTTTGCCAGCAAACCCAGTGTGATAAATTTACTGATATCACCTTTGTTATCATGGCTGATATCAATTGATATCGGATCGTTAACAGATGTCGGAATAGGGGATGAATTCTCCATATTTTTCAATTAATATTCTTACTAGAATTTTACCACAAGTGCTCAAAAAAATCCAAGTTTCACCAAAGCATACCTACAAAGGTTTCAGTGAAGCAAAGCTTTTGACGAACAGCAATTTTCAGGATATAATTTCAGATATGATCTATTGGTTACAACGTTTTGGATATTGGATCATAAAGTTTCGAGCATTTCAACTCAAGCATTTTATAAAATCAATTCCATGAAATTTTCAAATCAAATCGAACGCATTAACCTTGATGATTTCCAGTTAAAGCATCTGGTGACTATCACACGAGAAAACAAGCGACCAACCATCATCACCGAAGAGGGGATTGGGATCGCTGTCATCGTACCGTATGTTGATCTCAATTCACGACTTCCCAAACTATCGAAATTCAGCCAACTGAAAAATCGATTTAAACGCTCTCTTAGCTTCAAAAAAAACAGCCATCGCTATGTGACTGCCTAAATGAAGTAAACGCCTTAAATAGCCCCTATAGGTGGCCGAATTTTAAGTGTTAATTTGAGAGTGTAATCCCTTTTTCCGTAATTCTTCGATTTCGGCATCAAATTCTTCGATTGTGCATGCCTTAAAATATACCTTTCCAAAGATAGTATTTTGCTTGTGCTCATGATCACTCGCCAATGGCGAATTGAGATATTCAGTTCGCTTTTTTTGTATCTGTGCCTGAGTGGGATTATGTGCTTTGATGTACAAATCAAGTTGCGGTTGAATCCGCTCTTCGGCGGATTTTCCGAGCCATGATCGATACACTTGGATTTTATTCTCAAACTCTTTTTGAGATTTTTCTTGTTTAATCTGTTTTTGCTTTTCAAGTTCTTGGTTGGTTACTTTCGTTTTTGAATTGGTTTCAACTTTCCATTCCTTTGTTACACAGGCAGCAAAATATCCTGTTGGATCATCGATGATTTTTCCAGTATTTATTCTTGCAAGCAACGCTTCAGCACATGCATTGATTTGGGTTGCTGTTGATCTGTTCAGTAATGAAATGACTTCGTCTTTTGCCACCAATCCATCTGATATTATTTTCTGAGTACTCACTGATAATTCTTTCGTCTCGGGTTGACGAGCAGGGAATTGCTGCTTTTGCGTCGCTCGTCTGCGTGGGGGAATCTCGACTACATCCTGGATATGCTTTTGGTTCAACTCATAGCTTTGTCGTGCTCTCTCACCAATGTGATAAACCAATTTCCAATCCTGATTTTCCTGGGTGTCGCGCCATTCGACTTCGGTGATGAATTTTGTTGCCAGGAAATATTCATGTGCTCGTTTGAACTGTTTTTTGGCTTTCCACAATTGATCTTGGGGAACAAGTGGTGCATATCGACAAATCCGTGAATACTTAATTTCAAATATATCTTTGCCGGATTTGATACTGGCAAAGAAATAAATGCAGAACATTTCGTACAACCGGGATGCGATCGTTCCCGGTAGCTGATTGTAATAGTGCCAATCGAGCGGAACAGAATACCCTCGATTGAAATTTTGCAGATACCATGTTCCGATGACGATATAAACCGCATCCGCGCTTTTGCCATCCGGTAATTCTTCACCGGTATAAATCACCCGATCGTACAAATGAAAAGTGTCGTTATGGAATTTCTTCTTGGCATCAACCCCTTTGAGTTGAAATGTGCCTTTGGCTTCAACCGACGCTTTGACCAGGTTGTTTAATCCGTTTTGAATGTCCTGACGGTTTTTGCCCGAATCCGGGGTGATACCCATGATTTGGGCAAGGTAACGCAATGAACCTAACTTGATAGGATTCTCAACTGGTTTGGGAAGAGTATTTAGAACCTGCTCTATAGCTCGATGCAAACGCTTTTCAAAATCTCCGGGAAATTTGGAATCAATGTCCCGTGTCACTTTCCAAAGTACATGGCCGGTTCCTTGATCTGAAGCAAGATGTTCTTCGATGGTGATACGTTCCCGTTTGGAATCCTTGGCTAAGTCGAAAAACGGAAATCGTAAAAAATTGAATTCCGTACGTAGTGATTTGGCAACATCGCTATCACCATTAATTTGCAATTCTGTTTTTTTCTTTTGTTGATCCGTAACAGGATCATTGGAAGTATGGGGATAGAGATTATCGATTGTATCAAAGATATTTTGTCCCATTTTTTTAATTTTAAACAACCTACGACGTTGTTATAATTATTATAATATATTACGGAAAATTTTTCGGGCTAACCTTGGCTTGAATATGCACTTTTCGCCTACTCGAAAGTGCCCGGTTTCCTACTTAAAAGTGCCCAATAACCTACTCGAAAGTGCCCAAATCCCTACTTGAAGGTGCCCAGAAGCCTACTCGAAAGTGCCCACCCATACTCAAATTCCAACTTATAAGTGCTCACCAGCCTACTTAAAAGTGCCCGGTCGAATCATCAAGCTGATCATGATTATCTTTCGCTGTGGAAAAATATAAAATTTCCATAGATTAATTTGGTAGGTTCTTCTACTTTAACATAGGATCGAGGAATATTGAAGAGGGGATAAACCTTTTCAAAAAAAACCGTTCATCTTCTCAAATTTGACAATATGGAGATTGGTATTTTGACTGATGAAAAACAATTCATCGACTCGTCGTTTGCTGAGTCTCTGGAGAAATTCTACAAACTCTTAGAACTTTCGCGCAAGACTGGTAATTTTATCATGAAAGCGGAAGCCCTCAACAGTATTGGGGAAATCAGCCAGACTTTAGGAAAAGATAAAGATGCTGTTAATCTATTCATGAATGCTTGGCAGATTGCTGAAAAAACAGAAAAATTAGAACTCAAAGATTCAATAGCCAGAAATCTTGGATTCGCCTACTACTCACTTGGTGAGATTGACAAAACAGAGACTTGGTTCAAACAATCACTCGAAATTGCAAAACAACTCAATGATGAAAGATCAATCGCAGGGGACATTGCTAATCTCGGTCTCGTTTATTTTGCTCGTGGAGAATATGCGAAGGCAATTTCTAAGTACAAAAAATCTTTAAAATTCTTAGTAACAAAAGGCACCTTAGAAGATCAGGCTTTAACCTTGCATGATTTGGGTGATGCTTATCGTATGTCCGGGAACATTTCTCATGGTGTTACAAGTTATAAGAAAGCTATTCAAATATACAAACGCATCGGCAAGAAAACAGGTGTTGCTGAATCCTGTTCAGCGCTTGGATTTCTGTATTATGAGAATGATGAATTCAGCCAGGCAAAAATTTGTATGGAAGATGGTTTGGAATCAATAAGTCACGAATATGCACCGCTCCAAAAAAGAGATTTATTGGCAAATTTAGGATTGGTTTACTTAAGCTTGAATCAAAGCGATAAAGCACTTCTTCTGATGGAAGAAGCCTTTGAATTACTTGATGAGAGTGCAAGTGAAACGGACTATGGTATTTTTTACAATAATTTTGGCCTTGCCTATAGAATGAAAAAGAGCTACCAAACTGCCAAAGAGTTTTTTCTCAAAAGCTATGAAATTCGTCGCCAATACGAACTTGAGCGGGAAACAGAAATCTCTCTGTATAACCTTGCTTTGGTATGCTATCATCTGGGGCAACTGGGTGAAGCACAAAAATATTTAATCCAATCAATTGAAATCTGTGAACGCCATAACTGGATTGATCAAAGAGCCTGGGCATTGGTTCTGCTTGGCGTCATCCAGGAACATTTAGGTGAACATAAACAAAGCCACCAATCCTACTCAGAAGCCATTAAAGTTCTTCAAGACTACCAGAACAATGAAGGTTTGTGGTCTGCGGTCTATAACCTTGGGCGACTTTATGAAGAAAGTTTGGGTGATTTCAAAAAAGCACAAACTTCATATCAGGATTCGGTTAAGCACTTAATGAAAATTCGTACACGCATGTCCATCGATCATCGAGCAAATTACGTGGAAGATAAGCTGAGAGTTTTTGATAGTTTGGTTCCGTTATTGATAAAACAAGGTGAAAATAAAAACGCCTTTCATTATGCTGAGTTATCGAAGTCACGATCCTTTTTCGAACTGATGCTCGATCAAGATTTTCTTTCCAATAATGATAAACTGTTTGAGAAAGAATGGTCTTTATTTTCGCATCCTGATTATGTTAGTAGCCTTTTAATAACCACGGACTAAACTCTTGCAAGGATCACAATGCGAGTTGCTCTGATAGAATTTTATGTCACGGAAAATGAAGTTTTTATCTTTGCCCTAAATCCACACCGATCTGGTTCTGACCCTCAACCTTTAGTAAAATCAGTTCCTATCAAACAGCAACAACTTCGTGCTTTAACGAGTATGATCTGGAGCTTTAATAAAAATCCAATCATTGTAAATCAGAACATTGCCCATTTTCAAGACATCGGGGCAAAATTGATTGAACCGATCCTGGAGTATCTCGATCCTTGCGATATTCTCTACATTGTTCCGCACAAGGAATTGCACTATGTTCCATTGCATGCGATTCTTGTCAATGGTAAACCGCTTTGTGAGCAAGTCGCCGTTGTCTATCTACCCAATGCTTCATTGTTGCCGTTTTGCCAAGCCAACAATGCCAAGCGAAAAGATAAAAATTATCAGTACAAAAAGATATTTACTATGGGTATAGGGGCAAAAGAAGACACAAAAGTGAATCGAAATAAATTCACCCAGGAATCACGTAAAATAGGACAGATTTTTGATATCGGCAGTGTTGATTGCAATACAGGGGTGATGGCAGGTAAAAAGAAATTTATTGAAAACGCGCCTTCCTGCGATTTAATCCATATCGCTTCACACGGCTATTTTGATAAACAAAATCCACTTGGCTCTGGCCCATTGCTTTCCTGGGCAAGACGTTATCCTATGCTGGAGAATTCGGCAAATTTCGACAAACACATATTAAAAGCCGAAGAATTTTATCAGCTTAAACTTAAAGCCAATCTTATGGTATTAAGCGGATGTTTTACTGGCAGGAATAAAGTCCGGCCAGGCGATGAATTGTTGGGTCTTGCACGTGGATTATTTATCGCCGGTGTACCATCAATGATACTGAGCTTATGGGAAGCACATCACGATGCATCGATTCATTTTATGAAGTGTTTTTATACTGAATTAAAAAAGGGAATCCCCAAAGCCATTGCCTATCAAAAAGCACAGAATTATTTACGACAACAACTGGAATTTCAAGAAATGAAATACTGGGCACCTTTTATTCTGATAGGGGACTGGTTATAATCCGCAATTCGTAGGTGGTTTCACTTAAGTCGATATCTGAGAAGACAAATTTCAGGTATTCGTTAATCGCAATTCGATTCACTTCAATTAGGGTTTCTTCTTTAGTATTGTAAAGTTCAATTTCCACACGTGCTTGTTCTTTTTCGTCTTTCAGCTTTACATAAACTTCAAGGATGTTTTGATCAGGAAGCGTGGCGATGATGTATTCATCCCCATGATAATGAATCTGGAAATCTGATGTTGGTGTGACAGATTTTCGAACATCGGCAAGATATTCTGTGTCCGATTCCAAAGATTTGATTACAAAATCTGTTACATCATCCATCAGCCCTTGAATGTGCTCAAGTATTTTATCTTTTGAAAAGATGAGCTTCGCAAAGACTTGTTCTTTTTTCTCAGGTACTGGTGGAATGTTTTTCAGAATTTCTTGTGGAACTTCTTTATCAATAGGATCGGTTTGATAAGTTTCAATAAATTCAGCCGACTGTTTAAGCTCTTCAAATAATTCCCGGCAGGCTTCACAAGCTGCTAAATGTGCTTCACTTTGCAGAAGTTGCTCACCCGTGAGTTTATCCTGTGCCAGAGCATAGAGTGTATAAAAATCCAAATGCTCCTGGGCAACAACATTGCGAGCAGATTCCTTGTTTTGCTGTAAGAGTTTTTCCAAATCTATATTTTTCTTTTTAGCCATTTGAACATCACTTTCTATGTTCGTTTTTTCATCACAGTGAACTTTTCAAACCATTCATCAAGTGAGTGCGTTTTTAAATCATGGGCAAGATGTATTGAAAAGCGTTCCATGCTTCGAGAACGCTGTTTTCGAATCGCTTCTGCGGACTTGCCAATTGAAGCTGCAATTTCGCTATCCTTTTTTTCTTCTACATGAAACAGGTAATTCAAATTAAAACCTACCGCATCGAATTCCTGCCACAACTGCATGAGTTTTGTAATCGCATCCTGCGCATCGGAGTGCTTTTCAGCAACTTTATCTGGGGATTTAAGAGTCGTATTTTCATCATCCGAATCATGAAATTCATCTTCAATAAATTCTTCATGCTGTTGTTTTACAAAACTCCTGGCTGCTTCCTGTGCTTTTTTAAAGGCAATGGAAAATAACCAGGAGCGGAAATGGCCTTCACTTTTCCATTTAAAATCCACTAGTTTTTCTGTAACAACCAGCCATGCTTCTTGCGCAATGTCGGCAATATGTTCTTCAGTAAAAGGGACTTTATGCCTTTTTATGGCATAGCGGATGAATTCAAAGTACTGGCAGTATAGCTTTGCAAATGACTGCTCTCGAGTGCTTTGGTTCGATGCATTCTGGTAATCAAACACCAATCTTTCTGTGCTCTTCTCCGCCACGAAATCGCTTAATCCCTTAAAAATCCTAAGTTCAATTTCAATTCATTTTGCAAAAAGTTTGTCCGGTTTCCCTGCTATGCTGCATTACTTCAGTGAAAACAAATGAAACCAAAACATACCAACGAAAACCAAATCATGCCAAATCTGAAACCAACATTTCGCCAAGCAAAAGAAAATACAGCACACCAGCTGAGAAGTCAAGGTGAATCCATTATTTATCTAAGCTTGCAAACGAAGAAATTCACAATCCACTAACAATAAAGTAAAGAGGAAAATCTCATGAATAACAACAGCTATCCCATCGACATGGCCTTCACAACCCGTCAACTTGAACAAGGCAAAGAAAAAAAGGAGAAGTACCTGCAATTGAAGACCGAGTATGATCAGCTCATTGCTGTGGATATGCTTTCAGTCGAACAGGAACAAGAACGTATAAACCAAGAACTGCAGGAGCTGCCGGCCATCCCCCAGGAAAACAAATTGAAGCTGGATATGGTAAAAGGCTCTATCTATACAACTCTGGCCTTAATTATGGGATTTGCCGGTATCCTGCTGGCATTCTCGATCCTTACTTTTGTCTTTGCATCTTTCTCAGGTCTTACTCGCTGGCTCGTTGCGTTTGCCTGCATCAGTCTGACCATTGTCGGCTTTCACTGGGCGGTTAGCAACCTGGGACCCAAAATGAAAAAGCTGCTTATCCTGTTTCTTTTGCTTATCACCATCGCCAATATCGGTGCCTGGTCATGGATACGGGCAGAATACTCTTCAGCAGCACAACAGCAAACCAACAAGACACTCTCCGCAACCGAAGCACAGAAGAAAAAGAGTCTTTTGGATAGCATCCTGATATTTGTACACATCACATTTGCTTTAGCCATTGAAGGGATTGCAGCATTGTGTGCAAGTCGAGCAGTTGCCTTGTTTGAAGTTGCTCTGCCCGGATGGTCAAAATACCATCGTCGTCGTTATTGGGAACGCATGTACGCTGCCCAACTCAAACAAAAAATCGCTCTGGAAAACCAAATGCAAGAACTTCAACCTAACCATCAATTACCTACGGAGAATAACCATGCAAACCATTATTAAAAGTATTAGCGCACTGATTGCCTTGATTTTATTCACTATCGCTTGTGAACAAAATCCAGTACAACAAACACCACCACAAATAATCATTGTGCTAAAAGATGTGTCGCTGTCAACACCAATAGCTGAAGACAGTTTGAACAATGAATTCATTTCAAGCCTGATAACACAGCTTCATTCCGGTGATGAATTGTATGTGCTGGCAGTTAAAGAAGCCAGTTTTGCTAAGCCACTGACTTTGCTGCATGGAAAAATTCCACAGGATAATGATCCGCTAAATACTAAGTCGTTGACTGCAAAGGAGCATCTGCAACAAGCATGGCAGAACAGGAGGCAAGCTGCCAAATTACAAGCCAAACAAACCGATATCGTTGGGGCTTTGAGCTATTGTTCACTGCTGCTCAAAAATAACCAGACTGAAAAACACATTGTTATTCTTTCCGATATGCGTCAAGTATCATCGATTTTGGATTTGCGTCACAAAGAATCCCTCAATGCACCGAAGAAAATTAAATTCCTGCAAGAAAACGGCTTGATGCCCCAATTACCTGATGTGAAGATCACCGTGCTTGGTGCCCATACAATTGGCTACAATGTTGATCCTGATTATTACCAGCGGCTTGAAAACTTTTGGATGCAGTTCTTTCAAGACGCACAAGCAGACCTGCTTGCTTACCGGGCAGATAGAAATTGGAATTTGCCCTGAGCAGTTTTCACCATTCACAAATTAAAATTTGAAATTCTCAACTTCTCACAAGGACAATACAATGGAACTCTTACAAACCACGAGGCCTAATCCAAATGGTCAATATCATCTTGACTATGCCCAAAGTTTGACGCATCGCTTTGCGATGTACATCCCATCTATCAATGCGAATGGACTTGTCCCTAAACACACGCGAGATGTTATTATCAAACAATGCCGTGAAAAAGTTATTCAGCTTTGTGGTGGTGCTACTGAATGGAATACATGGGGTTCCTGGATGTCCACCAATAATGTCATCAGTGAGGATGTCCGCATAATCGCAGCATTTTATGCTGATCCAACAGGAACTATTTTGGACGAACTCCTGCAAATCGCAAAGTGGCTCAAGTCTCGACTAAAACAGGAACGTATTGCTATCGAGATGAATGGTGTTCTGTATTTGATTTAATTCAATCGGAATTTGAGAATACATTTTGCTTGACTACCACAAAGTTATAAAACCGATTCTCATCCAAAACCTGAAATATACTGATCATGAAAACAATAATCCCTTATGCCATTATTCTGGTAATTGCTGTCGCCCTCTTAGGGGGCGATGCGCAAGGTCTTTTAGGTTTTTTCTTCCTGATGCAGATTTTATATGCAGCCTTTCATCTGATTTTCAAACAAAAGTTACCCAAAGATTTCTGGGGTAATATTGTGCTTCTGTTTTTCGTGCCCACGATCATCTTGTGCCTAATTGCTGCCATCGTTGGTCATTTCAAAGCTTGGCAACTCAATGATGATCAATTTTTTATTCTGGCTATACTATTTGCCTTTATGCTTTACGGATGGAGTGCCTGGAGGCGTTGGCGAAACAGGAAAAAACAACCAGACAACACCAAACTTAAACATAGTGAACGGAAGTTTATTTCATCCTATCCAGAATCGCAAAGTAGTTGAATAATTTGAAATGGGATTAAAATGAGCTGGAATAGCATAAAATTCATACAGTTTCTTTTTGGACGTCGCTTACGCAAAGAAACGCGAAAAGTACTGGCAGACTTGGGAAATGCTGAAGGTAAAATGCATAAAGCCCTTGAGTATAAGCTTAATGCTCTCAATAAAAATAGGGAAGCGCTGTTTGATATCGGAACTACCGAGTGGGGATTTCCGGTATCCGTGCCACTTTCTTCGCTTTTGAAACATGCTCTCATTATTGGTTCATCCGGTTCTGGGAAATCCTACACAGCACTGCTGATGATTTCAGACTCCTTGAATAAATTCTTTAAAGGCCAGCATGTACCCTTTGGAATTCTGGATGGCAAAGGGGAACTGGCGCCCAAAGTTTTAGAATATATTCAGGCCTATGGATATAAGATGGGGGATAAGGAGCGTGAGCAATTTAAAAAGAAAATCTATGTCATGGATTTCTCAGAAAGCAAGGCCATTACACCATACAACTTACTTGACAGCCAGCATTTATCACCGGAAATGGTGGTGAGTAGTCGTATGCAATCCTTTGAGCAGATATTTCATGGTTCAAGTCAGGTTATCAGCACTCGCATGCAAACACTGCTTAAATACATGCTCTTTCTCTTGATCGAGTTTAAACTGCCCATCACACTCTTTGAACAACTCTGTCTTGATCCTGCCACTGTTAAACGGCTGGCCAACAAATCGAAGAATGAACGCTTGCGCCATTATTTTACCCACCGCTTTCCCAGGGAATCCCGTGCAACCATATTAGGCCTAGCCCAACGCATTGATTCCTTGTTTGTTTCTGATGGTGTGCGTTTGAGTATGTCTGCTAAATCTGCACCTGATTTCCAGAAACTTATGGATGAAGGCTGTTTCATCATTATCAATGTCTGTGGGCCAACCATTAGTCGCAGTACCAGTGAATTTCTCCTGCGGG
Source organism: Deferribacteres bacterium (assembly GCA_020633655.1). Taxonomy (GTDB): domain Bacteria; phylum Zhuqueibacterota; class Zhuqueibacteria; order Zhuqueibacterales; family Geothermadaptataceae; genus Bioreactorimicrobium. The sequence goes on from JACKDF010000003.1 coordinate 228,620, forward strand.
TAATCCTGAGTGATATTCAGCAAAGTGTATTCAGGCGCAAGAAGAGAGAGAGTAAGTATCTCTGGTTTCTCGATGAAGCACAAGTTTTATATCGTGATCCCCGGTCACGGGAAAATATGAATGATCTGCTCACAATGGCGCGTAGTTTCGGTTCTTTTTTTATCTTTTTAACCCAGGCCATCACCTCAGCTGTCCGGGATACACGCATTCTCAATTCCCTCATGCAGAACCTGGGCTGGGTAACGGTTTTTCAGTCGATTGTGCATGAAGCCAAGCTGCTTTCATCGGCACTTCCTTTGACAGGGAATATGACCGTGGGGAAATCATCACTATATGAACAACCACATTATTTAACCAAAGAGCAAGAACTTAAAGTAAAACTTGAAGAAATTGCTCACTTCCCATCACAAATTGCTTACTTCTGGTTGAAAAGTCATCTTCCACAAGCTGTCAAAATCAAGACACGTGATCTTGATCGACCAGAAGTGATTGCCGGATGCAGTCGAAGTGCGTTTGAGCAGTTTATGCAACAACATCCATTCGAAAATTTAATCCCGCAGGACAAAATCGAAAAGGAACTACAAGATGCAAAGCGGGTTATCGATGCCTGTAAACCTGAAAAGGTGGAATCTGGCACTTCTATTGGCCAGGACAAGGAGAGTAGGGAAGACGTTTTGATGCTTCTTGAAAAAGACTATGTACAAAAGAAGAAAATAAGGCATTCATCATGAAGCTTGAAAAAACATTTCTTATAGCGCTTAAGCTAATTGGATACTTACTGCTTGCTCCAATTTTCTTCCTTTTGGATATACTGCGATTGGGAAAGAATATGCGTCGCATGCGCTTCGCGGTTCGTTCTTCTTTAACCTGTTATAATTGCCGCAGTAAAATTCCACTGGTTGGTATGTGGAAATGCAATTGTGGTTTTCAATACACTGGTCATGTTTTAAAGCCCTGTTCTCTGTGTGGCCATGTGGCGCAGATCGTGCGTTGCCCACACTGTGGTGTGACGCTGTTACTTTAATAAGGTGGTTAAAATGCGATTAACAAAACGTGATTATGAAATGCTGTGGCGGATTAATCAGTGTATGTGGCTCTCAACCACACAGCTAAAACGGGAATTCTTTCCTGATACAACAGATCGAGCCATACAAAAAAGGCTGAAAGTGCTAGTTGGTCAAGGCTTTCTTTTTGCCAAACAACGGTCATTAACTGAAGAGCAGTTCTTTCGTTTAGGATCAAAAGCCAGACAAGCATTAATTGATAATTTTGGTATAGGACATAAAGCTGTACAGATTCCGAGAGCCTTTCCAACTCAGCTCAAACATTTCTCAACTCTCAATGATATTCGCTGGTATCTTGAGCGATCTGTTGCTCAAAGGAAAAGCGAACTCTCCTTTATCTATGTTGACAAGGAACTTAAAAGGCTCATGAAAGAGGCTTTGATCATCCCGGATATCCTGTGTTCGTTCATGCTCACTGATCAGAAATTCGTTCTTGCTATCGAGTATGATGCAGGAACAGAAAATCCACAATATTTTGGCCGCGATAAAGTCAAAAAGTATGTCCGAGAGCTTGATGCAGGGATGGGGATTTTCGGATATCCACAGATTTGTGTGCTTGTTTTTGCTGATACGCGACAACGAATTTTAAGTCTAATTCAGTCTTCTTTGAAGTTCTTAAATCAAAAGAGTCCCTTCTATTTTGCCAGTCTGGAAGATTTACAAAAGCAGAATGATTTGTTAGCTGAGATATATATAAATCCTGCAGAGCTTAAAGGAAGACAAGATGATTCGCTATTTCAGAGCATTCTTTAACTGTTCGTTCAACCTGTTCGTTCGCACGAACAGGTTGGTATGCCGTTTGTTATTGTTTTTTCTTTAGTTAGTGAGTTTGATGATTATAGCTATTATGGAAGACATTTTAGATACTTGAAGGTTATATGCAGATTTATCAAAAATATATTCTCGCGATCGTTGTGGTTGGTTTAACAATGATCTCGATTGATGCTGGTTTCTCTTTATACATGTCCTTATTGGGGATTGGCATGGCTTTGTTGATTAGCATCATTTTTGAGATTTTCCGGTTGGTTTGTTTATATGCTCTGGTCAATAATCAACTTCTGTCTCGCATGTTTTCTGTTCCTTTGTATGTCCTGATTGCTTCTGTTTGTGCATTAGCAGCAATAACCAGTTTGCATACAAAAATTACTTCTGCTGAGAATACAATTCAGTATCCACTTGAAATGGAACAGAATCGAAGAATTGCACTGATTAAACAAGTGTATGTGCAAAAAGCAACCAAGCAAATCAATGAGATTGATAAGAAAATTGATGTATGCAAACGCAAACTAGCTTGGAATGAACATGCTGGATACTGGCAAAGGCGACTTGAGCAACTTGAAAATGAGAAACGAATGATCCTTGATGTTCAGGATAGGTTTCTAAAATCAACTCCTTTGATTGAGAGAGATAAATGGATTGCTGAGTATGCTGCTAAATTGAATTTGACTTTTAAACCCCTGGAACAAATGGACGGTGGTTCGTCCGCTGTTACTTCAACAATTCACCAGATGTGGGGGATAACCACACTGCAAGCAAAGAAGATTGTGAGTAGCTTGGTGGTTCTGGTCACAGAGATTGGGATTGTGGTGCTTTCTTTGATTTTGAAAGGAAATGTGGTTCGAAGAGCAAGGGTGGTTGTCAAGAAAACTGAAAAACAAGTAATCCCAAACCGGAAAACAACTTCAAAATTCCAAATGAGTCAATCCGAATACAAAGAACTGTCTGGACAATTTAGTGAAGCAGAAATTGTAACCTTTGTTGCGGCTAATAATGATGTTTTGCAAAAGCATGGACGTTTGCCTTATGCACGAGAATTAAGTAAAAGGCAAAGAGAAATCCGCAAAAGCATTGCTCAGTTAAAAGGGTAGGGGAAAGACTGAAAAATGAAAGATAAATTTTTAAAATTGGAAACTGTTGCTGAAATGCTTGATGTGAGTATTTGGACTGTACGCAAATGGGTAAAGCAAAGAAGAATACGTACATATAGATTCGGACGTGCAGTTAGAATTCGAGAATCTGATCTAATGCGTTTTGCGGATGTTATGCCAAGTAGTAAAGAGCTTCGTGATGAATTGTCTTTATAAAAAACCGTTGCGATTGGATATGTTTAATCTTATAATTGACCATCATGGCTGCCTTACGAAAATATAATCGTAAAGGTGGCGTCATCTATTTTGTAGATTTTGTTTATCAAGGTAAACGATTTAGAAAATCCACAAAAACGAGCGACAGAAAACTTGCTGAATTGTTTCTGAAAGATATCGAAGTTAAGATCGCACGTGATAATTTTGGCTTTGATGATCTTAAATCGAAACAAATCAGACTCTCAGCGTTCTTTGAAAAATATTTGCAGTTTTCTAAAGCAACCAAAGCTTATAATACCTTTGAGTTGGATAAACATTCTCAAAGTAAGTTTCGAGAATATACTGGTGATATAGAACTTAGAAAAGTATCCCCACAGTTGATTGAAGAATATAAGCTATATCGATTGAATCATGTTAAAGCTACTACGGTTAACATCGAATTTCGGCATTTGAAAGCAGCATTTGAAAAGGCAGTGACTTGGAAACACATTCAAGAGAATCCATTTAAACAAGTAAAACAGTTTAAAATCAAAGGGAATAATTTCCCGAAATATTTAACAAAGCAACAAGTTCAATCACTTCTGAATGTTATTCCTGATGAAGATTTTCGAAATCTCATTCAGTTTTATTTGTATACGGGCTGCCGACGACAAGAGACGCTCAATGTAAAGTGGCAGGATGTTGATCTTAAGTCTAGAAAAATACAAATTCATGAGACAAAGTCTGGTAAAAGTCGAATTGTCCCGATCAATTCAAGGTTGTTGAAAGTCCTGGAAAAACTTCCTCGTCAGAATGAACACTTGTTTTCTTATACCAAGTGGCATGTTACGCATAAATTCAAAGAATATTTAAATGCTTTAGAAATCCCCAATGGATCAAGTCTTTCGCTTCATAGTCTCAGACATACTTTTGCAAGTCATTTAGTGATGGAAGGAGTTGATTTGTATACGGTCGCAAAGTTGCTGGGTCATAGTTCTGTCGCCGTGACACAGATGTATGCACACCTTGCACCGAATTATTTACAAGTCTCGATCGATAGGCTTGATTTTAAAGAATAATTTGGCGTGTTTAAGGCTTGCGTTAGTTTTTGTTATTCCCTAAGTATTTAAAATTAATCAACTTATTGCTTTACTGACCCCGACTGGGGGTCAAGGGGTCGCTGGTTCAAATCCAGTCGCCCCGATTATAAAAAGCAACTTTTTAAGTTGCTTTTTTTTTGGGTTAATAATGAAAGAACAGTACGTAATTCTCATCCCTGCATATAATGCAGAAGCACATATCGATGATTTATTAAATAGAATATCGAAGTTTACCGACGAACGAATTGTAATTATTGTAATCGATGATGGTTCTTTTGATAATACAGTCGAAATAGTTAAACTGCACAAAACCGTGAATTTATTAAAGCATGAGTACAACAAAGGCAAGGGCGATGCTTTAAAGTATGGAATAAAAATAATACTCGAACGCTATCCCAGATCTACCGCCGTCATCTTCATCGACTCTGATCTTCAGCACGAACCAGAAAAAATTCCACAATTCATTAATGCATATGAGCAGGGGAGAGGTGACTTTATTGTCGGTAGACGTGAGATATCTCTGCGAAAAATGCCCTTCGCCCGTATAATTAGCAATTTACTCACTTCTTGCATGTTATCGCTTAAGTTGAAACAAAAAATATACGATTCTCAATGTGGTTATCGCTTAGTTTCTTTATTTTATTTGCAGAACGATGTTACCTTTCAAATGGGTAATTATGCCTTTGAAACAGAATTACTGATAAAAGCAGGGAAAAAAGGAGCGAAATTTTTTCACATCGATATTCCTACAATTTATCATGGGTCACAAAGCTATATCCATGGTTTGCGAGATACATTGGCATTCATAAAAACTTTTTTAAGATATTAGGAGAATTAAATTGAGCCAAAATGAGCATATTTTAGACAACCCTCGTATAAAAAGAAATTTTGCTCGAAAAAGTTATGATTGGGTTTTAAGCTGGGCGGACACAAGGTATGGCGCATTTGCCTTGATGCTAATTGCTTTTGCTGAATCATCATTTTTTCCAATTCCTCCTGATATTCTACTCATTGCTCTTGTATTAGGCGCTAGAACGCGTGCATTTATCTTTGCTGGAATATGTACATTTAGTTCAATAATAGGCGCAGTATTCGGGTACCTCATTGGATATTTTATATGGTGGTCAAGTCCTGGAGAATTTTCATCATTTGCAGCCATCTTTTTTAATCATGTTCCAGGATTCACTGAAACACTATTTTATAAGATTAAAGATATGTATGATACGTGGAATTTCTGGGTTATATTCACTGCAGGATTTACACCAATACCATATAAAATATTTACAGTTTCGGCAGGTGCATTCAATATTAATTTCCCTATGTTTATAATAGCATCGATTGTAAGCCGTGGTGCGCGTTTTTTTCTTGTTGCTGGTTTGCTCTGGAAATATGGAGAAACAATAAAAAATTTCATTGATAAATATTTTAATTTACTCGCTTTTGTGTTTACTTTTTTATTGATTGGTGGATTTCTAATTATTAAATTCGTCTTTCAAAATTAACGGGGCGTAGCGCAGCTCGGTTAGCGCGCATGCTTCGGGAGCATGAGGCCCCCGGTTCAAATCCGGGCGCCCCGATATAAAAAAAACCAGTGCAAATTCACTGGTTTTTTTTATATCAAATACTAAAGTTTACATAACATATATTATGTGCTTTTAATTTCTGATAATAATCTTTCAGCATCAGCCTTTAAAGGCGTATTTACTTTTGAATTTAATACCCAATAGAGATGTTCAGTTGCTTGCTCTTTTAAACCTTGTTTCCAATATGCATGAGCGAGATAAAATTCAGCAGAAATATTCTGTTTATTACGTTTAACAGCCTGTAAAAGTAATTCTGTTGCTTTAGTTAAATCATTGTTAGCAATAAGTATTTTACCATAAAGCATTAAAGTTGTACTATCCGATTTGCCCTTGTCATGTGCTTTTTTTATTGCATTTAATGCATCAATATTTCGATTTAAAAGATCATAACACAAAGCAGTCTGTTTGAAATATAATGCTTTCGTTGGATTTAATTTTATAGCTTTTTGAAAGGCACTTAACGCTGTTTCAAGATGGCCACAGCGGAGATTAGCTTCTCCTAGACTATACCAAGCTTGTTCATCGTCCGATTTAGTATTCACATATTTTTTGTATAAATCAGCAGAAAACTTATAATCACTAAAAAGATAGGCACTATATGCTTCTGAAAAGATATCGTCCAAATTTTGATAATCAGACATGCTAATTATATCAGGATTTGTTTTTAATTCTTGCGTTGCGGATCTATCCGCAACAATCAATCGCTTTGCATGCGCTGCTAAAGGTCCTTTAGGATCGATTTCGACTACTTTATGATAACATTCATTAGCGTCCTGTATTTTGTTTTGTAGACTATAAATTTTTGCCATACCAAAAAAGGCACGGACTTCTAAAGGATTAATTTCAGTAATTTTTTTAAAAATAGATATCCCGGTGTCATATTTTTTTAATACACTTGACGCTGTTGCTAAATTAAGCAATGCCAAGGTATTCTCATGGTTAAATGCAATACTTTCAAGCAAGTGCTTTTCCGCGTGATCAAATTTACGCAATTTCAGATATACTGTACCGAGAATAAGGCGTGCTTTATAATATATAGGGCATAATTGGAGTGCATAATCGAGATTATCAATTGCTTCTCTGTAGTTGTTTTGCTCAAAAAAAGCTATACCTGTATTAAAGTAGTAATCAGGATCAACAGGATTCAAAGAGATGGCTTTAACCCAAAGTGTCGTTGCAGTCGAATAATCCTTTTTCTTTGCATGAGCTAGGGCCTCTTTATGCAGTTCTTCAGCCTCTTGAACAACTATTGGGAGAATCCACTTAAAATGTGCTTTTCGATCCTCAATATTTATGTCGATTTCACCAGCTTTTGTGCATTTAAATTTCTCATTAAGAAATTTAAGCTGTTCCTCAATTGTTATTGATCCATCGAATTCAGTCGGTATATCAATTGAAAATTCAACAGCAGTATCTAAATCTAATATTGCACTTATGAGTTTTTTTGCTTTAGCCAAAATTAATACTTCCCTGATTAATTTTAAACCATGGATGCTGTTCGATTATTATATATTTTAGTCAAATTATTTCCTAATTAAAGTAAACAAAAATACCTTTAAACCAAGATTGCTGCGGATACAAATTACAAATTAAAAAGCCCTCCTTGAAAGAGGGCTTAATACGCCAGAAGGGATTCGAACCCTAAACCTTTGGCTCCGGAGGCCAACGCTCTATCCGATTGAGCTACTGGCGCTTAAAAACTTCTATTCTTGTGCGGCTTTAACAGTGTTATACATTAACATTGCAATAGTCATCGGTCCAACTCCACCTGGTACTGGGGTTATAGCCTGTACTTTTTCTGAAACTTCATCAAACTTTACATCGCCAACCAGTTTATAGCCGCGTTCCGACCTTGGGTCCTCTACCCTATTCACACCAACGTCAATTACAATTGAATTTTCAGCAACCATAGATGCAGTAATAAACTCAGGCTTACCAATCGCAGCAATGACAATATCTGCATTTTTGGTAAAAAAATCAATATTCTTTGTTCTAGAATGACAAATAGTCACTGTTGCATCAGCATTGTTACGTTTTTGAGCAAGCAATAATGCCAACGGCATTCCCACAATCTGGCTTCGCCCAACAATAACCACATTCTTACCAACTGTACTAATTCCGCTATATTCGAGCATTTTCTGCACACCAAATGGTGTACAAGGTAAAAATGCATCAAGTCCTGATTGCAATCTACCTTTGTTTACTGGATGGAAACCATCAACATCTTTTTCTGGAGAAATACGTTCTATAACCTCATTAGCATCCATTTGATCTGGTAAGGGCATTTGAACGAGGATCCCATGGACGTTAGAATTAGCATTCAACTGATCTATTAATTGCAAAATCTCTTTTTGTGTCATGCTTGCAGGAAATGTCAAGGTTTCTGAAATTAATCCGAGTTTCTCGCAGGCTTTTGCCTTCATTCGTACATAAACTGCAGAAGCAGGGTCATCACCGACGAGGACCACGGTTAATTTTGGAATAACACCTTTTCTTTTTAAAGCAGTTATATCTGATTCAAGATCAGCATAGATTTGATCCGCGACTTTGCGGCCATCGATTAATTTTGCAGCCATTATAAACCTTCCGGTAGATTAATCCTGTTAATAGAAATACATTTTTTGGTTGTTGTCTCTATTTCAAGAAATGCGGCATTAAATCTTTTATTATCAGTAGCCATAGTAAATTTACGTGGTGTTTGTTTAATAAATCTATGCAAGGCGGTATTTATATCCATTCCGATAACGGAATCATGCGGTCCTGTCATTCCCAGATCAGTGATGTAACCTGTTCCCTTAGGAAGAATTCTTTCATCGGCAGTTTGTACATGTGTATGTGTACCAAGAACTGCGCTTACACGCCCATCAAGGTACCAACCTAAGGCAATCTTTTCCGCTGTTGCTTCAGCATGAAAATCAACAATAATTAATGGTGATATTTCCTCGATTTCAGCAAGAATTTTATCGACAGTTTGGAACGGACAATTAATAGGGGTCATAAACGTACGGCCTTGCAGATTGATTACTGTTACCGTAATCCCATTTTTAAGCTCAATTGATTTATAACCATTTCCAACATTTTTTTCAGGATAATTTGCAGGTCGTAATATATTACTGTATTTATCGAAAAGTTCCTTTAATTTCCAATTTTCCCAGGTATGATTCCCCCCTGTTATTACGTCAACTCCTAATTTAAAAAAACGTTCCGCTTGCTTATCAGTTATGCCTTTTCCATTGTTCGCATTTTCACCATTCGCAACCACAAAATCAGCTTTATGTTTATCTATTAACGTTGGCAATATCTCTTCTAAAATATCACAACCAGGCTTGCCAACAACGTCTGCAACGAAAAGGACTTTTAAAAGATTTTGGTTCATATATGCCAATTCAATTATTTTGCATAATTTACGGACCGATATTCTCGTATCACAGTGACCTTTATTTGTCCAGGATATGTGAGCGTGTTTTGTATTTTGGATGAAATTGATGTTGCAAGCTGCTCCGCATGTGCATCATTTATTTCAGAACATTCAACCATAATTCGAATTTCACGGCCGGCTTGGATTGCATAAGAATTCGTGACCCCCATAAAAGAATCTGCGATATCTTCAAGAGAAGACAATCTTTTAAAGTAGTTTTGCAGCGTTTCTTTTTTTGCCCCGAGACGAGCATTACTAATCTCATTTGCTGAGGAGACTATTACGCTTAACGGCGATATCGCTTTATCTGTATCCATAGTGTGGGCAAATCGAATTGCATTTTGAACTTCTTCGGATTCATGGTGTTTTTTTGCGATATCAGCAGAAATTTCCGAATTTTTTCCAGATGAAAAATTATCAACGGCCATCCCAAGCTCATGTAACAGACCTGCTTTGCGTGCTGCAAAGACGTCCAGATTAAGTTCAGCAGCCATTAAGCCTGCTAGTGTTGCAACTTCAAGACAGTGCTGCAGAACGTTTGATCCCTGGTAGGTAAAATATTTAAGTTTTCCCAGCAGTTTTAATTGATCACGATTTAATCCGTGTACACCAGCATCGAGCATTGCCTGTTCACCATTTTCAAGGAAAATATCTTCAAATTCTTCCTGAGATTTTGCAATTACTTCTTCGATACGTCCAGGGTGTATTCGACCATCATAAATAAGCTTCTCCAAAGCTATTTTTGCAATTTCCCGGCGGATTGGATCAAAACCAGACAACATGACAACTTCAGGCGTATCATCAATCAGTACTTCAACTCCGGTAGCAGCTTCAAAAGTACGAATATTCCGCCCCTCCCTGCCAATGATTCTTCCTTTCATATCATCATTCGGTAGCTTAATTACACTGACTGTAGTTTCAACCACATGCGATATAGCTGAGCGTTGAATTGCTTGGATAACAATTTCTTTTGCTTTTTGATTAGCGGTTAGTCTGGCCTTATCCTTAATATCCTTAATCATAGCAGCAGCTTCCTGTCGCACAGATTCCATTATATTTTCCATCTGAATTTTTTGTGCTTCTTCATTGGTTAAGCCTGAAATCATTTGAAGACGTGCATTTTGTTCAGACATTAATTTCTCAAGCTCTTTTTCTTTCGCAGAAAGGTTTTTTTCCCTAATTTTGCATAATTGATCAAGCTTTGTTACTTCTTTGTCCTTTTGGGTGAGAACATCAACTTTCCGATCAAGGTTTACTTCTTTTTCATTCAATTGTACTTCAAGCTGCTTATACCTTCGAAGCTTTTGCTTTTCACTTTCCTCTAGTTTTTTCCTCATCTCAAAAATTTGCTCTTCAGCTTCAAGAAGTTTTTCTTTCTGTAAATTTTCTGCTTCTTCTTTTGATTCCAAAATCAAATTTTCACAGTAAGCTTGAGCTTTGGCAATTTTATCGTGTCCTAACTTCTCTCTCAACAACCAACCGAAATAAAAACCGATCGGCAAAAGAAGTATCAGAATAGCGATAAATATATTCATTTTGCCTCCAAAATAAAATTCCCCTAAGGCAATCAGTGAATTGCATGCGGGGAATTATAAGCCAAATAAAAACAGTCAGGCATCATTTTCAAACGAATCAACCAATGTGGTTAGCTCTGAAATCCTTTTTTCAAATTCGTTGGTAAGCTGCTGGCTTCTTGCCTGTTCACGAAACAGCTCATCTGCAATATTTAAAGCAGCCAACACGGCTACTTTCAGAGCTGATTTTGTTGTGGTGTTTTTTTGAACTTCATGCATTTTTTGATCGATATAGCCTGCGATCTTCTGCATGTACTCAACGTCAGTTTCCCCTTTTATAGAGTATTCAGCACCAAAAATCTGGACTTTTAAATTATTCGCTTGCAGCTTATCCATCTATATAAAATCTTAACTTAAAGTTCTGTATCAAGAGCATCAATACGTTTTAGCATCTCATCTATTTTATTGCTTATGTATACTTCCCTTTCTGTCAACCCCTCATTGGATTGTATACTATCATGCTCTTTTTGTAATTCATTAATCAAATCTTTTTTTTCTTCAATCTCCTGCTCTAACGATTGTACACGCTCCTGCAATTGAACATTTTCATTTTTCAGGGCTTGAATAGAATCAAGCGCTTGCAATATTTTATGTTCAAGCAAATTGAATTGTTTAAAATCCATGGTGTCCATTCCGGTCAGAGAATTATTGCCGTAATTCCGCATTGAAATTTTGATTTACAGCAGCAATAATTTTATCCATTAATTGATTGATTTCAATTTCATTCAATGTTCTTTCCGGTGATTGAAATATAAGCGAGAAGGCAAGACTTTTTTTGTTGCTCGCGATTCGATCACCTTCATAGACATCAAAAAGTAGCAGATTTTTCAACAATTTGCCAGCAGTATTTTTAATCGTATCAGTGATTATCTGTGCGGAAATAGATTTATCTACGACCAAGGCAATATCACGATCGATTGCAGGAAAACGTGAAATTTCCTTATATATTCTATTTCCATTAAATATTGAAAAAAGAACTTCTAAATTCAGGTTGAACGCAAATACTGGCTGCTGAATATCATATCCATTTAATATCTCATTTGAAAGTAATCCCAAATGCCCGACACACTGTTTATTGTGCATGAGTGTGATGCCATATGAATACCATTTAGGGAATTTGGGTAAAAACTCTATAGTGGCAATCTTGAAATCTGCTAATAATTGCTGCACAATACCTTTAACATTATAGAATGAAAATTTCGATGGTGATGGATTATTCCATGATTTGGGTTGCAACTGACCGGTTAGCAGACCTTCCAATTGAAGTGTTTCATTTAATTTAGTGCCATCTTTAAGAAACACGCTACCAACTTCAAAAAGGCGAACATCATTATTTTTGCGATTCAAATTATATGCAATACTAGCCAATAATGTTGAAGCAATTGTCGGCCGCAAAACAGCCATATCTTCACTCAAGGGATTAATAATGTGTGCAAGTTGGAAATTTTCCGGAACAAATGAAGTACATGATTTTTCCGATGCCATGCTGATTGTAACGGACTCCATCAATCCAAAGGTAACCAGATTTTTTTTGACATTATCGATAAATTTCACATACTCATTCTTAGGATTAAGTACGCTTATTGAATTTTCCAGTTGGTCATTAATTTCATTATAGCCATACAATCGAGCGATTTCTTCGATAAGATCAATTTCACGGGTTAAATCAGGCCGAAATGTTGGTGGCACGACTTCCAAAGAATTTTTATTTTCCTTGATAGTACATTCCAGGTACTTCAAATATTTTACAACATCGTTGATTCCTATCTTTTCGCCAATAATGCGGGTTAGCCTATCCATTCGAAGCTTAATGATGGAAGCAGTTATAACTTGTGGATATACATCAACAAAATCTGAGCTGACCGTTCCTCCGGCCAATTCTAATATGAGTTGAATCGCCCGATCACTGACTTTGGCAGTTATGTTCGGATCGACCCCGCGTTCAAAGCGTTTCGACGCATCAGTGGATAAACCAAGGCGGCTTGATGTACGACGGATTGTCGTTGGTTCGAAATTAGCTACCTCCAGCAGAATATTTGTTGTATTTGACGTCACTTCTGAATCTAATCCTCCCATAACACCTGCTATAGCTACGGGTTTTTCACGGTCACAAATCAACAAATCTGATGCATCGAGTTCACGTTGTTGATCATCTAACGTTATAAATTTTTCTCCCTTTGATGCATTTCGTACAATAATTTCAGCGCCCGAAATTTTATTATAATCAAACGCATGCAACGGTTGCCCTGTTTCGAACATGACCAAATTTGTAATATCAACAATATTCGAGATGCTACGCAAACCAAGATGCCCGAGTCTTTTTACAAGCCATTCAGGTGAATCACCCACGACTACGTCTTTAATTACGATACCTGAATAGCGTGCACATGATACAGGATTTTCTATTGAAATTTTGAGTCCGTGGACGATATTGGTATTTCCTTTGGGAGTGGATTCCAAAGGACTTTTCATTTTTTTGCCAACACTAATACTCAGCTCACGAGCAATACCAATTGCACTCATGCAATCAGAACGGTTTGGAGTTATGAATACATCAAAGATTGTATCTGATTCATCAAGCAATTCGTTGAAGGCTTTTCCAATTTCTGTATTATCATGCAATACCATAATACCATCAGCATTTTGCGAAAGTGAAAGCTCTTTCTCTGAGCAAATCATGCCATATGATGTGATGCCTCGTAATTTTGCTTTCTTGATTTTAAAACCACCTGGGAGGGTTGTACCGATCGTAGCTACGGGAACCTTTTGGCCGCTAGCGATATTAGGAGCGCCACAGATAATTTGTAACTGCTCAGAGCCAATATCGACAAGACACTTGCTTAAATGGTCGGAATCTTCAACATTTTCAGTTTCCATTACATGGCCGACAACAACACCTTCAAGGTTAGGAACTGTTGGTATACGCTCTTCAACTTCCAACCCAAGCATTGTTAAATTATAATCGATTTGGTCATCCGTAAATTTGATGCCGGACAACTCGTTTATCCAGTTTCTTGTTACTTTCACTATAATATTTTTTAAAATTGAGTAAGAAAACGAATATCATTATTGTAAAAAACTCGAATATCAGCAATCTGATATTTTAACATGGCAATACGCTCAATCCCCATTCCAAATGCATACCCGCTATATAGTTCTGAGTCATAATTGACAGCATCAAACACCGCAGGATCGACCATTCCACAACCAAGAATTTCCAGCCAGTTTCCTGCTCCAGTGTTTTTGTTCTCCCACCAAATATCAACTTCAGCCGATGGTTCAGTAAAAGGAAAAAAGCTTGGTCGAAACCTTATTTTGGTTTCAGATCCAAACATGAATCGGGCAAAAGCTAATAAAATACCTTTTAATTCTGCAAAAGACGTATTTTTATCCACGACGAGTCCTTCAACCTGGTGGAACATTGGGGAATGTGTTGCATCGGGTGTGTCTTTCCGAAAACAACGACCAGGAGCAAGCATACGAATCGGTGGTTGTTGCTTTTCCATCGTCCGTATTTGCACAGGAGAAGTGTGTGTTCTGAGTAATAATTCGTTATGCAGATAAAATGTATCTTGCATATCCCTACTAGGATGATCAGGCGGAATATTTAAGGCTTCAAAATTATAAAAATCATTTTCTGCCTCCCGCCCTATTTCAATTGTAAAACCTAGACCAACAAAGAATTCCTTGATTTCATCAAGTATTTGCATTATTGGATGTATTTTCCCACGAAAAACATCCTGACCGGGAAGAGAGAGATCGATTTCAATTTTTTGCGTTTTAACCTTTAGGTCCTGTTTAATATGATCAAGCCGATCCTGAATTAAGTTTTTAAGTACATTTAATTTCTGTCCAAGGATCGGCTTTTGATCATTAGGTAGCTGCCCCATGTATTTAAACATATCAGTAAGAGCGCTTTTTCTACCTAAGTATTTAACACGCAAATTTTCTAATAATTTATTGTCATCTATATCTCTGCTATCGGTTTCGAATTTCGCTTGAATTTCATCCAGATCATTTAATATTTTGGATAACACGCGAATACAATACCTTCTTAAGACTTTGCGACTTCAACTAATTTATTAAAAGCTCCTTGATCTTTAACAGCAATTTCTGCGAGCATCTTTCTGTTTATTTCAATGTTATTCTTTTTAAGGCCATTCATAAATTTTGAATAACTCAAACCAGCGAGACGAGTTGCTGCATTAATTCGTGTAATCCACAAACTTCTAATTTCACGTTTTTTTGTACGACGATCACGATACGCATAGATCATTGCGTGATCTACAGCCTCTTTAGCTGAACGGAGTGCACTTTTTCGCTTTCCGAAAAAGCCCTTCGCTTGCTTAAGCACTTTATTGCGTCGATGTTTTGACGGTACAGAATTTGTACTTCTTGGCATTATTGCTCCCGTTTATTTATAGTGATGGTATAATCATTTTTTTCATACGCTTGTAGTCACCATCACTGATCATGGTGCTTTGGCGTAAATTGCGTTTTCTTTTTGTCGATTTTTTCGTCAAAATATGACTTTTGTTTGCTTTGTTTCTTTTTATCAATCCGGATGCCGTTATGCGAAATCTTTTAACAGCTCCACGATTACTTTTCATTTTTGGCATTCAATCACTCCATTTTTATTTTTTTAATAAATACATAGTCATGAATCGTCCCTCCATCGTAGGCTCTACTGCTACTTTAGCTATATCAGAAAGGTCTTCAATCATTCTATCGAGGACTTCACGACCAAATTCTTTGTGCATCATTTCACGGCCGCGAAACATAACTGTTACCTTTACTTTGGCACCTGCATCGATGAATTTTCGAGCATTTTTTGTTTTAAAGTCATAATCATGTGCTTCAATTTTGGGACGCAGTCGAATTTCTTTTACGTTAATAATGGTTTGCTTTTTCTTCGCCTGCTTTTCTTTTTTACTCAACTCATACTTAAATTTCCCAAAATCCATAATTCTGCAGACAGGTGGATTAGCATTGGGAGCCACCTCAACGACGTCTAAACCAACTTCCTGTGCCATAATAATGGCTTTTTTCGTAGGCACAATTCCTACTTGTTCGCCTTTTTCGTCTATCAGTCGAATACTTTCTGCACGAATACTGTTATTGTAGCGTGTCTCGGGTTTTTTCTTACTAATTTTAGACTCCCAAATTAATTATGTGCAACCTTAAACTAAACTTTTTGCTGAATTTCTGAATTCATCCTATTCAGAAGATCATCTAATTCCATTTGCCCCAAATCACCATCAGAATGTGTTCGCACGGAAATTTTATTATTTTCCAGCTCTTTTTTCCCAAGGATGATCATATATGGAATTTTGCCAAGCTCAGCTTCTCTGATTTTATAGCCAATTTTTTCATTTCTTGAATCAAAATCAATATTATAGCCTGCCGATTTTAATTGCAGGTACATCTGGGTCGAATAGTCCAGCTGTTCATCGGATAATGGGAGCACTACCGCCTGGATTGGTGCTAACCAGAGTGGCAATCGTCCACCATGGTGTTCCACTAGTTGCGCAATAAATCGTTCGATTGAACCGAAAATTGCCCTGTGAATCATAACAGGTCTATGCTTGTCCCCATCACTTCCTATATATTGAAGTTCAAATTTTTCGGGCATTGAGAAATCCAATTGGATTGTTCCTAACTGCCAGGAACGCTTCAGACTATCGCGTACATGAAAATCTATTTTCGGACCATAAAATGCACCGTCACCAGGATTTAATTTATAGTCTATACGAGCATTTGACAATGCATCTTGCAATGCATTTTCGGCCTGCCTCCAGATTTCATCAGAACCTATTGATTTTTCAGGGCGTGTCGACAACTCAATATGATAGTCACTAAATTGAAAATCACGGTATACTTCTTGTACAAAATCAATACAGGCTTTCACTTCCTCTTGTATTTGCTCAGGCGTACAAAATATATGAGCATCATCTTGTGTAAATTGCCGAACACGAAAAAGTCCATTCAAAACACCAGATCGTTCATGTCTATGCACATTACCGAATTCAGCAAGACGCAAGGGTAAATCTCTATAGCTGTGTAATGTACTATTGTATATCAAGCATGAACCAGGACAATTCATGGGTTTAATAGCGTAACTATCTTCATCTATTTCGACGAAGTACATATTTTCTTTATAATTATCCCAATGTCCGCTTTTTTTCCAAAGTGTATCATTTAGAATTATTGGTGTTTTTACTTCACCATAACCATACTGATTGAGTTTTTCGACTAAATAGTTTTCAATTGTCCGGTACAAACGCATACCTTTTGGATGCCAAAAAACAAATCCAGGTCCCTCCCGATGAAAACTGTACAAATCGAGCTCTTTACCAAGTTTTTTATGATCTCTTTTTTTTGCTTCTTCAAGATAGTAAAGATATTCGTCAAGCATGCTTTTTTTCGGAAATGAAATACCATAAATGCGTTGTAACATTTTATTTTTTTCATCTCCACGCCAGTAAGCACCTGCGATGCTTAATAGCTTAAAGGCCTTTACCATACTACTTGATGGAATGTGGGGCCCCCTGCAAAGGTCAGTAAAATCACCTTCTTGATAAATAGATGGATGTTCTTCATCCATATCAGCCAACAACTCAATTTTGTATTTGTCAACCTGATTTTCAGTAAAAAAGTCAATGGCTTCCTTTTTTGTTAATTCTTCACGGGAAAAAGAAGAATCACCCTTAATGATTTCCAGCATTGTTTCTTCAATACGCTGTAAATCATCCTGGTTTAATTTTGTATCAATATCGATGTCGTAGTAGAATCCATTTTCGATTGCAGGTCCAACTCCAAACTGTGCTTCTGGGTATAGTTTTTTTATAGCATGGGCCATAATGTGAGCTGTGCTGTGCCAGAGAACATGCATACCATCATCAGTATCCACAGTCAGAATTTCCAGATTCCCATCACTATTTAAGGGTGTATCGAGGTCAATTGACTTTTCGTTGAATTTGGCCGCGACTGACTTCTTTAATAATCCGGAACTTATCTTTTTGGCAATTTCACTTGAGGAGATACCAGCCGGGAAGGAATGAGTCGTACCATCAGGGAAGGTTAAATTTATATTCACGTGCTAAAAGTTGCTTAAATTATTGATTATAAAAATTGAATTTGTGGGCGGTACTGGATTTGAACCAGCGACCTCTTGCATGTCAAGCAAGCACTCTAACCAACTGAGCTAACCGCCCCAGCATTAACTTTACAGGATAACGCAAGATCAATAAATATAGTATCTGACATAAAGAAAGTCAAGATTTTTTTGATAGTTAGCAATCTTTACGACTGGAATGAAAACCCTCATACGAAAGAACTTAAATATATTTATTCACTTCTAATTTACGGTAATTGTGCTTTCAATTACTAATTTGTAGTCTGCATAAAAAAATCCAATTACGATATTGTGAGAAATTAAAAGGAAAACCAGTACTATTTTCAAAAATATACAATTTAGAGCACTAAATGTTACGATTTGTGTAAAAACAAGGCACTTGTTGGGGATATAGGCCCATGGCATATAATTTGTATAAATTCAAAAAACAATAATATAAAACTGCATCAGGGATATTGAAAATCAAGGATTTGTTTAAAATGGGCATTTTTATTAGTTATTCGCTTTTCTGCACATTTCTAAAAAGAAGTTTTTTTTATGTCATAGTATTTCCTGTACTTGGATTTACACAAACTAAAATTGAGACAATTCAGCTGTCAGGCACTATTGAAAATATCAATTCAAATATTCTAACCATAGATGGTGAAAAATTTTTTATACGACCAAATTCTAAAATTTATAGCCAGGCATTTCCAAAGGCGTCGATAAATCACGTGCATCAAGGTGTGATGGTGGACGCTTCCTATTATAATTTAGGTCAAATACATGTGATTCAAAAACTCAAAGTTCTTGATATGGTAGGTTCAGGTAATTACCAAACTTTCATGGGTAAAATCACAAAAATCAAACCAAATGAAGTTTACATTGGCACGCAAAATTTTGTAATAGACGACTTTACAATAAAAATTGGACTTAAACTGCAAAAGTCCAATGTTAATTTTTGGAGAGGTAGTTATGTTACGGTCACAGCTCTACAAAACAATGCAGGGCAATGGATTGCAGAAATAATAAGGGAGGGAATAACGCCGGACCCAGCATTAACTGGGAGCTTTACAGAATAACTAAAATCATTTAAAAAGGTGGATGTTTATGGATGAACAACTGAATATTTCTATTGAACCGTATGTTTGCTCACAAATCCTGGACAATAACTATGATTTGTTTGCAACAAATGTATGGGAGGACACACAACTAATTGGCTTTATTTCACTCTATTTACCTGAGGTTGTACAACTTCATTACAAAGATGAACAATTGGAATAAAGAGCTTCATTGCGCTTCTTCAACCGGGGATAGAACGCACAAAGCTGTTGAGCAGAAGTTCAAGGCTAATCCAAAAGGATAAAATCACACCAATAGCTACAACAACAATGCTAATTGCCTTATTACCAGACTCATCGACAATCTCAATCACCCCCTGATAAAACAAATAAATTGCGTACGCTGCACCAAATATCACAAGCTGGCTAAAACCTGGGAATAAAAAAAGCATACCACTCAGGCACAAGGGAGTAGAACTAAATGCAGCCAATTTAAAGCTGTTATTTAATGAAATTACAAAACCAAGTCTTTCGATGCTTTTTTTTAATATGTAGGCGAAGAAATAGACAAATATGACTACCAGAAAATACGTCAGTAGAAGCTCATTTACTCCTTGCTTGAACGGTACATGGACGACTGCATTTGTATATGGCAATGAATACCCAACAAGGCTAAAACCAACAAATTTGCCAATCACTGGAATTATTAATATTGGAAGGAAGTAATTTCGATAAACATCAACAATACTTTCATTATTTTTACTTAATGTGCGCCACGTAACCTGAGTATTTGTTAATATTCCTCCAGCAGTATCAATTATATATCTTAAATCCATAGCCGTTTCCATTGTTACTTACGCGAAAAATTCGGTGAAGCATCAACCCAAACATTGTTCACACCGACCATTTCCCCTACCCTGCTTAAAAAATCCTGATTTGGCCTGATTTTATATTTTTTTGAATAATAGAGTTGTTTGTGATCATTATTTAATTTGACTTGAAAATAGAGTTTGCAATTACCTGGGTTTGATCTGAATAAATGATTTAAGCGGGAGTTGCTTTCCTCCTCAATTTTTGAAACATCTAAGTTAATATAAAATCCACGAGGCAAATCATGCCATGCATCTTCCAGCTCAAGAATGCGCTCAACTATTATTTTCGGCTTCTCTTCTTCCCGGGCAGAAATTTTACCCTGAACTACAAGTATGCTATCAGCTTTAATAAAATCCCGAAATTGCGCATAAGTATCGGCAAAAGCCAGGCATTCTAACGAACCTGTAAAATTTTCGATTGTGATAAAACACATTGGACGGTTTCGACGATCATAAATAATCTTCTCAGAGACAACCATCCCACAGATGGAAACTTGCATTCCATCTTTTTTTGTCTCTTCAATTTCGTGAATTGTATGGGTGCTAAAAGAACGGATTTCTACACGATAGGGATCGAGTGGATGTCCGGACACATAAAATCCAAGCAGCTCTTTCTCAAGCGTCAATTTTTTTTCGGCTTCCCAATCATCGCTATCATCCAAAGTTGGCATTACAGCATCCTGTAATGCACCACTATCAAACAAACTCACCTGGTTCTTTGCTTTCTCCTTTGCAAGGTTATTGGAATAGGCAACAGCAGTTTCGATCGCGTTGAAAAGTTGGTTTCGATTCCCCTCCAAAGAATCCATTGCACCTGACTTTACCAGACTCTCGAGTACTTTTTTATTGGCAGCGCGTAAATCAATTCGTTGTGTGAAATCAAAAATAGTTTTAAACTGCCCATCTTTTTCACGTGCTGCTACGATGGATTCAATTGCTCCGAGACCAACATTTTTAATGGCTCCAAGACCAAACTGAATCTTCCCCTCAAAAACGGAAAAGCGTGCAATACTGACATTTACATCCGGAGGGAGAACTTCAATGCCCATAGAACGGCATTCATTGATGAAAAATACGATACGTTCGGAGTTGCCCATCTCCGATGTCATTGTCGCAGCCATAAATTCAGCTGGGTAATGGGCTTTTAAATAGGCCGTTTGATAGGCAACATAAGAATAACACACAGCATGACTTTTATTAAAGCCATATCGGGCAAACTGCTCCATTGTATTAAAAATTCCCTGGGCAATCTTCTTGTCAATACCCCGTTCATGTGCTCCAGCAACGAACTCTTTCCCCATTTTAGCCATTAAATCGGCTTTCTTTTTGCCCATAGCACGCCGTAGTAAATCTGCTTTTCCAAGACTAAAACCTGCGAGCTCACTGGCGATTTTCATCACTTGTTCCTGGTATACGATAATACCATAGGTTTCTTTTAATATAGACTCCAATTTCGGATGTTGATAATCTATTTTTTTGCGCCCATTTTTCCGGTCAATGAAATCGTCAATAAAATCCATAGGACCTGGACGATAAAGTGCGTTCATCGCAACAATATCGGGAATACCTTGTGGCCTTAATTTACGTAAATATTCGCGCATCCCGTTGCTCTCAAATTGAAAAATTGCAGTGGTTTGACCTTCTCCAAATATTTTATACGTTGCATCATCATCAAGTGGAATTTTATCTATATCAATATCAATCCCACGATTTTTCAAGGCATCAAGTGTGTGCTGAATAACTGTCAAAGTACGCAATCCCAGAAAGTCCATTTTTAAAACGCCTGTCGCTTCGAGGCATTTCATATCAAATTGCGTCGTTATATCATCGGAACCGGGAGGTTTGTAAAGTGGGGCATAATTAGTTAAGGCTTTTGGAGTGATTACGACACCTGCAGCATGGGTCGATGCATGGCGCGCCAATCCTTCCAATACCTGGGAATAATCCATCAATTGTTTTATAACTGGATCGGCATCCTGTAATTCCTGGAGTTCCTGTACCTGAGCAATGGCGTCAGTTAATTTTATACCAAGGGTTGAAGGAATCATTTTCGCAATACGATCAACATCTGCATAACGAATACTTAAAACGCGCCCGACGTCACGTACAACTGCCCGAGCAGCCATAGTTCCAAAAGTGATTATCTGCGCAACATTATTCCGGCCATATTTTTTCCTTACATAATCTATGACTTCTTCTCGTCGCTCGTAACAAAAATCAATATCAATATCAGGCATTGAAACACGTTCCGGATTAAGAAATCGCTCAAATAGCAAATCATATTTAATTGGATCGATATTTGTTATTTGCAGGCAATAAGCAACCAAACTTCCTGCGGCAGATCCACGCCCAGGTCCAACAGGAATTCCCATCTCCCGTGCTGCGCGAATAAAATCCCAGGTAATTAAAAAATAACCGGCATATCCGGTTTTTTTGATCACCGCCAGTTCATAATCCAGCCTTTCAAGGAGTTCCTTATTAATTTCATTTTCCGGATAGCGTTCCCGGAGCATTTCATGGCTAATTTTCTCGAGATAATCCTGTAAATCAAGATGTTGATCTTTTTCAGGTAATTCAAATTCTGGCAAATGGATAGTTTTAAAATCAATGGCAAAATTTACTTTGTCTGCAACTTCCCGTGTAACATCAAGCAATTCCGGATTATCAGGAAAGAGAGCTGCCATCTCTGATTCCGATTTAAAATAAATTTCATCCGTTGAATAGCGCATGCGCTTTGGATCATTCCGTTCTTTACCCGTTTGCAGGCAAAGTAGTACATCATGTGCATCGGAATGTGTCCGTTCGAGATAGTGGATATCATTGGTAACCAAAGCAGGAATGCTAAGCTCTTTACTCAATTCCAGGACTGTTTTTGCAGCATCAGCTTCTTTGTCGATACCATGATTTTGTACTTCAAGATAAAAATCATCCCCAAATATTTCGCGATATTCCATTGCAACAGCACGTGCAGCGTCAAATCCTAACATATTGCTTTTATAGGCAACCTCCCCCTTCAAACAAGCAGATGTACAAATTATCCCTTCATGGTATTCTCGAAGGAGTTCTTTATCGATCCTCGGTTTATAATAGAAACCTTCTAAAAACCCCATTGATACAAGATACATAAGATTTTTATATCCCTGCTCATTCTTCGCCAAAAGAACAAGATGGTTTGTTGTTTCTCCCTGTTTCAGATGTAAGTTTGACTTATTTTTGCGGCTACCCGGAGCGACATAAGCCTCCACACCAATGATTGGCTTTATTCCCGCTGCATCACACTTTTGATAAAATTCAACCGCGCCGAACATCACACCATGGTCAGTTAATGCCAAAGCATCCATGTTATTTTTAACTGCATTCTTCACTAAACCATCAATTTTGCTTGCACCATCAAGAAGGCTGTAATGTGAGTGATTGTGTAAATGGACAAATTTTGACACTTTATGTCTACTCCTGTCAATTTATTTTTTCCTGTTGCAACAGATCAAATAAAGATGCGCTGTTTATTTCATTAAAGGGATTTTACAAGAAAACTACTTTCAAAATGAAGATAGTTTAGCAGGTAGGAATGGTTGAAGAATTTAAAATTTTTGCAAAGAAATGCAAATAAAAGGGATAAAAAAAGAGCTGCTTTACGCAAAACAGCTCTTTAAAAATTCATTTAAGCTCTTGTCATTTCAGATAGATAACGCGTTGCTTTCTGAGCCGCACTATTATCTGGAGACATTGCAATAATATCTGTGAATTCTTTCTCTGCTTCTTCGTTCTGGCCGAGACGCATCAGAGCAATGCCGAGCATGAGCTGTGCGTCAACTGATTTATTTGAACTGGGATATGCATTTACTCTTTCGAATTCTACGATAGCTTTTATATACTGTCCCTGTGCGAAATAGGCTTCACCGATCCAATATTGGCAATTATCAGCCAGGTTTCCAGTGTTGTTATCAACAAGCATGATACGAAACTGACTAATGGCAGAGGTATAGTTACGATCAATCATTGCATTTCTCGCCTGATCATAAGCCATTTCAATAGCAGTGCCAGACCCATCAGCTGCAACAGTGGAGTAAGCTTGTTTCGGTGCTTTATAAGCTGTTTTAGCAAATTCCGAATCAAAATTAGCGGTATCCATAAAATCGCTATCTTCAAGTTGCGAAGAAGCATTCGATTTAGAGGCAAATTGCTGAGAATCTTCCTCAGGAGTATCGCGTTTTACCTGGCGAAGGCTGTCTGCCGTTCTGTTTTTCGCTTCAGCAATTTTTTCCAGATCTTCAATTTCCTTTTGAAGACTTTCCATCAATTCTGGAGTTATCCAGCTTTCTTCATTGCTTTGTTGTGTATTGTTTGCTTCGGTCATGACGAAATCATCAGTAAATGGATCCTGATTCGTGTTTTGCACAGTGGAATTTTCGTTCGAAGATGCGTCACCCCAACTATCATCACTCCAACTATCATCGCCCCAGCTGTCATCACTCCATTGCGAATCATTGGCAAAGGAATCATCGCCAACTAAATCCTTGCTTTCGAAGTTTTCATTGCCAGAGGTTGAATTGTCAGCTGTACTAAAATCTGAATTGGAGAATCCATCTGCTTCGGCAAAACCACCATCATCATCAAATGTTTCAAGGTCACTCAGAAGGTCATCCTGATATTCACCATTTGATTCATCTACCATAGACATGTCTTCCATACCTGGATTAATCCGCTGCAGGCTGACACCACACATCGGCAGCATCGTCATGGCTATTAGCAGAAGACTGATAATTGCACTTCCGAGAATCTTTTGTGTTCTGTTCATTTTACTTGTGCTCCTTTTGTTTGCACGTCCAAGCTGTAGTTCAATCCTTTCATCCATGAAGGTTTGTTAAGGACCACTATTGGTATGTGTTACTAATATACAGACGTAAGTAGAAAAATGCGGGAAAATAAGTAAGAAATTATCGCGATTATTTTAATAATTCTTTTGCACTTTCAAGGTGGGATTGTGTAACCATCTCCCCGGCCAGGAGCTGGGCAATAGCCTGTTCTCGTTCTTTTTGGTCTAACATCTGGACAGTAGTAGTCGTTGCATCATTGCTACTATCCTTTTTAACAAGAAAATGCCATTCACCTGCGCCTGCAATCTGTGGAAGATGAGTAATGCAAATAATCTGGTGTGTCGTGGAGAGACTTTTCATCTTTTGCCCAACTGCATGCGCAATTCGACCGCTGATTCCAGAATCAATTTCATCGAAAAGCAAAACAGGAATTTGTACAGCGTGGGCTACAACCGATTTAAGCGCCAACATTATCCGGGAAACTTCACCACCGGATACAATTTGTATAAGTGGAAGCAATTTTTGACCTGGATTGGTTTTTATGAAAAACTCGACTTCGTCGATGCCGTGAACGCTCGGTTTTATAAAAGAATTCTCATATTTTAACCAACTCAGATTAACCACTTTCTTATCGATATTAACACGAAATTCTGTTTGCGCCATACCTAATTCTGACAATATTTGAGGTAACGCGACTTCGAGCTGCTGGCCGGCGTTCTTTCTTTCGCTTGACAGTTCAAGAGAGTTTTTCAGGTATACTTCAATTGCGTGTTCCCACTCCTTTTTCAAAGCATCAACATCAGCATCAATAGATTCAATGTTTCTTAGGGAAGCAGCCAATTCATTGCGTTTCGCAATGACATCCTGAATCGATGGGCCATATTTTTTCTTGAGGAAAGAAAAATCGGCCAGGCGATTGCGGATTTCATCCAGTTTCCGGGGATCGGTTTCAATTTTACCAGCGTACTTTTGTAGCGCATGAACGATTTCTTCAAGCATAATTAATGCTGAATTTGCTTCCCCGGAATAAACAGTGAGAATAGGATCTATTTGCTCAAGACTATGTAATAAGGGTATATTTTTAGAAATCAAACTCGAAGCCGAATTCTCATCATCGGAAAACGCATTGGAGATCGCGTTTATTTTCTCAAGAATTGTGTTGGCATTGGATAGTTTTTTTTCCTCTGAGAGCAGCTCTTCTTCCTCACCTTCAACCGGGGTAATCGCGTTAATTTCTTCAAGTTGAAATTTGATAAATTCTTCCTGAGCGGTAAGTTTATTTTGCTTCGACTTTAACGATTCAAGTTCGATTCTTAATTTTTCAGCTTTTTTATAGGAATCCGCGACCTGGGTACAGAGGTCGGATGTGCGACCATAGGCATCAAGAAAGTCGAGATGTGAGTTTGCTTTCAGCAAGAACTGATGATCGTGTTGTCCGTGGAGATCGATTAAAAGATCACTGATGGCGACGATGTCTTCTAATTTTGCCGGCGAATCATTTACGAAAGTACGTGATCGTCCACTAATATTGAATTCCCGGCGTAAAATCAGGATATCATTTTCAGCGACACAGTCAATCTCTTCCAGATAATTTTTAATTTTAAAAAGGCGGGCAATATCAAATTCACCTTCAATAATAGCCTTATCGGAACCGTCCCTTATTGTGCTCGATGGGAATTTTTCTCCCAGTAATGCACTAATAGCCCCGATAATGATCGATTTACCGGCACCAGTTTCTCCCGTAAAAACATTTAAGCCGGATTTGAAGTTGATCTTGAGTTCATCAACAATAGCAAAATTTTTTATATATATACTTTTCAGCATAGCCTTATTTTCGAATTACAGCAACTTTCCCCACGCCAGAATCACCATTTTCGTTGTAACCTACAAAAAAATAAACGCCACTACCAACAAACTCTTCATTCATATCCCGTCCATCCCATTCCGGCACCGTTCCAGAAAAGCTGCCTGGTTCAAAATCACGCACGATCTTGCCGTCCAAAGTAAAAATTCTTATGCCGGATGATGCCATTAGATTGCCAAACTTGAATGTTTTCCCAGACATATCAAGAATGAACGGATTCGGATAGCCCGAAATTTGTGAAAAATCTTTTTTAGGTGCTGAAAACGGCGTGCTGAGAATTGACAACCCACCCGTAGTCGCGACATATACATCACCATTTTGAGAATTAAAGGCGAAATCTTTAATGTCATTACTTACGATCGGGCTATTGTCTGTTGTATAGTGCGTTAATCGATTGTTATTCGGTCCGATTACAGTAATACCACTACTCGTCCCAATCCACTTATTATTCGCTGCATCGATTTTTATAATTTTTATGTCTGTACTAATAAGTTTGTTGGTAGTTGAAACACCAATAAACTGACTTACCCTGTCTCCTGACAGCCAATAATTCAAACCTTCTGGCGTTCCAAACCACAATGTTCCATCCTGATCCTGAGCAACTGTACGCACATCGAGGGACAATAATCCTTCATCCGTATTGAAACCTTGAGAATAGTTGTCATCAGATTTATCTGCAAGTGTATTATTATGTACTAAAACGCCAACACCATTACCGGGATGGCCAGAATGCACACCGCCGCTGCCATACCAAATCCAGCCTGGTCGTCGAGTATCCTCAATGATGGAATGAATATGTGGAGAACGAATTCCCTCTGCCAATGAAAAATACTGCCAGAAATCCAGTTCTGGCGTTACAACCGCAATTGGCCGGCTCGATGCTGGTATAAAATTCGAGATCCAGACATTGCCTGCCGTATCGACGAACATCTCATCAACGACGACGTACGTTCCTTTACTATCCGTTGTAATCGGTGATAAGATACCATCTTTTTCATTAAAGACCCGCCAGGTAAAGTTATCTGGTGTGCCTTCCAGCAAATAAACACCTTTTCCCCAATTACCAAACCATACTCGTTGTTGGTGATCAACCACGACTTTGCGAAAATCACCTGCACTAAATTCACCTGCATCTTCAAAATTATACCATTTTGTACCATCGAAGGCCATTATTCCCTGTGAAGCCGCCCACAGGATTTCCGTTACATTATCATAGAAAATGGAATGAAACGTTTTTGATTTCGGGCCGTCAGGAGCGTATGCTGTCCAAATTGTTGAGTTCAGGTCATAGTCCGCAAACGCATAGGGCGACGTTTTTAAATTATATGCAACGAAACCGGCCCATAATTTACCCGAAAAGAATTTTATTTGCTTGATCAAATTATTGGAGCTAATTACGCCAGGCAATTTGTTCCATGTCTGCAAATCAGAAGACGAATAGATATTCTGTGAAGAAGCGACATAAACCACATCGCTAGCACTTTCACTTCGAACAGCAATCGAAATAATATCTTTTTCAGGTAAGGCAGCACTATAATTAACAATATTGTCCTCATCTTCCATTGCTAAGCCGTTCGAGGTAGCAATTAACAGTTTATTGTTAAATACAGATATATCCTGTACAACATTGCTTGGCAATCCATCCGAAACGGAATAGGATTGCCAATTTTGTGGCGCCTTCAAATTCTGTAGACTTAAATCAGCTTTCGCCAGGCCATTTTCTGTTGCAGCATACAGATGATTATTGTGAATGAGCGTCTTTTTAACGGGTGATTTTTCTGGAATATCTGCCCCTAGCTGCCGGTAAATTTCTTTTGACTCTTCCCGATCAATACGATATTCACTAATGCCATCTTGCAGGGAAATATACATCGTGTCGCCTGCTGCCGTCATGTTGTTTATATACAAATCATCAAGCTCATAGACACCAATAACATCAAGAATTTCCTGCGAATGAGAGTCAAATATGTGGATAAATCCATTGGATTGTGCGACCCAGACACGGTTGAATTTATCGATGGCAACGGCAGTAACGTCATTTGAAGAAAGACCGCTTGTATTCGTAAATGAGGTGTAGGAGTCAAGCTCGATGGAATAAAGCAACAATCCACCTGTCGTCGCTGCCCAAATGGTACCGTCAACTTCGACAAAATCTACGACTTCACGCATAGCGGTAAATGTTTTCCATTCATTGATTTGTGAGAAAAGTGAAAGTGGCAGGAAGACGAATTGAAGACATAAAATAAAGAAAAATCGAATATAGAATTTTACTTTCCAAAATTTTGCCATTAGTTTTGCACTTTCCCTTCATAGAATTCGCAGAAACAGATGATGTTCTCGGCGGCTAACGCTGGATACCACACTTTGTTCCAGCACTCCGATTTAAATTGGAATTCAGACATGGCAGGGTATCAAACATTGTGTATAGTTTTAGTGAAGTTATGGGTCCCCGTTTTCTGTCGCAGGATTTCAGTTCACTAATAAATTTTCAAATTAAGTTTTATAACGATAATAAATTTTTTCCCTTTTGCAACAAGATTTCCGGTATGCAAATTCCCAAACGAAGCAGATACCTACCTAAACAAAAACCCCGAAGGTTTCCGGGGCTTATACAAAATTGATTCAGAAATTAATAAAAATTCAGAAAGGTTTTAACACGATAAGCAGAATAATCGCCACAAAAAGAATTGCTGTTATTAAAAATAAATTAGCCGCTTTTTTCTTGTTTGTATTTACACCAACTTCATCCTGTGCAGTTGCGGCAGCTTTTATGTTTTTAAGGCGTTTATTAGCCATATGACTCGAACCGAAAACAAATAAGACAAACAGAATCTTTACATGCAATGCAAATCCAGTTTTTAAATAAACTGGATTGATATAGATAAGGATTAGGCCTGTGATAAGCGCTAACAGCAGTCCAGGCAGCATTAAAATTCGTCCGGCATCGAGTGCTATATTTTCGCTGGCGCGACGCATCGCCATGTCTTCTGAGCGAAAATATTTTATGAGAATATAATATTGCACAAAAAAGGTTCCGACAGCACATATTACTGAAAAAATATGAATGAACTTTACAACACTAAAAAGCATTACTCCTCCTGATAAGACGCTACTGTTTAATAAAAAATGGGCGGGAAATTAAGAGAAAAATATTTAAAAAATCAAGGAGGGATTCAAATTTTTAGCTGTTACTTTTGTAGTTCACCCAATTCAGCTAAGCGAAGCATTAAATTTTCCAACTGTTCGTAGTATTCATCTTCGCTCATCGATGATTTTTTCATCTTTAAGGCTTTAATCAACGCAAGAATATTCTCGCGCCTTATGTCAGTAGCAGTTGGCTTTCCTTGAAGGGATTCAGAAGTGAGTTTGGCAGAAGCAGTCTGTGCAATATACAACTCGTTGGCAAGCATTCCGTCCCCTTCATGCAAATCCGGCATCTCCGTTCCGAATCCATCACCATTATCATCCAACAAAGGATGCTCGGGACGTAGTTGCTTTTTCGAATCGTAATATTTTACAATGCGATCTCTGGTTGCAATAAATATCTCGGTTACAGAGAGACGGCCATCCTTATTTAAATCGCTGTTTTCTTTATTGGATAAAGTTTCTAAAAACTGAGAAGCAAATTGTGTCGCATTTTTTTCAAAACCGTCACGGGTAGCCGTTATAATAACACGATTTTCTTTACTCAACTTATCGATAAACGTGCCACTCGCACTGGCCATATTTATGAAAAGTAGTTTATTAAATGGTACTGAATTCAGGAGTTGTGAATAATCAAAATCTCGTAAATCCTTTCCTGAAATATTAAACTTGCCCCACTCATTATCATAGCTATCATGTCCAATAAAAAAACAAAACAAATTGGATTGGGAACTCATACCCGAAGCGTCATTTACAAAATAATTGCGAATATTTTTAGCGGTGGCTTTCGCATAAATTTGTTCAATAGAATCCGGTGTGTCAGCAACCAGAACAACGATATCCTTAGACTCGTAGCCAAATGATTCGATGAGCAAATCGTGCAGGCCTACTGCTTGTTGGTAAAACATATTTTCAAATTCCGGTGTCCCTCCTGCGCCGGCAATTATCAAGACTTTATTCTGTGCAACCAAGGATGCCGCGGTGAAAAGAAGAAAGGTCAAAAGAGCAATAAAATATCGAATAAAGCTCATGACACCCCCCGGGCTCGACGAATTGACCATTCCAGGGTAAGAAGTAGCAAAATTAAAAAGAATAAAATTGGCGCATCCCATAAATCCTGCTCAATAAGTTTTGTGTATACCGTCTCTGTCACTGCAAGTTTATCTGGCAGTTCACTCGCATTCTCAATCCTGTAAAAATTTCCCTTTGAAAGTTGAGCGATATGCTTCAAATAATTTTCATTCAATGCGGGATTCAGGAATTCTCGATTTTTGTCCTTTGTAATGAATGCACCATCAGCGTGTCCAATATAGGCGCCATTATTCGAATGAACAAATACATCTGCCAGATAAAATCCTTCTTCTTTAGGAAGAAATTCGCAGGTATAATTCCCCGGTTTATTGAGATTGAGTACTGGTTTTAAGTTAATTAGTTCACCAACAGGTGGGTCACCCTGGGCTGTACCGGCTCCCAGGTAGTTCACCGGTTGTTTGATTTGTACCGAAACTTGCGCATCCGGCACTACTTGAAACTGACTATCGAGAACAGTTATATGCATTTTAATTTTTTCGTTTGGCGAATATGAGTTTTTATCCATTTCAACGCTTATTGGCGGTGGCGTGCTCAAGGTAAGCCAGCGGGCGATCTGCCGCCAGAATTGTTCATGACGATTATCGCTGGCAGGCAACTGCATTTGCCAGCGCCAAAAAGATGAAGTTGCCATAACCATGGTACGGCCACGACCGTAATTTTGGCTGGCCATAACAATGTGTTCATCCTTTTCACGGGCGGCAGGATGCTTTGCAAGGATGGTCGCTCCGGGTTTGGCAGCGCCTACGAGATGAAAACCAAGGAGTTGAGGTAATGAGTTCCATGCCTGCTTGTTTTCTTTCACATCAGGAAAAAATTGCAGCATAGGCGTTCGAAAACCCGCTGGTGTCAATTGTAAATTAAATGGATTTTTATAAATGGCTTGCTGATTTTTCAGAACAGCCATTTGTTCGCTGTAGAGCTCGACAGGCAAAACATCTGTCAGGGCTGTTTTTTGCCAATCACCCTGTGAAAAAGCTTTCGGACCACCAAGCATGAGCAAACCACCACCACGGATTGACACAAAATCGCGAATCAAATTAAGTTGTTTTTCGGTGAATGCTGACGAATGGATACTGCCAATGATGATCGCTTCGTATTGGAAAAGTTCTTTTCTGGTGCTTGGGAAACCTTGCTCGAGTTCATGCATATTGCGAATACCCTGGCGATAGTAATCCTTTCCTGTCCGCACCATCGAAGTAAATTGTACCAAAGGCTCGCGGTCAAGGGCTCGTTTTATGAATTTGAATTCCCAGGGATGTAAGTCCTCGATATATAAAATCCGTCCCGATTTTTCGCGATTGTCCACCCAAAACGTTTCATTGTTGTTTTCTGTAACGATCTCTTTTTGGGTTGAAATAACCTTGGCCGTATAGTTGTGAAAACCTTTTTCTGTTGGTTCGAGCTGTGATTTATATTGTGTATAATCCTGAGTTAGCGTCACGTTCTCGGATTGGATCAACAAATCATCTTCCCAGATTTGCACAGTCGCCCTGTCGTTTTCTGCTCCCTTTTTTTGAATAAAGGCCGAAAAATTCGTTTTACCAGTTCCATCGGGTGATGGTTGTGTATCCACTGAAACCAGTCGTAAATCCGAAGGAATATCTGAGCCAACACCAACTGTAAACACCGGAATGTTTCGCTGACCTAAAGATGAGGCTATTTTTAGAGGATCAGAAGCCTGTTGTGATTCATTGGTTTCCCAGGCAATATTGTTTCCATCCGAGATCAGTATGATAGCAGAAACAGGTTGTGATTTTAAACGGGAAACCGCAAAAGAGAGCGCGCTGGCAAGATCAGTAATTTCGCCGTCATTCTGCAGATTATTGCTGCTATCAAGTGCTGTAATTCCCGAGCTAAATGAAAAAGGTAAGACGATAAAATTCTCCTTTAAACGTGCTAAAAGATCGTTTTCGGTGCCCCACAGATAATTTTTAACCACTTCTGTACGAGTTTGGCTCCTGGCAGCGTCTTTTATTTGCATGCTTTTTGATGAATCCACAAGCAAAAGGACGGCACTCTTTTTCTGTACGACCTGGGTTATCGTAATTACCGGTTCAATTAATATAAGGAAAAGGGCAATAAGCACAAAATAGCGTAAAACAATGAAGGTTGTTTTTAAATAGTTTGTTATGGGAGAAACAGTTTTCCAGTTTGCAAAGAGAATAGCGCTGGCGCAAATGACGAAGAAAAATGCGAAGAGTAAAGCATATTGTGGCAAATTTTTGGCGGAGATAATGCCTTCTGTGAAAACAATTGGCGCATATTTAAAAAGAAATTCAAACATATGATTTCGTCTTACTTTAGTTTCTCGGAGGATGACAAATTGCGAAAATACTCTTCAACAAGTTCGCGGTATTCCCTTGGCACAGAAACTGTCTCAAGGCTTTGCGCAGCTTCAAGACCCTTTTCGACATTTAACTGTGCCTGTAATTCAGCCTCAATTAATTTCATTTTATAAACGAGTTGGGATTCGATCTGGTCGAGTCGCTGAGAACCTGGAAGTGTTTGCCGTACAATGCCGTTTGTTGCATTTTCAAGATCCCGATAGTGGTCACGCATTTGCGGATTGGAGGAAAGAAGATTTGACAATTCACGAAATTCCTGCCGCGTTTTCCATAATTCTTCCTGAAGTTTCTGGCTTGAAGAACTCCCGCTACGTCCTCCAGGATTGGAGTTATTCGAATCATTTTGTGCAAGCAGTTCCTCCAGCTTTGTGCGAAGCTTCTGAGTTTCCTGAAGTGCTTTCTGCATATCCTGTTCATTGGATTTTTTGATCCCCTTCAAAGCGTTATCCAAATCCTGATTTGCATCGGCTAATGATTTATGGATTGATTCCATGAGCCGTTCCGCTTCCTGAAAACGTTTTTTCTCGAGAAGGGATTCAGCCTTTTGCATGCTCTCGTCAATCTTTTTCTGCGATAAATTACGTCCAACCTGTTGCAATTCCCTTTTTGTCTCCGCTTCTTCAGAATCTGAATTTTGCGCAAGTTTATTAATTTCCTCCATGGTTGATTCAAATTTTTCACGAATGGAGCGTTGGCGTTCCAGATTTTGTCCTATTCTACTGGTGTCGGCTCCACCACTACTCATTGATTGCTGTGTTTCCCTGGCAAGATCCCTCTGATTTTGGGCTAAATTTTCCATCTTTTTTTGCACGTCTTGTAATTCTTTGCGAAGATCATCCTGCTGAAGCTGTTGCAATTTTTCTTCAAGTTTGCGCAACTTGTCAAGAGCCTCCTGACCGCTGGCTAATGCATTTTGTTGTTGTGATTTTTGTAGTCTTTGAGTTGCATGGTTCATTGCCTGACTTGCCTTACGCAAATCATTGCTGGTTTGAGCAGACTCCTTACTGTTTTGCTGATTCCGGGACGTATTCTCGGCCATGTCCTGCATCAGCTTTTGCGTATCTTTATTAATCTCCTCCTGCTGACGTTGTAATTTTTTTATTTGCCTTTCTTTCTCTTCATTCGAAAGATTTTGTTCGGCCAGTTGTCGGTTCTCCTGGTTAAGCTGATTTTGCCGCCGTGCTAAATCCTGAATTCTGCGCAATGCTTCATCCGTTTCCTGTTGTGCATGTTGCTGCTCACTTTGATCCAGCGTTTCATATTTGCTCTTCATCTTCTCCAGCTCATCCTGGAAAAGTCGTGTGAGTTCTCGCTGGTTTTGTGCTCCTCCCTGCCCCTGGCTTCGGCTGTTAGAAATTTGTCTTTCGGAAACAAGGGCATCTGCTTTAATTAAATGATGATAACTCGTACGCATGTGCGGCATGGCGCTTTTCAGAGAGTCATTTTCTATTTTTGGTTCGGCCAACTTCATCGCAGTAACAGCATCTGCAAGGGCATCAACAATTTCGTTTTGTTCCTGCTGGAGCATCCGGCCACGTAACTTGGCACGCTGAACGATCGATGCGATACTATTTCGCACATCCACCTGGGTTTTGTAAAGACTCTGCAAATTAATCGCATATTCTTCGGCGGGCATACTATCTTTATTCTGAATTAATTTAAGCGTTGCCGTAATGATGTCTTTTTGTAGTTTCGCAAATTGTGGTGCATTGTCTCCCCCACCACTGTTTCCGGAGCTTGTTGCAACTTTATAAATCGTATCAAAATTACCTATGTCAATATAGTAAATATCAGAAATGGTCGAATTATTTTGCTCTTCCTTCGCTTTGAAGTAATAAGAAACAAAATCACCGGGTTTTACCTCCAAATCTTCCAGATAAATCAGAGTTGAAAATTCATGCGTTTGATAAGTAAGAACATTATCCCGACTATCAGAGGATTCAAGTTGCAGCGGCAACTCTTGTTCATCACGGCTGTTGACCTGTACGACCAAAACTGCTTCCTCCATACCGAAATCATCACTGATGTCTGCTTTAACCGGAATTTCTTCCAGCATCGTCGCTTCAATATCCCGACTGGGGCGTAGAACAGTTATTGATGGTGGTTGATTCTTCAATGCCCGAATAAAATATTCTGCTAACGGTGTATTATCGAGGCCGTCCGGAGTCACTAATCGAATTTTATAGAAGGAATCATCACGCACGACAAAGGATGCCTGGGCCGTTGTATCGCTCAGAATTTTCATATCTGATGGTTGATTGTCAGCGAGAATGAATTGAGCAGCGCTTACTGACGTTGTACTCAAGACATTCAATGTTACTTTTGTGCCAATGGGCGTCCAAACGTCCCCGCCATCTTTTTCAAAACGTGTTTTCAGTTTTGTCGACGGCGGATAATTGTAGGTGAGATCGATCTGCTTAATTTGTGGTGCATCAAATAGAGTTACGTGAAAAATTTCACTGATCTCAGATTCCGCTTTCACATAATAATGAAATGCATTTTGCACTGCGAAGAATTCAAATCCGACATCAGCCTTATCATTCCCCTGTGGTTGCATCAGAACACTTTGCCAGATTGAATCATCCTCAGTGAAGTACAATGTGACATCTTCAGGCAAGTAATTCTTAATAGTCGCAGAAATGCGAAATCCTGCTCCCCGCATCATACGATGATCGCCTGGCGTAACATATAGTTCGGGTAGAGGTTTTGGTGGTTTAAAATCAGCATGAATCATTTCAGCGATGTGAGGTTGCCACTGCATTTTCGAGGATACAACAATAACCAGTAAAGCAAAGGCTGCTACCAGCAAAGCGAACCAAACCGGACGATAGCTTCGGCTCACTTCCTTTTCAAAGGAAATTTTATTGGTGTAAGTACTTGCTTGTTCGACAACTTTTTGCAGCCAGAAAATATCAACAGAGCCTCGACGAATCGACGAATCCAGGGCCGTGATCAGGCGATCTTCCAATTCCGGATGTGATGATTCCAGTACCCGAGCGATGTGATCCGCAGAAATGTCATGCCGAAACGGAAGAATAATGAATTTCACCACGGCAAAAAGAAAAGAAATCACTGTAATTACCGCAACTGCAGGCACCAAATAAGGTGCAGCAGTCCAATAAGAGGAAAGCAAGGCAATAAGTCCCAGACCGATAGAAAAAATCGCCAGCACAATAGCAGTCCCTTTTATTGCAGTGTCTCTGCGCCAGCGATGGATTGCCGCATTAATTTTTTTATAAAGTTGTGATTGTTCTCTATAAATATTTGTAGGCTGCATTAGCTTGATTACCTCGGTACTCTATTCGCAAATATTGTTTCCACCAAAATAAACATAATGAGTAATATCAACAGGATTCGCCACAATTTTTGCTGTTGTTCTATTTCGAGCAGGGAAAAATTTCCAGCCCTGAGAATCTGCGAGTTATTGGTGATTTCTCCATCAGTACTTAATCTTGACTGGAAATTTTCGGTCGTCTCAAAGTGGCTATCGCTTTCTCTACGATCCACATTTACCGCAACATACATTTTCTTGCCACTCTGGGAGAAAGTATAAATTCCTGGTTCCTGAGTTTTATCAAAAATTCCCCCTTTTAGTAGCGTATCTTCGGTCCTTCCGTTCGGGTATGCGATTTCAATATTTGCATTCACATCAAAGCCCTTATCGATTGGAATGACATCATCGGTTAAATAATATGACGTTGAAGATTTTTGCGGTGTACAATAGTGCATTATACTATGTACGAGTGGTAAAAACACCTGATTCACAGGAAAATCCGACCATTCCGCATCAAGGGGAAAGCTAAGTACAAGACTTTTCCCTTTTCCAACTCGCAATTCCTGGATGGCTGGCTTACCATTGTCAAAAGAAAAAATTGTATTCGCTCCAGCCTCTGGTTGTAGTTGCCAACTTTGGAAAATACGCGCTGATATGTTTTCACCAGCAGTTGCTTTCTCAACAAGAAAATGTTCGCGAGTCGCTGCTAAAAGATGCAAGCCATTCGAATTATCCAATGTTGGAAAGGTGGTTTTATTAATTTTGCACCCGGCAAGTTCCTGAAAAAACTTATTGAAAAGAGTGGCGTCAATTTTATCTCCAAGCAAAAATACAACACTGCCACCCTGTTCAACGAGTTTGTGTATTTGTGCTATACTCTGTTGATCGATGCCACGCACGTTGGCCAGTAGAATAATATCAAAACCCTCAATTCCTTTGCTGCCTAATTGCATTGGATTGGTTTCAACGATTTCGAATGAACTGCTTTTTACGTTCAGAGCAGATTTCAGGTAGAAAAGCTCATCACCTGTGCCACGCATTTGTTCACCATTTACCGCAAGAATACGGATTCGCCGATTCTGATTCAGAACGAAATACTGGTGATTATCAAAGGTAAAATCATCATGTAAATCTAAATTCACAGCACCAGCAAGTTGTGAGTTCAAGGGAACATTGATATTCTCAAAAGTCACGAACGTGTTTTCATTTGGAAGTGGATTCGCAACGGATTCAGAGGCTG
Organism: Deferribacteres bacterium; assembly: GCA_020633655.1. Lineage (GTDB taxonomy): Bacteria > Zhuqueibacterota > Zhuqueibacteria > Zhuqueibacterales > Geothermadaptataceae > Bioreactorimicrobium. The sequence continues at coordinate 266,245 of JACKDF010000003.1, forward strand.
CTTTCCGGTTCATTAAAGTTACATCCACTGTAAGTTTCTTGAAATCCGCATGGCCAGTCAAGGTCAATCGCGTTTTTAGTTTATCACCTGGCTGTTGTGGTAGTGATACTTCTTCCACAGCCGCATTTTCCAATTCATCCTCTGCAACTGGCACCAACACGATTTTAGCTTTGCTCTGCAAACGAATATCTTTTACATAATCCGGCCAATTGGAGCTCTGAAAATCGGAAACAACATAAATTTCACCGCGTTTTTCATCACCTGAACTCAATTTATTATCAGCCTGGCGCAATGCATCATGCAGGTCGGCAACACCGTAACCCGGCTGCATAGTTTCGCGAATTATTCGTTCAATTCCATTGGTAAAGGGAAGTTCATCAACTATTATTCTGCTGCCATTGCCTACCCGAACAAATGTTACCGTTGATTCTTCGTTTAAATTGGAAAGAATCTGCTCAATTTCTGATCTTGCCTTCCGCTGTGATGCTTCGGAGGACATGCTTGCGGATACATCAAGAAGAAGTATCACATGCCGTGCGTGCTTTTCCCAAACGCCAAATGATTTATTGTCGGCAATGAAAGGTCGTGCAAAGAGCAAAGCTAGGAGTGCAAATATAAGCATGCGCAACAAAAGAAGCAGAAGTTGCTTCCAGCGCAACCAGCGTGATATCGGCTTTTGGCTTTGCAGAAGAAATCGCATCGCCGGAAAATCAACACGCAGCGCTTTATTACGCCAGATTAAATGGATAATGACCGGAATGAGCACAGCTCCGGCGAGCAATGGAAGAAAAAGTGTATTTAAGACGTGCATGAGTTACCGTAAATTAAATCAAATTTACATCTTGCCTGCTCTTGCAGCTAAATAAGCTTGCAGTGCAAAATCAAGTGGTTTGCTTGTGTCCAACAAAGAAAAACTGGTTCGATTAGAGCCACACCCCTTCTCAAGAAAGGCGATATGATTTTTTAATCTGGCTAAATATTCATCGCGAACACTATGTGGAATAGCGGTGTATTCACCTTCGCCTTCAAGCCCGACAAACTTAATTGTATTATGGTAGGGAAAAGTAATTTCCGCTGCGTCGAAAATATTAAAGACAATCACTTCGTGACCACGAAAACGGAAATGCTGAATAGCATGGATGATTTTTTCCGGATCATCCAACAAATCAGAAATAAGGACAATCATTCCTTTTTTATTCACCGCATCAGCAACCTGATGCAACGGCAGTCCGATATCCGTACGCGGAACAGTTTTCAAATTGCTCAGTTCGAGCAGAATCGTTTGCAAATGACCAGAACGCACTTGTGCCGGAATGTGATGGACAATTTTATCACCAAAAGTAACCAGACCAATGCCATCGCGTTGCCGCGAAATGAGATAGGCTAATGAAGCCGCAAGATAGGAGGCGTACTCCAGTTTTGTCATACCATTGGAAGCGAAATTCATAGAATTTGACAAATCAAGAACGATATGGCAATTGAGATTTGTTTCTTCCTCGAATTCTTTTACATAGTAGCGATCGAACCGTCCAAAGACCTTCCAGTCGATATGCCGTGGATCATCACCGGGTGTGTACTGGCGGTATTCGGCGAACTCCACACTAAATCCTTTATAGGGACTCTTGTGCAATCCGGAAAGAAAGCCTTCTACCACGGTTTTCGCACGTAATTCCATCCCGGAGATGGAGGCAAGTATCTTTGGATCGATAAATCTTAAAACATTTGACATAGGATTATTATCGTTCTAAGCGCGTGGTTTGGGAACAGTTTCGATTAAACGACGGACAATATCATCTGGTTTAACTTTTTCAGATTCTGCAAAAAAGTTAGTGAGCACACGATGACGTAAAACAGGCAATGCCAGAGCTTGAATATCATTAATGGAAACGTTATAGCGACCGAGCATGAGTGCGCGAGCTTTGCTGCCTAAAATCAAATATTGTGAAGCCCGTAAACCTGCGCCCCAGCTTACCCAATTTTTTACATAATCCGGACTATTTGGATTGGTTGGCCGGCTCGCGGAAACGAGCTGCACGGCATAGCGCGCCACAGATTCAGCTACTGGAACATTCCGAATGAGTTTTTGAAATTCCATAACATCCTTGCCAGTAACGACACGTGTAAAATCAGGTTGATAATTCGAAGTTGTACTCGTGACAACTTTTACTTCTTCGTCCTCGGGCAAATAATCCATCACGATATTAAACATGAATCGATCAAGTTGCGCTTCGGGCAAGGGATAGGTGCCTTCCAGTTCAATTGGGTTTTGTGTTGCGAGAACGAAAAAGGGTTCCTCAAGCTGGTAGGTTTTTCCACCGGTTGTCACCCGATGTTCTTGCATAGCTTCAAGGAGTGCCGATTGGGTTTTTGGCGGGGTGCGATTGATCTCGTCCGCAAGAATAATATTGGCAAAAAGTGGCCCGGGCAAAAACTGCATGATCCGTTTCCCTGTCGTGCGGTCTTCCTCAATAACATCGATTCCTGTGATATCCGCAGGCATGAGATCGGGGGTAAACTGTATACGGTTAAAATTGATTTCTAAAATTTGTGCAAGGCTCCGTATGAGCAAGGTTTTTGCGAGTCCAGGTACCCCGGTCAAAAGACAGTGTCCACCAGTGAAAAGTGCAATCAGCACCTGTTCAATGACCTCATCCTGACCGACGATCAGTTTTCGCAACTCTTTGATAATTGTGTTGCGGCCAAGCTGCAACTTTTCGATAATTGCTTCATTTTCATTCACTTTAACTTCTTGATCGTCACCCATATGCGAAATTCCTTTTCCTTAGAAGTGTTTGCGTTTAATGTGTTAATGCATAAATCAAATAGTTAATTCCCAATTTATAACCTAAAACTGAAAATTGCGGATCATAGCGGTAATCGTTCGCGTGCTCCCAACTGTCGCCAAGATCAACATTATGGTTGATGAGAACCATTAATCTCCCCTGTTCATCAAAAATGCCGCGACAATGGGCCGCTTTGCCCCCTTTTTCAAACAAGGCTCCTCGAAATAAACTTGCCAATCCCGGCACAACGGGAAATGCATCAAAATCATAGTAGCAGTGAAATATTGGATGTGAAGGTGTGATATCAACAATATTATACTCAGGCAAAACCCGGGAAAATTCAAGCTGGAAATTTTGCCATTCTCGTGGACCATGGAAATCATCAATAAAAAGAAAGCCACCACGCAACAACCATTCGCGGAGAGATTTCGCTTCCTCCACCGTTAATTTCATAAAGCCAACTTCAACGACATAGGCAAAGGCGTAATCGAACAGTTCTTCGTCTGTGAGCGAAAAAGATGTTGCATTTCGATTCGTACTCAAGCTTGTCTGATGTTTTACGGCACGCATAAAATGCTCTTCTGCTTCGGGAAAATCAACCTGCCATGAGTCGATCCCACCGTAACGGGCATAGAATCCCATGGAATATTCACCCATGCCATACCGAACACGCACGAAGGTAAAATCGTCTGAAGATAATTCCTGGGCCTGACCGTTTGCATGGAACTGCAAGAAAAACGAGACTATAAACAGGAAGGCTGATTTTTTCATAATCAATGAGTCATAGAGTAGATTATGTAGTTTATGCCCAATTCAAATGCTTCAAAAGAAAACTGTCCCAGGTCTTCCGGCAACTCCCAGCCATCACCAATGTCATTGTTATAATTCACAATGGCAGCGAGGTGACCTTCCGGATCGAACCATCCCCAAAATTCCGGGATATATCCATCCCGCAGGTATGGGGAATCCATTGGTATTTCCATCAGATCAAAAAAACAATGGAAAACCGGATCAGAAAGCCTGAGTTTACGTGCCTTGAAAGCGGGTACAATTTTATTCATCTGTTTTGTGAAATTATACCATTCCGGCGGACTTCGAAAATCGTCGACAATCAGCAGACCACCTCGTTTTAGATATTCTCCTAATCGAACTATCTCCTCAGGATCAGGTTCCCAAACACCGATTTCACAAATGTACATCAAAGGGAAATCAAAGATATCATCATCTTTTAAGGAGAAAACTTGTGGAATGTAGGTGGCACCGATAGCAGCCGTTTTTTCCAATTGGTAATACATGTGCTGCTCCGCAACGGGATAATCGTGTGCCCAGGGGGGAACAGGCCCACCGAAATAACGCATATAGCGCACATCGATTTTGGGTGTCCATTCCACGCGTACGAAAGTGAATTTATCCAATTGTGGTTGCGATTTTCGTCGCCAGGATTGCCCCATACATGCTTGATCGGCAATGAGAATGGTGACTAGGAGAAATATCGACGAGACAAAAATTTTCTTCGTGGAAAGCATGAGATGTTCTATTAATTTCACTTCTGATTTTGCTTTTTAATTTGCATTGCTTTTCATCAAAATTCGCTGTGCTGGTAAAAATGTTGGCGCAATTTCCAATGCTTGCAATGCATGTCGTTTTGCTTGTTTTTTATCGCCCAAGGCCAGATAGGCTTCGGCCAGGCGATAATGCGTATCTGCCAGATCACCAGGTTTAAGCGCCAATTCTATGCGAAATTCGCGGACCGCTTCTGAATATTTTTCCTGTGCCGCCAAAACCTGTCCCCACTTTTTATGTACATCTATTTCGTATGGAAATATTTCAATTAAGTTTTGACAGGAAAATGCCAGAAGGGCATCATCCTTTGTTTTCTCTGCAATATCGACCAGTTTTTTATTGGCTTCAAAACTTTCACCATTGCGGATAGCGAGTTCTTTCAGGTAAAAACCGGCATTTTTAAAATCTTCCTTCTTATAAAAATAATTTCCCAATGCTTCATAAGCATTCCCATGCCGAGTGTAGTCCGGGAAGAGTGCAATCGATCGTTGCAAAAGTTCGACACCGGATTCATCATCGCGCTCCAGACGCGCACTTCCTGCCTTCAACATAGCATAAAAATCACCTGCATCGTCCAGGACTCTTTTCTCATAATCTTCAGTTTCATTTTGACCGTGCGGGCTTCCATTTTGTTCCGTAAAGACGAAATGTACTTTGGAATAAGCAAACTTCGACTTCAACCATTGCAGAAATTTAGCGTCGAATTCATCTTCGTGCATTCCCAGAACATTTTTTAAGGCTGAAGGAGTGTCACGATCACCTTTGTATTCATCAAACAACGCCAGTAATGCCTGCATACCAAATTTTTCATAAATGTATTCCACCATAAGTGAAGACTGATAATATGAGAATGTAACACGTTCCGGATCACCGACAAATCCGGCATTCAATTCGGAAAGTGGAATAACCTCTTCGTCATGAAGTGCACGGATAATGGCGAGTTCCATGTTCATAGACCAGGCTTGTTTCGCTCGGGTTGCCTCCCACACAGCGACACCTTCCGCAAGCCAGCGCGGTATGCGATTATGAGTAAGCGTTAAATGAATGACATGCGCTAATTCGTGCCACAAAGTTTCCTGCCAGTTAAAACTGCCAACAGGTCGGGCACGTGGGCTATTCATAGTAACCAACGGCCCAAAACATATTCCCAGAAACACCTGAGATCCGGGCAATCCGAAACAACGCACGGCAAAGTCATCGTGTTTTGGAAATATTTCGATGGTAATCCGGAAATCAAATTTAAAATTGTATCGCGATTGGTATTGATTCCAGGCATCTTCTGCAAGATCCGCAGCATAAACACCGATGATGGGCCTGTCATCCTTGTGCAAACGAATCAAAAAATGCTCAGTCATTACTGTGTCGTATTCTGCGTAACTATCAAAAAGCTTGAGCAGGTTGCCCGTCCAAACGTTGTAAGGATCATCACGAAAGGCGGTTTCGAGTTCTTCCTTGGCTTCTGTTTGCTTTGCGAGACGTGACAGGGCTGTACCCAATCCAGCTCGTGCATTTGCATTATCAGAATTGATATGCAATGCTCTCTGGTAGTTTTCAATCGCTTCCTGAAAAAGGTAGGTTCGTGCTAAAAAATCACCCACTTCTGAATAAAACTCACTGTATGCGGGATTGATGTGGAGAATCCGTTGTTCCAATTTACGGAAAGCGGCATCATCCTTTTTTTTAAGCTGAATTAACGCCGATATCGTATTTAGTTCAAGATCATCCGGAAAATCTTTTAATGCACCATCTATTTGTTCTTCTGCCTGTTTTGTTTTATTGGATAAGTTAAAAAATTGCGCTGCGAGCGCTCGTACATTTTTATCTTTTGGATTCGATTTTAGTAGATCTTCCATAATTTGGAAAGATAACGCGGCATTTTCATCCATATTGGCTTTTGCTAATCCGATTCTTGCACGGACACAGTCTTTGTATATTTTCAACGCTTCGTTAAAAGTCGACTGTGCATCAGCATAATTAAATTTAGTTAAAAACAATTCAGCCCAGTCTACGAGTATGCGCCAGTCCTTTTTATTGAGATTGCGGGCATCATAAAAAAGATCGTTTGCATCTTCAAATCGACGTAAAAAGATACAAGTTTTTGCGGTATACCAGGTAAGATCCGCATCGGGATAAGGAGTTTCTTTGAAAGTCTCAATGATAAAATTGAAGTGCTTTTGTGCGAGAGAAAACTCACCCCATATAAAATGCATTTTCCCTAAATTATAACGTGCAGGTATAAACCTGTTGTTTTGTTGCACCGCCTGATCAAAAAGTGCTTTTGCCTTGACAAAATGACTCAAACTATACTCAGCCTCCCCTACTCTATTCAAAAGGGGAACGAATCGCTGCCAATCAGGAACGTACTCAAAAACATCGATCGCCGCTTGAATGGCTCCACTTTCTTCATAGGCCATCGAGAGCCATAGTAATGACTCAACAGTCGGACGATCCGTCTTTAGCTCTTTAATCGCGTTTTCAAAATCTCCCGAAAAAAAATATTCCTGGCCTTTTTTAAAATCTTGTGATATCAAGTGCACCGGAACAGATAAAAGGGAAATAGCAAGGGCGGGAACAAGAGTTTTTATAGAAATCATGCATTAACTCAGTAGGTAAAAATATTGTGAAGACCGGCCTGGCCTGAAGGGGTAATTTTAAGATCCTTGCCAGAGATGTTTGAAATGTGGTGGAAGATTTCTGCTTTCCAGATTGAACTGATGCTGAATTAAATTGAATGACCCGATTTGGTTACTTTTCTTCTCCTTGGATTTTCTCTATGCCTGTAAGACGAATAGTTTCCTCATCGTGTTTTACACTATACGTATTTTTTTCGAGGCCATCCTTGTCAACTATTTTGCTTTTAGAATTGAAGATCATTACACGTTTTTTGCGGATGAGATATCCTTTTTCACTGGAGAAATATATTTTCCCACTGCTAATGGTTTCAATACTCCATAACCATTTTTGGTAGCCATTTTTGTTGTATTCACTATTTGTCAGATCACTTTCCCGTTTCGCCTGGCTACGAAAGGAAATTACAGCGCAATGTTCATTTTCGACTGTTTCAAAACCAATGAGCTTGAATTGGGTAGTGATGCGTAACGGTGCTTCATCGCTGTAATTTATATAAACATTCTTGTTCCATTTATATCCAGGAGAGATTTTTTTATCAGGAAAATTTGGATGATTGGATTTATAAGCCTCTTCATAAAACTTTGTACTTTTCTCATCCTGGCCTTTTACATCAAAAATTTTCCCATTGGAAGACATTTTAATTTCATACCGGCTTTTATGCCCGATCATACTTTTGCTGTTGCGTTTCTTTTCAGGAAAATTCTCTGAATATACAGAGGAGTCGTTAGTCACAGCCATACTGCTGATGAGGTCGTACACATTTTCTTTGTTTTTGTCTATTGCTGCGATTGTAATCGACTGATTCTGGATTACAACAACATCCATCGTATCGCTATCCTGGTTGCCAAATTTATCGACAACAACATCGGTCATCTCATAATTATACGCCATTCCTGTTTCATATTTAAAGGAGAGATGAACACCGTCTTCCGATTTTTGTGAACAGGAGAGAAAAACGAATAAAAGAAAAATTGTTAAAAACTTCAATTTCATTTAATGAAAGCCTCCGCCTGTAAACCCTGAGACACAGGACTGATAACTCCCATCGCTGCGCCGGAAAAGCGACTGAAATCCGCATCTGGCTCAAAGTTTTCATGCATCGTCTGCGATCCAGGTATTACACGCCATCCAGGTTCCACAACGATAACGGTATTAAATTCTTCATCAGGTTTATCGGCAATCAAATTACTCCACCAGTAACCAGCGACAATAAAAATCATCATCGCAGCCACACTTATGAAATAAGAAATGCGTTTGGTCCAGTTCTGTTTTCTCACCAATGAAAAATTATCGACTTTGTTATTCGAATCAGCAGTTGTTTTAGTCGGCATTTCAAGTATGCTTGCAGCCATCTTAGCCTGAATTGAATCGAAGGTCTTTTCCCAGTAAGATTCATCCGGTTGCGGTACATTTCGCAGTTGAACGAGCAAGCTTGTTTTTTTATAAGCATCGAGCTCACAGCGGCATGCTGTACACTGATTTAAATGTTCTTCGATAGCCTGCGCAATAGATGCTGAGGTGTCGTTGTCGAGATAGTCCTGAAGATGATTTTCAAATTCTTTGCAATCCATACTCTACTCTCTATTCTTCACTCTTGTATATATTTTCTCAAATTTTGTCTTAATTTTTTTCGTGCATGATGCAGATTTGTTCGCACCGTTACCAGAGAACAATTGAGAATTTCCGATATCATTTTTTTTGACATGCCCTCAACTTCATGCATGATAATAACTGCACGCTGTTGTTCCGGTAAATCTTCAATAGCATTGTTTATCTGCCCTAAAAGCTCTTTATTTTCTAATACTTGTCCCGGATTACGAACGTGCTTGGTTGTCGCTAATTCATAATTACTAACGAATTCCGGGTTGTCATCCAACGGCAACATACGTCGACGGGTTCGCATTTTACGGTGGTCAATGCTCAAATTTATCGCAATCTGGTAAAGCCAGGAGGTAAATGCTTTCGTGTTACGCAATCGATGTAAATTTTTAAATACCCGGATAAATGTTTCCTGCACAACCTCATCGGTATCACTGTGGTTTCCGATCATTTGATAAGCTATCGTATAAACGACTCGGCAATAGCGTTTGTACAGTTCCTGATAGGCCAATTCATCACCATCCTGAGCGCGTTCGATCACCAATTCTTGCTTCTCGTAGGCGCTCATGTGATCCTGATTTTTCGGCTTAAAATTCAAATTTACCATATTCCAGCTTTTAATAATTTAGTATTGTTTTGTTACTTTAGACCACCGGAATTGAAAAGCGTTTAATAAATATAGTATTATTTTTAGCTGGAACAAACAATATCTCCTTGATCGCCTAATTCATTCATTTTTTTCCAGTTGCATTTTCCTTTTTTTGTCTTAAATTGAATAAATAATACGTGGGTTTAATTTTTTTTGCGATATTTATTCAAAAAAGCTATGAAAAAAAAACATGCTTTCCCATCCCTCACCATCGAAATCCCCACTTTAAATGAAGATGATTTTGTCAACCAATTAACAACCCATACAGGTTCGACTTTATTATTAGGAATGTTCTCAGTCGATGAGCTTAAGGCCGTTCTGGAACGGGCAAGAATTTTCCCCGCTCTCCGCGAACAAGGGCTTGATGAATTTATAATACAAATAAATCCATTTGAAAATTTCGACCAATTACTCACTATTTATAGTGGCAAAAAGGATAAAGAACATCTTCTTGCGGAAGTGAGGCTGAAAGAAGGCAAGCTCTCACAAACTGAAAAAAACAGATCTTTTCCTGGATTTCCGCCATCCCATATTCTTTCAATTGAATGGATGATGATGCAGAATCCATTTAAACCGTTTCCTATGGATCGCAAGGCACTGCCGGGACAGGAGCACCCTGGTTTAGGTCAGGCACGAAAAGTCCTCAAACTTATTATAACCTACTGTCGTCTGAAAAGCATCGATGGGGTTGTCAATTATCCGGAATATTTTCATAATGCCTATCTTTACCGACACGTATTCAAATTTATAAATCCCGAGAAAGAAGCTGAATTTTATGCCCTTTTACGGGACCTTTCGCATCTCCCATTAATCGACATGTCATGGGCTGTGGATTATGGCTGTATTATCGACGCACGCACCGGTAAAACTTTTGACTGGTTTTCAGATGTTCAAATTTTTCCATTAAAAAAGCCCTTGATACGATATTTTAAATCAGAGGAATACACCCAGCAATTTGAAAGTTCACTTGCGGCACATAAATACATCTTTGATGAAAATAAATACATTAACTTACGAGAGCAGAAAAAAAGCGATAAATAAACGCTCTACTAATTTGAGCGTTGGAATGAACGAGGAGGATTGAGAAATGAGTGAAAGGTCTGTTTACCAACTTTTTAAAAAAATTGCATCCGAACAAGCCGATAAAGTGGCCTATTCATACAAATCTGGAGATTCATGGATTGAAAAAACGTGGACTCAGACAGAAGCTGATTGCAAACAAATTTCCAAAGCTTTGATTGCTCTGGGTGTTGAACATGGGGAGAAAGTTAATATTCTCAGCAACACACGTTACGAGTGGGTTGCGTTGGATTTTGGCATTGTCAGCGTTGGTGCAGCAACTGTTGGTATTTACGCATCAAATCTTGCAGAAGATTGTGCCTATATCATCAATCATAGTGACGCGAAAGTCATTTTTGTAGAAAATCAGGATCAGTTGGATAAAGTTATCACTGTAAAACACCAACTTGAGAAAATCGAACATATTGTCCTCATCGACGGTGCTGCGAAAGATCCGGACAGTGCTATGAGCTGGGATGTTTTCATCGCAAAAGCGAAAGAAACTACAGATGCTACGTTTACGGAACGCGCTGAGAAAATTGATAAATCAGACCTGGCAGCTTTGGTTTACACTTCCGGAACTACAGGTGTTCCAAAAGGAGTTATGCTCTCGAACGGCAATCTACTTTTTGCATCGTTAAGCTCTGGTCAATGTCTGCCTCTGAAAAACACCCACATAACACTCCTATTCCTCCCACTCGCGCATGTTTTCGCACGTTTGATTATTCATTTCAGTATGCGTGGTGGTTGTGCAGTTGCCTTTGCAGAGGGAATGGACAAAATCGTGGAAAATTTAAAAGAAATCCAGCCACATTTTTTTGCCAGTGTTCCTCGCATTTATGAAAAAGTTTATGAAAAAATAACCACGGGTGCTCAGGATGCAGGTGGTGCAAAAGAGAAAATCTTTAATTTTGCGCTCTCAACAGGTCGTGCGGTCAGTGAATTGAAGCAATTGAAAAAGCCTATACCAGCCGGACTTGCCTTTAAAAACAAAATCGCAGATAAACTCGTTTTTTCGAAAATTAAAGCTGCCCTTGGTGGGCGAGTCGTCTTCGCGATCTCCGGTGCCGCGCCTTTAAATGTCGTGGTCGCGAAGTTTTTTCATGCGTGCGGTATCAGCATTCTTGAAGGTCTGGGAATGACAGAAAACACATCGTTTTCTAACGTAAACCGAATTGATAACAATAAATTCGGAACGGTCGGTCAACCGGGACCAGAGATTGAGCAGAAAATCGCTGAAGACGGTGAGGTTCTTTTCCGCGGTGAAAACGTCATGCAGGGATATTATAAAAATCCGGAAGCGACAGCGGAAACCATCGATAAAGATGGCTGGCTTTACACAGGCGATATCGGTGAAATTGATGAAGAAAATTTCCTGAAAATTACCGATCGCAAAAAAGACTTAATCATCACAGCAGGCGGTAAAAATATTGCACCACAACGTATTGAAAAAGTTATAGGCTCGTCACGCTACATTAGCCAGGTTGTCGCCTATGGAGACAAGAAAAAATATCTCTCAGCAGTAGTAACACTCGATAAAGAACAAGTTGAAAGTTGGGCGATCGCACAGGGAATTAAGTTTGAAAGTTGGGATAATTTAGTAGATTCAGAACAAGTCATCAATTTGGTGAACAGTGAAGTTGAAAAACAGAATCAGCTTCTTGCGAGCTTCGAGAGTATTAAAAAATTGATAATCTTACCGGATGAATTCACAATTGAAAGCGGTGATTTGACACCATCGATGAAAATCAAAAGAAAAGTTGTAATAGAAAAATACAAAGAGAAACTGGAGGCGTTGTACTAATCGCGAGGAAGATCAAATGGACAAAAAAACAATTTATGAATTGTTCAATGACGTTTGCACAAGAAACAAAGACAGCATTGCCTATCGTTACAAAGAGAAGGATCAATGGATCGATATCACCTGGCAGGAGCAATACGCTCAATGCAAAGCGGTATCAAAATCATTAATTGCTCTCGGTTTACAAAAGGATGATAAAATAAACATCCTGAGCAACACGAATATAAAATGGATCCAACTCGATTTTGGAGCTGTAAATATCGGCTGTGTAAACGTGGGGATTTATGCATCAAACCTCGCGCAAGATTGTGCTTACATCATCAATCATTGCGAAGCAAAAATTATCTTTGTTGAGGATGAAGGTCAATTGGCAAAAGTTGAAGAAGTTCGGTCACAATTACCGAACATTCAACATGTTGTCACAATGGGAGAATTCGGTACAAAACATGACTGGGTCATAACCTGGAAGACATTCCTTGGTAAAGGCAATGACGTAGCAGATGCTGATTTTATGACACGGACTGAAAACATTCAACCGGATGATGTCGCATCAATCGTTTATACATCCGGAACGACTGGTGTTCCGAAAGGTGCAATGATAACGCACCAGAATCTCGTTTTCGCATCATGGTCCGCTTCGGAGAGTCTCTTGATCAAACCTGGATTTGAAACATTGTTATTCCTTCCCCTTGCCCACGTCTTTGCACGGATCATCTTATATGTATGCCTGCGTAACAATGTTATTATGTCAATTTCAGAAGGTATAGATAAAGTTGCAGATAACCTGAAAGAAATTCGACCACACTTTTTCGCAAGTATCCCCCGTATTTATGAAAAAGTCTATGAAAAAATTACCACAGGAGTTCAGGATACGGGTGGTGTTAAAGCGAAATTGTTCAATTGGGCCCTGGATGTAGGAATGAGAGTAAGCGCGCTTCAGCAAGCTAAACAGCCGATTCCGGGAGGATTAAAAACGAAAAATGCCTTGGCGAATAAACTGGTCTTTAGCAAAATCCAGGCTGCCCTTGGTGGGAAAATCGTCTACACGATCTCTGGAGCAGCTCCGCTAAACAAGAAAATTGCCGAGTTTTTTCATGCTTGTGGAGTACTCATTTTGGAAGGAATTGGCATGACGGAGAACACCTCCTTCACAAACGTGAACCGGTATGACAATAATCGCTTCGGAACAGTTGGCCAACCCGGACCTGGAGTCGAACAAAAAATAGCTGCAGATGGTGAAGTGCTGTACCGTGGCAAAAACGTAATGAAAGGCTATTTTAAAAACGACGAAGCAACTGCTGAAACAATCGATAAGGACGGCTGGCTTTATACAGGCGACATTGGTGAGGTAGACGATGATAATTTTCTGCGGATTACTGACCGTAAAAAAGATCTCATTATTACTGCTGGCGGAAAAAACATTGCACCACAACATGTTGAACGTGCAATCCGTGCTTCACGGTACATCAGTCAAGTCGTATCAATCGGAGATAAACGGAAATATTTGTGTGCGCTCGTAACCTTGGTTTCTGATGAAGTACAACCCTGGGCTGTGGAACAAGGATTGAAATTTTCTTCCTGGGAAGAATTAGTTGTTAAACAAGAGATTCACGATCTTATTGAGAAGGAAATAAACCGGGGAAACCAGGAACTTGCTTCCTACGAGACAATTAAAAAATTCTGTATTCTTCCGCAGGATTTCAGTATTGAAGCAGGTGAATTGACACCGACTTTAAAGGTGAAAAGGAAAGCGATTATCGAAAAATATAAGGACAAAATAGAGGCAATGTATTAATTCAGAATATATTAAAAACACTCCCTGTTCCTATCGCGGGGAGTGTTTGCTATTTTTGCAGATTAAAATCTCCACTTTTCCCACCTGATTTGTGAACCAGCTTCAACTCGCCAATAATCATATTTTTATCCACAGCTTTGCACATGTCGTAGATTGTCAATGCGGCTACACTGCATGCTGTCAAGGCTTCCATCTCAACACCTGTTTTACCTTCACAGAGCACCATAGATTCTATGTTGACCTGTTGTTCCTTTATTTCAATCGCGATATCGACTTTCGATAAAAGCAACATATGGCACAGCGGGATAAGTTCTGCTGTTCTTTTTGCCGCCATTATTCCAGCAACTTTTGCCGTATTCAAAGCATCTCCCTTTTGCAAGGAATTCTCACGCAACAATTGGATTGTTTTCGTGGCCATTTTAATATGGCAATTTGCAATTGCCTGCCTTCGGGTGACATCCTTCGCCCCGACATCCACCATGCACAATCTCCCATCAGATTCCACATGGCTTAATTTCTTTTTATCAGACATGATAAATTTCCTTAAAAACAAAAATCTACACCTAGATGCATTCATTCCCATAAAAGCATGATTGCACCACTTTTTGTGCAGTTAAAAAAACACAACTAAATCTAAAAAAATTTCCGCATTTAGCTAATCGAAAAACTAATATACACATGTTAGCTATCAATACTTATTTGTAACATTATTTTTAGACTGTAAAGTTATTTAACTCAATGAAAATAAATAAGGCACCCTCGATGCACTTTAGCATCCCACACAAAGCTACGCATACTCATTTTTATATTGTAATCCTGCTGATTATTTTTGTATCCATCTTCTCAAATTCGTTCGCTTTTGCCCAAACAAGCAATATAGAAAAGCTCTACAAGAAAGCCATTAAGGAGAAACAACCGCAAATTCGTTTGAATAAATTAAATGAAGTTATCGGTTTGGATCCAACCCATACCGAAGCTTTAATTGAAATGGGAAATATCTACAAATCACAAAAAAATTATCGCCTTGCTGAATACTATTACATACTTGCAAAAAACAGCTCTTCGGAGGATCTGAAGGATCAAATTAAAATTGAGTTAAGCTATAATCTGGCATCAACCTATGAACATAATGGAAAGTTTCGTCTCTACGAGGAGACGTTGCGTGAGATTCTCAATTTTCAGATTTCAAATGTATTTCGCAGTAAAGTAAATTTCGAACTGGGCAATTTATATTACAAACAAAGTCGGTATGAAAATGCGCTTATAGTTTTAAATGAAACAAAAAATCTTGTAGCAGACGACAAGACAATTTATGCCAATTTAATTGCCATAATTGAAAAAACGCAGTCTCTTGAAAAGATGTATGCCCAGGCTGAGCAAGATCAATTGGAAGGCAATCTTGAACAAGCTCGGGCACTATTCGAGGAGATTAATAAAATCACACCCGGATTTAAAAATGTAACAACGAAACTGCGATCCATTGAAGCAACTATTCATCGCCCGCAAAACATCACTCAGACAAAGCCTTCGCAAAAAGATGATAGGTTTGAAACGACTAAAAGTGATGATAAAGAGATAAATATAAGAAATGACATTCCGCAGGAAGAACCAAAAAGCTTTGATCAAAATGACAATGTATTTGCGAAAATAGATAATGAAGATGTGATTGAAGACTCGATCTTCGTTGCCCGGGAAACTTCCCCCCAGGACACGACAATTAACGAGAAACTCCTGAGTGAAACACAACCAGAAATTCAGACAGCTTCTGACATCAACACGGAAATACTCTCACAGTCCTTTCAAATAGAATTGGATTCGTTGTACAAACGTGGACTAAACTCAATCGAAAGCAAAAAATGGCTCGATGCAACCATAGATTTTGAAATCTTGCAAAATCTGAATCGCAACTATCGCAATAGCGATTCATTGTTATCTTTTGCAAAACTTAAACTGCACGAAGAGAATACAGCAAAAATCCCCCAAGGATCCACAAGCAGCCCACTCTCCTACTTCTTTCTTGGAGTAACAGCTATTTTTATTCTGCCAGTTATTGGCTTTGTTTTTTCACCTGATGTGCGAGCCCAATATTATCTGATAAGGAAAGATTATTATGCAGCTGCATCCATTTATGAAAAAATAATCTCGCGCAATGCTACCCGAAAAAAGGTCTATCCGAAACTGGCTCATATTTATCTTTTGAGCGGGCGTGTTGATAAAACAGCGATTCAGGTCTACAAAAAAGCTCTTCAGCTTTCTATGAATAATAACCAACGTGATAAAATAGCCTCATTGGTTATGCAAAAATATTTGCAGGAAGGTCATTCGGACAAGGATGCAATCGAAGTACTTGAAAAAGTTCTTAAGCAAGAAGTAGTGAAGAGTTAAAGTGCAAAGATTCCTGCACCCACACCACAGTTGATTATCCCCCCTGAAAATCTGCCAGAAGCAGATTAACTAGTATCGATATTCCATATATGAATGTTAAAATTAAAACCAATTGCCGGAAATGACAGGAACGAACTCGAAGATAATCAAAAATCGCAAATTTCACTTGAATTTGAGAATTACATTTTTGTTTCGGCATATCAAAACGAATAGCGGTACATAGAATTAGTTAAACCTGAGAATTTCGTAATTATTTACAAACATTTCGCAAGAAGCTGGGAAATCTTAAAAAAGCATACACCATTTTAACTGACTGGAAGACATCATACCGACATCCGTTTTAAAATGATTTATGCGATTAAATACACTTGGATTGTCTCTCAAAAACAGTGGTTTTTGTGCGTAATAAACAAAGGAGTGAAGCCCGACAATGAGTGTTGCCAAAGTCATTGATGACAAATATGAAATTCATCGAGAAATTAAACGTGGTGGTTTTGGATTAATTTATGAGGGAGTTGATCTCACCTTTGGAAAGCCTGTTGCCATAAAAGCCGTGGATCCTGCATTACTCGGCGAAGCAAAATACATTGATATGTTTCAGGCTGAAGCCCTCAACATTGCCCAATTCAGTCACCATAATATTGTCCATATATTTGACATCAAAAGAGATGCAAGTGGACAATTTTATATTATTATGGAATATATCGATGGACCTGATCTTGGAACTTTGATCAAAGAATGCAACCGCCAAAGCAGAAAGCTTCCTACACATCTTGGTATTTATGTTATTGCTGAAGCGTGCGCCGGACTCGATTACGCACACAATCGGAGAGATACACAAAATAATGAGCCGCTTAATATTGTCCATCAGGATATTTCTCCCTCAAATATAATGATTACGCGTACAGGTGAGGTGAAACTTATCGATTTCGGGATGGCAAATCTCCGACGCAAACAACCGAAAAATAAGAAGGAAATTGTCATTCAAGGCAAGTTAAACTATATAGTACCTGAACTTGTCAATCATTCAGATCAGCTTGACAGACGTGCTGACGTTTTTGCTTTAGGTTTAGTTTTATACGAAATTCTTACAGGCGAAAGAGTACTTAAGCAAGATACTCCCGAAGCTGTGGTAAACGTTTTGATGTCAGGCAAGCTGGATTTAGCGCTTCTTTCAAAAAATGATATTCCTGAAAAAATTTCTGGTATCATCCGCAAAGCTCTGGCAATCGATCCTGCCAACCGGTATCCAACTGCAAACCATTTTTATATGGATTTAATGCATCAGTTAATCATTACTGCACCGACTGCTGATTTTATGACAGAGTTGAGTGAGTTTATCAATGCTGCTGTACCGGTCATTTCGGCACCATCGGTTAATGGTAATTCATCCACCGCTGATGATTCTGCAATTACTTCAAACTTCGATCAGCAAAACAGTAATTTTGAATATGAATCTCTCCTGGACTCCGAAGATGCTGTCAGTGAACTGGAGACATATTCGAATGGATCATCTTCCACGAAAAATAGCCTTGAATTCGACATGTCGGACGATACTTCAGAAGTTGAGGAATTATCCGGTGAAAGAGGTATTCAGGATCTAAACGAAGACACATCGGAAGTTTCTGAAATCATGCTGGATACTAATGATGATGAAGACACGAGTGAACTCGCAGATATTGAATTAGATACTGTTAAAGAAGAATTATCCAACAGTCATACTCCGGAGGCCTCAGATGAGTTATTGGAAATTACGGTAGATGACGCAGCGACCGAACCCTCTTCAGAAAGCACCCTACTCGATGGTACATCTCAAAGTACTGATGATTGGAGAAATTCAATCATCGCAGAAGATGATTTGGAAGGAACAGATGATGATAGCCAGGCAAACACTACAAATGGAAAAGATGATTTATTCCTGGATGAAATCACCCTTGACAGCATTGATGATGACAAAACTGAGCAAAAGAGTTCAAGGGAAGAATTTATTGTTAAATCCCCGGATTCGCAAATAACAGGAATTGATCTCGGTGACTCAAATAGTAGTGAAAAATCCTCTGGCCAGGATGGTAGTTTTGAACTTCCTGATGCCCAGGCAAACGAAGAACTAAAAACGATTATTGATGTCGTTAAACTTTCCAAACGCAGCCACAAGAAATCCATCCTATTCACTATTGTGGCTATATTTGTGCTCGCACTCTCTTACACAGTTTACGATGGGCTGACCCAAAAGACAGCATATGGTGTCGCACTGTATGATTTAATCTCCCCTCCTGCTGCAATTATCGATTCCTATCCAACAGGCGCACAGGTTTTTCTGGATGATGTACTACTGGACCAAACAACACCAGCACGATTGGATAAAATAAAACCCGGCATCCATAAATTAAAGCTCGTTCACCCACGATTTGCTGCTATTGTCCGGTCAATAAATGTACCCAGCAAAGGTGAGTTAAAAATTGATGGTGAAGATGACAAACATCCACGTGAGCCATTTGTTTTTAATTTTTTATCGCAGCTAAACATTACATCAACTCCCTCAGGCGCATCCATTACAATCAATGGAATCGAACTTTCAAGCAAGACTCCCACACAAGTTAATTGGGAAATGTCAGAAAAACCGATCACAGTCTCCCTTACAAGTCCGGGCTATCCCGAATTGAAGGGTTTTGCAATAAATCCGGAAGATGGCAGTGAAATTATACCAGACAGACGATTCTGGAAATTTTCACGTAATGATAACATTAAAGATGATTTTAATATCGAAGGCCTCTTTCACAAATTTATTGATATAAAAAGTGTTCCTTCAAGAGCACAAATCATTATCAATAACAGCCCGGTCGGCACAACAGGTATCAATGGAAAAGTTGCACTTACTCCTGGCCAACATCAAATTATTTTGCAAAAACAAGGATATCTAACAAAGAAGAAGACTATTTCTGTAGACAAGGAAACACCGGAACAAATAACGGAAGAGCTGTCCCGGAAAGTAAGAATCACTGTTCGAAATGACGCATTAAACGACGCAGCTGACATCGGTGCTAACATCGTTTCTTTGCGCAGCAATGGTAAGTTAAACAGATTGAATATGACAACGCCTGTAGAGCTAACGCTTTTACCTTACACCTATGCGGCATTTTTAAAGAAACAAGGGTTTAAAGATAAAGAAATCGTAATTGGACGAAATCAAATGAGTATTGACGTCACGATGGAACCCATTCCTGCTGATGTAGAAATTTATATCGTCGACAGTATTACGAATTTGGCCGTTGAAGATGTTGAAATTTCATTCAAACTACAGGATACGATTGAGCCGGAGAAATCACTGGGCACGGCAAACGAAAAGGGAGAATTGTTTACCGAGATACCGCCAGGGATGTACCAATTCACAGTAAATAAACCCGGATATCAGCCAGTCACTAAAAATTTAAGAGTAAAAACAGGCAGGCGAAATCGACTGACTTTTCGTATTGTCACGCATAATTAAAACGCCTTGAATTGCAAGGGAGATGCTTTCATGCCAAAACTCATTGTAAAACACAAAGCAGAAGTTATTGAAGAAATAAACATTAAAGCTGCTGTTAATATCTTTGACATCGGTCGTGATGACCAAAATGATTTAGTCATCAACGATAAACTCGTTTCTGGATCCCATCTGCGAATCGAACGCCAGGGGAACCAATATATTGTCCGGGATTTGAAAAGTGCCTTCGGCACCTTTTTAAATGGCAATAGAGTCGAGAAAAATGAAAATTTGAGCAGTGGTGATGAAATTCGAATAGGTGATCACATTATTGTTTTTGATAATCCATTGGAGCATTTGGATCGGGCCTTTACCAGCTTCAAGCTGGATGATACATCGCTTGAGAACGAGATGAAAGATCCAGTGATCGAAACAGAATCTTTGCAAACCCAGCAAGCAGAATTCAATATCGAACAGTTGGAGAAGGACATTGTCTCGACAACCGAAGCACCCCCATCGATTAAAAAAGAAACCAGCACGATTATGGCTCCTTTCTATTTGCTGGCCATATGGGGTCCCTATTCAGGCAAAAAATTCCAGTTAAAATATGGCGAAACACGTATTGGTCGCGATAGCAAGTTAAACGACATAATTATTCGTGAAAATAAAAAAGGAGAAGTCGACCCCAGCATTTCACGACGCCATGCAACCATTTCTTACATCGAAAATAAATTTCATTTAAATGATAAGCGAAGCAAGACACGAACGTATGTTAACCAAAAATTGATTTCTGAAAATGACGACGTTGTTTTAAATGTCGGAGATGAAATCGAGATTGTTAGTGATCAAAAAAGCACAATTTTTCGATTTACCAGCGAAAATGAATGGGATTTTTCCACACCTAAAAAAGCCGGTGTCTGGTGGGTTCGCAACAAAATGAAATTTATGTCGGTTGCGGCGGGAATAACGATGTTGGCAGGACTTAGTTTGGCTGGTTATGGTTATATGAAACGCGCAATCCTGACCCAGAAGCCAGATACGCTTATTGTTGAGGCAACCAAATGGAGATCGCTGGAAAATAATACAACTTCAAACAGGATACTGAGTGAATCCGAGGAAATATCCCAAAATACTTCGACGCACGCACTGGCCGATTTTGATGGTGATGGTTTCGTCGATATTGCAGCATTAAACATCAGCAACAATCCAATTTTACTCGATGGTAAGAGCAAGCGGGTCATTTGGACAATTTCATCTTTCAAAGCTGATCCTGAGCTTCCAGTTGTTGTTGTAGACATCAACAACAACGATATGCCGGACCTTCTGTATGTAAGCAACAACGGCCAAATAATCGCTGTGGATGGAAAACTTGGTGCTGAAATTTGGATGAGTCCCTATTTTAACGGACCTTTCAGCGGACGGCCAATCGCGAGCGACTTTAACGGTGATGGAGCGATGGATGTCGCCATCGTACAACGAGATGGTCGTCTCCACATTGGACTGAACCAAATCCGTACCTTCAACTGGGTTGAAGCTGACCTGCAAATCGAAACCTTTGCCCCTCTCTCTGCCGCAGATATTGATCTGGATGGTGATTCGGAGATTCTATGCGGAACGGAACGTGGTTTGGCTATAATTGTTGATGGCACCAGTGGTTCAGTGCTGGGTGTAATCGATATTAACGATGAATTAAATAAAGCCCGCGGCACCTTCTACGAAGAAAATCAGATTCGTTACCCGGTTGGTGTCGCTGATCTCACCGGTGATCACCGCCCTGATCTTGTGATTTCCAGTGTACAGGGAAATATTGTCGCCATTGATGGCGCCTCGCGCTCCCGTCTATGGGAATCGAGATTGATATCTGATATCACGCTCAATTCTGATTTCCCCTTCCCCTTTTCAATTGCCGATTTGACAGGCAATGGTAAAGCTGATGTTGTTGTTACAACGGCCAATGGAGAGATTCAAGCATTCATCGGAAGTGGACAAAATCAGCGAGAACAAAAAATCTGGACTGCCCAAGCAGGTGCTGTAAACCTCGCAAACAATGCATATGCAGATATTAATAAGGACCGAATTACTGACATTATCTTTCGCAATGACACAGGCTCACTTGTCGTAATTAATGGAACCGATGGCCATGTATTGTGGACAAACACAAATAAGCTCAAAGAGCAAACCGACTCCCCATTTATCGCAGATTTGCAAAGGGACAATTACCTCGACATCGTTTTGCTTACGAACACAAACCATGTATTCCAATTCAGAACCAACAGTAAAATTCCTGAAGGTACTGTACTCTGGGGACAACAATTTGGAGGGTATGAAAATGTCTTGCAATCCGCATTTACACTACCATCCCCAACAAATGCCACGATAATGCTCAGTATTGGTATTTTTCTATTTGTTGCGGCAATAGCCTCAATCATTTTTATGAGGAAATCACTCTCTTAACTACTGAGTATTGTTCATTTTTTCAAAATAACGGAGACTTTTTTACGCTTTTCGGACTAGAGTCCAGTACTTTACTCTCTGAAAGAAGAAGTAAAGCACTTTTAATGAGGAATTGGAATGAAAGAAGCTGTTGCTCATGATGTAGTATTTATGGCGGCTGCCACAGATACCGGCACTGTGCGCAAAAACAACGAAGATGCTTATTTTTTTTCGAAAAAAGAACAGCTCTTTGTCTTGTGTGATGGCATGGGGGGACATGAATCAGGTGAAGTTGCAAGTAAGTTAGCTGTTGAAACTGTACAAAACGTCTTCACCCAAAAATCAAATTTCCAGATAGAGGCAGCCTGCGCTGACCTTCCCGAAAATTTGCCGGCGGAAGCAAAAATTCTCGTTAGCGCAGTACGATACGCTAACCGCAGAATATTGCATCATGCCTTGAATTCCCCCGAAAAACGCGGTATGGGCACAACAATCGTTGCTGCATATTACAAAGAAGGCATGATCTACACAGTCCATGTCGGTGATAGCAGAATCTACCGCTTGCGTAATGGGAAACTCATACAATTGACCTCAGACCATTCCTGGCTGAACGAGCTTCTCGAGGACAAGGAAATAACCGAAAACGATCTTAAACATTTTAATGAAAAAAATGTTCTCACCAGGGCACTTGGGACATATCCCACTGTAAAAATTGATGTTTATACTGAAAATGTTCAAGAAGAAGATCTTTATTTATTCTGCTCTGATGGATTGCATAACGCCTTGAACGATAACAATATTCGCCAATTACTGAATTCTTCTGCACACT
Organism: Deferribacteres bacterium; assembly: GCA_020633655.1. GTDB lineage: Bacteria > Zhuqueibacterota > Zhuqueibacteria > Zhuqueibacterales > Geothermadaptataceae > Bioreactorimicrobium. Next base: position 289,235 of record JACKDF010000003.1, read on the forward strand.
CTTCCTTGCAAGATGCAGTTACGAGTCTCATTGAGCGTGCAAAAGAGCAAGACGGCTCGGACAATATCACCGCAGGATTATTGTATTTTCCAACACTTTTACATCAAAAACCACAATACAGGCAAAGAACAACTGTATCTGATGAATCTGAATCTATTAGCCAGGTACTGGATAAAACACTAAAAAGCTCCTATTCCCTGCCTGCTGTTAAGAGCGGAAATATCAAAAAATGGTCCCTGGCTGCAGCAGCTGCAGTACTTCTGACAACTGCAGTTATTTTCCCAAATTGGAAAGAAAATCCAGTAAAAAATACCAACGCAGGAATACCGAGCGCCCTTTTTAACGAAAACCTGCACCGTGCAACAAATTCAAAAGACCACATCAACACGGCCGATCTGAAAGATGCTGGCAGCGTCGTTCTTGTGCAGATTCGAGATCGAAAATACCTTGATGTATTACGCTCCTTGGAATACATCAAAATACTTGATGCACCGGATCAATTTAAAAAGGATATACCAATACATGCGGGAACATTCACCTGGGCTATCGCCGATGAATCAGATTACATCTTATATAAAAACAATAATATAAAACTTACTGCGATCGATGATTGGGCATCACATCGAGGCAATACGTCCTCATTCGGTACGAATTCAGGAAATGAATCCGGTACAGCGACATATACTAATGTACCGGAAAATCGAGGGCTTATTTATTTAGTTGGCTCTTTTCCTAATACAACATATAAAGATTCGCAAATCTATATAAATGATCAAATTGTTGGAAAATTAAGCAACTTTTTAAATGACGGATTTACACTTCGACCAGGGGAATACACCCTGACTATTCGAACAAATGCTGGGAGAGTTCAGCACATAAAACGCAATATAAATGTTGTCGACGGACAAATTTTGACTGTTGAATTTTAGGGAGTTACTGGTGATGATTCATAAACGATGGTTGAGAGAAGAATGATAAAATCACAACTAAAATGCCCGATGTTATCAATGGCTGTTCTATCATTCATCATGCATCTGTTTATACTGCCATATCAGCAAAATGGAAATGTGCATGCATACCCGGCATCGGATGCGAAAAACCTGTACAAACAGGCAATGAAAGAGCCAGATATCTTGAAAAGAATTCAATTATTGCAGGTTGCCGTACGTCAGGAACCCGAATATGTTGATGCACTTCGTGAATTAGGTTTTTCATATAAGCAATTATCCAATTTTGCTGAGGCTGAAATACATTTTATGAAAGCTTATACTACCGTGGCCCATCAACAAAAGAAGGAAGAAACCATATTTTTTCTTTATGAACTGAGTCAAGTACAAAATGAATTGGGAAAGCTTTCAGAAAGCGAAGAAACTTTACGAGGCGCTATCGGAATCACCCTGGACGCAAATGAATTGCGCAAACTTTATATAGCATTGGCAGAAAATCTGTTGCAACAGAATAAGTACCAAGAGGCAACGGATGCAGCAGCAAAAGCAAATAATGCAATGACGGCAAAAAGCTCCATAGTCGTGAACTTAATGCTAAAAATCGAAGCCGAAGTCAGTAAGCAAAACAGTTATCAACGTGCTGTCCGAGCTTATGATCTTGGCGATTTTGAACAAGCAAAAGTACTTTTTGATTCGTTATTACAAATTGCTGGAAACAATTTTAAAGATGTTGCTTCCCGATTGGAAAAGATCAATAAAGAGCTTTCGAAGAAGCAAAATACACAAATTATAGAAAGTGTTTATCAGAAGGCACTCGATCATGAAAAAAACAATAGAATTGAGCAAGCCTTAAAGTATTATCAGAATATCCTTTCCGAAAGCAAGTACAAGGACACAGAACAAAGATACCAACGCTTACTCACCTTAAAACAAAAACAAGATGAAGAATCGGACCTGGATCGCCTGTACACACAGGGATTGAAAGCAACTCAGGAACAGAGGTGGATCGACGCATCCATTGCCTTTGAAGAAATAGTTGAAATCAATCCAACGTATAAGGATAGCCAGAAAAGAATGCAGCAAATCAACAAGGAAATAAACAAGAATCAATCCGAATCAGTTCTCGCGCGATACTATGCGGATGGTTTGGCTGCAAAAGCACAAAAAGACTACACAAAAGCACATATAATTTTTATGAAGCTGTGCAACATCGATCCAAATTATGAAGACGCACGGGAGTTGTTGCAGGAAGTCGAAAACAAGGTCGCTCAGATGAAACTTGATCGACCGGAGGAAGTAGCGAAGTCAAATCCGGAACTTGTAAAATTATATAATAATGCTGAGCAGCAAATTAAGTTAAAAAACTGGCACAGAGCAATTGTGGAATTGGAAAAAATCCAGATTATGGAACGCGGCTTTCTCCAAAGCGATACATTGCTCACCTATTGTAAAATGCAACTCCTGGGTTATACTGGTGAATCGGATAAAAAAAGCGAAGAAGCAGATTCAAGCATGCTTATCGGCTTTATCATTGCTTCAATAATCATGGTGCCCATTTTGGGATTCGTGGTCGTTTCTCCTTCGATGAAAGTACGGTATTTGATTTCCAAAAAGAAATACGCCGAAGCTGCTCGAATATATGAAAAAATATTACAAAAATACCCAAACCGCATCAGTGTATTGCCTATGCTTGCACAAATCTATCTTCAAGCTGGCCGAACGGATGAGCAAGCTATAAAAATATTCAAAATGATAATACAATTGAACTTAAGTCCGGAATACCACCATCAAATCAGTTCTATTTTAACACAGAATTACCTAACGACCAACCAGACTACTGATGCAGAAGACATCCATCTTCTTGAAGCAGCGTTGGCTGATGAGTACAAAAAGAAGAACCAGGAAAGTTCGTGAGATCGACTACTAACAAATCAGCTCCGGGGAGCACCACCATGAAAACGAAAACCGTATGTGCACTTTCAGTTATACCGGTATTTGTTTATTTTTTTATGTTTTCAACACTTGTAGCAGAAATCCCACAAAACAGGGATGCAATTCGATGGTATAACAAAGGCCTGCAAAGTGAGGAATCAACAGAAAAGATCAAGGCATTTCAGGCCGCAATTCGAATTGATCCAGGATTTGGGCAAGCACATTTTCAACTTGCACTTGTTTATAACGAACAAAGAGATTTTACAAACGCTCAAATTCACCTCGAGAAAGCATATACGATTGAAGATGGCAATGATGTTGAGAAAGTGCGGTTTAATGCTGCTTTTACCTTGGCAAGGCTATTTAAATCACTAAAAAATTATGAGCAAGCAGTCACCTACTATCTAAATGCTAAAGAATTAGTACCAAATGAGAAAATTGAAAATACACTCAATTTTGAATTGGCTACCTGCTACTTTCGACTCGAAAAATTCGATGAATCACTGGAACTTGCAAACGAGGGATTGAAGAAGAATTCAGATAACAAAATTTACTTCCAAAATTTCCTGGTTGCACTTGAAAATGCAAAAAAAACGGCAAGCGATTATGAGCGTGCAAAAATTGTTATGAAAAACGATAGTTTGCTCGAAGCACGCGTTCTACTTGCAAACATAAGCAAGAACTCGCCAAACTATAAGGATGTCGACGAGCTTTTGGTTCAGATTGATTCGCTTTTGGAAAAGAAAGAAGCATCTACACTTTTGTCATCCTTATACAATGAAGGCATACGCTACGAAAATGAGAAAAAATTTGAACTGGCTATAGCAACCTACGAGCAAATTCTTAAACAAGACAACAAATTTAAAGATGCTTCATCCCGGCTTACTGCTTTGGAAAAACAAGTTCAGGAAAAAAGCCGGGAAAGTGAAATCGATAATGCATACAATGAAGGCATTGACGCTTTGGAAGGCAAGGAATGGACCCATGCAATCATTGCGTTTGAACGTGTTTTAAAAATGGATGCTGGTTTTAAAGACAACGCAAAACGGTTGCAACTGGCAAAAAACAATTTGAATGAACAAAACCAGTCACTGATTGTTGAACGATTCTACGCCAATGGCAAACAAGCAATATTTGCACGAAATTGGGGCTCGGCTCTGGTTGCCCTGGAAAAAGTTAAAAATATAGATCCAAATTACAAAGATGTTCAAATTTTGCTTGCGGAAGTTGAGGAACGCATTTCATCCACTTCAATATCTTCGGAAACGCAAACAGTCGATCTCAAAACTGCCTCTCTCCTCGATTCACTTTACACCGAAGCCCAGGGATATATCCATGTTGAGGACTGGTTTCAATCAGTATCACTGCTTGAAAAAATTCAAATTATCAAACCAGGCTATCGTGATGTGATTGACTTGTTGGCCACAGCGAGAACAAATCTCGCCTTAAGTAATAACGATTTACAAAATTCGATGGCACCACAAAACGCTGGTAATTCGAACATTTTTTATGGTGGTATTATTTTATCCCTTGTCTTTCTCCCCCTCGTAGGATTTATAGTTTTTGTTCCTTACGCACGGGCGAAAGCGTTTACACTGATTGGAAAACATCATTTAGCTGCGAACATCTACGAAAGACTTTTGAAAGATAACCCCGGCAAATTAAAGCTCTATTCACCATTGGCCAATGCCTACCTGATCAATGGGCGCCGTGATGACAAGGCGCTGGAATTATTCAGTACCATATTGAAACTGAACCTTAATATTCCCAATAGAAAGCAATTTGAAAAAATAGTACAGCAAAAGTATCTCGCACGTGGTTCTCGCTCATCTGAAGCGATCCAGGCTTTTAACGATGCTTCCAAATCAAGTCATTCTCATTCACAATAGTCAATAAAACGAGGTCAAGGTCTGTTTTATGTCAAACGCCGAGCACTACACCCCAACGGATCGCATTGGACAACTTTTATTTACCCTTGGAAATGCCTATCTTGATAGACAGCAATATCCGGAGGCTTTTGAAAAATTCGAACAGCTGATCGATCGCAATATCGATTCCGCAGATGTTTGGCATAAAGCAGCAATTAGCGCAATCGGAGCAAATTCAACCTCCGAAAAAGCTATGACAATCTACAAGAAAGCACTTGAATGCAATCCCGAATCAAGTGCATTAAAAATTGGCATTGCCACACTCTTCGCACAAGTTGAACTCATCAATCCTTTCACGACAGAGCTGTGCGAATCTGCTCTTGCCTTCAAACCTGCCAATGCTCAGAAAATCCACCTTTTTCTGAAAAAAGCCTATGAGGAATCAGGACAAAAAGAAAAAGTCTATGAACATGAACAAAAGGTGATTTTTGGAAGCAATAACAAAAAAGCCATTCGTTCCTATTTGGAAAGTTTATGGTGGGAACAAAAATTTGAAGAAGCAAACCGTGCAATTGCTACTGCCACAGATCCCGTAAATCCGGAGATGCAATTCCAGGTTGAACGTGCATTGACACTTGCCTACGAACTTCTCCACAAAAACCAGTTTGCCGACAATAAACTTGAACGCTCAATGCTCGAGTCAGGGCTGGAACAAGTCAAACCGGAAAACTCTCTCCAGGCTTTGCGTGCTTTTATTACGCTAAAATCATGTCAACAGGATGAGGAAAAAATAGCAAAGAAATTCGATGATGAACTGCTTGAAGAATACCAATTTATTTTAGGGAACATATCGCTTTCCGATGCTTTATTAACATCAAACGGAAAAAATCATACCGCTGAATCAAAAACATCCTTCAATTTTTCAAAAGATATACTTGATGCACTCCCGAAAATCCAGGCTCAATGTGAGGTGTATGAGGAAAACAGAACGCAAGCGATATGTTTTATGCAGTTGTTCACCCATGGAAACACCGGTATTTCTGAAAAGTTGGTTAAACTTGTCGAGGATCATATTGTTCAGAGTGAATTATGTATGTCTCTCAGACGCGCTGGTGCTGGTTTTATAATACTATCAGAACGTTTTCCTGAACTCGTGTTAGCTGTTACAAAACTTCTGCATTACATCGATGAGTATAACCAAAAAATTAGCAAGCAATACCGAATTAGTCTATTGTGTGGGATTTGGTTAACAGATTTTCCACGAATAACTTCAGATCGCGACCGGTTGAATGAATTTCTTCATGCATCGCATTTGCTGAGAATTGTGGAACGCAATGCAACAAAGGATACAGAAGCTGGAATGTTGTTAATCGCATCCCAGGAGGGCACACTAAATACATCTGATGAAAAATTGTCAGAATTATCGTTGCTGCAAAAAGGACCAATTGAAATTTTGCCTGGAACACATCTCCCCTATTTCGAGGTTATGTGGAAATCTGCGCTTGAATCGATAAAAGAAGGACAAGGTTACAATCTCGGACGATTTGAGATTAAAAAATGTCTGATGAAACATAAAGCCTATGCAACTTATAGCGCTTTCGATGAACAACTTTCTCGTACAGTTCTGATAAAAATTTTGTTAGTGAAGGAATCGATAAGGTACTTGCAGGATTCAAATGCCCGTCAGGATTTGATAGAACAGATCCGTGCTATAGGTCGACTCAACCATCCCCATATTGCTAACTTGTATGATATGGGCGAACATAAAAATATGTTTTATTATGTTCGTGAATATATTGAAGGCAAAAACATTTCTGATATCGAATTCACCCCAGAAAACAAAGAAGCAAAAGTATTGGAGCTGGCACAAAAAATTATTCGTGCACTGGCTTATGCCCAGCATAAAAATGTCCTGCACTTAAATCTTAAACCGGGCAATATTTGGATTAACGGCGCACAGGAAATAAGTATTACTGATTTTAGAATTACTGGATTTTCGGAGAATTTGAACACAGACGGCACTGTTTTATATCCCGGTTATTGGCGGTATCTGGCCCCGGAACTGTTTGAAAAGGCTCAGTTCGATATGCGATCAGACTTCTATTCCCTGGGTATAATAATTTATGAATTACTTGCAGGTCGACACCCTTATGATCAAACAGCAAAAATTCAACAGCCAGAGGATATAAAGAATATCAAAATTCCACCACTGACGGAACATGGCGGGGATCTGGTTAGCCCGATTTGGCAACAATTGATCAATCGCACGATTGTATGGGATCCGGATCAGCGCTTTAACAGCTATTCCCAGATCGACCTTGAGCTGAGAAAAATTCAAATGAATTTGATGGCTGCTCAAGTAGCATGATAGTCATGATATATAGTATACTTATTCTCACCTTGTTACAAATATACTTTTTAAACAAAAGTGAATCGAATGAATCAGCAAAAATGCATAGTCCCGAATTCCCCTTGAGTACACACTTTAGTGGCAATTCATAGTTTGCCCTTTTGATTAGAAAATCAGTTTGATTCTCCCTCCTTCTTTTTTTTCTAAAATAATCTCAGAAATCGTTTTCGTGCTTGTTTTTATGCATCTTTTTCTCGATAATCATTGAATTTTTCGTTATCAAGATTTTAAACTCAGGAAATAACAATGCTAGTTATACTTCACCCAAACATGAATGAATCTTCCGAGGAGTTTCGCAGGACATGGGACTATTTACAGGAATTACAGGATGTTCGAATCCAAAAGCATATCGTTGAGGGAAATGAACAGCGGTTAACCGAGGTTTACCTCATTGGAAACACGCAAAAGATTGCACGAAGCGATATAGAGTCACTTCCCGCAGTGGAACGCGTGATCAGGATTTCTGAAGAATACAGAATCCTGGGTCGCCACAATGATGATGCTCGAACTACTGGTTTTGAGTATCAGGGACTCCACTTCAATCAGAGCAGTTTGCATATTTTTGCCGGACTCTGTGCTGTGGATATCCCAGAACATGTGGAAGCGATGATGCGTGTTTTGCAGGACAATTCCCTTGTTTGCACACGAATGGGTGCGTATAAGCCAAGAACGAGTCCCTACTCTTTTCAGGGGCATGGTAAGTCCTGTCTACCCTATGTATTTGAACTCGCTGGTAAATACGGGATAAAAGTAATTGCCATGGAAGTAACGCACGAAAGTCATGTTGAAGAAATCGACACCATTCTGCATAAAACTGGGAATCCTACCGGCATAATGCTGCAAATTGGGACACGAAACACCCAAAATTTTGAGCTTCTTAAAGTTTTAGGCCGGCAAAAAAAATATCCCATATTGCTAAAACGAGGCTTTGGTATTACCCTCAGCGAATCACTTAACGCTGCTGAATATCTGGCTACGGAAGGCAATGCGAATGTGGTATTTTGCCTGCGCGGGATGAAAACATCCTTCTCGGCACCACATAGAAATATGGTTGATTTTTCAAATGTTCCGGTTGTAAAAAGATTGACCCGCATGCCTGTATGTATCGATCCATCCCATTCAGTTGGGACACGAGACCGGGCTCCGGACGGTTTACTCGATATTTTTCATGCAACCGCACAAGGGATAGTTTCAGGAGCAAATATGGTTCTGGTCGATTTTCATCCGGAACCGAAAAAAGCACTTGTCGATGGTCCGCAAGCCCTTTTACTTCCAGAACTTCCTTATTTTCTGGAAGATATCAGGATCACCAGAGAGGCATATTTAAAACGCCTGAATGCATTTAAATCACAGAATATTTAAGTCCTTAACTTGGAAGAACATCCGGTTATTACACGGAGATCGGATGTTCTTTTTTAGAAAACACAACTTCCTCCTCTAAATTTTTCTGAGATCACTTCATGTTTCGCAACCAGTATTTCCTATCCAGTCTCTCTCGTGAGCTTCCCCGGGAATTTAACTCGATTAAATTTGCAAACTTGCAGGTATGCTTTCATCACAGTCTATCTGTTACAGTCAAATCTGAAACTCAACGCTCAATTTTATGTCTTGGCTTTATAATAGACCCCCTGCATCCGGATTTTACAAACGAACAAATAATCACACAACTGGTTCTGGAGAGTACAGACAAACATTCTTTTTTCAAAAACATACAACAACTAAGCGGTCGCTTCATTCTGCTTTTCCAAAGCAAAAATGAATTAATAATCATCGGTGATGCATGTTGTTTACGCCCAATATTCTATAGTTTTTACGATGAGCAGATCGTCGTTACTTCCTCGCCAAAACTATTTTTGCAGATGACCAACAGCTCCTGGAAAATATCAGCGGAAAAAGAACAATTCCTGCAGTCATCGATTTATAAACAGAAAGAACACTCGTGGTACGGAAGCAGCACGATCGATGACCGATTAAAAAGATGCCTGCCGAACCATTTTCTCGATTTGAATACAAAAAAAATATCCAGAGTCCCATTCTTTAAACGACCAGAGAAATCAGAAGCTGAAATTCTCGCAGCGTCTGTGGAATTATTACGGGGATCCATTAAAGCAGCAATAAATCGATTCACACTCTTGCAACCCCTGACTTCAGGCTGGGATACCCGGATGTTATTGGCAGCATCCCGGGACTATCAGGATAAAATAACATATTACATTTTTCAACGCCAGTCGATGACGGATAATCATCCGGATATTCGTATTTCCAAAAAACTTGCTGCGCACGTGCGTCTGAACTTTCATGTTTTTAAAACCGCCGCCTTAACCGATTCATTTTTAACCGAATACAAAAAAGAACATATTTCACCCCGAATCCTGCCTAAAACTGCCGGAATCCAATACCACTACGAACACCATCGGGATCAGAACATCATTAACATTAATGGTAATTGCGGCGCAATTTGCCGTTGCCATTTTGGTTTTTCAAGATTCCCCTTTTCGGGAAAAGCTTTGGCTTATTTCAGTTCCTACACAAACGAAATTGAATTTGTAAACAAGGAGATATATGAATGGCATCAGGAAGCGCAACATTATGCAAAGGAAAACAATATTCCGATTCTTGATTTATTTTACTGGGAATGCCGAACCGGCAACTGGGCAGCCGATTATCCCCATGAACAAGATATTGCCATTGAAGAATTCTCTCCATTTAACAATCGTTCTTTGATTTCAATGCAGTTACAACTCCCACCGAAAAGGCGTAATAGTCCGAACCACCCTTTTTTCTTAGAACTCATTAAAAACATGTGGTCTGAGGTATTGCAAGAGCCAATAAATCCCGATTCAAAAAAGAACATCTTCGCAGCATCTCTGAAAAAGAATAGTATTCTCCTCTATTTAAAGAAAAAAATCTCCAGAACATTTCATTCATAATGTCAACCACCATTTTTCAGGAAAACATTTTAGAATTGAAAAGTATAACAGATGTGAGAATTTCCTGTCGTGCAACGCACGCACATTTTTGTGTTCCAATATTTAGTATATGATTTCATAAGCCATTTTTTTAATCACACTTAAGTGGAGGATAAATCATGCGCTTTGAAAGAACTCGGGATGTATTGGAACTTGCCCAAAAAATCCACCACAGATTAAGTCAGTTTTATGCCGAACTCAGCGTTGAGAGCGAGAAAACTCGAATGCAACTTTTGTTGGATTACATGAGTCGCCACGAAAAACATCTTGAAGAAGTCCTATCAGATTACAAAGAAGAAGCCTCCAAAAAGGTATTGGAAGCGTGGTTTCAATGCACGTCCACCGAAAAAGCTGAAAAACATTTTCGTGCTTTATTGAATGAGCCACATACGAATATTGATGAGATTGTAGAAATGGCTATTGCTTTGGATGATTGTCTTCTTGGGATTTACAAAGAAATGGCTTTACGTGCAGAGAAAGAAGAAATCCGGGACGTCTTCAATAATTTGTTATCGATGGAGACGAAAGAGAAACAAAAGCTGATACGAAACGCTCTAATAATTGAAGATTTTTAGTGGCTTAATTCAGCATGGAAGATCGATTGGATGCAACAGGAATTGCAGCAAGGGCATTAAACAATTCGTCAAGATCCAAAGGTTTATGAAACAAGCGGGAAATACCACAGTTTTTCGCCTGTTCGCGATGCTGCATATTGCAATAAGCAGTGAACATGAAAAGCGTGACATTGCAAAATTGTTTATGTATTTGATTACATAAGGATAAACCGTTTGTGTCCGGCAATCGGAAATCGCATAGAATAAGGTCGAAGGAATTTCGCTTTAACATGTCCAGTGCATTTTGGGCAGTCCCTGTTCCTAAAACACGATGTCCTTCAAGATGGAGCAGATCAATTAAGCCATTGAGTGTATTGTAATCATCTTCGATAACGAGAATATTCATAGAAAAACCCTACTTTATGCTGAGATTTTATTTAACGAAACCCAAATCGCCTTGCGAAGCTCAGGATTTGCTTGTTTGTGATATGCGTTTTTAAGAAACTCAATAGCAGCTTTGTTTCCTACCTTTTCCAGGGCTTTAATTGCCAATAACCGAATTTCCACGATTGAATTTTTCTGATAAATCGCCATGACATCAAAAATAATACGGCAATCATCGATCTTTTCCGGTTCCTGAATGATGTATCGCAGACAGATACATTGCGTATCCTGACTGACAGATTTGATTTTCTCATAAATATCGAAATCGATTATTTGCTTTGCCCCACTATCATTCGCCGCTGTAAAAGATGGTGTTGCGTAAAAAAGAAGTACTATGACAAATAAGCTCTGAAAATATTTATGGGACAACATAATGGACTCCTGTCTTCGTTCAGCGTTGCATAATCATTTACAAAGACGGGATCAAATCAAAAACTTTTCAATAAAAATAATAATTTATCGCATTTTTTTCTTACAAGAAATTTGGAAAACTTCTTGTGCAAATTCATTTCAAAAGAGAGCACAAAACTTTGAAACCAATTTTTAATGGGATCAGAATGGTTCGTACATGCTATAGAGAATGGAAGAGAAAACCAGATCACTTATAAAACGGCGATCTGGCGATAGTTAAGTAATGGTAGGACATAGTTTTAAGGCAATTTTATGGTAACGATGGCGGGTATCTCATGAATACTGATGAAACCATTTTGTACGTCGCGTTTCAGGTTGTTTATGACAACACTTTTTGGTTCAACTCCCCACAAGTTTGGGATGAGAATCCCTCCACCTGGCATTCTCATTTCACCGAATATTTTAATTCTAAAAGTATTCTCATCAATCTTATTTAATTTGAAACTGACATTACCATAGTATGTTGGTAAATTTTCAAAAGCAATTCCAGTTTCAGAATCAAGCCAATCATGGTAAAAACCAGCACCAATGATCAATGCATCCGCTAGCTCATCTTCATAAGCGAAGAAAGATCGCACCGCATTGATATAATCAGAGCCAACCCAGGTATGCGGCATATCGCCGATAAATTTTGCTGTTTCGGGTTCATTCCAAACGACCTCCGCCCAATGATTCCAGTTGGCTGGTCGTTGGTGCGAAAAGAAAAAATCGAGCAACTGGTGTGCACGATCTGGCTGATTCAGATAAATAAAGGTACCTACTGTGCGTAATTCGTATGGGGTATAGTTAACCCATGTACTCGAAGGAGTCATCCTTTCTGTAGCAAAATCAAAGTAACGTTGAAAAGTATTTTGCAGTAGATTTTGTGGTAAATTATCTCTCTCGTTACACGGAAGAAGCGCTATCGTTGTGGAAGTTGCATCGAAATCACCTAGCTCAACACAGCCAGGAATATAATCGATTTGATGATTCTTTACAGTGAGTTGCAGCGAATTATAAAGATTGGTTTTAAAATGGTCACGTATAGATTTAAACTTCATTGCAGATTCATTTTCCCCTGTTATTTCGGCGATTGTAACGGCATCTTTCAATCCTTTCATAGCCCAAAAATCATCCCAGTAAGAATGCCGTGGGTGATCCGAATACCCCTCATGGCTTATGGATTCCGGTAATAATCCATAAAATGCGCGCAAAGAATCATTACCATTTTTATAATAATCTGTACTCCTAAGGTATATCAAAGAATCGAGGTAAGCGACCGCTTTTTTGACTTGTGGAAATTTTTCATTCAGCCAGACTAAGTCGCCGGTAAAATTATAAAATTGCAGTAGTGCGAAAATATATTCGCCATTGCTGTCATTCTCCGGCACCGGATCCGGCCCACGATGATCGACAACACAGGGTATTTTGCCATTCGGGAATTGATACAATGAATACCAGTCAAGAAATTCACGAACTTCTTTTTGCATTCCCATCTTTAAAAGAGCAGATGATGTCAACGCACCGTCACGAATCCAGGAACGCTCGTACGATCGTGATCCCGGTTGGATTCCATACCCATCCCGATTGATGAGAATATAGGCTAAATTCGAATGAAGCGTGTTGAGGAGCTTATCCGCAGAAGGTGGTAACTGAAAACGCACGGAGGAGATTTTTTGTCGCCAGAAATTTTGTACATTTTGACGGTGTTTTTCAAAATAACGAGCAGGATTCTGCAACCTGTTCGGTAAAAATTCTTTTACAGAATCCAGGTGGAAAGGAACAGTAAGATAAACCGATACCTGCTCTCCTGCTGCCACGCGAATGGAATATCGCAGTGCAGCTGAACATCTCCCCTGCTCGTCAAAAACATCTGTACGCAACGGTACTTTGCCTTTTGATAAAAATTCGACAATATCACCTTCATCAAAGGTCGTTGCACCAAATCCCTGTGAGGGAGTGAGGGTAAAAAGCTGTTTATCCCCATTAATCACAACAAGATCTTGCTTTACAGCAATCGAATTAATCTTTGTTGCACCCCCAGGATTGTTTAAAAACTGGTACGGTGGATTCACTTGAAATGGACGCAATGCCAGAAACAACTGTGCATTAATACTGTCTGGCCGATTATTGATGAAAGTATAGTTTAAAAACAGCATGGAACTATCTGCAGAACCATCGGAAAAAATCTCAGTATTCAGAATGAAATCTGCATGATTCCATTTTACTGAAGGTATGGGCAAGACATCTTCACGTAAACTTTGTGTAAGTTGTACGTCCTCCCAGGTCACTAATGCTGAATCTATAAACACAAACGGCTCAATAGAAAACTGTCCTTTATTGGTTTCGACCATACCATCGGTATTTATCAGGGCTTCATTTCTATCCCCATTTACACCACAAACCGTCCAGTATGAGGCTTCGTTATAAAAATAACGGGGGAAATCCCCCCGGGGAAACAACCTGGCGATCTCAGAATAAAGCATATTCACACTGGTTGCGAACCCAACATCCTTTATTTCGATTTCATTCATTCGAAAATGCGCATTTTTTTCCGCTGTGAAATTCAATTTGATAAAGCGCGATTCATGATCAGGTAGATAGAGAAACTGTTTTCCACCTTTTCCTGTCGAAACAGTATAGGTTTTCTCCCAATGAACCGCATCTGTCGATAAGTTTACATCGAACGCTCTTGCAAAGAATTTATTATCCCAGTCGATTATAATCGCACTAAATTCACGGTGTGACTGCAAGTCGATGAGCAGTGGTGATGCCTCGTCCGTTGAACTTTCCCAGTATGTTGCAGGATTCTTGTCCCTCAGTTTTGATGTAACATCCATTTGGGCGCCCTGATTAACAATATAAATACGAGGTGCAGGTGGATTTGGATCAGGCTCAGGTAGTGCCTCGAATGTAAAATCATCTAACCATATCGTTCCGTTTCCCCTAGTTGAAGAGGCAACAAAGAATTCAATTTTATCGATGTGTCGCAAGGATTGGTCTTTTGTAGGTCCCCATGCGAATTGAATATGCCTTTTTTTTATGGTTATTTTCGTCCATTTATCAGAGAATTCATAGTTCCTTTGGTTCAACCACCATACATTTTGTCCGCTTTCATCCACCAACTTGAATTCAAGATTATTTACCGGAGCATTGCCTTTGATATAAAATGTGAATTTGAAATTTTCTGGTAAATCCATCGGAAATTGTTTTTGGATACCACAATAACCTGTGCCTTTGGTAAAATTAAAGTCGATTTTGATGGCATTGCCATTTAATCCAGTGGCACTTGAGGTATCGATATCCACGGCATCGGAAGCTATGAGTTTCCATCCTTGTATTTTTTCAAAGTTGTCGAGTATTTGAGGCTGGGAAAAAACAAAGACAGGAAATAATAAAATGAAAACTACAGCATTAAATGAAATGACATTTTTTTTCATGATTTCACAAATTGGTATTGAGTTCAATTACGGTTCAGCGAAGATAAAGCATTTTATTTGTCAAAACTGCATTCTGTGTAACAAGTCGAGTCCAATAGACACCAGATGGTAATGCGCCGGCATCCCAGGGAATTAAGTGTTTTCCTGCATTTCGGTATGCATTAACCAGTGTCGCTACTTTTTGCCCGAGGAGATTGACTACTTCAAGTTGTACAATCTGTCCTTTTTGCAGCTCAAATACTATCATGGTTGCATTATTAAACGGATTCGGATAATTCTGCAGCAAAGCATGTTTTGCAGGGACAACGTCAGGAGTAGATACATTCGTTGAAACAGAATCAGGAATATGTGCAGCATCGACACGGGCAAAGAGAATTTTGTGGGCACTATCGTTCAAATGGATGTGATCACCGGAATCAAAAATCGGGTCTATAGTCCCATCTGGGAGGGCAAGTACTGTCCAAAAATCCACTGCGTATTTACCGTATCGAGTGAAAGTTGAATCCCGCATATCCATTAAAGCCTGACGTCCTGCAGCATCAAGATTTCGTGGCTGAGTTGTCGTGATCCAGAGCGGAACGCCCGCACTCTGCGCCTGATCGACAATTTTGGTATAATTCGCTAATTGTTCCTGCAGCGAATACCCATAAGCGGCGTCATTTGATGGCAAATTTATAATAATTGCGTCAGGTGACAAAGCTAAGGCTTTTGTGATGTTTCTTTGTGTGTCTGGCGTTGGTCGACCACCCGGCACCGCCGTTCCCGTAGGTAACAGCTGATAGGTTGTGTAGCCTCCCTTGGCCAAATTGTGGACTTGGTGATAAATATTTTGCGTCTTGAGTGCATCACGATAAAGATTGACCCAGGCGTTATTCCAGTCAACCGGCCCTGTCCCTTCTGCAGTCGATGACCCCAATACGACAATTTCAACGGCTTTTGCAAAATCACCCTGTGCTTCTCCCCGTAAACTAAGGTAATCCAGTGCAATAACGCCATTCGCCGTTTTGTCACCACTCAGCAAGGAAGCAGATCCAGCAAATACAATAGCAATTCCACGTATTTTATCGAGATCCAGTTCATTATTCCCCTGGATTCCTCTGCTGGATTGTGTCCAAATTATTGTTTCCCTTGATCCAATATCCCCCTGTTGTAGCGGCACCGTTAACAATTGCCATCCGAGGCTGGAGTCTGCATCAAGAACTTGAAAGCTGGCGGTCCACCATTCACACTCAAGGGCATCGGTAACATTCGCAGGTGCATTGCTCACATCCAAAAGATTGATTTGAAACGAGACTTTTTGTGGACTTGAGGAGGGTAAAATATTATTGAACCACAAATCTAATTCAGTAAACTGTGAATAATCCTGTACGGCAGCAGAGTCCGGATGCAAAACATCCAATTGCGTCCATATGCCCGCAAAGGAATTTGCCTGCACGCGCCACGTAGCCTGAAAAGCGCCACTGCCCTGTTTTATATCCTCGGTGATTAGCTCAATTTCAAGACTGTTTCCTTCAGAGCCGTTGGTTATTTTATAATGGCTTGAATCTGGCCACTGTTCAAATGCATCAATTATCGTTTGTGAGTGTGTTAAGTTGGCTGCAAGAGATACACCGAGTAAGGCGAATTTGAAAAAGTGAGCTTTGTTTTTTATTTTCTTCATTTTGGTTTCCAAAATTAAAGATATGCCTAATCTGCTTTATTCACCAACACCAAGATTGGGGGCTGAGTCAAAACATGTAATGCGACATTCATGTCGCTCTTTTTGAGGCTATACTTTCGACATAAATGTCGAATTACGATCATTAAATCATGTTTTGACTCAGCCCCCATCGATCACTTTGAGCATTGCACGAATAAAGCAGGCTAAAATCAAAAATCTTCATTTCCTTATTTGAGATATAACATTTTTTGCGATAGCACAGACGAACTGGTCTGCATACGCACCCAATAAACACCTGAAGCTAATGCAGGAACGTGCCACTGCACGACATGCTGCCCTGCCGTCATCTCCCCTTTTACAATTGATGCGACTTTCCGGCCTTTGGTATTAAAAATTTCAATTGTAACATGTTGTGTTTTAGGAATTTCAAAATGGATGATTGTCGATGCATTAAAAGGATTTGGGTAATTCATTAATTTATAATCGAAATCAAGTAACATTGCATTTTGTACAGCGGATCCTTCATCAAGCCATCCACCAGTAAAACCAGCTTTAAGTAATCCATTCTTGATAACTGGATCCTTTTTCATCGTTTCCCAGACCAAGCCACTGCGATAGTTTTCGATCATGGCGATAATTGGCCCTTGATCGATACCGATGTAATCGGTGTCAAACCAATTAACAGAATCGTTATAGGCATCCCGAAAGCCATACTTCGTATAAAGTTTTGCGCCATATTTCTCCTTCATATACCGTAAGGCAGGTATGACAATTTCTGGTGCATAGGCTATTGAACCGCCAGCTGCAGTTGGTGCAATTGTGCCGTCATCAACCACGCCTGGCGCGCTGGCGCCTCGAGCACGATAGCCATTAAAACCAAAATTTTTGGGACCGTCGCAGGCTGTCAATCCCCAATCATTTTCTGCATAATTGGGCCAACTTCTTGGATTTGCGATTGCGTATGCTCTGTTTGCGTATGTTGCCCGACGGGCATTTTCAAAATAGTCATATTTATCACCAAGAATTTTCAGCTCATCATTATAGATACCACGAAAATCGTACCAGACATGGGGATATTGGTGTCCGAACAACGGTGCAAATGTGATAAAAGGATGCTCGAAGTAACCTGTTGATTCGTATCGATAACTCCCTTTCCAATACAAGTAGGAACTCGCCGATAAAGGGTTAACTTCAGCCCCAACAGCAAGAAGATACAAAAACAAGGCTTCATTGTACCCCCGGTACTCCCAGTTGATATAGCCACTTTCCGGGTTCCACCCGGCAGAGATGCCATTGTTATTGGGATTTCGCATAAAACGCCAATCCACACGATTGAGAATGACTGTCGCACTATCACGGATAGCGGTCTCGAGGGTATTTTCAGGATTATCAAAATAATTACGAACGAAAACAACACCAAGCAACAGTAGTGCAGTATCAATGCTACTGAGTTCGCTGTTCCATGCACGGGAGAGTGTATTTGCGTCAAGGAAATGGTAATACCAGCCACGATATCCAATGGTGCCTTGTGCATCCCGGGCCATCGTTCCACGCAGCAATGCGCGTAATGCCATATCCACACGTTGTGCCGCTTGCTCGCGGGTCACATACTCACGCTCTGCACCAATTCCATATGCCGTGAGCCCAAAACCAACAGAGGCGATTGAAATCAAGTTGTTTTCACTCGAGGTCTCCGTTGAGCGGTCGGGATTAAGCCCGGTGCTGCCATGTGCTTTTTCCCAGAACCATTGAAAAGTATCGTGCTCCAATTGTTCAAGGAATAAAGAATCATCCGGAGAAAGTATATATTCCGGCTGCTGCCAATAGACCTGGTAATCTTGAGCACAAATCCCACTCACGATAAAAACGGAAAACAAAATGTACGTAATTGAAAAGCTAACCCGAGGAAAAGAATGCATGATTTTTCCCTTTTTGTATTGTTTGAAACTGTTTTTTCTTCGACTAAATTAAAATGTCTACAAAATCCGATCTCCGGATTTTTGACTAAAAAAATACAATTTATCTGCGTTGAAAGAAACATGAATGATCTGGCCACGCTCGTATTGGCGATCTGGTGCCGTGCGAAGACATAATTTCAGCTTATGGCATTGGACATACAGGTAAATTTCACTTCCAAGTGGTTCTACTGCGTCAATGGTTGCCGCATATCCACCAGGAAGAGATTTTCCATTCTCCACATTGAGATCATAGACATCTTCTACCCGTACACCAAGTACATAATCTGTAATGCCTTTCTCCAGCAGTTTTTCTTTTTGCGATTCTGGCAATTGGATCCGCATTTCACCAAAGACGAGTTCACCCGAACCTTTTGTATCGATTAAACCAGGAATGAAATTCATAGTCGGGCTACCGATAAATCCTGCGACAAAGAGATTTTGCGGATTGTTGTAAAGGTTAAGGGGTGTATCGATTTGCTGGACAATGCCATCTTTGAGTACAACAATGCGATCTCCCATCGTCATTGCCTCAATCTGGTCGTGGGTGACATAAACCATTGTGGCTTGCAGACGCGAGTGCAATTCCTTGAGTTCAATTCGCATTTGCACACGTAATTTTGCATCAAGATTTGAAAGCGGTTCATCAAAGAGAAATACTTTTGGTTGACGAACAATGGCACGCCCAATTGCGACACGCTGTCTTTGTCCACCTGAAAGCGCCTTCGGTTTCCGATCGAGATAATTATCCAATTCAAGGGTCTTGCTGGCTTCTGCAACGCGGTTTTTAATTTCATCTTTAGGAAATTTGCGCATTTTTAAACCGAATGCCATGTTGTCAAAAACCGACATGTGGGGATACAGAGCATAGTTTTGGAAAACCATGGCAATGTCGCGGTCTTTTGGTGCGATGTCATTCACCTTCATTCCATCGATAAAAAGTTCGCCGCTGCTGATGTCCTCTAATCCAGCTATCATACGCAATAATGTCGATTTCCCACAACCAGAAGGCCCAACCAGAACAAGAAATTCTTTATCATTGATAACGAAATCTGCATTATTTACTGCTGTAACTTTATTATCATAGACTTTCGACAAGTTTTTCAGTTCAATAGCAGCCAAGCTTTTCTCCTTATCTGACAATTAAAACTTTAGTGGATTTCTGTGTCGCACAAGCACTCAGTCGACAAAAATACAACCCACTACCAACTAAATTTCCGGCATTCGAATACCCATCCCAATTGGCCTTGTAAACTCCGGGATTTTGTAATGAGTGAACAAGTGTACGCACCAGATTGCCATTTATATCAAAAATTTCCAGTAAGACTGGACCCGTTTTTTGAATCTTATAATTGAAATTGGTGGCATCCGTAAAAGGATTTGGATAATTACTGGAGAGAGAAATATCGAGAAATTGGCGGTTCATCATATCTACGGATGTAGCAGATTCAATTCGAAATGGATTGAACTCATTTTTTGCAAGAATATACCATGCAGCACATGAAATCATTCCTTTTGTTGTATCAACCCAATCATAGCCGCCTAGGGTGTTGAGCGTATAGGGCAAGGTGTGCGTTTTCCTGGAATCGATGGTTCGCTCAATGATGTAATTATCCATTTGATTTGCATAAAAATAGCCGCGTTCACGATCACCATAGAGTGCATAGGCACAAGCCATATGCCCCGTACCATCGACCCATATATTATCAATATCGATGTCTGGTCCATGGTAAAAACCCATAACCTCAACACCGTTTAGGTTTAATGTTTTCCGGTACTGTAAATCATATTCAGGAATATTGAGCAAATATTCAAAACCTTTGCCGTACGCCAAAACGCGCCATGTGTAAAGATCCAGAGGATAATTCACGCCGGTGAGGGTGTTATCAAGCCACGTGCGAATATTCTGTGCATATTCATCTTCGCTGCATAGTTTGAGGGCAGCATAACAATCAATATTACCTTCGGGATGCCCGAATGACTCATGGAGTTTATCATCTCCATGCCGCCAGCCGTGCTGAATATAACCACCTTCCCCTTCAGCTTTATAAAATGTGAGCAAAAGCTCTTTTAAAAGTTGGATAATTTTTTTGTACCGATCGGATTGGTATTTGTGTTCATAGTTTTTATACGCAACGAGCAGCCAGGCCATATCGCCAATCCAACGGTCAGAAATTCCGGATTCGTCACGATAAGTTGAAAGGGAGACATGCTGGTAAAATCCTCTTGCTTCTCCGTTTAAATAGAAATTTTGCAAATGGGGATCGGTATTCCGTTCAACTGTAGCTTCAGCATAAAAGTCGAGAATACGCTCTGCCCGCTCTTGCTCATTTTTCACAATGAACGCAAGCGCTGCCAAACTGTTATTAAAAGTTTGAGCAATATTGTCTTCCATCGAGGGCAGTAATTGTTGATCTGGAGAGGAAATATCCTGAACAATTTTCAAATACACTAAAACCAGAGAATCTTCAGGTTGCATTTCTGCATCCCGCCTTTGGCGAAAACCATAACCCGAAAGCGTGCTATCAGGATCCCAGACCGGACCACTGACAGAAAATGTGGAGGATAGTCCTTCCTTCCCAATCCCAATTTCATCAATCCATACCGTTCCATACCCTTGTCCGGAGATCGCAAGATCAAAGTTTCGCAAAACACCAAAGGTGTCATTTCCTCCCCACCAATAGTCAGCATTATTGAGATAAAAAACAATGGATTGCCAATTCTGAAATTGATCTTTCAGGGATATTTTTTTGCCAAAGGTGGAACCATCGGTATCAACGAATTTGAGTTCAAGATCACTGGATGAGCTTGCTTTTAGCAGGAATGAGACTGGATTTTTCGCAGGATCAAAGGAAGAATATTTTGCAAGATTTATCCACCCGAAGTCGTTTTGTAATGAATAATCAATTTTGAGTCCGTCTCCATTTTCCCCTTCAAAAGTAGATAAATGAACTGAGGATGCACCATCGTTTGATGTAATCCAGTATGTTGGATTATCCCATTTTTCAATTAAAACCGAATCGGGATTTTGAGCGCACAGCGGCACGATATTGAGAAAAATACAGAAGAAAAAGATATATTGAACTTTATGAGTAGATCGGGCTATGTGAAAAAGTGTGCAGACTGCACCTGTCTGCATCGAATAAATTCGAGGTGTCGAAGCCGGATTGTATTCAATGAAACATTTCGGCCATCTCAGCGCCCATTTAAATTTTTCGTTTTCACATAGATTTGACATTATTTCATAATCATTTTGTGGCTACAAGTTCAAATCGTTTCTCAAGCAAGTCCACGGAATTCCCCCCGACATACACTTTGAAAAATCCGGGTTCAACAACGTTTTTCATAGCAATATTATAAAACTGTAAGTCTTCAGCAGAAATCTTAAAACTTACCCTTTTCATTTCACCGGCACGCAAATGAATACGCTTGAAATTACGCAATTGCTTAACCGGGCGTGTTACGCTGCCCACTTCATCCTGGATATAAAGCTGTACCACTTCATCACCATCCACTTTTCCAGTATTGTGCACTTCAACAGAAACATCGAGGGTATCTGTTTTCACCATTTGATTTTTATTCAAGTTAAGATTCTTATACGCAAAAGTCGTGTAGCTCAGTCCATACCCAAAGGGATAAAGTGGTGTCCAATCGATATCGATGTATTTTGACGTCCATACGATATCCTTATCTGGAGGACGGCCAGTGTTTTTATGGTTATAATAAATGGGGATTTGCCCAACACTGCGCGGGAAAGTAACAGGTAGTTTACCTCCAGGATTATAATGACCGACCAGAACATCAGCCACGGCGTGTCCCATTTGGCTGCCCAAAAACCATGTTTCTAAAATTGCTGGAACATTTTGATCGAGCCAGTTTATGGATAGAGGCCGCCCATTCATTAATACTACCACGAGTGGTTTGCCTGTTTTGTGTATTTCCTGGGCTAAATCCTGCTGTACACCGGGCAAATCCAATGTCGAGCGATTCGACGCTTCACCACTCATCGCCCCCGATTCACCCAGCACAAGAATAACCGCCTCGGATTGCTGTGCGATTTCAACGGCTTTGGCAAATCGGGTTTTGTCCTGCGATTGAGGTGTTGTGTATCCCTCTGCAAATTTAATTGCGCAACCCGGCAAAGCATCACGAATACCCTGCAAAACGGTTATAGCTTCTTCACTACGTCCAGCACCATGCCAGGATCCAAGTGAAGAACGACCATCTGTCGCCAGAGCACCGATAACTGCAATCGACTGTATATTATTATTCAGAGGTAAAATTTGGTTTTCATTTTTTAGAAGCACTATAGATTGCCGGGCAACCTCACGGGACGCTTTCAGATGATCTGAATGAAGGAGCAGTTGTTTTTCCCGATTCGTATCCTGGTATCGATAGGGATCCTCAAAAAGCCCGGCTCTGTATTTTAGTTTTAAAACACGGCGGACGGCTTCATCAACGATTGCGATTGGCAGTTCTTTCTTTTCGATAGCCTGCTTTAATTTTGTCAGGTAGATATTACTCACCATGTCGATATCAACACCAGCAGAAATTGCATTTATACCCGCTTGCGTCGAATCTGCAGCGATGCCATGGTGCAACAATTCCATAACACCGGTAAAATCACTAATAACAAGGCCGTTAAAGCCCCATTCCCTGCGCATCACATCATTGATAAGCCAGCCGTTCGCGTGCATTGGAACGCCGCCAATTTCGTTAAAAGAAGCCATGACAGTTGCCACATCAGAATTTATTACGCTTTGAAAAGGTGGCAAATATATTTCCCGCAGTGACCGCTCTGAGATGTCTGCCGTGTTATAATCACGACCGCCTTCAGCAGCACCATAAGCTACGAAATGTTTTGCACAGGCGAGCACGGTATTCGATGCAGCTAAATCCTGCCCTTGAAAACCTCGCACTCTCGCAGCAGCCATTTGAGAGCCCAAATAAGGGTCTTCGCCAGCCCCTTCAATGATTCGCCCCCAGCGCGGATCATGGGTAATATCCACCATTGGCGCGAAAGTCCAATGCAAACCGGAAGCTGCTGCTTCGATCGCCGCAATTCGTGCAGATTTTTCTGCATTCGCTGGCTCCCAGCTTGCAGATTCCGCAAGAGGTACCGGAAAGATGGTTCGAAAGCCGTGAATGACATCAAATGCCAGCAGCAAGGGAATTCCCAATCGGGATTCTTCCACGGCAATCCTTTGCAGTTCCCTCGTGCTTTCGACACCAAAAATCCCCAGGAATGAACCGATTTTTCCTTCTTTAATATATTCACGGTATTGCTGACGAATAGGCTCCTCATTTTCGCCCCATACCCAACGGTATTGATTCAATTGCCCCAATTTTTCTTCAAGAGTCATCTTTACAAGAATTGAATCAACAAAACTTCCAATTTTTGCATTTGAGCTTCCATTTGGGACTAATTGCCCTGAGACTGTCGTTAAATTAAAAAAAGTAAAAACTGCAAATACGAACAAAAGTCGAAACAGACTTGGTTGCCGAGTAAATTGAATATTCATTTTCCCTATCCGATATTTCATTCTTTTTCCGCTTACTCG
Organism: Deferribacteres bacterium; assembly: GCA_020633655.1. GTDB lineage: Bacteria > Zhuqueibacterota > Zhuqueibacteria > Zhuqueibacterales > Geothermadaptataceae > Bioreactorimicrobium. The sequence continues at coordinate 313,365 of JACKDF010000003.1, forward strand.
ATTAAAGGTTTAATCATGTTTTTCCAAAGCGTGTATCCGGTTGCATTCATATGAAGATTATCAGCGATGAAAATATCATCGCGGATTGTGCCATCCTCACGCAACATGACGGAGGCAACGTCGACAAATGTTACGTTTTCACGGGTTTCAGCAAATGTTTGAATAAGAGTGTTCGCCTTTTGCATGTTCAGCCATACTTTCTGCCGTGCAATGCTCGGTTTAATCGCTAAAAGATAAACCGGAGTACCAGGGAGTTTTTTCTCGACAAGCCGGACAAATTCTTTGTAGTGGACAAGAACTTCCACTGGCATTTTACCGGAATCGATATCGTTGTCACCTTCATAGAAAACGATTGCACGTGGTTTGTACGGCAAAACCACCCGATCAAAAAAGTGAATAACATGTTCAGCCTGAGAACCACCAAATCCCCGGTTTATAACTTTAATGGGCGCCATATCCTCGTGTAAACTTTTCCACATGCGAATACTGGAACTGCCAACAAACAAAACCGCATTTTCCGGTGGGGGATTAATTTTATCAGCTTTCTCGAAATCCCGGATTTCATTTTCAAAGGGATAAAGTTGGGTCCTTTGAAATCCAAGGCGCTGCAAACCATGTTGCACAACCGGATCCTGCATCATGTATTTCCAGACAAAACCATTGCGCCAGTTTTCGATCATCAGCACGATTGGCCCCTGATCAATGCCAAGGTAGTCAGGATTATACCAGTCAATTGTTGGGTTGAATGCATCGTAAAAACCGTATTTCCCCCACAAGCCTTCCGGACCGTACTTGGTGTACATATTAAGCAATGTAGGAACAACTAAATTCGGCAAATAATCGATGGAAGCGGCGGCAGCAGTTGGAGCAATTGTGCCATCATCATTGTGGATTAAGTCCGGGCCACTTGTGCCGCGTGCACTATAACGTCTGAATTGTCGTGTCCCGGTGTTAAATTCCGGACCCGGGCCGTCACAAGCGGTTAATCCCCAGGTTAATGAATCGTATCCAACCCACTCCAACGGATTTTCAATCGCATAGCGATGCTGCACGATTGCAGCGCGTTTTGCATTGCGAAAATAATCGGAATGTTTCTCACGCATATAAGAATCTGGCAAATCCCGGAAATCGATAAACATCTGGGAGTACTGATGGCCAAAAAGAGGAGGAAATGAAGCGAGTTCGATGTCAGAATAGGGTTTTCGCCAATCGTACTTATCAAGCCAGCGTTCATAGGCTTTTTCTGCGCCCTTATATCCACTTCCAGCGGCGAGTATGTGTAATATTAAAGCCTCATTATAGCCGGTCCAGGCAGCATTCACAAAGCCACGTTCCGGCCTCCAACCCATGGAAATTGCCTCAGCGTGGGTGCCAGAATCCGGGAACGTAAACCAGTCCCAATCGGTTCGAAATGTTAAAGAATCAGCGAGTTGACGGATTTCTTTGTCGACAGGATCATCTGTATTATAGTAATTATAAGCGAATCGCACACCGGCAAGCAAGAGAGCAGTGTCAATGGTGGAGAGTTCACAATCGCGAAAACGCTTTCCTTTGTCCATGGTAAGAAAATGATAGTAAAAGCCCTTAAAGCCTGTGCTGCGTGGATCCGGACTTTGTTCAGAATTCCAGAAGAAGCGCAAGGTATTCAATGTGAGTTCGGATGCTTGTTTGTGTGATATCCACCCTCGTTCTGCCCCTATTGCCCAGCCTGGTATGGCAAATCCGACAGCAGCAATACTGGAAAAAGAGGTCGAAGTTGAACGGTCTTTCACAAGACCATTTGCCGGATTCGTTTGATCGATAAAATACATAAAAGAGCGGTATTGTAAAGTATCGATGAAAGCAGCGGGATTATCGGCCAATTGCGGATTGTAGTATTGCCCATTAAATTCCACATGTTGAGCTTTTTGCGAGCAATTTGCTGTAAAAATCAAAAGCAAGGAAAGGATTATCGTGGCTAAATATCGATTCTTCATACGCTTCTCTTTTTGGATTGCAAATTCAGGTTCAATAATGAAAAGATTTCCTTTTATTTTCCATCAAGCACTGCAGTAACCTGATGTTCCCCTTCAGCCTGTAGTGGAATTATATTGCCGCTTATCTTTTGGCCATTAAGCATGATTTGTCTGACACCACCCGTTTTTCCATAGGGATTCTGAATGGTTATTCTGTAAATCGCGCCACGAAATTGACGTTTTATCGTAATTTCTTTCCAATCTGCCGGTATGCATGGCTCAATTTTCAGGCCCTCAATTGTCGGTTGTACGCCACAAATCGATTCATGTGCTATGCTGAAAAGCCAGCCGGCAGAACCTGTATACCATGTCCAGCCAGCACGACCGTAATAATCCGAGTCTTTTCCATCAATATTACCCGGCAAAACGAAGGGTTCTGCCCAATAACGGTCTGCATCTTTTTCGACTTGCAAGATAGGATTGAGTTTATTGAATAAACGGATGGCATCTTCAGCACGGCCAAGTTCTGCAAATGCTTTCACACTCCAGGTCGCGGCATGGGTATAAACGCCACCGTTCTCACGTAATGAGGGAGCGTAGCGTGTAATATAACCGATGTCGGCGTCCACATTCGAATAGCCGGGTTGGAATAACATTGTGCCATTATCCCCTTCCAGGTGCTCAAGCACGGCTTCCGCAATTTTATGTTGTCTGTCTGCATCAGCGACGCCAGTCATTATCGCCCAGGTCTGCGAATTGAGATAGATTTTGCACTCCGCCTGCGATGGATCACCAATTGGAGTTCCATCGTCTTTGGTGGCGCCCAAATACCACTGTCCATTCCATCCAGCTGTGTTTAACGCATTTCTCAATTCTTCCGCTTTTTTGATGTAAGAAGCAGCCAAATCAGCCTTTGGATCAGGGCTGTGATTTTGCAATATTTCAGCCCAATTTAATAAAATTCCATAGAGAAAGATTCCCAGCCAAATGCTCTCACCTTTCCATTTTAAGCCAACCGCACTGAAGCCATCACACCAGTCGCCCTCGCCAATGAACGGTATCCCCCGCTCGCTTATGCGGCCGAGTACAACCTCTATGGCACGTAAACAATGCTCCTGCATCGTTCCTTCACCACCATCATAATAGGGAATATTTTCCTGAAGGACAGAAAAATCACCCGCTTCCGCAAAGTACTTGGTGAGCATAAAAGGAAGCCAAAGTAAATCATCGGTCATTTCAGTTGGCAGACCAGTCTCGATCAACGGGTGCCACCAGTGCAAAACTTTGCCGTTTTTAAATTGGTGTCGTGCATTCAATTTTGCATGTTCAAGCATGCGCTCAGGATCCAAAGGCAACCAGACCTGGCTTGTCTGTAATTGATCCCGAAAACCAAAAGCTCCGGATTGTTGGTAATAAGCCGTTCGTCCCCACATATGCCCTGAAATCGCTTGATATTTAAGCCAGATATTGCTTAAAAAGTTGAACGCCGGATCTGGTGTCTGCACTGTAATTCGATCTGTTAATTCAAGCCAAAATCTTTTAACCGATTCCAATTCGTTTTTGGCAGAATGAACAGAGCCGTATTTTTCAATAAAAGTTTTGATAACAATATCTGAATTATCCGCTTGATCGATATTTCCCAAAAGAAACACGCATGTAAACTCTTCTTCCGGCTCCAGTTTGATATCAACAGCTAACGTAGCAGCATGGTCCTGAAAACGCCCGGACTTACCCGTGAAAATCCCCTGGCGAATTCCTTTCGGGTTTTGAAATGACCCATGTCTACCTATCAACGAATCTTTGCTGGTATCCCAACCGGAAACTGAGGCATTTACTGCATGGAAGCCAACATATGGCCAGTTCGTATTCCAATGTCCTTTATCGGTAGGTACGGCCCAAAGGACTTTTTCTGCAGTTATGCAATTTAAATTAGGATGAAATTCGGTGTCCATAAAAAGTTTATGAAACTCTCTATTGCTATCACCATCGGTTCCCAATTGCCATTCAAAATAAGAGGAGAGCTGTAAGTTACGCTTTTTTTGTGCGGTATTTTTAATACTGCAAAGCCAGATTTCAACAGGATCGTTCTTTGATGCAAAAAGAGTCCAGCTTGTCTTGAGTTCGTCACCACTTTGCTCAAAAGTAGTATAACCCAAACCATGGCGTACTCTGTATTCTTCGAATTCTGCCTGGATTGGTTGAAAAGCAAGAGATCGCATGCTACCGGAATCAACGTCGCGCAAATAAAGCCATTTACCCCAGTCATCACGAATTAAATCCTGTTGCCATCGTGTAAGCCGGTTCATGTTTGAATGACTTCGCCAACTGAATCCACCACCTGCCTGGCTTACAACAAGTCCGAAATCGCCATTTGAAATGACATTTACCCAAGGGCGGGGTGTGTCCGGCCGGGTGATAATGTATTCTCTGCCATCCTCAGAAAAATGGCCATATTTGCTTTTAAAACGTGCCAAGATGTATTCCTTCTCTTAAAGTCGAAAATGATTTACGAAAGTATGTTGATAAATTACTATCCGGACGATGCTTTGCATGCCACATACCAAAATTGGTCAGCGATTTTGTCGTCTGACCAATTTTGGTATGGATTAAATTTAGGTCGAATTTGATTTTATTGTGAATGCTGTTCGTCTTACAAAACAAATTTTATTCGAGATTCAGAAAAATCGAATAAAAAAATTCTCGGCAAATCAGGCCTTTAAGTGGCGCCATACGAACATAATTTAACCGAGGTATCGCTCAATTATTTATAAATCAAAAAGTAATTCCCATGCCAAATCGCTGCACATTTTCCAGTCTGCCATGATCAGTCCACGCGTAATCAAACTGGATTGCAATTTCACCAACCGAATAATGCAGACCAGCACCTGCCGTTAGGCCGGTTTCAGAATCTTCGAGAAAAAGATTTTGATACCCTGTACGCAGGGATAGTGTTTTTAAAACAGTCCATTCGGCACCGAAACTAATACTTTCTGTATTGTCGTTTGGATGAAATGCATCAGCAGCAAATTCAATTTGATTGTTTTCACCCAGTGAAATTGGCCAGTAAAAACCAACCCGAAAAATGACTGGCAACGAATACTCCAGTGTATGTACATCGCCGGGAAGCGCACTGTTATCACCGTACTTATCCGGATCGAGATCGTAGCGGATGCGCAAATCACGACCGGAATAGCCGGCCTGCAAGCCAAAATTGGATATGCTTGCACCAATTCGCATTCGATTATTGGTTAAATGATAAACTGTTCCAACATTAATCGCGAAAGTATTTAATGAACTGTGCCAAATATTTTCCTGGATATAGTTCAGTTGAAAGCCCAGGGAAAACCGGTCTGTCAATTGCTTTCCATAGCCGACGCCGAGGGCAACGTTATCGACAGAATATTGTTCTCCGGTTCCAAGAGGCTGATCGATTGTTCGCACAGCAATTTCACCGGAATTCAGCGCAGTTGCACTTATGTATATATTGCCAATTTCACCTGCATTAATCAAAGCTGCCGCATAGTTATAGCTGATATCCGCCAACCACTGGCTGTTGGTAAACTGAATACCAAACTTATCCTGCATACCGATGGCGGCCGGATTAAAGAATGCTGCTACGACTTCCTCATGCATTGCAACGCCAACATTACCCATACCCGCAGCACGAGCACTCGGTTCGATTAGGAGAAATTGACCAATGGTGGTTCCGGTTTTACTTTGCCCGAGAGCTAATTCTCCCAGAAAGAACAAGCTAAGGAGAACGGTGACGGTTATTATTCTATATTTCTTCATATGTCTCAGTCCTCGCTCACTTAATAATCGCAAATTTGTCAACATGGGTACCAAGCCCTTTCCCATCAACATGGTAAATATAGAGGCCCGGTGCAACATCCAGATTATCTTTCGTTCGTAAGTCCCAGGCTACAAAACCATCATTTGAACCATCGTGATAAAGCGTTTGAACAAGTTCGCCCCGGATAGTATATATTCGTATCGTACACTCAGCCGGTAATCCACGAAATTCCAAACGCCGCACTCCCCTGCCGGATATGGCAAAACGTTCTTCTTCAAAACTGGCTGATCCAACATAGGGATTTGGGACAACATACGGTTTTTGCTTAAACGCTTCTTTTGCCATTTGATCGTCGATATACTGAGATTTTGAGGAAAACTGGTAGATATCATCTGTTCCCAGGGGCAGGTTTATATACACGTTGTATTCATCACCCGGTTCCGGTGGTTGGATTTCACCTCTCGCGCTCTGCCCTGTTGTATCGATGACCACACGCCATGTGACCTGTGCACGTGTGGGTAATTTTGGATCGTACGTAATAACATCGATGTATTCCGAAGGATAAGGCTGGCTCAATGTTCCGTCTTCATCCAAATCTCTGAAGCGAAATTTTAGCCTTAAATCTTCATTTTCACCATGCGCCACCACACGAAACTTCGCTGGCCGGGCAGGCAATCCAATTGCTCCGAGAGATGTATCTACGTAAGCATCGCTAAATGTGATCGTAATATCATCCGGATATCCAGGTCTTCGGAAATTAATTGGTAAAAGGTATTGATAGGATACAGCAAATTTTACATTAGTCGCGCTCGTCGATGTAAACCCACTACGAACCGTATCCACCGAGATTGTTTTGGGTGTTGTTACAATGGGCAATAAACCGGAAGCGACTTGGCCAATCCCCTGACCATCCAAATCATAGCCATTTGTGAACAGTACTTCCCCTGTGGTTACATCATGAAAATCAAAAACATGGGCTCGAATGCTGTCTGGCGAAGTTGAACGGAAAGTGATGTTAAATTGATGATCATCTGGAACGATGTCTGAATTGACAACAACAACTTCAACACTGCCCACGCCATTACCTTCTATTTTTGTCACATTGGATGTGGTAGCAGGAACAAAGCCGCTTACTTTAGGATTGGGCCGAACAGCCACGACATTTTTTGGTAAAATTGTTCCACCGCGAGGGGTGCGGGAAACGGCGATAGCGTTTTCCGACGGATAGAATTCAAGGGAATCCGAACCATGGTCGTAGGAGGTGACTGCGTAGTAATAAAGTTGCCCATTTTGTACAGTGGTATCTGTAAAAGTATGCATTAAACCGCTGTCTTTGCCCAGATAATACGCAACTCCTTCGACAATAATATTCGAGAAACCTTTCCTCCCATTCACTAAATCAAATTGCGCAATCGGACGCCCATTGCCGATGGGTCCTGTGCCACGAGCTGTGCTAATAACGCGCGGATCACGAAATTCAGGATCCGTTGCCCGATAAATCCGGTAACCTTCGAAATCGTTAAGTAATGTTACAGGATCGGATCCACGTTCGGAAAGATCATCCCAGGACAAGCGAATAAATCCATCTCCAGTTTGCGCCGTGAGTGTTGGTAACTCCGGCGGAGTCGCAAATTGATAATTGGCATTGTAGATTCTTTGAACCGTACGTACCGTATTCCGTAATTCATCGAGATCAGCTCCATAGGCAAGTGCCAGGCTGAATCGTTCAGTTTTGCCGGCCTGCAATGTAAATGGGCCGGATGCAAAGAGGAATCCAATATTGTAATTGAGCGCTTCTCCTTCATCAAAGCGATCGTCTGGATTGAAAGCGGTGAATTGATCATAAAGACGGTGTGGCCAATCTTCCCCGGAACTAAAGAATACGATGTTATCAACCTCAGTACTAGGGTTGCCCTGACCTGCACGGATACGGTTCAATTTAAAGCCGGTTAAACCGATTTGATCGGATTCGTGCAAATCGGTACGGTCAAAGTTCGTTTCACCGGCAGTTGGTATTCCATCATTCTCGCCTGAATCCATAGTGCCGAATAAACCATCGCCTCCGGCATCATGCAATTGAGCGACCCAGTCGAGGTCTTCATCTCCCGTCCACCATTCACCAGCACGGAATGCAGGCCGTCCTTCCAATGGGCCAAACTGGGCCTCAAACAGGCCAATATCATAATTTGCCTCAACATAAGCACGAATTGCATCCTGCCCTTCGATGAGCATGCCCGGCCCTCCGTCACGCACTTCGTTGGTAATTCCATCTTCATCATTGTCAATATCGTCGAGGAATTTACCCGGGGTTTCAAGATAGGCATAACCCAAATATCCTGTAATCCCACAAGCGCTGTTTAAATCTCGCCCATGTCCGAATTTATCCCAGGTATAGACCAAATCAAGTCCCTGGGAATCATCGTAAAAGGCATTATCGTCGTCCGATTCGGCAATTCCATCGCAGGAAATAGCCGAACCGCCAACTCCTGAGTCAAAATATAAGCCAAATATAACATTTTCATTGTAGGACACTGTGCCTTCATCGGTAATATCATAATGCCAGAAGATTACATTGCTAGCCTGGGGATTCGCCCATTGAAAGCCACGTACCTCGATGCGCAGACCAAGTCCGCGGCGAGTGGAATCCCTCGTATCCGGATAATATTTCCATGCATCGTAATAATCATCATCCATGACAGTGAAACTTTCCTGGTCGGCATTTGGACGCTTGCCAAAATAACCGTTCCAGCTTCCTCCCCATCCCGGATCGTCGATATCGGAAACTTTATCCGGCCAATAATCTGGCCATGTACGTGGATCATAGCTAACGGCAGGTGACCGTCCTTCGTTAATCCCGGGATCTGCCTGGAAATAACCCGGACGAGGTTCAAAACGCATGACGCGGTTTGCAAGGGGACTCGTTTGCTGCCGCTCACGATAACCGGTTTCCATAATATAAGCAGGCGTTCCATCCGTCTGCTCAATTCGCGCAAGCACAAAGGGCGTAATGCCGTCGCTGTAATTCATTCCACCGCCTTTTGGGACTTCAACGGAGTGAAATACACTGAGATCAACATTGATCGGGTCTGCGGGATAACCACCAACCATTCCGTAATTAATAAATTGTGTGCGAATATTTGCCGCATCGTGGTATCCTGTACGCTCTGCATCGATTTGTCCACGCATTTCTTTCGGTACAACAGGTTGAAGCTGCGAATAAAGTTGCCCCGAACATAAAAGGATGAACAGAAAGAAAAGATAAATTTTATTCAATTTCATAAATGCCACTCCACTGCAATCACAGGGTTTGATTTGCCCTGAAAGTTACATGTTTGATTTTCGAGAGAAATGTTCATGTCTAACTGGACATCCATCATAAACCAGAATTTAAAGTGAAGCCAACTTCAATCCGTCGAGGTGAATAGTACCTGCCAGGATTAGCTAAAGTAGCCAGGCTTGCGTTTGGAGTTAAGGTATAATCCGGGCTGCCTGTATCAGAAAAAACAAAGCCATTAACAAATCGTGTATCCAGCAGATTATAAGTCCTCACAAAAAGACTCGTATTCAGTCCTGCAATTTTCAGGTATTTTTCAGCTCGTAAATCAATCAATAAAGAAGATGCTTTTTTCCCGGAATTGCGCTCGAGGCCTGCGCCAAAGCCGCTTCCCAGTTGCGGCGTATATGGCTGGCCACCAGCATAACGGAAGACGGCGCTAAGCGAAAAATTATCGGGTTCCTGGATTGCCATCGTCGCATTGAGTGTGTGTCTTTGATCCCAGCTTAAGGGTATTTGTTCAGGCCGGGGATCTTCCCCTGCAGATGCACGCGTCGCAGTTTCTCGGGGATCGCTGGAATTTCCCTGTGCCCTTTGCCATGTATAATCAAGGGTTGAACTAAACAATCCAACACGCCGTTGATCAAAAGCGATGGTGAATCCGGTTACATTACCAAAATCAACGTTGGTAAAACGGGCGTATTCCGCGGCAGCATAGGTAGAAACAAATTCTACTCCAAGCAGATCACGGATGTCTTTATAGAAGATACTAAAATCAAGGCCAAGAAAATCTGTAAGTGCATGTTTATAGCCAAATTCATACTGAATTGTGCGTTCCGGTTTTATATCCGGATTGCCAAGAACGCCATAACTTATCCCACCCTCCTGCAGCTCATCGAGCACGGCATAATTTGCATTGGAAAAAATTTGTCCCAAAGCTGGCATTTGGTAAAAATGCCCGTAGGCAAAAAATACGGCTGCCGTTGAGGATATGGGATGCGAAACACCCAGGCGAGGCGCAATGGAGGTTTTTTTCGTGGTACCCTGTGGATGCGATTCCGGAGCACCAGAAATTGCATTGGCTGGATTCTGTAAATCACTCGGAATTGTAGCGCGTGCATCAAAATATTCGAGCCGTGCGCCGGCCCGTACAACCAAATCTTTCCATTCAATTTGATCCTGGCCATAGGCAGCGAATGTATTTGGTTGATATTCAGAGGCGGGTGAATAATCCGGTGGTTCATTTTCATGGCGAATGATACTTGTACCACCGGTTCCGACGATGTAACCATCGGGTGTACCAAAAGTGATATCCGAATCCTGCAATTCGACGCCAAATTTGATCTGATGTTCACGGTTAACCTGACTGGTTAAGGAAGCTTTCAGTACCCGGGCATTGGTTTTCTGAATATAACGAGTTAAATCGACACCCTGGACGTTCGCTCCAATTTCATATACGATATCGCCGATGGGCGGCCCGGCCGCATCATAGCGTGGATCGTTAAAATCTTCATAAACATAATCAGAATAGTCAAAATAGTTGTGGCGCAAACTTAAGGAGTAAAATGTATTTTTCGTTAGAGTGTGGGTAATATCAAGTCCATGAACAACGGAAACATTCCGCTGTATTGGAGCGCCATCGGGGTTAAATCGAAATGCAAAACTGTATCGTTTGCTTGTAATATTATTGGCAATTGCCTGGTAGCTCAATTCTAAATTTTCAAATGACCGATTGCTGATTTTTGCTAAACCCGACCATTCATGGGTGTAACTCAGGGGCATTTCTTCATTATCACCAGTTGGTGAAAATACTTTTGCTTCAAAATCAGCGCGATCTGTTGGTACAAATCGGCGCACAGCCGTTACGTATCCATCATCGATAAATCGCCGGCCACTAAATATGAACCGTGTATCTGGCAGTCCGGTTGGACCACTTAAACTTATTTGATAGTTTTGTTGCGAAAGAGGTTTAAACTCATCTTCTACGACTCTTTTGCTGTTGGAGAAGACATAATCACTTATGAATGCTTCCGCATTCCATTGTAACTTTTCAGTGCCACTCTTGAGTACGGCATTGACGACACCACTCATTGCCTGACCATATTCCGCATCAAAAGTCCCGCTGATGACCTGTACTTCCTGCAAGAGAGATCGATCGATTCGCAGCGAGGAACTGTTATCAAAGGAATTATTTACAGTGACACCATTTATCTGATACTGCACTTCACCGGTTCGACCACCACGAAAATGCCCGTCAACAACACCAGCCTGAAGATTGACGATGTCCTGTAATTCCTGCACAGGTAAATTCTCGATATCCTCGTTGGTTACAGTCGCTTTTGAGCTGGTTAAATTCGTTTCAACAATTGGTCGATCCGCAACAATGACAACAGCATCCGCTTCGAGTGCGCTTTCGACGAGTTGGACATTCTGCGTCGTGGTGTTATCGGAAACGATAAGCACCTTTTCAACGACAACAGTTTTATAACCGATAAAGCTATAATTTACAGTATATGTTCCTGGAGGAATATTGAGTATTCGATAATAACCTTCGGCATCTGTTGCCCCTCCCAAAGACGTTCCTGCAATAACCACATTCGAACCTGGCAGAGGTTGCTGATTATCATCAACCACCTGGCCGGCAAGTTTTCCGGTGGTGCCACCTTGCAAAGTCATCGGTACAACAAGGAGAAGAGCAAAAAGCAAAAGATGGATGTTCATTCGGAAAATCTTTTTACACATATCGCAAGTTTGGTCAATTAGCCGGATCATTTTACATCTCTTTCTGAATTAGTCAAAAAAGTCACGGAGCACTGCGGTCTACCGCAGTGCTCCGTGCTAAGGATCATCAATAACTTATTATTTCAGGAGAGTGAATTTCCCATAGACAGTGGAATAGGTTTTCTTGGTAACCTGGGTTTTCATCTGCAGTCTATAGAAGTAGACCCCGGAGCTTAAATCATGTGCGTCGAAGACGACTTGACGTTTGCCAGTTCCTTGCAGGCCTAGTGGCAAGTTCGCAACGTTTCTTCCAAGAATATCATAGACTTTCAATGTTACCAGTCCTTCTTCCGGCATTGTAAACACAATACTGGTCGTTGGATTGAATGGGTTTGGATAGTTACCCACCAGGGAGAATGTTGCTGGCGTGCCAACACCACTGACAGCATCTTCCTCAACACTAACTAAAGTAGAGGCATCCAAAAGAGCCCATGCAGGCCCAGCGGCACCGGACGTTTCGCGCATCCACCAGGTACGTGTTCCGTAATTATCAGCGGCATTTTCGAAGTTTTCACCATCGAATAAGGTAGCACTGATAAACAAAACACCATCACCGAGTCCTGCAGGATAACCAAATTTGGTTAAATCAAGTGCTAATTCAAATGTATAACCTTCATCCACATCGTTGTAATCATTAATTGTGGTATTTGCTTTCATCTGAACAGCAGCTTCACCCCCATGCAATGAGTCAATCAGGAATGGTAAGAATCCACCCATTATGATTTGTCCGTCGGTATCGAAGCGAAGATCAATATCATGTGCTGTCAGATTGGTCTGGCTTGGATCAATTTCCAAACGATCGTTGATAATAAAACGAATACCGTCCCACTGGTCATAATTTTCCAGTGACCAAACTGCCTGATCGGTTACATCAACACCGATATAAAGCATATTTTCTTTGAAGAACCATTTGATCGTTGCATTGCCTGGGTCGAGTACAGCGGCACGAACACCATCAATTTCCGGCTGCCACTGACCACTACGCCATGGACCATTTGCAGGGTAGGAATTGCGCAGTTCTTCATCATCGAAACGAATATCAATACCCGAGGCTTCAGCCCAAACATCTTCACTCAAGGCACCATCAATTGTTGGGGCTGCATATTCTTCACCATTGGGAATAATGACTTCCGGACCTACTTCAGGAACCGCACCGGAAGCATCGGTTACATCCGGACGGGTATAGATACGAACAACATCATAGGATGAAGCATTGCCCCAAGGGCCTTGCCACCATGTACGGTTTCCACTAAATTTATTCGCATCTAACGGCCACTGCCAGTCGGCGTCATAAATTGACATGTTGAATTCCATGATTTCGCCATTGGCTTGCGTGGCATCGTACCCTCTGGGTTCGAGGAAGAAAACAATCTCTGTTGTCCAGCCTTCATCTTCGATGGAGTCGGCATTAGCGAGACCAGTAACTTTTGTTGCGGCGTTCCATATTTTTGAATTTACGGAATCACGTAGCCCGCCAGCCCAACCAAAGAATCCCGGGTCAGCGCCAATTTCACCGGTTGCTGGATCTGCCCATCCTTCTGTTACCCAGCCATAAAAATATTCAAATGGCGGGACTGGACGGTTTGCACTTGAACGATCGCGTAGGTTCATCAGCAAGCCGTCAAAACGGTTAAACAACCCACCGCCAACGGATTTATCTTTGGCTTCAACGGCCATGTAAAGCGCATTGCCAGAGACTAAAAATTTAACGGTCGCATCAGTAGGATCACTCGGGGGAGCACCAGCTTCCTGACGCCAGCCACTTCCCGGAATATATTTACCGGATTTACCATACTGCAGATGTACCGATTCGGCACTTGCCCACGCAGCTTCATTCAATTCACCGTCAAGGGTGATTGCTTCAGCTGTCTGGCGTGCCCAAATAACATTCGGACGTTCAAGCTCAATCGGCTCTTCCGCGCCCGGAACGTAATTAAATGGATCCATATAAGCCCATGCCGGTGCGGAATTTCCAGTGTTTTCACGCATCCACCATACGCGATTACCGTAATTATCAGCAGTATTTACAAAAGAATCTCCGTCCAGTAAGGTTGCACTGATAAACAGAACACCGTCACCACGACCGGAAGGATAACCCAATTTGGTTAAATCTACAGCCAATTCTATCATAAAGCCTTCATCAACATCGTTGTAATCATTGATGGTTGTATTTGGCTTCATCATCACACCTAATTCTGCACCCTGAACTGTATCGGCTAACAAAGTTGCCAGATAACCAGAAGCCAAAGGTGCCCCTGTCGCGTCGAAATGGACGTCAAGTTGCCGAGCCTCCAATGTGTGGTCGGATCTCAAGGCTTCGCGATCATTGATAATGATACGAACGCCATCCCACTGATCGAAGTTATCGATGGCCCAAACAGCCTGGTCACGAACATCCACACCGATATAAAGCATATCACCTTTAAAATACGATTTGAAAGTTGCATCAGCAGGATCGAGAACAGCAGCACGTGCACCATCTAATTCTGGCTGCCATTGACCGCTGCGATCGGAGGCTATGGGGCCATAGGAATCACGAAGTTCCTCGTCATCAAAGCGCAGATCGAGCCCTTCGACATTTGCCCATACACCTTCGTTGAGATTTCCGTCGATTACAGGATCCGGATAATCTTCTCCGTTCAACAAAACGACTTCCGGTCCAATGGTCGGAACACCACCTGAATTTACGGTTACATCAGGACGTACATAAATCCGCAAAACATCGTAGGAAGAGGCATTGCCCCATGGGCCTGTTAGCCACGTACGGTTTGCAGTGAATTTATCCGGATTGTGTGGCCAATGCCAGTCGGAATCATAGATCGAGATATTGAATTGTACAACATCACCGTCGGTATTGGTGGCATCATATCCCCGGGCATCCAGGCTAAATGCTATCTCCGTTACCCAGGCTTCATCGAGAATGCTGTCTGCATTTGCAAGACCAATCACATGTGTTGCCGCGTTCCAAATTTGTGAATTCACGGAATCACGAGCACCACCAGCCCAACCGAAGAAACCAGGATTCGCGCCAATGGCACCAGTTGCGGTATCAGCCCATGTTTCGGTAACCCATCCATAAAAATACTCAAAGGAACCTGTCGGTTTGTTTCCACTTGAACGGTCGCGTAAATTCATCAAGAATCCGTCAAACTCGTTAAACAAACCACCACCAACCGAACTGTCTTTTGCTGTAATTCCCAAGTAAAGCCAGTTGTCAACAACTAAAAATTTAATTGTTGCATCTGTTGGATCACTCGGATTTTCACCGCGCTCATCAAAATAGCCACTGCCGGGAATGAGTGCGACATTTTCCGCGTACTGTACACGAATTGATTCAGCGCTCGCCCAGGCCGCTTCATCCAGTATGCCGTCAAGCGTAATCGGCGCGCCTTCGGTCGATCTCGCCCACACAACATTGGTTCGTGCAGTTTGTGCTTGTGCTGGCATTATAAAGCCGACCAGCAGGAGAGCAATTAAGGAAAGTAGAATAAACGTTTTGTGCATTTCTGCCTCCACTTTGAGTTAAGATGAACATAATAGAATTAATGTTTACAACTTTTTATCTATAAATTTAGCACATCATTTACTGGATAAGTCCCTTCACAATTTTTATAATTTGAAAACAAATCCGGAAAACAAAACATCACATTGAGAATCTAAATAAATAAGTATGAAACTATGGTTGTAAACTATGTTATAGAAATGAACGGTCGGGGGAATTTGTGCAACCACACGAACCACCGACAATTAAACCCGTCGAAATTTCTTCGTGATATACTTTTGCCGGATCAACCTTTTCATCGATCATTTGAATAAGGTATCTGACAGCTTTTATAGCCAATTCACGAATAGGGACATGCACTGTTGTTAAGCGAGGTGTGAGAAGTCGACTCAAAAATATATCATCAAAACCAGCGACGGCAATACTTGAAGGGATTTGCATTCCCAAACTTTTCGCGGCTTCAAAGACACCCACTGCCATCATATCATTCGCAGCAAAGACGGCATCGGGCTTTTCTACTTGTGTTACCAGACGCATAAATCCATAGTATCCGGATTTAAGAGTAAAACCACCCTGAACAATAAAATGGTCCGCCACATTCAAGCCAGCATGTGTGACAGCATCCTTAAATCCACGAAAGCGCTCTTCCGCATCATGGTTTCCCTCAGGGCCGGTTATTGTGGCGATCTTTCTGTATCCATGTTTAATTAAATGTTCGGTTACAGCGTATGCACCCTGGTAATTATCAAAATTGAAACTGGATTTTTGCGGCAGACCATCGCCACTGCTCAAGAGAACGAGGGGGCGCTTGCTACGGTCAAGTATTCCGGTTATATCACCATGGATATAGGGTGCCATGAGAATAATCCCATCCACACGCCCACTGGACATAAATTCCAGTAGTGTTTCAACTATGTTACGCTGGTCGTGGGAACTGGAAACAAGAGTATAACGATTTGCCCGGGAGGCTTCTTCATCGACGCCACGTAAAACTTCGGAGAAAAATTCATCTACTAATGAGGGAAGTATAACACCGATCGTTTCGCTGCGTTTTTTAGCGAAGCCTTTGGCAATTGAATTTGGTTGGTAATTGTTTTCGAGAGCGATTTGTTTGATGCGCTGCAGTGTTTTTGGGCTAACCGGTCCACTGCTATTTAATGCACGGGAAACCGTTGCAACCGAAACACCTGCCTTGCGAGCAATGTCATGAATATTTAAACTCAAATCAATGCAACCGCTTTTAGTGATTAATTAAGCATCAAAACAGGATTAAAAATCAGAAAAAATGTAACCGTTTACATAAAATAGAAAAGGGATGTTAACTTGTCAAGCATTTTTTCAATATGCTCATACCATGCAAGGACGCGATACATCATTCCTTAACACCACCAATAAGAATTCCGCGAATATAATATTTCTGCAAGAGAAGAAAGACTATAATGACCGGCAAAACAGTGATAACGGATCCTGCCATCATCAACTCTGGATCGAGATCAAATTCTTTCGAAAGATTGGCCAATGCGACGGGTAACGTATACATGCTTTCATCACTCATTACAATTAAAGGCCACAGAAAATCATTCCATGTACCCATAAATGTAAACAGCGCAAGTGTAACTAAAATTGGCATTGAGAGGGGAATAATGATTTTCCAATAAATATAAAAATCATTGGCACCATCAATATATGCTGCTTCCAGAAGGCTGTCCGGTATACTCGATAAATACTGTCGAATAAGAAAAATTCCGAATATGCTTGCCATTCCGGGAAGAATTATACCAAAATAAGAGTTCAACAAACCGAGTTTATTTAATAATAAAAAGACGGGTAACATCGTTACTTGTCCCGGGATAATCATCGATGAAAGCAAAAGTTTGAACAGGTTTGTTTTGCCCCGGAAATGAAATTTAGCAAAAGCAAATCCGGCCATGGAATTCACAACAAGAGAAACGATTGTAACACCGATAGACAACACAAGACTGTTTAAAAAATAGCGCGCCAGGTTCATACGCTGAAACAGGAATAAATACTGTTTTAAAGTAGCCGATTCTGGAATAAACTTAGGTGGGAACGATGCGGATTCTCCTGTTTCCATCAACGACGCACCAATCATCCATAAAAATGGGAGAATGGTCAATATCGCTCCTAAGATGACAACGATATGCAAACCAATACTTGTGAATTTTTTCTTAAGACGATAGTCCATCTCTATAGCGCTCCACTTTGGTGTTTCCGTAAGAAGTTCTGAATAATCGCAAAGCTCACCATAATAAAAAAGAGCACGAAAGCAATAGCGGAAGAATATCCCATGTGCCACCAACGGAATCCTTGATCGTACAAATAAAGCACAATGCTGAGTGTGGAGTTTAATGGCCCGCCTTGTGTCATCACATACGGTTCTGCAAAAAACTGAAAATAACCGACAATTGTAATTACGGTGATAAAAATTGTTGTCGGGGCGAGCTGAGGAATAGTTATATGAATATGTTGCTGCAATCGGCTTGCGCCATCGATTTCCGTTGCTTCATACAATTCTTCCGGGATCGCCTGCAATCCTGCGAGAAATATCATCATACTATAGCCAAAATTTTTCCATGCAGCCAGGATGATCAATGCAGGCATTGCCCAGAAAGGATCGCCAAGCCAGTCGATTTGTTCAATTCCGAAAAAGGAAAGAATATAATTGATCACACCGTATCGTGGATGATACAAATAACGCCAAACAACAGCAACAGCAACAAGCGTTGTAATAACAGGCATAAAAAAGGCAAGCCGGAAAAATTTTTTAAAGCGCAGTAATTTAGAATTAAGGGCAATTGCCGAGATAAGCGCCAAAATCATAGTGAGTGGACCACCGACAAGAACAAAATAGAACGTATTCGAAGTAGCCTTCCAGAAAAGCGGATCAGAAAAAATACGCAGGTAATTTTGCAATAACACAAAACGAGTCCGCCGAAAGTCAACCAGGGCATAGATATCAAAATCAGTCGTACTCATTACCAAAGCAGCGAGTACAGGTAAAAAGAAAAACAGCAGCAAAGTAATGATTGCAGGCGTGAGAAAAAAATAAGGGACATATTGGCTGCGTCGCACGATATTCTTCCTTACTGAGAATTTAAAAGATCGTTGGCCAGCAACCAACGACGTTTCTCTAATATTTGGTTTACTTCATTGTTCAACTGCTTAATCATATCATCAAATTCGACTTTCTCATGAATAACAAGCTCAAGATGCTCTTGCAGTTTTACGTAGATTTGCTCCCATTCAGGAATTTGAGGAGTTGGTGTGACGTTTTCCAACTGTTGATAGAAGACACGTGTAATCGCATCATCTTTTAGCAGGGGATCTTCCCAGGCAGTTTTTACAGAAGGTAGGTCGCGTGTCAGGTTAAAGAATTTAATTTGCGTTTCTTTTTCGCACAGGAACTCGATCCATTTCCATGCTGCCTGTGGATTCTTTGCATTTTTAAAAATCACAAGACTTGCACCACCAGCCAGGGATGTGCGATTTTCCTTCAAAGGCATAATTGCGGTTGCCCATTTACCATTGAGTTCAGAGAAGCGATTTCGAATTTCGTTTACGACCCATGGGCCATGCACCATCATGGCAAAATCCCTTTGCGCAAAACCCTGATAAATATTCGTAAACTCCGTCATGCTGCGTGATGCGAGCCTATCCTGGAAAAAGGTTAAATAATAACGCAAAGCTTCTTTTGTTTTTTCATCGTCAAAGGCTGCATACTGAAAATTATCTTTTAAAAATTTGCCACCATTCGCCATGATAAACATCACTGGCACATAACCATCATTGGCGATGAGTGAATAATAAAAGGCGTATCCCGTGTCTGAATTTTTATTACTCGCGACGATTTTTCGAGACACCTCAAGCAATTGGTCCCATGTTTGTGGCGCTGAATCATATCCCTGTGTATGCAAAACATCTGTACGATAAAAGAGAACACGGGTATCAACATACCAGGGAATTCCGAAAAGCCTGTTATTGATGATGTTTGTTTGCCAGACCCCGTCGAAAAAATTATTCTGTTTAATGATCAATGAATTTTGAATATAAGGATCGAGCTGATCCAATGCGCCTATTGTTTCGAACTCAGGAATCCATGTATTACCCAGCTGGCAAACATCCGGCATTGTGTTACCAGCAAAGGCAGTCAGTAATTTTTCGTGGGCAGCTCCCCAGGGGATGGATTGAATAGTGATCTTAATGTCTGGATTCCGTTCTTTGAATTCAGGCAAAAGAAGTTTGATTTTTTCACCTTCTGCGCCCATAGCCCAGAATTTTAATTCGGTTACGTCCGGGTGCTCTTTTTGGCAAGAAGTCAGAAATGAGAGGATGAAGAGTGCGGTAATTATGAAATAGCTTATTTTAAAAGTATACATTTTACCGATCTTGAGAATTAATGTAAACGTTTACATTTTAATCTACAAAATTATATTTTTGATTCCAATACAAATTCCTGTCATATAATCCAGAGAAACCAGGTACAGGCTGTTACAATTATTGAACTAAAAAATGAGTTGCAACAGTTGCTTCTCTGATTTTTGCTCGATATATTCATTCCCGAATTAATTTAAAAAGGACGCATTGATGTTGAATATGAAGAACCCATTTATTTTCGGTAAAAAAGTCTACTTGCGTGCTCCTGAAGCCGGGGACGAGCAATGTGCTGCTCTATGTGAGAATCATCCGGATCCGAGAGAAACGTTATTCTATCCCCTGCCTACATCCTTTGAACAGCAAAGAACAAAAATCAACAAATGGGTGGAGGATCAAGCGACTGTTCTTTTTACAATTTGTACCATAGCAGAGAATACACCCATTGGTATGACGGCATTTGTTCGAATTGATTGGATTGGGCGAATGGCAACATTTTATATCGCCATCGGCGAAAAAGAAAACTGGTCCCAGGGTTATGGAACGGAAGTTGTAAATTTAATGGTGCGTTATGGATTTGAAACCTTGAATCTAAATCGCATACAATTGCATGTTGTTAAAAGCAATGAGAAAGCAATAAAAGCATATAAAAAAGCCGGTTACGTAATCGAAGGAACTCTGGAACAAGCCATGTATTTCAATAACACCTACCATGATTTCTATATTATGGCCATTTTAAAGCAAAACTGGAATTCTCTATAAATCGAAGTCCATGCAAACAAGAAATTACTCCGGAGAATACAGTGCACTCTATTCGAGTCATTCTCATTTTATTTACCCTGCTTCAAGCAGCCTATACGCAAGAACCAATTGAAGTCATTATCGAAGGCAAGTTTCAAGCACATGAATCGAATATTGCCAGATTCAATTCGCCTCTTACCACCGCGAATAACATCATTTATCTCGCTTATATCACACCGGATCTAAAAACAGTTGTCGCCCAAAAGAAAGGCCCCAATTGGCATATTTCCACTGTTTCTGAAATCACACAAGACAATCCATGGCACAACGCACCTTCAATCACAGTGGATGAACAGGGCTATGTCCATATACTGTATAATATGCACGCAACACCATGGCAATACAGTATGTCCTCAAAACCGGGGGACATATCGAATTGGCTGTTCCGTGGGCAATTTGCCGGCGAAAATCCGGGATTGGGGAGTACAGGTCCATCTGATTGCACCGGGGATTGTTACAACGAATGGATCAGCGAAGGCACCGCAGATATCCCCGGGAATCAGGTTGGATATGCATTTATGACGACTGACAGAAATGGCAAAATATACGTCGCCTTTCGTGAGTGCTTTTATTGTGACGCCAGCTATCATCAACGGCAGCGTTCGGGTGGGATAGTCACGTACAATGTCGAAACAAAATCATGGCGTCGTGTTGGTGGAATCCGCCCCTGGGCCACGGATTCAGTCTATTCACCTTTAGGTCACCATTTGTTTTTCGATCGCAACAACCGCATGCATGTTTCCTGGGTGTGGGGGCACCATTACACCGAAGAAGAAAGCAGTGACGCCTTCTGGTTTAATCCCAATTACCCATCCTATGCATTTTCCGATGATGGTGGGAAGACATTCTTTACTGCCAGCGGGAAGAAGATGAATTTGCCCATCGATTTCACTGAATCAGAGCCCGTAATCGATGCAAACTGGATTCAGAATCCTCAAGAAAATGGTTATTTCTGGGGTTACACAGAGATCACCGCAATGCCAGATGGAACTCCCTACATTCTTATTTTTCCACGCACAGAATCAAAACCCGAAGTACGGAAAGCCTTTCTCTATTATAAGCAAAAATGGTCGCAACCATTAGCCTTGCCCTGGGGTGGCGAAGATATGGTCATCGACTCAAAGGGGATCATTACTGTTATTTCATCCGGAATACGTGTTCACAGGAGTGAAGATGGCGGCCTTACCTGGAAAAATTCTGAAATCGATATGACAGGTCCTTACAATATAATTGTGGATTATAATTTTGTTAATCATTCCGATGACATTCGTTTTCTGGCATTTAAACAAGATGGTGCAGATTCATTCGTTCGTATTTATACACTGAAGTTTTCCCATTCCAAATTTGACACCTTACCTCCTGCCCCACCGCAAAATATCCGCACGAATACGCAACACTAAGAAATCGCATTGCACACGTTATGGATTACAGAGCTAACGCCTGAGCCATGCGTTCTGCCATTAATTGCACAGGTGCCTCCTCTCGAATAGTTTGTTCTGCGGCAGCCGACATTGCTTTAATTTGAAGAGTATCCGCAAACAACTCTTCAATCATTTCAGCCATGTTAATTATGCTGTTGCCTTCCACCATGACACCATTTTTCCCATTTTTCAAATAGATAATCTCCGGTCCATGATTCGCATCCGCGGTCGTGATAATTGGTAATCCAAAACAAAAGGAATAGACAATTGCCAATCCGACGGCTCCCGGTATTATAAATAAATCCGCCATTATAAAATAACGAGCCTTGAGTTCGTCGTCAAATATGGCGCCAGTAAAAGTGACGAAATCCGGGGCGATTTGCAGGGCTAAATTTTGCAGGTTTTCCCGATTGTTTCCATCCCCAATTATGATGAGATGATATTTCGTACTCTCTGATTTATTCAAGTGGCCAATGATTTGAATCGCCTTTTCTACTCTTTTACGCGTGGTTAATCTCCCCATAAACAAAATGTAATTGCGATCTAGTGGTAGTCCTGCAGATTTTCGCAACTCTTGTTTCGAAAACTTTTGCCGTGTCAATGTGGCGAGTTTCAGCAATTTATCTGTGTTTAACGTATTCGGAGCACAAATTACACGAGTTCTCTCGACATAATTTTCCACAAGGTACTGTTCACCAACCCGGCAATATGTCACGACTGCATCGCTTTTTTTAAGGAAAAACAAAGCATACTTCTGCCGTAGCCACTTTTTAAATTTAGAACGATAAACAACAGAGGGCATATGCGCATGTGTCCACCACACGAATCGGATACCAAAGATTTTGCAAACGAGAAATGCCAAATATTCAGTAAATTGCAGCGTGTCATTCTGAGCCAAAACAACATCCGGTTTTTCTTTTATGATGTATTTCACTGCACCCGGGAAAAATCCAATTTTTTCTGCTGCTACAGGCAGCCACGATCGAAAAATTTTGTATTGAACAACATCATTTCCCCGGATATAGGAGCGCAAAGTTCCTGTGGTTAAAATTTCGACTTCAGCATCGTATTTATCGCCGATAAAGGTCAGGATTTCATTACGGTAATCCTGCCAAGTCGCATATTTGGAAATAAAAAATACACGCTTCTTTTGTTGCGAATTTTTACTACTTGTATTCATAATAAACCACATTAAAACATGCTGCTAAATGCCCGATCTGCATGCACATGCGCAAGAATTGCAATACCCCTTTGGCCGGGGATTGGAAAAATCGGAAAATAAGTGTAAAAGAAAAGAAAAGCAGCACAACGACTGCTTTGGTTAAGATTAACATCCGATTGTGTTTTTGCTGCAAACGAAAAGCGCTGTAATTTAATCCTGCACGAAAATATCTTTGCATCAACCAGGATAATTTCATGCGTTCTTTTGGGTAAATTTCATAGGTAATAGCCGCATCGTTCCACAAAAACACACGATTTTCGTTTGCACGTAATGCAAAATAAATGGCATCCCCTCCCCCACTTAATCCATATTTTGGATTGAATCTTTCGTTAGTAAAAACATCGGCCTGAATAAAAGCATTGCCGGTGCGCATTTTGTCAAATAACCGCGTCCCAGTTTCAAACCGTGGGCGATGAAAAAGCAGCTCAGCATCAAACCAGAGGGGTGATTTCTCTTCCATTCGCGGAAGTACAGGTCCGAAATAGCCATCAGCAGCATGTGTTTTTTGATAAGTCCAATAAGCCCTTAACCAATTCGGTTCGACAATTTCATCATCATCCACAAAAGCTATCCAATGACCTTCGGCTTGCGCAAGAGCACGATTTCGTGCAAGGGAAATATTCTGCACCGGTTCACTGAAATAATGCAAATTTTGCATTTGATTCGATATGTGAGCAACACTTTCTTTTGCACTGCATGCTGCATCATTATCAACGACAATAATTTCGACCCTGGCTTCCACATTTTTAATAGCAATTTCGAGGCTTTTGAGCAAACGTCGCAGCTTTTTTGGCCTTCGGAACGTAGCAATACAAACGGAGATATCGATTTTTTTACGTCCTGCCGTCATAGGTCAAATTCCCTGTGTGAGTCCGCGAACGCCTGTAATAATGTCTCTTCGTGCCAAATAAAGCAACAAAACAACATAACAGATTTCACCGGCAATCGGGCCAAATAAACTGCCCGGTGCTTCCCATAAAACAATACCCCACCAGGTCGAAATGACAGAAACAAAAGCAGCCACGGCCCCCACCCGAAACAGTGTTTTAAATCGCTCGAGAACCTGATAGGAAACCGTCAAGATGAGCAAACACGCATGCAAACCAAATTTAATTCCCCAAAGCAGTACAATGAGTGAGCTATCATCAATTGCTCGTTTGAACAAATGAACGGCAAACATATCGAAAGTTAACAACATTATCGTGATATAAAAGAAAGCGCCCCCAATTGTGAGTAACATATAAATACTGGAAACCTTAAAAAAGCGCATCTTTGCATTCTCCGCAAGAATTGCAGCTCCACGAGGTTTCAAAATCGATGCAATGCTCGTCATTACAATCTGGATAGGCATATAGATCAGCCGAATAGAATCAATATCTGCGACTGCGGCGTTATCTTTGATACCGCTCAATAAAAACAAAAATGCACGATTGTGCAGCCAGGTAAATATAACTCCCATGATTGCAAATTTTCCATGCACCCAGGTTTCCATTAATACACCTGGTCGCCAACTAAAGGAAAACTGAACAGATTTTCTACTGAGGAAAAGAGAAATGGGAACGACAACGAGACATGCAAAGAACATGCTTGTCAATGCTAAAAGTGCAGAAATTTCAAAAAGATTGATAGCAATTACAATGGTCGCAATAAATGTCGCCGAGTAAATAAAATCAACGAGCAACACAGTCTTCGGATACAAATAGAGAAAAAAGACTCTGCGAAAAAATTCGCGTAGCAGAACAAAAAGGACAGTCGCACTACCGACACGAATAACTGAAATTTCAAGGCTATCAAAACCCACATATTGAAGAAAATAGGAACCAATGAATGCCAATATGGAGGCAGGTAACCAAAGAACATATTGTCCGGACAGCAAATCGCCGACAAATTGAGCCCGAGCTTCCGGCTCGCGTTTCGGCCCCAGGACAATCATTGGGGTCACAACGAGGGCATTTTGCATACCGACCATAAGCAATATTGTTGAAAAAGCCAATGTGTAGGCACCATACTCACTTGGTAATGCATTTCGAATGAGCAGCAAATTGATTGTAAAATTTGTCGCGCTTAAAAGGCCTTGATCGAGTACGGAAATGAAGGTTTCTTTGAAAAGTTTATTTTTAAACAGCCAGATAAACCAGCTCATGGATGGCGTTCCTGCATACGAGGGCTTGATTTTGAGAAAGGAATTGCAAATATGATTACATAAATAAGTAAATAGAGAAACCAATTGCGCGTCATCGCGCGGCAAAAATTCGATTCCATAAAATTATGCAGTACAATACCGGCAAAAAGCAAAAAATACGGCAAAAATCCGGAGGGATTGCGAAGCATTAACCGAATAATTCTAACGAGTAATCCGACTAACGTTAGGAAGAAAAAAGTCGCTCCAACAACGCCTAATTCATTAAGAATATCGAGATAACCGTTGTGTGCCTGAAAGGTCACCCAATCGGATTCAATAATTTGAGATGTCCAAAATCCATTATAACCAACACCAAAGTAGGGATGAGACAGAAACTCGTCAAAAACTACACCCCATAATTGGGTCCGGCCCGTTAAGTCCGCCGAGCGTGCAAAGATGTTTTCAGTGAAATCATTGATGCTGGCAAACTGAAAATTTAAAAACCATAAAAACAGAAATACGAGCATTGCGCCGGAAAGACTCATTTTCAAAACGAACGGCAACGGTACTATGATAAACAACCATATGGCTATGAGTACAAAATTGATAAGCAAGGCGGTTTTGGAATCACTCATAAAAGTGAGTAAAAGCGTAATTGCGATAAGAAAGGCGACAGCAAGTTTTTTTCGTAAAGATTGTTTTTCAAAAATGGCGGGCAACCATACGGCAACCGCTAATATTGTCACAGCTCCCAGAGAATTTTTGTGCTGCAGATATCCGCGCCATTCATGGGTTCCCGGTGTGATACCAATTCCTGGAAATAAAATAATGACGAATAAGTTGGTGAGGACAACTGCTGCCAGCACGGTACGAATGATCTGTAAAATTTTTTCGTTGTGATTTTGTGCCTGAACAGCATAAAGTGCAATAGCCAGCAAACCTAAAATCTGAATGCAACGCTTCAGCGTAATAAAAGGGACAGGTGACCAGGCAATGGAAGCAAAACAATAAACAACAAAGGGAATCATCAATGCCATATTGACTCGACGATATTGTTTTTGCTTTATTTGAACAATCAAACCGATGAACGAAAAAACCATGGCCAGGGACATAACAAGCTGTCGAAAAATATTGCCGCCCTGTTGGATGTCCAGCTTATCTGTGGGAGTGATGTCGCCCAGATCAATATCCAGGTAATTGGAAAAGAAAATCAGTTGAAATAAAACAAAAGCTAAAACGGCAGCCACAGGCGCTAAATAGAGCCAGTCCTTTTGGTGTTGCTTTGAAATTTCGCCCGTAAAAGTTGATATTTCGAATGTTTGTGGTAAGGAGAACATGTTTTTATTTAACCTGTGTCGAATTCAATTATAGCGAATAGTCTCAACCAGCATTTTGCCGAGTTCACTGGCAACGCGGATTGTCTTATACATAATTCGGAACATCAACCGTTTTTCGTATTTATTGATGATCACAAACCAGCATTGAATACCTTTTAAGCGGGATCGGCTGATGGAATCGTCATTTTGCACAAAATCCACGAGGGGAGGTGTCTCCAGCAATTTAATTTTTTTACCGTTTGTGAGAAAGCGTAAAAACATATCAATGTCGATTTTTCGTGGTAACGAAGGATCATAATTTCCCAGAGCGAGCACCGTTTCACGGCGGAAAGCCATACCCGAGTGTTTGAAAGGGACAACGGGTGATAAATAGACATCTCGTGCAAGTTTTCCCGTATCGCACTGATTTGTATACCGGCTCTTGCCAACAACTTTGTTTTTATATATTTTCCGATTGTTCACGTGAACTAAATCAAGTTGCTTTTCACGCGAAAAGGCTTTGATGATCGTTGAAACAGCTTCTTTACGCAAAATATCATCGGAATCCAAAATACAGATATACTCTCCGGAAGACCGGATTATTCCATTTGCCCGTGCTGCCGCAGGACCCTGGTTGTTTTGAAAATAAACATGGATTTGCTTTGATAATGCATGCAATCGGCGTAAAAAATATTGGGTAACGGCATTGGAACCATCATCGATTATGACTATTTCAATGGCAGGATAATCCTGACGCAAGGCACTTTTTATCGCTTTTTTCAACTCAGGAAGGCGATTATAGGACGCAAGTAAAATTGTTACAAGTGGATTCGATTCCTCGCCTGCCGGTGGAAATCGTGGTTCAATTTGCTCTGTATTTTCATTGGATTGCGTTGTTGGTGTCATCATTTGCTTTTCTCTTATAGTAGGTAAGTTCGACTCCAACAAATTTTTTATCAATCACACGATTAAAACTTTTATCAAAAAATTGTCGAATAACAGCTACTTGTCGCTTGTTATAATTTCGACTGAGATAGAACCAAAATCTATCCCGTTCACCAATTATTTCCTGTAAATCATTAACAATAATTTCCGGACGCGTTTCGAATTTACTCGGACGATAGCCAATAACCTTTTCTTCCGGGTATCGAGTGTAATAGAGCAATCCCTTCTTAGCATAAAAAGCACTACAAATTGCCAAATCATTTTTATCTGCATTTTCTGAAAAATAGTGGCTTGCCGAACGATTGTCTTCACGAAAATAGCGAGAATTAAAATAGTTATTTGCTAAGGAAATAATATTGACTAACAGGAAAATGCTCACGGCAATCCGCCGCCATTGCACTCCCGGGAGTTCAGTCATCGCAGCAGAAAGCACCACAAGAATGGCAGGAAATACGAGAAGTACATAGCGGGCATTGAAGGGTTGATTCGAGAACAATGAACCCAAAATGGCAAAAAAACCCGGGATGAAGATCCATGCAAGGACCAGCCAGAAACTCGGTCTGTTCTTCTTTTTCATAACCCAAAGGCCATAACCGAATAATGCAGAGAAAAAAAGGCCAATTGGAACGATATAGATAAGAGCTTCTTTAATGTATTTTATATGGTTTGCGCTATGCAGCTCAGGCACGGATGGTCCAAGTGTGTATCCGGAAATAAAAACCCAAAATGTATAAGGAATTGCAAGTACGTCGAATTCGCGAAAGGAATCAGCAGAACGCAACTTTGGCAGAACATAGAGTTCCCACAAGGCTGGTGAAACGAGAACACCGATGAGCGTAAAGATACCAACCCATTTCAACCATTCTTTTCGTGGGCTGTACAGTATTGCAGCGGTAAATAAAAATCCTATAAATGCGATACCCAAGGTATGGCAATAGAATAATGCCGCAGTTGATAAAACAAACCCAATCAGCCAGACGAATCCTTTATTATCGACGAGCACTTTCAGTAATAACCAGAGAGATAATAATGCAATAAAAATAAGCATACTATAAGGTCGGGCTTCTTGCGAATACCAGATATGAAATGCAGAAACCGACAATATTAAAACTCCGATTTTTGCTGATCGATCATCAGTAAGCTTTTTTAAAATATCATAAAAAAGAACAACACTGAACACAGCAAACAAAACAGAGGGTAAACGCAGAAAAAATTCTGAGGCAGAACTTTTTGTGAAAGGGCTTATCACATAATAGTAAAATGGTGGGACATTCGTCATTATGTATGAATTTTTGTAAATCTCCTTCCAGGTTCCTTCCGCCAACATAACGGATAAAATCTCGTCATGCCAAAAGCTTTGGAAATCGAGATGGAACAAACGCAGAAGTAGTGCCAGGAGACTCATCCCTGATAGAAAAATTACCGGCTTTTTCATAAAGATGTATTTGTGCGATGAAGAAGTGGCCAGTTCAGAGGACCATTAACAGGATTATTTAATTCAAATCTCAATAAAAAGTACGATTCAAGCGATCAGGAATTTTTTGCTGGTAACGATTTAAAACGACACCAACATTTGAAGCCCCATGTTTTTGCAAAATAAAACGGGATTTCAATACATCACTGACGTTGGTTTTATCCGCCTGCACTGTGAGAACGACCCCATCCACTGCATCAATCAGCGCAACAATATCCGGGGAGAGATTGATTGGGGAGCAGTCCAGAATGACAAATTGAAATTCACTGCGCAATTTGGTGAGTAATTCCTTAAATCGATTACTGTAAAACAGATCGATCCCATACTCAGTTTGTCGACCAGCAGTTATGAAAGCCAGTCGATCTTCAACGACCCATTTTAAAGTTTGTGAATAAGCCTGGTGATCCTCCAGATACTCTACAAGTCCACATTTCCGGGAAACATGCATGAAGTCGTGGAGTATGGGTGCATTCAAATTAGCATCGATAACGGCGACTTTACTTCGTTTTGAATAGTTGCCAGAATAACTGGTATTTGATCCGTTTTTATATTCCACTGCCAGGCCATCGCCTGGCGCTTCAAATTCTGAATTATTCAGAGCAAGCATCAACGCAAGAGTGTGGGCAATTGTACTAGTGCCCTCCCCAGAATTACTACTGCACAAAGCAAAAACCTGGGCGTTATTCTGCCCTGGTATATAGGATAACTTCTTTTTCAATTGCAGTATATCAGCGAAAAATTGATTAGGAAGATCATTTAAAATTTCGTTTAAACTCTGCGGTGACATTGAATTATCCTGAGGAGCCAATTCAAAAGCTTTATGAGGAAACTCCCGGTCTAATTTCTTTTTTTCAATTGATCTAGTGAGAGTTTTGGATTCAGTAGCCATGATTACCTTTTTTGTTTAAAATAAATTATCAACTATTTCAGCTTAACGGTGCAATCTGCAATTGTCGTAAACACGGGTAAACCAACGTACCGTTCCACTTTTTCAGGTGTGTCGAGTGTATTATCGAAAAATTCAAGTATGAGCGCAACACTCACGGAAATAAACAGCGCCAGGAAGAAACCCAGAAGTATATTAAGCTTTTTGATGGGTTTTACGGGTTCAACTGGAGCAGTTGCCTCACTGATAACACGTACGGCAATTCCATGGAGTCCACTTGCAAGCGAAAGACCGGCATCATCTCTTTGTTTAAGCAATAATGAGTAAATTTCTCTTTTATTCGCAATTTCTCTTGTCAGCTCAGTAAATTTCACTTCTTTATCTGAAAAATATCTCAATTCACTTTTAATTGAATTTATTTCTTTTTCCAGTTCCGCTTCTTCCTCCCGAAGCGCAGCTACACGTCCAGTTTCTTCATTTAAAATTTGCTGAACCTCATTATACATTTTTTCCCGAGTCGCATTGATTTGTGCGGTCAGATTTTTCACACCTTTGTATTCGGCAGTGTAATTGATTAAAAGGCTATCTCGTTGCATTTCCAAATTGAGCATTTCCAATCGCATACGAGCCCAATACGTGTATCGATTTGGTGTTTCTGTATTTTCCAAAACCGGGATATTCACCAGGCTGTCAGCCTGGATACTTTTTCGTATAATATCCAGTTTCGCCTGTTTACCAATGCGTTCTGTTCTTGTACCGGTGAGTGAAGTTTCGTATCCACTTAATTTGCGCAAAATAATTTCCACTTGCGCGTCAGGAGAAACGACGCCGAATTCTTTTTTAAATTCAGCCAGTTCTTTTTCTTTTTGAACAAGATTTCGTTCTGCATTTTCCAATTGATGGAGGAAGTATTGGTAGGATGCTGATTCTGAATACACTTCGTTTCGGTATTGCTGGTAATTTTTAACAATTTCATTAAGGATAGACGCAGCAAGAACAGGATCATGATTATCGATCTGCAAATTAAGCACATTACTTTTGCGAGGATTGTCGATGACAAATGCTTGTTTCAGCTGCTCAATGGCTTTGAGCCGAAATTCTTCTGAACTTTCTTCGCCAGTTTTTTGCCCCTCCGTAAGATTCAGCGATTGAACAACTCGATTGATCACAGGCGTGCTTTTCAATATCTCTATTTCAGCAATAAGCCAGTCCTTTAAATCACGTAGATTATCACTATCGATGCCGAGAAGGACAGATTTTTCAGTATCGATATGCCGTTCAATGACGATTGTCGCGTTCGCGCGGTAGACTTTTGGAATTAAAAAGGTTCCAATAGAAACAAGGGAAAATATACCCACAAACAAACTCAGGATAATTTTTTTATATTTGAAAAAGACCTGAAGTGACCTTCTGAAATACAATATCTGTTTCTTCGGATGGTGTTCGTATGACATCTGTAAATTATAAGATTCACGTCCGGGATTGTTTTGATCGGGTAATTTATTCATATGCTAACCGTTATAATGATAAATCTTTATGATTGCATTCTACCAGACACTCTGTAAAACGAAAAGCTAGAGCCTGCTCCAAAAAATTGCACGTAGATACGAATCGATTGGTGGTAAAACAGTACTGTAAACATTCCCCATAAAACCAGCAAAATCAGAGATGCGCGTATTGGGGATGTAAATAATATCATTTGGTTTTAAATCGAGATAAATTGGAGATGATTTTCCTTCGTCCTGAGGATTTTTCATATTTAATTGAATGACATCAGGGGAGGCTGTTTCCGCTTTGCGGATCAGCATGGCGTTGGACATTTTTGCATCTTTTTTAACACCACCAGCTGCGGCAACAGCCTGAAAAGTAGTCATAGATTTTGCAATTGGATAACGTCCTGGTGCTTCCACTTCCCCAAGAATATAGAAATGATTATTGCCAAACTCGGTAACAATTACGGTTACTTCAGGCTCCTTAAGAAATTTTGCAAATTCTGCAGTTATAACAGAATCCACAAAAGCGGGTGTTTTCCCATCAACAAAAACATCGCCTATTTTTTCAATCGTGATGTTTCCGTCGGGTCGTACAGGAACCGTTATGTTGTAATTTCGGTTATTAAAAAATCGTATATCGAGCACATCACCAAATCCAAGTTGGTATTCGCTTTGGCGGTGGTTGACAAAATTTGCAGAGGTCCCTATCTGATGTTCAGCTTTTTGCAGATTTTTTGTACAGGCATGGGCACTCAAAATATTAATTAGTAAAAGTGACCAAGCCAACCTATTTGTTTTCATAGAAAACCACATCCCTGTTTTTTCATTTTCAAATAGTAGTTTGTGTCTATTATGTAAATACAGACGATTTTTATTTTTTGCGAACTCAAAGACGCATAGTCAGGACTTATTTTTAGAATCAGAAATTTCTCAAGAAGAATGCAAACTTTAAGGTTTGCAGCAAAATATAAAAATCCGTTTTTAAAGACTGTCTACGGATATATTCAAGGTCAAGATGGATATCTTCATGGATATGTTTTTTACGTGATCCCTTGAGCTGCCACAATCCTGTAATTCCAGGTTTAACCTGAAGTCGCTGTAATTGGTGGTCGTCGTACTCCTGCACGATAAACTCTAATTCAGGTCGGGGACCAACGAGGCTCATATCTCCTTTTAAAACATTAATCACTTGCGGTATTTCATCGAGACAGGAACGTCGTAAAAAACGACCAAGTCGGGTAATTCGCGTATCCGTAATTGATGTGGGCTTAACATCGTATAAATTGGAATTCATATGCATACTTCGAAATTTATACATAATGAAGGGTTGGCCTCGCATATTTCGTTTTCGTCGATCGAAACTATGTGTATTGTAAACTTTGCGACGACGGTTTTTCCCTATGCGCTTTTGTCGTATTAATATGGGGCCTGGCGAATCCAACTTTATGAGAAAAGCCAATAAAACAATGATCGGAGCTTGAACAATGATAAAAATCACAGAAATAGTAACATCAATTAATCGTTTAAAAATACGATAACTCAATTGTTCACTTCTGCGATTCAGTATTTCATTGGGATAAGAAATAGTAGAAAATTCCTTACTTTGATTTTTAGGGATAGCCCCTTTAACCGCTGCTTCCCCAATGCAATCCATTATTTATCCTCAGTTTCTAATTTATGGAAAGATGTTTTCAATTTATGAGCCACTCATACAGAAGTATGGAAAAATGCTTGATTCATAAAAGAATGACTGGGATTTTTCGTACTTCGATTGGCTTACAGGTTTAATTCGTAAATAATTTTATGTTCGAATTTTTATACCACATTTGCTTTTGCTTTTGAAAAATTAACTTCAATTGATCCATTCTGGCGAAGTAAATCTTCTGCTACTTTCATTCCCGATGCAAATATTTCATCAACATCCTGGTGAAGAAACTGGGCATTCCGTCCAATCAAGTATAAATTTGGATGCTTTGCGCAAAAGGATTTTACTATTTCCATTTGATTCTCATAATCCAGATCATAAATGGGATAAGCATGTGGTATTTGAATTATTTTGGAATCAATGACATCTTTTGGATGAATCAATCCTATTTGTTGCAGCTCTCTGATTACCTGATCTTCGGAATATCCCTCAATATTTGTCATCTCGGTACAAATAACCGTCTTGTCCTCAGGGGCAGAAAGATCACAAAAATTTTTAAATTCGGCGACCCTGTTAATTTTAAAAGAATCATCAGCCATATAAAACCAGTGGTTTCTTGTGACATAGGATTTATTTATCAACAAATAGGTCTGAATTGAAGAACGAAACCGTAATTTTAGTGGTTGCCCAAGAAGATGAAAAAGATAGTTAATCGGTAGTGATGAAACAATTGCATCAAAATGTTCTGCAAAAGTCTTATCGCCTCTTTGCAATGTGCATAGATAACCTTGTGTTTCAGGTATTTTATCGATACCAATAAGGCGAGTATTTAATTTTACATTTTTTTGTACCCTACTATAAAGAGCATCTGTAATTGCACCGTAGCCTTGAGAAACAGGGTAGTAAAATTCTTTAAAATACAAACGGGACTTTCTACGAATAATGTCTTTTACTCCCCCTACACGAATTTTTCTTCGTCCCCAGACTGCAGAAATTTGGTCGGCAGGTATCCCAAATAATTTTTCAGAATAGGGTTTAAAAAAGAATTCATTCAATCCTTTACCAAATTGGTTTAAAACCAAATTTTCAAAATTCGTCTCTGGATTTTGTGAACGGAACAAATAATGCCAAACAATTCGAGAACTATCCTGTGGAAAAAATTTAAAAATAACTTCGATTGCATTTACAGGATCCTGTATCCATTTTCCACGGATAAAAATCTGGCTTTCGCGGCGCATTTTATGCATTGGAGTTAATGCAAGTATTTCGTCTTTAACGATATCATCATCTGTGTATAAACGATGTGGCGCGAGGTCGCAATCGAATCCATGCCATTTAAAACTTCTGGCAAGTCCGCCAACTAAATCACTTGCCTCAAAAATTGTAAAAGAATTAATTCCTGAGTTTTTTAAAAAATGTCCTACACTAAGGCCAGCAACCCCAGCCCCTAAAATGCCGATTTTCATCGCACCTCCGTAAAGTGATAACAAATCTTTTCATATCACCCGATAGAAACAATAAATTGCCTTCACTAACAGCAGCTTATAGAATCAATTATTTGGTTATATAAAAAGGCTAAGAGAGAAATCATTATTACTTACATGCTTTTACAAAATTTACGGAAAGGCATAATAAAAGGATAGAAGTGGCGAGGTGGGAATAACTAGTTAAATTGGATGATTTTAGCAAATACAAAATTACGGTATAATGGGCATATTAGGCAGTTTATTCTTGGAAAGATTCGAACTCAACCAAAAGTTGATCTTTAACAACTGATTGATTTTTTTGTGTATATATTTTTTTGATTTTTGCATCTCTCGGGGCTTTGATAATATTTTCCATTTTCATTGCCTCGAGAATAAGTAGGTGTTCCCCTTTTTTGACATAATCTCCAACAGAAGGCAAAATATCCACAATTAATCCTGGCATAGGAGAGAATAATTTATTTGCAAAGGCATCTCCCGAGGATGAATCAACTCTTTTACGTTGACGATAAACAAAAAAGTCGTCCACAAAAGATGTAACGACTTTATTATTGAAAGTGACTTTAAGTGAGTCAGTATTTTTTTTTATAAATACTTCTGTTATTACCCCGTTCAAGTTGAGTAAAAATCGATCATTGTATTTTTTTAATATTTGAATATCAGTTCTATTTTGATCAATTTCTATGCTAAAACTGGAATCTTTCTGAGCAAGTGAAAGAACTTTTTCTTTTTTATCAACTAAAACGAAATATTTATTATCTTCCTTAACCTTAAGCATATAAATAAAATTTCCTATTCCATGATGAAATCGGATTCGTTTTATTATTTAATCCCAATCATCCCGGTACCAGTCATCACTATCTTCAAAAGGGTTTGTATCATCTCCTTCTTCCCAATCGTCATCATCATCCCATTCGTCATCATCATCATCGTCATCATCGTCGTCCCATTCGTCTTCCCACTCTTCATCGAGTTCGTCATCCAAATCTTCGTCAATATCATCATCTAAATCTTCATCCACATCTTCATCTAAATCTTCATCTAAATCTTCATCAAAATCGGGTTCAGATTCTTGCCAAGAATCGTCGTCGTCATCATCAAACTCATCTGCATCAGCGAGAAAAAATCCATCAAACAATTCTTCAAGTAATTCATCATTCTCATTGATGATATTTTTTCCTGCCACGGTGATTAATTGATTTGGATTCCCAATAAATTTTGTATCTGTATTCATTGTTTCAAAATTAAACTTCAAACTCATAATATCTCCCGTAGAAAAACAAGGTTGAATAAACCTAAGAATTAAAACTCTCTACAAAATTTATGAAATGGAATTTTTAGCAGATTTACCATTTTTTAAAAAAATTGCTATTATTCAATAAGTGGTTATAAACAGCCATAAAAACCCAAAAATTCCGCCTAATCGTAAAAAAATTGCTGAAGAAAATAGTAGATACTATTTTGAAAATCAAGTTTTTTTTCACCTGTGGAAGAAAACTGGATAAAAGCAAAAAATTTAATAGGTTATTTACTGCTTTTTTACAATAGATTTCATGTAATTAATATTATTATATCAGTCCGCATTCAACATAGTATGAACAAAGATATTGATTGCAGAAACTAATTATGTTTATATAAACCCAATTCGGAGACCATTTCTGCTACTGGTACAGGAACAAGATTTTTGATATTCTCGCCTGCTTCAGCCAATTTCCTGATTTTTGTTGAGGAAATATCATTAATTTTTGCATTCAGGAAAATTAATTTATCCGGTTTTATGGAAATCGAATGTTTTGTTTTTATCCCTTTACGCGGATATACCACGATCTTCGCATATTCTGCAATTTGCTCGGCTTTGTACCACTCGTGAAAATGTGCAAGACTATCTTGTCCAATTAACAAAAAAAAATCACTATTCTTAGCAATCTCAGATTGGTGAAAATGCTGCAGCATTTCTATAGTGTAGCAATAAGATGTTTTATTCAAATCATAATCTGAAATGGAGAAAGCAATATACGGTCGTATGGCTTCTTCAAGCATACGTTTTCGTACATGTTTAGAAGTTAGAGGTGCTTTTAATTTATGTGGAGGAACTCCAGCTGGTAAGAAAATAATTTGATCGAGCGATATCTCATCCAAGGCGCTTTGCGCTATAGCAAGATGCCCATTATGAATGGGATCAAATGTCCCCCCGAACAATCCAATTTTGAATCGCATTTATTGAATTAAAATTTAATTACTGATTCTTTCGAGATCATTATCAATCTTAGCGGCTAAATCTGTTGCACGATCCTTTAAATCCGAATCTGGGTATTTTTTCAAAAGAATATTTACTGCATCACGAGCTTTTGTTGGCTCACCGATTTCATAATGACTATAGGCTTTCCAATACAGCGATGGTTCTGCATATTTTGTATCATAAAATCGCTTAAGAACATCGTCAAATGAAATGATCGCTGCAGTAAAATGATTCGTTTTCCTGTATAAAACACCTGTTTCAAACTCTTTTTGTGCGAGTTTTGTCCGGCATTCCTGTAATTTTTTGGTAACATCTTTTACCAGATCACTATCCGGGAATTCATCCATAAATTGTTGAAATTGATCAATGGCCTGGTAGGTATATTTCTGATCAAGCTGTGGTTTTGGAGACATTTTAAAATAGGCAAAACCAAGTTTGTAGGAGGCATCATCCAAATATTCACTATTTGGATATCGGTTGATCAATCTTTCATATTCTGCAGCTGCAGTCAAATATTCTTTTAGTTCAAAAAAAGAATCCGCATAGTAAAATTGTGCTTCATCGATTATGCGACTTCCAGGATTATTGAGAATAAGGATCTGAAATTGATTTTTTGCTTCAAAATATTTTCCGTCATCATACAATTTTCTTGCATAATCCAATCGCTGCCGTACCGTCATTTTTTTTAAATCTTTACTGCCACCACATGCATTTATTGCGAGCATAACAACGAGAAGAACTGTGATTTTTATAAATCTGTATTTCATAAAATTTACTTACCTCTTTACTTTAGTTGTTGTGTCTCACTTGCTGCGCATATGGTACAAAAGTAGTACTGAACCTACAACTGCACCGGCTACAAGGAACGTTTGTGCAAAATCAGAATAATGGAACTTTTCTTTTGGCATCGTATGACGAAATCCATTTTGTGAAGACTGAATTAATTCAACTGTTCTTTTATTAGCGATTACCCTGCTATCTTCAATAGTTAATAGACGATTCACAAGGACTTCATGTTTTAAATTTATGAATTGTACTTGAATTCCCGCACGAAAATTCTGAAGATACTTGCCATCTTTTAGTTTAGATAATCCCAGATTCCAGTACTCAATCGTTGAATTTACAACGAACGACTCTTCCGGAACCACCACATTTTTTACATCACCTATTGCAAATACTTTTTTATGTTCAGCAAGTGCAACTTCTGCCAAAAGATTGTTCCAAAATTGGAGTCGCTTATCTCCTATAGATGAATTCACGTCAGGAAGAACAATATTTAAATCCGAGGTTGCTTGCAGCTCGGGAAGTGCAAGCAGAAAAGCGATCTTGCTCAATAATTGCTCCCGAATATACTGCACATTACTTTTCACTTGTTGATTTTGTGCGTAAAGCAAGCAAACGTTTAATATAAAGAAAAAAAAATAAAAACCAAATTTCTTTCGGTATCTCAATGTACTATCCTAAACAGCAAAAAGGGAAAATGAATAGTCCGTCCACTCAAATAAGTTAATTGTACATCTTTTAATAGCTCACAAATGAATTGTGAAAGAAAATGTATGAATAAAGTATTTTTGATAATCAAATGTGTCAATCAAAATCGCATAGTTAATTAAATAATTATTAGTTTTCAATCGATATCGAAAATTATGATAGAAATTTGAGTCAAACAAACCAATACCGAAAGTATATGCCGGCTGTGACGAAAAATCGACCAATTTCATACCACAGCGTAATGCTATTTGTCCACCAAGTGTATTTTCAAAACCAATGAGATATTTTTCCTTTGCAACGCTGCTTCCTAATGCAAGGTTCCGAATGTCGAAACTTAACATATTTTTATAGGGCAAAAAAATTGCAGTTCCAATGTTAATAGCTTCATTTTTAACTTCATCGTAAAGTTCTTTTGAATTTTGCAATTCGGGGGGTAAATTAAATATGCTTACTCCAACTCGAAACAAGGGTTTTGGTTGCATCATAATGCCATAAGATGTTGCGAAAGCATGAAATCGATTTTTTCCTTCATCATAGTACATAAGATGCAGTCCTGCACCAATTGCCACTTGCTCTGCCAATTGAAAATTCAACATGAAAGTGTTTGTATGATTTGAATATAAGGCCTGGTTATAAATAAATTTATTATTTACTGTACTTTCCGGACTTAAATAGTTTGGTTCACCAAGAATAATTCCAATATTTAGACTGCGATAATTCAAATTTATCGATTTAATGAGAGATAGCAATCCAGCATACAACTTATCTTTGGTGTCAAAAGCGATATTTCCGAAAAAGTCATTCGGATACCTCGCTATAAGCACGGGCATGAAGGGTGATAAATTTATTGAAAACCGGAATCCATCACGAGCACTGTAAAACACATAATTACCAGGATTAAAAGCTGTCGATCCAATATTATCTTGTACAGCAGTAACTGCGCCAGCAAGACCTAATGCTCGCACTCTAGTAGAATTTGAGGGAAGGAAAATGTTTTTTTGGCTATACACCGGGGAAGAAATAAACACAAAAACAAGTAGGGAAAAGCATAATTTTATAGTATGATTTTCACGATTTTTTCGAAATCGAAGCTTTTTTATCATTCAGAAAATAGTTCTCAAAAATTGAAGTAAATATAAGCAACACTATTGCGATGGCTGAGATAATATGTGAAAAAACATGGCCATTTTTTGTGAAATAGGTAAGTTGTGTTCGTGTTTGAAGAGTGTCAGTAATAACAGCTTCTTCAAAGATTCCCGTTTCTTTTCGAATCTTTCCATACGGATCAATCGTCATGCTAATACCGGTATTTGCACACCGCGCTATTGGTGTCCGATTTTCTATTGCTCTGAAAACAGCCATTTGCGCATGCTGATATGGCGCTCCGGTTCGTTTATACCACCCATCATTCGTAACAATAACAATAAAAGCCGCACCCTTTTTCACAACTTCTCCAACAAATTCAGGGAAAGTAGACTCAAAGCAAATTACCCCACCAAACGAAATTTTGGATTCAGGGTTTTGACGCATCCTGAGTTGGAAAAGTTTTATAGATTCTCCAGGAGAAAAATTTCCTTCACCAAGATTGAATTTTGATAAAATCCATTTGATAAAAAAAAGTATATCCTGGTAAGGAATTCGCTCACCAAATGGCACTAATTTGATTTTCGAATACAACTCAAAGGGGCCAGTTGAGCCATCAATTAAAGTCAGGGAGTTAAAAGTTTTATATTTTTTTTTATCTATCCACTCATAATCAGGGGTACCTGTAAAAATCGGCGTATTGAGTTGTTCGTACAAACCTGTTATCCAGGATAATTTCTGTCGACTACGAAGCAGATAAACTGGAGTCGCGGTTTCTGGCCAAATAATTAAATCGACCTGTCCTTTTCCTATCGATTGAGATAAGCTATCAAACAGAAAAAAACTTCGATCGCGGTTCTCTTTTTCCCATTTTTGATATGGATCGATATTACCTTGCACTAAAGCAACTTTAACCTTCTGACTATTTGCCTTCACTTTTTGAGGCGCAAAAGACAACGGCAACAAAAACAAAATAACTAACACAATTCCGCTGATCGATGCAATACGCAAATCTTCTCTATTCAAATAGATCCAAAATATTACAACATTTAAAACACAAATCCAGAATGAAACTCCATAAATACTTGTATATTCGACATATTGTATAAACGGCAAGTAATAGGATTGAGAATAACCAAGGGATACCCAGGGAAACCCTAGTTCACCCACAGATTTCCCATATTCGATGGCAGTCCACAAAAATGGCACAGAAGCCAACCCGAGAGTCAAAGAATTTGCGGCCATGCGAGTGAATAAGACTGCAAATAATCCATAGTACAAAGCATGAACGAGTATAACGGCCACAACCCCAAGAGACGTTGGAAAAACGATCCAATAAATTGTAAATAGGCTAATGAACAGACCTGTGATATAGCCCCATTTGAAGCTTTCTTTCAGGGAAAAATCTTT
Source organism: Deferribacteres bacterium (assembly GCA_020633655.1). Lineage (GTDB taxonomy): Bacteria > Zhuqueibacterota > Zhuqueibacteria > Zhuqueibacterales > Geothermadaptataceae > Bioreactorimicrobium. The sequence goes on from JACKDF010000003.1 coordinate 354,094, forward strand.
TACCAATGCTAAAAAAGGAATGATCGAAAAATAGGCAAGAAAACCAAGAGGTAATGGTGCGAAGGATAAACCTATCAGGGTGGCTGTTGCAAGTGAGAGTAACAAATTCATCTGCATTAGAGCAGAACCTCTCTTCCCTCGTTTGCAGACTGATAAATCGCTTCGATGAGCTGCAACCTGCTCGCAGCTTCCCTTCCATTGGATATCATGCGCGTATTTTGTTGAATGCACGTAACAAAATGCTTGAGTTCGTTATGGTACGAACGAATATAGCGCAAAGTACTGTTCTCGTCTTTTGTGGGAACAATGTTAATGAGATTCCCATGCAGCTTTTTATAAACACAAAGTGGATTGATCGTTGCTGTAGCCTCAGTTCCAAAAAAAGTTGCTGATAATGTTTCTTTTTCAGCAAGAATGGACCAACTTACATCCATATTTAAAATTGCGCCGTTTTCAAACTCAATCATGCAAAAAGCAGTATCTTCGACATCGAATTTGGAAGAATAATTAAACGTTTTCGCTTTTACTGCGACTGGAGCAGGATTCCCCAATAACCACCAAGATGCGTCAAGCATCTGAATACCAAGATCCATTAACACACCGCCACCTGATTTCTCTTTCTTGAACAACCAATGCCGTCCCTGATGAGAGAAATCAAGTTGTTTGAACCAGGTAACTTTACAGGAAAAAACGTCACCCAGCTCTTTTCCTTTAATAAAGGATTTTAACGTAATCAATTCTTTACGGAACCGGACGTTCATTGCAGCCATAAGTAAACGATCGTATTTTTCACTCGCAGCAACCATTTCCATCGCGTCGGCATAAGTCAGGGCGAAGGGTTTTTCAACGAGTACATGTTTCCCTGCAGAAAGTGCTGCGATTGCTAAATCCTTGTGGGATTGAGTATCCGTACAAATGTCGACCGCATCTATTTCCTCATTCTTGAATATATCGTCGGGATTCTTGCTCCACGAGCTGACATTATACTTTTTTGAAACAGATTCTGCTGTTGAAGCCTGCACATCGCATACAGATATGATTTCAGCTTCCGGTATTTTCTTCCACTGAGGGATGTGTGCTATTTGGGCTATTTTTCCAGCCCCAATGATCCCAATTTTAACTTTTTTTGTATTCAAAACACTTTACGATCCAAGTACCCCGTTAATATAAATGACGCAGCAATCTGATCCAACTTTCCTTTTTCCATACGCGTCGCTTTTTTCCCTGCCTGCTGTAAAACACGCTGAGCTTGTTTAGAAGTCAATCGCTCGTCTATCAATAAATAAGGCAACTTTACTTCATTACTAAGTATTGCCACGAATTCCTTTACTTCGAGCGCCATTTCCCCTTCTGTTCCATCCATATTTACCGGCACACCTATTATGATACCAACAACATCTTTCTCAGTACACAATTTTTTAATCAACTGAGCCAAGTGTTCGAAGTTTTTATATTTTTCAAGAGTTATGTAAGGTTGTGCTGTAATTTGTAATGCATCAGAAAGTGCTATTCCGACGCGTACTCTTCCATAATCCAAGGCCAAAAGGCGGCCTGGTGCGGGCAATTTTTCTAACATAAAGGAATTGATTATTTTGCCAAGGGTTTTTTCAAAACTTCTTTTAGAAGTTTGCCAGCTTTAAAATGGGTTTTCCGACGTGCTGGAACATAAATAATTTCGCCTGTTTTGGGATTGCGTGCTTTTGGTTTTGGTTTAGTAGTTTTCACCTCAAACACTCCAAAATCCCGAATTTCAATACGAATTTCGGGATCGGCTTCTTCCATAAATTCACGCAATGCTGTGAAAACACCATCCACAATTTTCTCTGTCAGGTAGATCTTTTCTTCAACTATCTTAGCAGTACGTTTCGCAACATCTTTCTTCGTAATTGTGACTTTCATGAAAAGCTCCTTCTGTTATACATTGTTCCTTTTGATAACTGTTATAATTTAAATTTTCATTTTTTCAAATTTTCAACAATGAATTTTCACATACTACAACACATAATCTAAATAAACAATTACTTATGAATTTTAAAACAAGAAAATGATACAAGTTAATTTAATTTACAATCTCTCCTGTCCCATTTAATCGTTCAACGCTAATTACACCCTTTAACTTATTGAGTTTACTAATTAACTGTGTCAAGTGTGGAAGATTTCTCACTTCAACAATTAAATTGCCATGAACAACATGATCTTCAGCTTTCATGGTAATACTGATAATATTTGTATTCGACAAACTGATTGTCTCACTAACGTCTCGCAGATAATCTTTCCTGTCTTCTGCCAACATTCGTATTCGTGCAATAAATTGCCTATCCTTTTCAACATCCCACTCTACATCAATTCGTCGTTCCGGTGATTCCAACAGATAGGACAAATTTTTACAATCTGTTCGATGGATGGTTACACCTTTTCCTCGTGAAATAAAACCAATGATTTTATCACCAGGTATTGGCTGACAACATTGTGCAAATGTAAACATCAGATTGTCCAACCCTTGAACGCGAACTCCCTTTGCTGATCGTCGGGCACGGGAAACAAATTTTTGCAAAAGAGAAGTATCTGATAATTTAATCTTTTCATCAGGAACCATTTTCTTCTGCAAACTCTGCTGTGAAATCTCACCATTGCCAACTGCTGCATAGAATTGAGAGATCTCTTCATAGCCATAACTTAAAGAAAGTTCCTGTATACTCTTATCATCGTACTTTAAGTTATATTTTTTCAGTTTTTTATGAACAATTTCTTCGCCGAGCTTAGAACTTTCTGCAAAAAGTTTATCCCGAAGCCACCTTTTTATCTTACTCTTGGCTTTTGAGGTCTTCGTAAACTTCATCCAGGCTGGATTAGGGTTCTGATTGGATGAAGTAAGTATTTCAACTGAATCGCCACTCTTGAGCTGGTAATTGAGTGGGACTATTTTTCCATTAACCTTTGCACCGATACAATGTAAACCTATATCAGTATGTACGGTGAAAGCAAAGTCAACTGGTGTGCTGCTTTGGGGCAGTCTGAGGAGGTCACCGCGTGGTGTAAAAACAAATACTTCATCATGGAAGAGATCAATCCGTAGATTTTCCATAAACTCAACGGGATCTTCCGTCTCATGCTGCCACTCCAGCACCTCCCGTAACCAGGCCAGGTGTTTATCCAAATCATCAGCTCGTGTTTTCCCTTCCTTATAACGCCAATGAGCCGCAATTCCTTCTTCCGCAGTCCTGTGCATATCTTCAGTTCGAATTTGAACTTCTACTTTTTTCCCTTCGTTACTAATCACTGTTGTATGCAAAGATTGGTACATATTCGATTTTGGGGTTGCAATATAATCTTTAAATCGTTCCTGGATAGGAGTAAAAAGACTGTGCACAAGGCCAAGTGCGAAATAGCAATCCTCCATTTTTCTCACAATGATTCGAATTGCCAAAAGATCATAAATTTCTTCAAATGTCTTCTGTCGTACTTCAATTTTCTGTTGAATACTGTATAAATGCTTCGGGCGACCTGTTATTTTTGCCCGAATATTTGCTCTTTTTAACTCACGGCGAATTGGCACGGTTACAGATCGAATATAGGCTTCACGCTTTTCACGAGAATCGGCAACCGCTTTTGATAGTTCCATGTAGTCGTCAGGCTTAAGTATTTTAAATGAAAGATCCTCAAGCTCCCACTTCACCTTCGCAATTCCAAGACGATGGGCTAAAGGTGCATAAACATCACGTGTTTCCAGTGCGATGCGTGCTTGTTTCCTTGGCGGAAGATAATTCAATGTCCGCATATTGTGCAAACGATCAGCAAATTTAATCAGAATGACGCGAATGTCTTTCACCATCGAAAGAATCATTTTGCGGAAATTTTCTGCCTGGCGTTCCTCCACACTATCAAATTTTAGTTCACTGATTTTGGTTACACCGTCAACGAGCAAGGCAACCTCAGGTCCAAATTCGTCTGACACCTGCTCAATCGTAATTCCAGTATCTTCAACGACATCATGCAACAAACCACCAGCGACTGTGACATAATCCATTTTCAGTTCAGTTAAAATTTTCGCCACTTCAACTGGGTGTGAAAAATACGGCTCTCCAGATTTTCGCAGTTGATCGCGATGCGCATCTTTCGAATAATAAAATGCTTTCTCAAGGAGCTGTTCGTCTACCGTCCGAAGATAACGCCTTAGTCGACGTACAAGAAATCCGAGAATTTGTTGATCTTGCTCATGTTGCATAGAAGTTTCACGGATTAAAATGGTTGTGCATTATTGCCAAAGTACATGTCACCTTCCTGCCGAGTCAAATTGGTGAATAGTACAAATTGCTTCAAAAACTTTAAATCAACGGTTCCTATTGGACCATTTCGTTGTTTTCCAATAATAATTTCCGCAATGGCATCATCTTGTGATTGGTCGTAGAAGTCTTCACGGTAGACAAACATAACAACGTCAGCATCCTGTTCAATTGCACCGGATTCACGCAAATCGGAGAGCATTGGGCGTTTATCTGTACGTGATTCAACAGCTCGGGATAACTGTGAAAGAGCAATTACCGGGATATTCAATTCTTTAGCTAAGGCTTTTAATGATTGTGATATCCGTGATATTTCCTGTTGTCTGCTCTCTGAATTTGGCCCATGCACTAACTGCAAATAATCGACGATAATCATTCCTATTCGATGTTCAGCCATGAGACGACGTGCCTTTGCACGAATTTCAAGTATACTTATCCCGGGCGTATCATCTATAAATATTTTTGCATTAGATAATCGACCGGCTGCGATGCTAAGCCGTTTCCAGTCATCCTTTGGTAATTTGCCTGTCCGAACCAAATGCGCATCAACCTTCGCTTCAGCTGTCAATAAACGCAAAGCGAGTTGATAAGAAGCCATTTCCAGACTGAAAATTCCAACACCGATACCGTGATCGACTGCTGCATTGCGCGCCATATTTAAACATAGGGCTGTTTTTCCCATTGAAGGACGCGCAGCTAAAATAACCAAATCGGAATTTTGAAAACCGGATGTTTTATCATCCAGAGCATGAAAACCACTCGGAACCCCATTTACAGCCCCCTTCTGGTGATGATAATTTTCGATTGTTGCAAATGTTTCTTTCAATACAGGCTCAATATGCTGAAATCCTTTTCGCAAGCCACGTTCTGAGAGTGAAAAGATTTTTTGCTCAGCCATATCGATCAAATCAGTCGCTTTTTCCGTGCTTTCATAAGCCATCTGGCTTATTTCTGTGGAAATTGAAATGAGTTTTCGAAAAAGTGCTTTTTCTAGAACGATTCGGGCATGGTATTCAACATTTGCAGCACTTGGAATGGCATTCGACAATTCCGTCAAATAATAATTACCACCAACCTCCTCCAATAAATTTTGTCGGGAAAGTTCATCTGCAACTGTAAGCATATCAATAGGTTCGGTTCGGCTGAAAAGTGTAACCATGGTACGATAAATTTCAGAGTGACCACGTCTGTAAAAATCTTCCGGTTGTAGTATTTCTAACGCTTTCCCAACAGCCTCCTGTTCGATCAGCATACTACAAAGGACTGCACGTTCAGCGGTTAAGTCCTGCGGTGGAAGTCGATCAATCTGTGGCTGCTTTTCTGCCAAAATAAATTCCTTAGTTGTCTAAAGTTACTGCATTGCTGGCTTATCGCCAAAATCCTGGTCATACACCTTTCGAAATAGCTTCATATCTTCATATACTTCCCAGAACAAAGACTTCTCTTCGATTAGCCTCGATGGACAGTGTGTCACAAATGTTTTAATTTCCTGAAAAGTATGGACTCTGCCTCGCATGTCACGAATAGATAAATTATTTTCATGAACGATTTGACTTACAGATTCTCCTAAACAAAAGAGATATCGCGGTGCAATAATTTTTAATTGTTCCTTCAGAATATTCCTGGAAAGTTTTGCATCATCGTCAGAGGGATTTGCAATAAAAAATTTATAAACAGGTGTCAGATAAATGTTATTAATATCGAATGACATTTTTTTAAGCATTCGCAGAAAAACTTCACCCACTTTTTTTGAATAAATTTTTTGGTGAATATAGTTTTCCTGCGTCGCCATGTCGGTAACAAAAACGACCTTCGTCTCCAAATTGCCAACACCAAGCAATGAATTGCTATTGTACGTGAGCAATCGATCAGAAAAACCACGCATCATACTCTGTTTACTCGCATCAGGAACAAATTTGAGGACCCGTTTGCTTCGTGGTTCTTTGGTCTCCAGCACGGGAATATCATTGACGTATCCTGCTCTACCTGATTTACTAATGCCACTTGTATCATCGTGTGATTCAAAAAGCGAATTATCCATACCAATAAACAGGTTGGATTCTCCCCAAAGCTGTTTTTGTTGTTCGAAAAACACCTTTATAAGGTCAAAATTTTCTAATTTATCTGCCATCAGCTGCATTCTGGTTTTTTAAAATAGTAGATGCATTTTTTAAAATTTCAACTGAAAGAAGTAATTTATTCATTAGAGGTACATCTATGATTTCGCCATTTGCAAATAAAATTTTGACCTTATTGGTGTCTACTGAAAATCCTGCTCCTGCATCTTGTGGATTATTCACGACGATTAAATCAAGATCTTTATTTTTGAGTTTATTTTTTGCATAAGCAATTTCATCATTTGTTTCGAGGGCGAATCCCACATGCACCGACTTTTTTTTCAACGCTTTGAGTTCGAATAAAATATCCGGATTTTTCACTAAGGGAATTGAAAACTCTGCTTCATCCTTTTTTAATTTTCTGTTTGAAAATTTCGCAGGTCTAAAATCGGATACAGCCGCCGCACCAATCAAAACACCGTTTAATGGATAATTTGCTTTTGTAGCAGCAAACATTGCTTCAGCCGATTCAACCTGAAGAGATTTTATGCCACTCGGTGGATCGATGTGCGTTGGTCCATGAACAAGTGTTACATCAGCTCCCATCGCGGCAGCAGCTTCGGCTAATGCAAAACCCATTTTCCCGCTTGCATAATTACTGATAAATCGAACAGGATCGATTTTTTCTCTTGTACACCCCGCTGTAATAGTAACGCTTACATCCGCAAGAAACTTATTCTCCCACAAGTTTCGAAAAATGTGACTTACGATTACGGCATATTCAGGCAGACGCCCGACACCAACTCCTTCTCGTTGGGAAGCCATTCGACCATACGCTGGTTCAACAACCGTGTACCCGCGACTTCGCAACAGCGCAATGTTGTCTTTTGTTGCTGGATTTTCCCACATGCCGGTATTCATTGCCGGTATAATAAGTACATTTTTTCTCGTTGCAAGAAATGTAGCTGTCAATAAATTGTCTGCAATTCCGTGCGCGAATTTCGCTATCGTCGTAGCAGTAGCCGGTGCCACGACGACTATGTCGGGCCATGTAGCCAATTCGATGTGTTCGATTTCATTTTTATAGGATTGGAACAAATCAACAGGAGCAGGTGCACCAGTCAATGATTCGAACGTTAGTGGTGAGACAAATCGGGTAGCATCAGGAGTGAGCATCGTGCGGACAATTGCATTTTTTCGCTGCAGCTCACGCACAAGTTCACAAATTTTGTAAACAGCTATACCACCGCAAACACCGACGAGAATTTTTTTCCCGCTAAACATACATATGCTTAGTTATTGAGCGTCGTCATTGAGCTCAAGTTTGACTATCTCGCCAGCTTGAAATTCCTCAAGTGCGATGGTATGCGGTTTTGGTAAATTCATCTCAACAATATTTTTTTCTTCTCGTTCATATTCGTCTTCCAGAAAATCGTCACTTTCTTCGTCGTAATATTCCTTCTCAAATAATTGTTTTTGCTCATCATTTATTTGCCGTGCTCTTCGAGCGATCATAATGATTGCTTCGTATACACTTTCAGCATAATTATTTAAATCTTGCATAATAATTGTGTCTACCATTGGTGTTTCTCCATTATCTATTGTTCGTTGATTTTTCTTTCAATTGTCTGCAACACTTGTTCCACTGTTTTTTTTAGATCATCGTTCACCACAACAACATCGTATTCATCAGCCTTTGCAAGTTCTGCAGGCACAGCTAATAATCTTTTCTGAATTACTTCATCTGAATCTGTCTGTCTTTTTCTGAGACGCTCTTCCAAGGCTGGTAATGAAGGTGGTGCAAGAAATATCAAGAAAGCTTTTTCTTTAAGTTGCTTCTTAACTTCCAATCCGCCCTGAACATCTATATCCAACAGAACGATTTCATTATTTGTTATACTTTTTTCGATAGGTGTTCGCGGTGTTCCATATAAATTTCCATGCACGACAGCCCATTCGAGGAACTCATTTTCTTCCCGCAATCGCAAAAATTCACTTTCTGTTAAAAAAATATAATGCTCACCATTACGTTCTGAGCCCCGTGGCAGTCGCGTTGTCGCAGAAAGCGAGTATTTGTATTCATTCTCCTTAAGTTTCATTACTTCATTTATAACAGTAGATTTGCCACACCCGGAAGGTGCTGAAAATACTACCAACAATCCATGAGTCACAACTTCATTCCACGTTTTGTACTTGTTCCCGCAATTTTTCGATTTCTTCCTTAATACTCACAACTCGGTGGGAGATATCTGCATCATTGCATTTTGCGCCGATCGTATTGGCTTCCCTGTTCATTTCCTGCAATAAAAAATTCAGCTTTCGTCCAGCTGCATCTTCAGCGGATAAGGCTTCGATGAAAATGGTATTATGACTGCGTAATCGTGTACACTCTTCCGTTACATCGACCCGATCAGCCAGTAAAGCAATTTCCAACTCCAGACGGGAAGGATCCAGTTCGCCACTTCGCATCATTGCCTTCAGTCGGTCATAGAGTTTATCAAATTCAAGTTGGGAACGGCCTTGTGTATTCACTTCAATTGAACTCACCAAATCATCAATTATTTGCAAGCGCTGACGCAAATCTTTTTCAATCTCGCTGCCTTCTCGCTGGCGCATTTCATTCAGGGAAACAAGCGATTTTTCTACAGCCGATTCAATACAATTCCACACATTGTCCTGGAATTGTTCATCATCCGCTTCGAAAAAGATATCCGGCAAAGCAAGCAGGTGTGATAATGTTGTTTTTTCACCTGTTCCCAGGTTTTCACTTAAATCAACTAATATTTTTTTATAACCATTAACCAGGTTTTTGTTGAGTTGCAAATTGAGATTGTGTTCATCTTGTCGACGAAAGGTGACCGTGAGAGAAATACGTCCTCGCTCAAGGTGTTTTTTCAATATTTCACGAACTTTATACTCTCGATTTTCAACTCCACGAGGGAGTTTTAAAAATAAATCTAAAAAACGGTGATTAAGGGATTTTGCTTCAACATCCACCTCGAATCCGTTATGAACGTGGCTTCCCTTCCCGAATCCGGTCATGCTTATAATCATCTTGCTGCCAATCCTTGGATGAGCTAAAATTGTAGTATTTTGAATGGTAACTTTTCTAGTTTTGAACCTGTAACAATTTCTTGCAGTAAGTCACAGATAACATTTGGCTTAAATAATAAGAATTATTTGGAGAAGAGTCAAACTTTTTTTCACAATTTGTTCGAGCTAAATCCAATAAAATAAAGAAGCTCCAAAGAGTGTATCAACCTGTTGCAGATTTTAGTAAAATTGTTTCAAAAAGAAATGACTCCAGCTCGTTTTTAAGGCCGGCGGTATTTCTCTTTTTTCAACGGAAGAATTAAGGAGATGCGGTGGGTTTCCTGCAATTCGGAATGATTCATAAATGCATAATCAACAATTAAATTACTGAAATCGATGCCAACTCCTGCGGTAAAATTTCCAACGTCTGAACCAATGCGTGCAGCAAGACGTTGTGTAAAATTGTATTCTAAGCCTAAATGAAAATCCAGGCTCATTGCACCAGCAGCAACTTGTGCAGCGAATTCCCTTCCTTCAAATCTTAAATCCATATCGACAAGTGGAATGAATTTACCGGGAAAATATTTCAATTCAAAAGGGAGAGCAGCGCCCAATTTCAATGTCGGAACGATTAATTCTTTCGTACCTGTATCCCAGGCTAGTATTGTGCTGGTTAAATCCTGTAAATTAGCACCTAAAATCAGGTTTTTATTCGCTGTGTATTGAACTGCTGCATCAAACCCAATACCGTAAGCCGTATTTTCATCAAAACTTTTATACAGCGTTTTAACACTAGCGCCGTAAGATAATCGTTCGCTTTTTCGACGGGCATAAGAAAAGAAGAATCCGTATTCAGCATTTGAAAAACTATAATCTTGTACAGGTGCGTTTCGGAATTGCTGGCCATTTTCTTCATAAATATCACCCAACCGCAAATCCGGGCGGGGTAATTTTGTGTGGATAATATCGTCGATACCAAGTCGAATCACGCCAAATCCGAGACTGGCGTCAGGTCCAAATGGCATGGCAAAAGCTGCAAAATTATATTTGATAATTCCTGCGAAGCGCTGGGCGTGCATAAGAGATGCTTGTGGATAGTTCAACCGATTCAGTCCGGCAGGATTCCAATAAACCGAAGTCACATCGTTGGCGATTGCAGTGAAAGCCCCACCAAGTGCCAATGCACGTGCACCCGCCCCCGTGCTCAGGAATTCACCTGCATATTTCGCTTTTCTCGTTTCGCCGGCGAATAATGAAAAATGCGTTATTGAAAACAGCAAACCTGCACAAAGAAGTATTCTTTTTAAATTCATCATATGCAATAATCTCTTGTATTTTCGATGTATTAGGCACGTTTGAGAAGTCGTAAAGCCAACTTTTATAAAAGCATATCTTTTAATTATTTGCCTTGTTTTTAAGAGCAGCCAGTACCTGCATTGCCTGAATTGGTGTTATATTGTCGATATCCAACATCTGTAATTCAGTAATTATTTCATTATTGATCGCGGAAAAGAAATCCAGTTGCTGAATTTCTTCCGTCTTTTTTCCTTTTTGAGCAGCAATTTTGGGTTTATGGTTTGGTGTAAGCGCATTTTGTTCTAAATTACTGAGAACCTCCCGCGCCCGCTGAATCACTTTAGATGGTATACCTGCTAATTTTGCAACTTGAATTCCATAAGAGTGATCAGTGCCACCTTCCACTATTTTTCGTAAAAAAATGATCTGTTCACCCCATTCTTTTACAGCCACGTTGAAGTTTTTTACACGTTTAAATATCATTTCCAGTTCCGTCAATTCGTGGTAATGCGTCGCAAACATTGTTTTTGCGGCAATATCCTTGTTTTCGTGGAGATATTCCACAATCGACCACGCAATTGATAGCCCATCAAAAGTGCTGGTACCACGGCCAATTTCATCCAACAAAATAATCGACCGACGAGTAGCATTATTCAAAATATTTGCCGTTTCGTTCATTTCAACCAGAAATGTACTCTCCCCTGCTGCAAGGTTGTCTGAGGCACCGACTCGAGTAAATATTTTATCAACAATCCCAAGCTCAACTGATTTTGCCGGTACAAATGAACCAATCTGTGCCAACAAAACTATGAGCGCGACTTGCCGTAAATAAGTCGATTTACCAGCCATATTGGGACCGGTAATAATGTGTATTTGCGATTTTTTACAATCAATAAAGGAATCATTGGGTATAAATTTTTCTCCAAAGGGCAACAAAGTTTCAATAACAGGATGTCGACCTTCGACAATTTTCAGGTCCGTTCCTTCATTCACCTTCGGTTTGCAGTAATTTTGAGTTACCGCAAGTTCAGCAAAACTGACTAGACAATCAAGCTCTGCAACAGTGGCGGCATTTTTTTGTATTACAGCTGCAAATCCTGCCGCTTTTTGGCGAAGCTCATTAAATAACTCGTACTCAATCGAGACAATTTTTTCTTCTGCACCTAAAATTTGCTCTTCATACTCTTTGAGTTCCGGGGTAATAAACCGTTCTGCATTCACCAGTGTCTGCTTGCGAATATAATGTTCCGGCACTTTGGGCAGGTTTGGTTTCGTGACCTCGATATAATAACCAAACACTTTATTAAAACTGACTTTTAAAGATGGAATTCCTGTCTTCTCCCGTTCAGACCGCTGCAATTGCAAAATCCAGTCTTTTCCGGAGTAAGCAATGTTCCGTAGCTTATCCAAATCGTCGGAATAGCCTTTACGAATTAAACCACCGTCTGTAATTGCCAGTGGTGGATCATCAACCAAGGCCTGATGTATTTCATCGATCAAACTGTCCAGTGAATCAAGGGATTTCTCTTCATTTTTTAAAGCTTGTGCCTCTGCATCTTGCAGTAATGATTTCAACGGTTGAATTTTTTGTAAGGACTTTGCCAACGAAATAAGGTCGCGGGCATTCGCTCTCAGCGTAATAACCTTGGTGATAATGCGCTCAATATCGCCAATTCCCTGAAGATTTTTCCCAATTGCCTGTAGCTTATCCTTTTTCTTCACCAACTCATCAACAGCATCGAGTCGATAATTTATTGCGGCAACTTTGTTTAATGGCCGAACAAGCCAGTGAGCAAGCAATCTCGCACCCATTGGTGTTTCGGTTTGATCAAGTACAGAAATCAAAGTGCCCTCTTTGGTATTTCGAAGAGAGCGCACAAGTTCGAGGTTTCGTTGAGTAGCGCGATCGAGACCAACGAAGGTGTCATCTGCATCGCGTACAATCGTATTTATGTGCTGTAAATCGCTTTTCTGATTTTCCTGCAGGTAGTAAAGCGCAGCTCCCGCTGCTCCAATTCCTGCTCCGAGATCATCACAACCGAAACCCTTCAATGTCAAAGTTTTGAAGTGTTGTGTTAATTTTTCATAAGCAAAATCATAACTAAACACCCACCCGTCTCGGGTGGTAACAACTGCATCAGACACATTGCTGTATTTTTTTTGTATGAGTGACTTTTGTTCTTCCGCGATTAGAATTTCAGCTGGATTGATGAGGGCCAGGTGGTCTTGCAATTTTTCAACGGGAAAATCACCTGTTCGAAATTCACCAGTGGATATATCCACTGTAGCCAGACCGACATAATCCTTCTCGAAACACACTGCACAAAGATAATTGTTGCTTCGGCTCTCCAATAAATCATCAGACAAAACGGTGCCGGGTGAAACGATTTGTGTCACAGCACGTTTGACGATGGTTTTTGCCAGTTTTGGATCTTCTATCTGATCACAGATGGCAACACGATATCCTGCTTTTACCATTTTCGAAAGGTAAGTGTCAAGGGCGTGGTGTGGAAATCCAGCCAAAGGCACACTCGATGCAGCACCATTTCCTCGAGACGTAAGAGTTATCCCTAAAACTTCCGAGGCAATTTTCGCATCGTCATAAAACAATTCATAAAAATCTCCCATACGGAAAAAGAGAACACTGTCCTCGTTTTGCGATTTAATATCGAGGTACTGCCGCATGAGTGGAGTCAATTGTTTATCTTTTGCCATTGTCACTCTGTCTTATGTCTCCGCCCCAATTTAGCTTAGCGCGCAGAATATCAAAAAATGTGCGATCGGACCTGTGTAACAGGGTAATTGAATTTTCAGATTTACTGACAAGCAACTCATCATTATCTGTCATCTGGCCAATCTCCCGGCCGTCAGCATTAATAAATAAAGCTCTTTTTTCATCATCCGCCGGGCGTATTTTTATTTTTGCATCGCCATCGACAACAAGCGGGCGTGCAGTGAGAGTATGGGGGCATATCGGTGCAATGATCACAGAATTTGCAGTCGGCATCAGCAATGGACCCCGTGCAGCTAACGAATACGCTGTTGAACCAGTGGGGGTTGAAATGAGTACACCATCAGCAATATACGTGCATACGTGGTTATCATTGACCCATACATCTGTTCGTGATAATTGCCCAAAATGTCCGCCAACAATGGAAAATTCATTTAATACTGTTGCAGATACTGTTGACTTCTCTCTTCCTTTATAAAATAATGTGCCTGCAAGCATCATTCGTTTTTGCGTTTTCCAAAGTCCCTGCCCTATTTCCAATAAAGATCGCTGAAATTCCTCCGGGCTAATTTCGGCTAAAAATCCCAATCCACCAAATTTGACGCCAAGCAGAGGAATATTTCTGGATTGCACGAGTTGAGCTGCCCAGAGGATGGTTCCATCACCTCCGAGGGAAACCATGAGATCACAGTTTTCGCATAATTCGGAGGTATCATCTACAAGCGATGCATTGCTTAACTCATTGGCGAATTGGCCGGCAAGGTCCCTCGTCAAAACCAATTGATGATTTTCCTGAGCTAAGAATGCGTCCCACTGGGGCAAGTAGCCGGCGATTTCTTCCTTTTCGGGATTACCAAAAAATGCGATCCGCATACTAAAATTTCTCAGAATCTAAAAAACTTAATTGCAGACCGTCTTCGGTCTTAATGAGTTTACGCAATTTCCCTTCAGCTGAATCGAGCTGCTTATTGCATTTTTGAACCAACTGTAATCCTTCTTCGAAAACCTGAATTGACTCGTCAAGTCCTGATTGACCTTGTTCAAGAATTTCCACAATTTCCTGCAACCGCCTTAAGGTCTTTTCGAAACTTTCTTTTGCTGCCATTTTAATCCTTAATTCATTGCTTAAAGGGGATTAAAAAAAAATACGTTTAACCTGATTTATTTTGCATTGTCTAAAGGACACTATCCCAAAAACGTTTAATATATGGAATTTACAGAATAAATTGACCATAAATTATTCAGTATGAATTTGTGTGATTTTCGATTCTCCGGATCCATGAGCGAATTTTATCTCAATTTCCTGATCCAGTAATAATTGATCTGTGGTCTTAATTATGTTTTTCGAAGCTTTATCACGCACAATTGAAAATCCACGTTTGAGAATGTTTTTATGATTTAATGAATCCAATTGTCTGGAAAAAGATACCACGTTTTGACGTTCTATGATTATTTTTGTTTTTACAAGAAATGCCAGATGCATTTGCATTTCATCAAGAGTTTGTCGCAATTGTTTAAGCTCATCAAAAGGTTTTCGTAATCCATAACTCTTTATCAATCCATCGAGACGCTGTCTCCCCTGACGGATCCTGGATTCAACCTGACGCAAAGCATGCTGCAAGAAATTGTGCATCTGATTTCGAACTTCAAATGCATCAGGTACAACGAGTTCGCCCGCTGCAGAAGGTGTTGGCGCTCTCAAATCCGCTACAAAATCAGAAATAGTGAAATCAATTTGGTGACCTACGGCAGAAACGACAGGAATCATCGATTTATAAATGGCACGTGCAACAATTTCCTCGTTAAATGCCCACAGGTCTTCAAGGGAACCACCACCACGTCCCACAATGAGTACATCAACATCTCCGAATTCATTAAACTCTGCAATTGCTTCTGCAATATCCTGAGCTGCAGTTTCGCCTTGCACTAATGTAGGTCGCAAAATGAGTTCCGCAACCGGCCATCGCCTTCGAATTACTGATACGATATCCCGAATTGCTGCACCTGTTTCTGAAGTTACGATACCGATTTTTGAAGGTATTGCAGGTATTGGTAACTTATGTGCTTCGTCAAACAAACCCTGTTCGTTTAATTCCTGTTTAAGACGTTCGAAAGCTTCCTGCAATGGCCCTACACCTGAAGGGCGCATTGAATAGACTTCTAACTGATAGGCACCTCTTCTTTCATATACTGTAATCCTGCCTTGTACACGAACTTTGAGACCATCGGATGGTTTGAACCGCAATGACACATTTCGTCCGGACCACATCACACAAGGCATCTGCGCCTTTGCGTCCTTTATTGAAAAGTACATATGACCAGAGTTGTGGTGCAGAAAGTTGGAAATTTCACCTTCGATCTCCATTGGGAGCAGTTCAGTTTCCAATAAAGATTTAATTCGTTGCGTTGCATCGGAAACAGTTAGGCATTCATAAGTGCCGTCGATTAAATAGTCTTCGAAATCATTCATAGTTGTAAATTTAGAAAATGCAACAGTTTTTACAAGAGGGAAATTGGAAAGCTGAGGGATAAAATAATTGTTTTCAATGAAATGGCCATTCTAATCCGCTTTATTTTCACAAACACCACGATTGGGCAGGGGGTACCCCCTGCCCATAGTTCATTTTGAGTGTTGCATCAATAAAGCAGGCGAAATTGGAAGCAATTTTATTCTTTTTCAGAATGGCCACATCAAATATCAATTGGCATGGAGGGGCAGGAATTTATTTACTGCATTCCTGAGTTCAGTAAGATCGGATGATTTAATGATGTAAGCATCAGCCATTTTGCCACGAAAATTATCTTTCCAGGCGCTATAAGCTGAGTGCAAAATGACAGGCATATTGTTGTTTATTTGTAGTAACTGCCCCATAAGGTCAAGGCCGTCTTCACCAGAAAGACGAATATCGAGAATGGCAAGGTCCGGACTGTGGAGACGAACTATATTAAGGGCCTGGACACCATCTTTCGCATCGAAAACCGTATAGCCGTCTTCACTGAGGACTTGTTTGTAGAGCATGCGCTGGCTTTGTTCATCTTCGACAAGCAAGATTTTAGACTTCATAAGTCTTCTCCATAATCATCCATTGATTCAAACAATCACTGCATTTACTATACTATGACTATTTTCGACATTTCCCGGTTCAAAATTTAGAGGAAGTAAAACATCGAACCGTGTCCCTTGTCCCAATCCCGTTTTTACACGAATATCACCACCATGACTATGTATAATACGTTGCGAAATTGCCAGTCCCAATCCAGTTCCATGTTTTTTAGTTGTATAGAATGGATTAAAAATATCTGTCAGCATATCAGAGCCGATTCCAGGTCCATTGTCTTCCACACGGATTAAAACAATTTGATTTTCCAATTGGGTAGAAACAGCAATCTTGCCGCCATTTTCAAACGACTGCTGACTGTTTTTAAGTAAATTAAGCATTACTTGCTTTAATTGCCCCCAATCAAAATGTTGGTTCGGACAATCTTCCTGCAAATGCACTTCCAGAATAATTCCACTTTCATGAAGTTCTGGTTCAATTTGGGCAATAACTTCTCGGACCAAGCTATTAATATTATTTTCACCGGGTGATGGATCTGGCAGTTTAGTAAAATTGAGAACATTTTCAAGAATTTTTTCCAAACGCAGAACCTCATCCGCAATAATTCGAGCTGGGTTCAACTCGTTCATCGCGAATTCGGAGTGTTTTTGGAGCTGTCGCGCAAAGCCCCCAATCGTAACCAACGGATTGCGAATTTCGTGAGCTACATGAGCAGCCATTTCTCCAATTGCTGCTAATTTTTCCGTATGAATAAGTCTTACCTGGGTACGACGCAGTTCACTTAATACATGCTCCAGTTTTTGTTTTTCTTCACGAAGTTGCTCGTAGGAGTGTGCTTTTTCGATTCCATTGGCGACCTGGGATGCAATCAGGGAAAGCAGATGCACCCTGTCTTCCTGAATTATTTGATTATTAAATTTATTGTCGGCAATTATAGCACCCAAAAGATTATCATTCGAAACAACGGGTAATGCTACGAACTCGTCTAATTGAAGTGGGTATAAATCCGGGGGAATAGCCGGTTGCATCGAAGTATGATTTGTGTTTTGAGTATGCAAGTAAGTACGTTTTTCCCTAAGCGCATTGGTCAATGCGGAATCTGCGTATAAAGGAATTGAACACGAAAGGACAGTCAAATTTAATGCTTCATTATTCTCAGGAAGAGACAGACCGTACTTAAAAATGTATTCTTCCATATCCAGGTTCAATTTATTTAAACGATTCCAAGTTTGTAGTGCATCCTCATGGGAAGATGGGCCCACGCCCATTGCACCTTTCAGCTCAGTGGCGGAATCATTTATCAGAAATATCATCGCACGGGTGAATCCCAGTGCCGGACCAGCAGTTATGGCAGTTAACAAAAGATGTAATAGTTTTTTCAATTCCATAGTCTGCTGCATTGCAGTTGTAACTTGTGACAGAAGTCTTAATTGAAAATTCTTTCTTTCCCATTCCGTCACATCTTCAATAATACCGACGACATTGGACATTCGGTCGCCGAATTCATTCGCCACATTTACGGGCACAAAATGAACATTGAGTATAAGATCCTGCATATGTCCACAGGTGCAGGGAATGAGTTCTTTCTTCCAGCTTTCACCAGTTTCCAACACCGTGCGAACACCCTCCGCGAAAAACGAATTCATAAATTGATCACTTTCCAGGACGTTGATCAATTTATTTTCACTTATCAGATCAGGAAGTAGATTTTTAAGATGCTGATTAACTTCTATCAGTTCTCCTCGCTGATTGCATGAAAATATTCCAACAGGAGCGTTTTGAAAAATTGAAGAAAGATGTTGCTTTGTCGACTTGACTTCAAATTCAAGCAAACGATGGGAATGGCGGATATCACGCAGAGTTATTATGTTATTGATAACTTCACTTAATTCGCGAAGACCAAAAGGCTTCTGTAAATAGGCTACGATCCCCTGTTTAAGAAGGCGGGTTTTAAGAGAATCATCACTGCCACGGGCGGTAAGCAAAATAACCGGTGTATTGCTCACATCTTCATATTCGGGATTACGTCGAAGCTGCTCAAATACCTGCTCCCCATTCATTTGTGGGAGCATGTAATCAAGCAAAACAATATCCGGCTTTACACTTTTTATAGCTTCAAGTCCAGACAATCCTGTATAGGCTGACCGGAGTGAATATCCTTCGCGTTCAAGATATGCACTGGCAAGATCGTGCATGATTTGCTCGTCATCAACAAGCAGAACTGTTTTTTGTTTACCCATTGCGCTTAATTTCCCTAAGCAGCGATGAAGAAAAGTTTGCCGCCATTAATAAAGGCGGCAAACTTTTTAAGTTTTGAAATTTCTTCCCACCACAGATCCATCTATATGAGAAGAAATTGAATAAAAGCTTCCATTATACACAAAAATCGAGTATAAGCTGAACCGTTTTACCGGTTTAAAAATTATTTATTCTTCTTTTTGTGTCGATTTTTTCTAAGACGTTTTTTACGCTTGTGGGTAGCGATCTTATGACGTTTTCGTTTTTTACCACTTGGCAATAAAACTCACCTCCTTCTCAGCGAATCACGGCAAGGTACCAACACCGATCAACCTTTTAAAATATTTATTTATTCGAAATTTACGACTTCTAATCCAGATTCCACCGAACGCCGCAATTCCTTTGATGCTTTAAATACAGGCGCTTTGTGCGGTGGAACATTCATATCCTGGCCGGTCTTGGGATTAATTCCCTGGCGGCCGCTTCGCTCGACTACTCTAAAACTTCCAAAACCACGCAATGTTACATTATTGCCGGTTGCTAATGAATAACTAATCGTTGCTAAAAATCCGTCGACCACTGCAGCAGTTTCGACTTTCGTTAATCCCGTCCCTTCTGCTACAATATTGATGATTTCTGATTTCGTCACAGATGCCTCCTACATTGATCAGTATACAAGTTGATAACGCAACACTGGTAAACTTGTGAATTCTTGCGCTAAATCCTCCAGATCACCAAATAACAAGTCAAAAAATGTGCGTTTATGAACATATGGGCGTACAAGTACAGGTTGATCCTCAATTCCTGCCATTCGCGCAACCAGGTTAACAGCGTCACTATAAGTACCAAGCTTATCAACAAGGCCATTTGCCAGGGCTTGTTGTCCGGTGTAAACCCGGCCATCTGCCAGCTTTTTGACCTGAGATTTATCCATATTACGAGCATCAGCCACAACATCCAGAAACTGACTATACGCATCATCGATAAATTGTTGAAAATAAGCCTTATCGTCTTTGGTTAATTTTCTACTTCCCCGACCAGAATCTTTGAAACGACCGCTCTGAACAACGTTGACTTCCACGCCTATTTTCTGCAAGAGTACGGAATAATCCATTAACTCCATAATGACGCCAATGCTACCGGTTGTTGTTCCGGGGTTAGCTACGATCGTATCGACACCACAAGCGACGTAATATCCACCGGATGCAGCAACAGATGCCATGCTTGCAACCACAGGTTTTCCTGTATCACGACGGTAACTTTGTAAAGCTTCATATATTTCCTGGCTGGCTGCTACACCTCCACCGGGACTATTGATACGAACAATAAGACCTTGTATGGAGGAATTATCCTGAAAATCCTGGATGCGCTCGACCGTTTTTTCGCTGTCGATAATCACGCCTTTTACTTCAATCAAGCCAATTTTATTTTTTGAAACAGCAATTGATGGTGCAGAATCAAAGAACAATTCGGTTATCACACTATATAGAAAAACAAGAATAGCAACAAAAAGCAAAGCTATTACAATTTTTTCAGACAACCGTTTCATTATTCATCCATATCAATAAAAACAATAAGATAACGTAAATAGTAAGAAATAAATCAGCAAAAGTCAACGATATTTGGTTGTTTTGCTTTTCTCGAATAAATTTGATAAGCTCAAAAAGTAGAAAAAGCCATTCGGTTTTTAATAAAATTTAACGTACTACCGCAAGCTTAAGAATTTTGCTCCTATCGCTTCCCGAAGAAGGAACAACGACGAAATAAATCCCACTTGGTACAAGCTCGCCATCGAGGTCACGACCAGACCAGGTTTCTTTGAACAGATTGTATGTGTTTTTTTTCCATACCATGCGGCCAGTTTCTGTAAAAATCTTGATCTCAAATGGCCCAGATCCTGGAGCTTCATAAATCAATTCAACTTCCTCAACTGCACCACCCACTTTGAAGGGATTTGGTGCCAGTGAGTATTTTGTTGTTTCTTCAGATTGCTTTAAATTAAACTCAACACGGAAGTTATCTGTTCGGTAAGGCTGACTTTGGCTTACCGGTATTGTACCATTGACGAGCGTAACGAATGCCCCTCCCTCGTTATCAAGCGCTGCTAATTTATATGAAGTTGATACTGAAAGTTCCTGCAATAGACCATTGCTCGTTTCGCCAACACCAGCCAATCGTCCGTCATTTGGCCCCTCTGTTATCAAGGACGTAAATACCAGGCCAGGATCAAAATTTAATTTCACATAGCGGGCACTGAGAGCATTTATGCTAACTGTCGCTGCAGATTGTTGATCAATATCCAAAGTATCTAAAACTTTGACCATCGGATAATATTCTCCTTCTTCAAAATATTTATCCGGTTGTGCTCGGAAACCTGTGTATAAACACCAGCCATAGTATTCGGCCAGAGCAGAAGCGAAGGAAATGCCTTGTGCTGACATCTCCTGCTCAATAGCTGCAAGTCCACCCATGGTACGAAAATTATCCCACATTTGGTTCAGTCCAGATTCACTGTGGTTTTGAAACCAGTATTTTAAAAGGATAGCGATTCCGTAAACACGATTGTCATCGTCCGAATATTCAAATGGCGGTAATTCCGGAAAATCAAAAATGTCAGGCAGATAGTTAAAATAGTCATTAACATCATCGTAAGCTCGATCTTCAAACCATGTTGATGACATCTCATAGAAGAATCTCTCATCTGCAAAATTTGAAATACTGAAAACGTTCTTGTATCCATAATGAATGACATGAAAATATTCATGGGCGATTGTAACACGGATACCATCGAAACCTGTTGTTGGGAAATTCTTTAAATCATTTTCAATCTCAAGATAGGATGAAGTCGTGTGTTCATCGGGTTCAATAGGGAAGGCTTGCCCGTAATAGGGGTATATATTTTTGAAATAGAAATCAATTTCAGGTCCATCAACATTATTATCAGAAGGGGGTGGATCAAAGCCAAGGGTGTCGACCAACAACGAATGTGCGTGATCGGCAGCTAATCCAGCTTCATAAATCCAGTCGGGCACACCGGCATCGTTGTTTGATGCCGCAGGAACTGCATTAATGCCTGTGAGATCATAATGCATCCTAAAGCGACCACTTGGTGTTACATAGGAATATTGCATGGAAGGACGCCCAAACTGGGCAATTACATCAATTCCTTTTTCTTTTTGAATATGATACATTTGAGAAAGTGCCGGAACACCACATTTAATTGGCCCCTGGTTCACAGAAGATATCTGTTCTGTTGAAGATGAAAGCGCAACACTTGCCGATTGAGGGAGTCCATTATTTGAGAACAAACTCGATACTAATACAAATAGAGTGATAAAAATCCTTTTTTCCATAACTCCCCTATTTTTTTTTAAAAACAAAGGTTAGTGGTACACCGGTAAATGGAAAACGTTCACGCAGTTGATTTTCAATATATTGTCGATAGTTTGCCTTTATTGATGTCGGATGATTCGCATAAAGTGCAAAAACCGGTGGCGGTGATTTAACCTGGGTTATGTATTTAATTTTAATTTCCTTTTTATCATTCGATGGAGGCGGATATTTAGCTGTTATTTCCTCGAGAAAACGATTCAGGTCGCTCGTGGATATTTTTCTTTGCCGTTCGACAAACAACTCTTTTGCCATGTCGATCACTTTGTAAATACGTTGCTTTGTGAGCGCAGAAATAAATATGGCTGGGATGTATCGCAATGAATTCAAAAGCTCTTTAATTGCACGCTCAAATTCTTGCGCTGTCTTTGTATCCTTTTCGATCAAATCCCACTTATTAACTGCGATAATCACACCTTTATTGAACTTCACAACATCAAGAATAATCCGGATATCCTGATCGACCAGTCCTTCGGTGGCATCAATCATCACGACGGCAACATCACAGCGACGAATTGCATCCTGGGTACGAACAGTGCTGTAGTATTCAAGGCGATCAACTACTTTGGAGCGACGTCGCAGCCCTGCTGTGTCAACGAGGATAATTTCTTCCCCGTGGTATTTAAACAATGTGTCGACGCTGTCGCGCGTTGTTCCGGCAATGTCTGTAACAATATGTTTTTCTTCACCTAGCAAGGCATTAATCAAAGATGATTTTCCCGCATTCGGTTTTCCTACAATAGCCAGGCGCATGCGATTTTCCTGAAAGTTGTCAGACTCGTGCTTTTGTCGCTTGTGGTCAGGAATATGTTCAATTATTACATCAAGGAAATCACCGATATTGCGGCCATTTGAAGAAGCGATTGGAAATGGTTCCCCTAATCCAAGACGGTAAAATTCATTACTATTGACATCCAGTTCCGCGCTATCGAGCTTATTAACGCAAAGCACAATAGGTTTGCCCCACTTTTTCAGGATCGCTGCAATGTCCTCATCCATGGGAGTTAGACCCTTGCGGCCATCCACCATGTAGATCACAACATCCGCTTCCTTAATGCTGGCATCCACCTGTTTCAGAATGGCCTTACCGATTTTGTCATCTGCACCCGGGAAGTAGCCACCCGTATCCACGAGATTAAATTCAACGCCGCACCACTCAGCCGCTGCATATTTCCGATCGCGGGTTACTCCGGAAAAATCATCAACGATGGCCTCACGCCTTTCAATGATTCGATTGAAGAATGTGGACTTCCCCACGTTCGGTTGCCCAACGATGGTAACCAGGGCTTTATTCATTTATCAAACTCATCTTTTTTATATCATCCAAAATTGCACCAAAATCATTTGTGCACACTTCAATTGGAATATTCAATTTCTCGGATAATTCCACAACACTCCAATCATCAAGAAACTGCATTTTATCATTCACACAATTTCCAGGCAGATACAATTTTTGCCCTAAATCGTGGTCAGAGCATATTTTATAGATGTCCTGTCCGGTTAACAATCCGGTTGTACGAATAGTGTGACCATAGAAATCATTGTCAACTTTGACCAAATCCATTGTCAGATTCTTAATCATTCGAAATGCTGCAATGATTTCTTTTTCCATAATTTCATGCATCATATCACCTGTAAGCAACGATACATGAACAGGAGACTGCAAACTTTTGGGCATCTCTTTCTTGACGCTCTTAAAATCATCCAAAAGTGTTCGCACCATCCCAACACCATTCTCGAACTGCTCAAAAGTATCGTAACGTTTTCGGGCCGGGATCGGTTCGCCAGCACGGATATAAAATTCATCTGACGGGTAAATGAAGAACATCCCCAGTTCTTTTCTATATTTTTCCGCCACCTCGTCAGCCTGTTTTAAAAATTCCTTCGCATAATCTGTCGTTACAGGCTGTAGCTTCGTGAGACCATCCCGGTGACGAGTCAATCCCAGGGGTACGGCTGCAATACTTCCCACCTCAGGGAAGAACTTTGAAAGCGTTGCGACTGTTTCTTCCAGTACTTTTCCATCATTTACGCCCGGACAGACAACAATTTGTGTATGTAAAGTAATTCCATTTTCTGTCAGATAACGCATCTTGTCGAGGAGATGATCCTCGCGTTTCAATCCCAATAAAAACTTCCTGATTTCCGAATCAATGGCATGTACGGAGATGTAAAGCGGTGTCAATCGCTGCTCAACAATACGTTCAAGATCACGTTGGGAAATGTTGGTCAGCGTAACAAAGTGGCCGGCAAGAAAAGAAAGGCGAAAATCCTCATCACGGAAGTACATTGTTTTCCGCATGCCTGAAGGATTCTGATCTACAAAGCAAAAAGGACAATCGTTGCCGCACATGCGTACTTTGATTGGTTCAAAGTTGAGGCCAAGTGTATCATCAATGTCTTTCTCAACTTCAAAGATAAGTCGCTCTTTTTCACGCTCGACTTCAATTTCTACTTCTTCATCAGCTATATAAAAACGATAGTCGAGAATGTCCCGGATTTTGCGACCGTTTATCGAGCGAATTTTATCACCGGGCAGTAATCCGAGCTCCACGCCGGTGCTGTATTCATCAATTGCAGTTATTTTCATTGATTTTAATAATAAATTAAAAATTGAACTTTTTAGGCAAAAAGATGGAAAGTATACAAAATTTTGACAGCAATTCAAACATGTATTTAGATACCTAACAGTGTACTAGATTGACGGTTAACAGAATTTAATTCATAGTTTCAAATAATCGAAATTTAGAATTTAAACACGCAATTTTCCATTTTTGGAAAGAGGCAATTTCTTGTAAAATACAACAGAACCAATACCAGGACAAAATAAAAACATAAGAAGCCAGGATAACACAAACTCCACTGGCTCCTCATAGCCATTATATAGCCATTTCTTGCCAGTAAACATAAGAAACATCAAAACCATTAAAACGAATGAAATAGTAATTCCCAAACTTGCAATTATTTTAGTAATCCGTAAAAACCAATATAAAAGATAGAAATAGATGTTTAACAAAATGATACCTAATGGCATACCGATAAATAAAATTAGAAAATAAGCTCGCTCTGAAGCATCTTCTGTTTGACCATTCCCATTAATTGGAGAATCACTTAGCAGAATCCAAATTGAAATAATTGTTGGTAGAATGACACTTGAAAATGCAGCACTCAAAATTGCAGACAAAGTCGCATCCCAATTTGACGAGTTTGATAAAACAACTTCTCCTCTCAATTTTCTTTCTCTAATGAGCTCATCAAGTTTCTTTGCTCGTTCTGGAAATGTAAATCTGTCAATGCTCTCAGATGCCTCAATTAATTCAGTCAAAGTATACTTTGAATAATCCGGTGCTTTCATCAATTTCAATCCCCGTAGTTGTAGATCATTGATTATTCAGTTTAATATATTGAAATCCCTATTTTCAACAACGGCACTATTGTACCTTATTAATCTCAATCCACATAAAGATTTATTATATCCACAATCCCTTCCTGGCAGACTTTGCAGAATTCAGTGTGACGCGTGAACATAATACAATTCATCGCCGGGCGATAAAAGCCGGTAGCTTCATAATTTGCTCCTTCAAATGCACCAATGGAATTGTGGTATTTTGAAGTTGCAAACAAACTATCGGAAAATGCCTGCTCCCGGCGGAACAATGCGCTCATCTCGCTTTCAGGACGATTTTCTGCGCGGAGTTGTTTGCGCTTCGCCTGGTTTGTTTTCTGAAAAGCTTCAAAAGTTGATTTCGGCCACGGTGTGGGTAAATCCGTATTTGAATCGACAAGGTGGTTCCATTTCAAATGACGGGCATTGTGCAAGGCTGTAACATTCGGTTCCCACGGCTCTGGACGTGACGACTCAGCATCATTATA
This sequence comes from Deferribacteres bacterium, assembly GCA_020633655.1. Classification (GTDB taxonomy): domain Bacteria; phylum Zhuqueibacterota; class Zhuqueibacteria; order Zhuqueibacterales; family Geothermadaptataceae; genus Bioreactorimicrobium. The sequence goes on from JACKDF010000003.1 coordinate 380,054, forward strand.
GGCAACAGGAGATGTGTAGTATTCATCTGCCAACGCGGCGAAATGATGACCAAACTCATGAACCATGAGATAGGAGCGCCATTCGTTTTTAGCTGCCACCGTCGTATAAAGTCCGAAAATACCGCCACCACCGTACGTTTCACTGTTTGTCAGAATGATCAAAAATTCATAAGGGGCGTACTGCGCAATTTCCCGCATTCGCTGGTTGTCAAATGCCAGGACATAGCGTTCCGACCGAAATGCATCATAAGTCGCCCCGATACGGCTCCAGCGGAAGGTGCCATTCGATGGCCTGTTTGTGCCAGATTCCGGCGCCGGGACATTTATCGCCCAAAAGTTAAAATCATTTTTATGCGTTTTAAAAGGCTCAACTGCCATCATTTCCTTTGTCAATTCGTTGCAATGACGCTCAAATTCACTCATTTCTTCAACGGTAAATCCATCTCCCAAAATCAGAACATCCACTTTTTTTGTGGACGGACCATTGTTCATGACTTTCATAACTTTTGCGTCCAGTGGTGGGAGTTTTCGCACAACAAGCATATCAGCAGGATCGATCATCAGGCTCCAAATCGCTGCAAATCGATTGGCATCGTCTCGCTTGGAAATGCGCAAACGCACGGGTTTTTCCGGTTTGGGAAATCGCACAGATTCATGAAAAGTCCGGTGCATTCGTGTCGCTTCGCCGGTGTGCTGCCATTCGCCAAAAATTGAGGCATAACCGCGGGAAAAAAGCACTTTGTTGGTGATGGGCTCGACAATTTCAAATAAATACAAGCCACGGTTCGTCTCATCCGTGGTCCTGGCAAGATTTCCTGGCCAGGGCAAGGGTTCGACAACAACCTGATGCAGGCTGAATATTTCGGTCAAGGCGTCGCCGGTATGGTAATAATCGACACGCATTGTTTGTGGTTCGGAAGCATGAATTATGGCGCTTGTTACCATAAAAAGTAAAGTTGTGAAAAGAAGGCAAGTTCGTTTCATGATCGTCCTCATGTTTTTTGGCACTCAATCCGGTTTGAATATTCGAATTTTTCGATTCATAAGATGAAGTTTAACGTAGTTTAATCATTTAGCTTTAGCACACTCTATTCTAACAAAAAACAACAACAAAGCAAGTATTTTCAGTGATGTAAACAGACCGCAACTTTTCCTTGTTTTCCAGAAAAAAAATATTAAAATACCCAAAAATGTAAGCACTAACACAAGCTACTAACAAATGAACATTTATCACGATGCTGGCGAGTTGATCATCGGAACTCGACTGAAAAGACTAAGTGAGCGATTTCTTCTCAATATTACCCGAATTTACAAAACATTGGATATCCCCTTTGAACCTGCCTGGTTTCCTATGTTTTTTATACTCTACAAATACGGCCCGAAGTCGGTTACGGAAATTGCTGAATTATTGGATATAACACATTCCGCAGTGAGCCAACAGGCAACTGTGCTTGAGCGAAAAAAGCTTGTGCATTTCGTGCCATCGGAAACCGACAAACGTAAACGACTGCTCAACTTTACAAACAAAGGACAAAAATTGATCGACCAGGTCCTGCCCGTCTGGCAATCGATCAAACACAATATGCGTCGCATGCTGGAGGAGAATCCAAACACTGGAAATATTTTGCAGGCATTGAGTGAAATTGAAGAAATCAGTGCGGACAAAGATATTTACACGCGGGTATTGCAGGATTTGCGCGAACACCATTTCACCATTATGGATATTCTCCCCTATTCGCTTGAATATGAAAACGAATACAAATCCCTGATTTTCGACTGGTTCATTGATAATGCCGAAACAGAGGTTGAAAACCAGGATTTTCTTAATGAACCCATGGCGGTAATCGAGCATAAAAAAGGTCAGATTACATTGGCAAAACCGGAACAGGAAATCGTCGGGACGGTCGCTTGCAAATACCACAACAATACCCATGCAGAAATTCTCTTTCTCATCGTTAAAGCAGATTGGCGGCAGAGACAAATCGGACGAATATTATTGATGGATGTATTGAAAAGCCTGCGTGAGCTCGGATTTATAAAAGTAACGGCACATACCGATCGAAAACATATTGCTGCACTCAAAGTATTGCGTTTTTGCGGTTTTGAATTGCAGGAAATGCATCAGGGTTTAGAACAAACTTTGAGTGATAAAACTATTTTGGAATTTTCGATCAAATTATAATTTGACCACGAATTACACTAATCCCACGAAAAAGGCTCAATATTTGATTTGGATACAGCCTGTTTTTCGAACTAATCAGCTAATTTTTCAAATACTACAATTCAAATGAAGTCGAAATGAAACAGGAAAAATATTTTAAATACGGACAAGAGCAACTCAGCCCTGGCTTAGCGTTGGAAATTGTCCACGGACAAAGGTTGGGAAAAATTTCCGCTGAAATACTCGCGAAAGTGCAAAAATGCCGCGATGATGTTGAGACAATAGTAAAACGGGGCAAAATCGTCTATGGTGTCAATACCGGATTCGGCTCTCTTTGCACAACCGTAATCTCGGAGGAAGATACTCACAAATTGCAGGACAATATTTTGCGCAGCCATAGTGTCGGCATGGGTGAACCGGTTTCCTCAGAGATAGCCAAGCTTATGCTGATTCTCAAGGTGCATGCCCTGGCACAAGGTTATTCAGGCATTGCGGTGACAACCTTGCAACGAATCCAATGGCATATTGACAATGAAGTAATTCCAGTTGTGCCGTCCCAGGGTTCTGTTGGAGCGTCCGGCGATCTCGCCCCACTCGCCCACCTTTTTCTGCCGCTCATTGGCCTGGGAGAAGTCATTTACAAGGGGGAGAAAAAAGATACTGCAGAAGTGTTGCAGGCTGAAAATCTTGAGCCGCTGCATTTGGGACCAAAGGAAGGCTTGGCGCTCATCAACGGCACACAATTTATGGCAGCCCATGCAATAAAAGCCGTCGAACGCATGCTCAACTGTCTCGACTCAGCGGATATCATAGGAGCAATGGCTCTGGAGTCAATGCTCGGCTCCGTAAAACCGTTCGATGAACACTTGCATAAATTGCGTGCTTATTCCGGCAATGCCCATGTAGCACGACGGTTGCGTATTCTTCTGGCTGAATCAGAAATGGTACATTCCCACCACAATTGTGGACGCGTACAAGATCCCTATTCGCTGCGTTGTATGCCGCAAGTGCACGGCGCTTCGCGAAATGCATGGCTGCATTTAAAAGAAGCGACTATAACCGAAATCAATTCAGTGACCGACAATCCAATCATTTTTGATGCAAACAACACAATCAGTGGCGGCAATTTTCACGGGCAACCCATTGCCCTGCCGCTTGATTACGCGGTTTTGGCAAGCAGCGAATTGGGCAATATTTCCGACCGACGCACCTTCCTTCTGCTCGAAGGTGCCGTCGGAGGCTTGCCGAAATTGCTGATGAAAAATACGGGTATCAATTCCGGTTTCATGATGCCGCAATATACCAGCGCAGCACTCGTTACGGAAAACAAAAGCTTGTGCTTTCCGGCGAGTGCCGACAGTATCCCCACATCCCTCGGCCAGGAAGACCATGTCAGCATGGGTGCCATCAGTGGACGAAGGACCGGGCAAGTGCTCGATAATCTTGAAAAAATTCTCGCTGTCGAACTGCTCTGCGCCGCCCAGGCTTTTGACTACCGCCGGCCTTTAAAATCGGGAAAAATACTGGAGGCGTGCCACCAATTAGTGCGTGGATACATCGATCATGCAGAGGAAGATCGTGTTTTTGCCCGTGATCTGGAAATCGCACGCCAGCTTATCGCCGACAAAAAACTCACCCAAACAGCAATCGAAACCGCAGAAGAAGAACAAATAAATTTGAAAGGTGAAAATGATGAACTTTTCGGACTTTATTAAAACTTACGCTAACCACCCACACTATAAAGCACCGACAGGCACGACTCTGCATGCAAAATCCTGGCAAACAGAAGCGCCATTGCGCATGCTTCTCAACAATCTCGATACTGAAGTTGCAGAAAATCCGGAAGAGCTCGTCGTTTATGGCGGCACCGGGCAAGCAGCACGGAACAAGGAAGCTGTTTTGGCAATTATCAGGAATCTGCTCGAACTGGATGAAGATCACAGCCTGCTAGTGCAGTCGGGCAAACCAGTTGGGATAGTGCGCACACATCCCTCTGCGCCACGTGTTCTCATCGCAAATTCCAACCTTGTTCCCAAATGGGCAACCTGGGACCATTTCAACAAATTAAAAGAAAATGGTCTGATGATGTATGGCCAAATGACTGCCGGCAGTTGGATTTACATCGGTTCCCAGGGTATTTTGCAGGGAACGTATGAGACTTTTGCAGCCTGTGGCAACAAATATTTCCAGGGTGATTTGCGCGGAAAATTGCTCGTTACGGGTGGATTGGGAGGCATGGGTGGCGCTCAACCGCTTGCGGCGACAATGGCAGGGGCCACCTTTCTCGGAGCCGATGTGGATCCTGCACGCATAAAAAAACGGCTGGACACGCGATATATCGATAGAATGACGGTATCCTATGAAGAAGCCCGTGACTGGGTTCTGGAGGCACGCGATCGAGGTCAGGCGCTTTCTGTTGGTCTCATTTCTGATATTGGAGACATGTTGGAAAAATTATTGGCTGATGGCCTCATCCCGGATATTTTAACGGATCAAACCTCAGCACACGATCCCATAAATGGATATATCCCCAATGGAATCACATTGGAAGAAGCAGCTGAATTGCGAAAATTAAATCCGGAAAACTACCGCGAACAAGCCTTAAAAAGCATGGCACGGCATGTGGGATTCATGCTGGAAATGCAAAGGCTTGGCAGCAAAACTTTTGATTACGGCAACAACCTGCGTGAATTCGCCCGTCAGGGTGGCGAATCAAATGCTTTCGATTTCCCGGGATTCGTACCGGAATACATTCGTCCGCTTTTCTGTGAAGGCAAAGGCCCTTTTCGTTGGGCTGCCCTTTCTGGTGATCCGCAGGATATCCTCACAACAGATCAGGCACTCATGGAGGCATTTCCTGAAAACACCCATTTGATCAACTGGCTGCAGGAAGCACAAAAAAAGGTCGCGTTCCAAGGTCTGCCCTGCCGCATCTGTTGGTTGGGAATGGGTGAGCGGGAGAAAGCCGGGCTCATTTTCAATGATTTGGTGAAAAGCAGGAAAGTCAAAGCACCCATCGTCATAGGCCGCGATCATTTGGACTGTGGTTCCGTTGCCTCCCCGCATCGGGAAACCGAAGGCATGCGAGACGGCAGCGATGCGGTTTCCGACTGGCCATTATTGAACTTAATGGCCAACACCGGTGGCGGTGCAACCTGGGTTTCTTTTCACCATGGTGGTGGCGTGGGTATTGGTTACTCTCAACACGCGGGCATGGTCATTTTGGTGGATGGCAGTGAACACGCAGCCCAATGCCTGAGCCGGGTTTTATACAACGATCCAGCCCTCGGTATCATGCGGCACGCCGATGCGGGTTACGATGATGCACTTGTAATGGCAGAAAAATTTGGGATAGGAATTTTTGATTAGGTTTTTTTAAGGATAATTACAGGGGGTAAAGATTCACCATCGGCAATCAGTTTGGTCAGGGGAAATCTCCTGACCATTTTTTTGTGATACCCGAATAAAGCAGGTTAAAAATCAAAATCACCGAAGTCGACTGAGTCGCCAAGGGAATCGAACCAACTGCCGCTGTCTCCGCCAATATCCATATCCGGCATATCCCCCCCAAGATCGAGATCAGCCTGTTCAAAGTCACTGTCGAACTCATGACCGCTGAAATACTCGATATCCCCTGTTTCTGGTGCTTCAAAATCAGCCTCAGGATTCAGGGTATCCGTCGCACCAGCATCGAATCCATTTTCGCCAACAGCCATCATCGTATTCCCCTGTTCATCGACAAGATCAAAATTATGGCAGTGGATGTGGCTATCATGAGCAAAAGCGGACCACATCCAGGCATAAAAGAAAAAGTCGGAAAATCCGGGATAGCCGTAATAAACCGGTTCACCCCCACGATGTGCCGGAATTTGAACCGGGTTTTGAAGTGATTTTTTCGGCCGTACCATTTTGCTGCTGGTTTTCAGTTTGATGTCATCAACCCGGATGCTTCGCCTGAGACTTTGTTCAAAGCGGTTGATGAATTGATTAAAAATAGCCTGCTTTTCCTGTAGAAAAGCATCATACATTTCTTGAGATGAAAAAATACGTTTCATCTTTTCTTTCACTTCATCCAACGAATCTGCACTTGATTTAAACTCACTTAAAACACCATTTATTTTAATTTCAATCGGATAAGCACCAACGGCATGTCTTCGATTGATGTTGATCTCAATCAAGTATTTAATCAAATCTTCTTCGTGTTCAAGCACCAAAAACAAGCGGTCGAACAATTCAGATTCATAGCGATCTGTCTCGAGCCGAAATTTTTCCATGACCTCGTCGAGATCATGTGCCTTCCCTTTGTCATCCAGATAAAAATCCAGATCATCCTTTGCCAGGCGAACGATGTCATCAATACCCAGATTCTGGCAAGCCATATTGATTTGCTGAAGCACAGAAACGGCGGTAAAAGTTTCGAGTTCTTCCCTTTTTGAGCCTAATCCACCAGTCAGGGCATGCAATAATTTACGAAAACTTTCCTGATGCTGCTGGATTTCAATTTGTGTTAACTGTGAGGGATCAATAGTGAGGTGACCAGAGAAGTACATCGTTCCAACCCTTTTTACTTTCAATCAAAATATGAATTATGATATCGATAGGTGAGTACCCGTTTAGGATCCTGAAAAAAGCGCAAAAGGAGCATTCCGATTACGAATCCACCAATGTGTGCAAACCAGGCGATTCCATCGCGGGCGCCGTTCTCGAGTGCCCCAAGGCCACTTAAAATTTGAAAGACAAACCAGATTCCCAAAACAAAAAAGGCTGGAATACGCATTGTATGCAGAAAGATGAGAACTGGCACCACGACCGACACTCGGGCACGGGGGAACTGAAGCAGGTATGCTCCCAGAACTCCCGAAATAGCTCCACTGGCACCAATCATAGGAATGTGCGATGCAGGTTCAATAAAAACGTGCATCATCGTTGCCCCAAGTCCACACAAATGATAGAAAATGATAAATTTTATTGGCCCCATTATGTTTTCAACATTATCCCCAAAAACCCAGAGATAAAGCATATTCCCGATGAGATGCACGATATCGCCATGCAAATACATGGAGGTAAACAAAGTAAAAATTCCCTCGCCTGCAAGGATGCGATCCGGAATTGCACCGAAAGCGAGAATGATATTGGTTGAATCAGTTTCTGGCATAAACCAGCGAAAAACATGCACACTGATATTGGCTGCGAGCAGAATTGTCGTTATGAACGGGAATTCGAGGCGTGGATTATCGTCGCGAAATGGTATCATTTATTCTCACAGGACTATTCTTTGGGAACTTTCGCTAATAAACAGTTTTTTTTACAAATACCAAAGATTAATTTACATAAAACGTTCGACTCACCTGTGTCTTATTTCCGGAACGATCTTCTGCCGTAAACAGAAATTCATGCTGTCCGGCTTTAAGCGGCGTTCTTGGTTTATAGCGAAGCAGACCGGTTTCCGGATCATACTCCGCAATTGCTTTTTTGCCATCGATTTGCATTAGTAAGCTTTCCTCGGAGGGAAATCCGCTTTCCTTGTCTTTTGCCCAAACTTTAAATTCAGGTTTTTGTCCGAGTCTCTGCCCTTGCTGTGGAGTATATATTTTAACCTGCGGTATGGTATCATCTTTTCGAACGGTAAATTCTTCCAGGCTGAAAACCTTGGCGGAAACAAATTGATGCAGGGTATCGATGTTATTGTCAATGAAAGACCAACCACGGGAAGTCATGTAGTATACCCCCAGTTTCGAGGGATCAACCACATCTTCTGGATATTTCAGTCTCACCGTCGCGCCCTGATTGAGCGGCACGTCCTGAGGCTCTGCAGTGTAAACATCGCTTACCGCATCTGGATCGGATGCATCGCGTCGGGAGTAAAACCGTGCTCTTCCGTATAAATCGCGATAGAGTGAATTGCTGGTGAACTGGACCTGCAGAACACTGTCCGGTGATAAAATTACTCCAGATCGATCACGCTGCATATGAAAATTATCAAAAGTCGTATCCGCAGAAATAAAATCACCCGAGATTGTTTCGCCACTTAAAAGGACACGGACACGCGCTCCAGCAAATTGTGCAAAAGACACAGGCAGGATGTATTCCGTCTCCCCTGCTTGAATCGCTTTCGGGTAATTTGTGCTTCCATCACCCGAAGTAAGCTCGACCAGGGGTGCTTTACGCAGCGGTACGGAAGAAGTAAAATGAAAGCGAGCCCAATCATCATAGAAGTCGGCGTCGATTTTGAGTTGTGCTTCTCCGGATTCATTTTTTGAAGGCAACATTAAAAATGCAGACCAGGAGGCCAGACCTGCACTATCTACCGCAATAAACTGGAAATGTGGTTTTGCATGAATGGAGGTTTTGGGGAATAATTGAACCGGATCAAACGCCATCCTTTTTCCTGTTTCACTGTTTTCCTTCAGAGCAATCTCATCGAACAGCTTCCAAGCGTTTGGCCCATGGGCTTCTTTTTTCCATACTTGAAACTTGGAAACTGGAATTGATTGCAAACCAAGTACATTTTCCAAAACAATATTATTGTCTGAAATATTGTATTGTGGAGTTAATTCAACTTTTTTTCCCGCGATCAAAGTGCCACTTATTGAACTTGTGTTGCCAAAAAAATCTTGTACAAAAACTGTCAGAGCATGTTTACCACCATTCAAAAACAACCTTCCTTTTGCATCAGAGACTGTCGCATTATTTGAGGCCATACGCAACAATGAATCTGGATCGACATACTCGACGTTGCTTAACAAGCCAGTGGTTTGCGTGCTGTCATAGAGCAATCGTCCCTTTTCTGCTCCTCGATACGTATAAAAGGACAGCGGATTTTCCTCATCCAAAAAGAGCCGGTAATATTTCCCAAAACCACGACGCTGCAGCCGGTATTCTCTGTCGAGTTCCATAAAACGGTTGTACGCATAACTGAATTTGTCAAATTGTGTACTAAAAAAATTTTGTCCATCGATATAAAGCGAGAGTTTATAAACACCAAAAGCATTATTTACTGTGCCACTTCGATCAAACGCATGCACAGCAACACCCACATCTCCCTCAAAAGTGACGGGAGCCGTTAATTCATAGTGCGTGCTATTGATCTGGCGCAAGGAAGGAATTTGTGTTACGAAGTCATCGTTTATGCGTGTACCAAACTTTAAGGGGATAAACGCAATTCCCTTAATAATTGGCGGTTGCACGTCATCAATTTTATATCCCCGGAGAAATGGGTTAAATGGCCTATTTTTCGCATCCCGCATTTCAAAATGCAGATGGGGAACACCGATTCCTGTTTCGCCAGTGTAGCCAAGAAAATCACCTTTTTTTACAGGAAAAGCAGCCGCACTCAAATATCGATCGACACGGTACTTATTCTGTTTTTGCTGTTCCTGGTAAACAAATTCCGACAAAGCTTCATTAAATCCACTCAAATGGGCATAAACAACAATTTCCCCATTATCCAGCTTTAGATAAACTGCCTTGCCATATCCGGAGGGGGAAACACGAATACGTGATACATAACCGTCTCTCACCGCGAATATCTTATAACCCGACTGTCCCCATGTTTTAATATCAATAGCAGCGTGCAAACGACGGGGCCGATGCTCGCCAAAAGCAGAGGTTATCCAATGGCTGGCATCCGTCGGCCAGAGGTAATCCTGGGCAAATCCAATTATGGGGAAAATCCAAACGAAAAATATAATTTCGATCCGCAGCCGGTATCTCACAAATCGTTCCTCAGTTTTTTTAGATATGTTCGATGGTAAACTATAATTATCAGTGAAAATAAGAAGTAAAGGAATGTAAATCTTTTTAAATGAATCCTGCCAGGTTCTCTATTGGAGTTATCGATCCTGTTTAATACACGAACAGCAAAGATTGGCCAAAGGATATCTGCAGTCCTTAACCTATTCCAGGCAATATAGAAATATTCCATGTTATGCTTTCATCTTACAACGGCATCTAAAACTGCAGCCAATTTTTCCACAAGTTTTTTCCGTTCAAAACCTTGTATAAAGTTCAAATCGAGTTTCATTGGCTGTTTTTTATGGTATGCATCGTAAAAAGAACGCAAAGCTTTATGTATGGATTCAACATCTTCCGGATTTACTTGCTGCGTTACACGGCCTTGCAAAAGTAATTGTACGCCTTCAATTTTCTGTGCTATAGCAAGAATTGGGCGTCCGGATGCAAGGTATTCAAAAGTTTTGCCTGGAATAAAACCAGTGGATGGATTTCCGCTGACAATGTACACAAGTAAATCAGCTTTTTGAAGCGCAGCAGTAACAGCGGCATGAGATAAATAGCCAGCGTGCTCTACAACTGCAGACAAACCAGCAGCTGAAATTTTTTCAGCAAGTTTTCCCGTAAGATCAGCACCGATGAACCGAATTCGAAATGCATTATTGCCTTTTTCTTTTTTAAAGAGCTGAGCAGACTGCAAAAAATTATCGACCTGGACGAAATTTCCTACGCTCCCAACGTGGAGAATCTGAAATAATGCGGTGTCTTCATAGGGAGTTTGAAATAAAGTCGCGTCATAGCCATTTGTGATAGTAGTAACTTTCTTATTTTCAAACTTCTTAATTGCCTCCTCAAGTCCTGAGGACACCGTAATTACATGGCTGGCACTTTGAATTACTTTTTGTTGTAGATATGCATCAATTTTTCGGTGTAACCAGGTTGAATTTGGTTGGAAATCGCCACTTGCCCAGCCATCACGGAAATCGGCAACCCAGGGCAACCTATATTTCCTGGCAAGTTTCATTGCAAACAAATGTGAAGAATGTGGTGGCCCGGAGCTGAGGATGCAGTCGAACTGCTTGCTTTCCAGTAGCAGTTTTGCGGGTTTAGAGGCTTTCAAAGTCCACAGCACTTTATTATCAGGAACGATGAAAAAATTAATACACCTCAATGCAATTTTCTTTATAAAATGCAATCGGCCAGACTGTACGTTTCCTTTTGAAGCAGTTGGTCCCAGAAAACGGGCTAATAACCGGTTCGGATCGAGGGATTCAGTTCGTGTAATGGAAACCGAAGCCAAACGGGTCAGCGGTGTTTCGTCATAAGCATGATACACAATATCTTTGACTGTGAGAATATGCGGTTGCCAACCATATTTTGGCAGGTGTTCTGCAAAGCTCGCAATCCGCTGGGTTCCACCCATTCCTTGCGGAGGAAAATAATAACTAAGGATTAAAACATTCTTCAAACGTATGTTTACTCTCCCATTCCCCGTTTATTTTTTCTTGTAGACATTTCGAAAGCGAAAAGCATCCCACTTTGTATTTATTAAGTAACGCATCGCATGCATATTATTCGTATAATTCGTCTGCCATTTTTTTGCAAAGGCGAGCAACTCGTCTTCTTCGCATAACTTACCGAGTACGAAGAGAAGATTTGTGATAGTATCAACCTCAAATTTTGACGCGATGCGTTGAGAAGGATGTAAATCTTTCAACAAAAACGGGGCGTGCTCATAGCGATTTAAATTGTTTATCAAGCTGTTGATTGCAGAGCTGAAAATCGTTTCATGGGTTCGACTTTGAAAATAATGTGCCAACTCATAAATCCCAATAATGGCAAATAAATTTCCAACGAAATTAAGCGTTGGCACTTTTCCAGGGAATGTTTCAAACGCTAACCCACCATCTTCGAAACGACTAACTAATCCGCCCTTGTCTTGCGTGACGAAAAATAATTTCGCTGCCTTATGTACCGTATCTTCATAGGATGCATCATTGTTGAGAAATGCAACACGCAACAGTAAGGAAATCGCAAGCCCCTGCGTTTGGCAGGAAATCCAGGGTGGCGAAATTTGATAAAAGGGTTCATTGTAATCAATTGGCCATGCAAAAAAAAGCCCCTGCCATTCCTGTAGATTACCAACAAGCCAGTCCGCCATATGTAAGGCTGTATACCTTCGCCGGATTTCTCCATCGAGAAGAAACTGATTGTGATTGTGCAATCCATAAGCGGCAATAAGCGTTGGATCGTACGCAAGTCTTGTAAGACCCGGCATATTCGAATACGGGATTTCCTGCTCATCAAATTGCAGTTCTTCGAAAAATTTGTCGGTCCACCGATAAGGATATTTTGCGGAAAAATCTCCCTTTATTGTTGCTGGCTTTTTGTTATTATTGTTGAGAGGCGGCCAGGAGTTCGTATAGCCTGGTTTACTGCCAGATGATTTTTCAAGGGAATCCTTGAGATCACTCATACTAAAATCCTCTTCTGGATCGAAAGGCAACCGACCACCTGCTTCTCCCTTTTAAAAAGAATTTCTGTTTTTCCTGATTTGAAAGTGTGTTGCGCCACCTGCATATTATTACCATACTCAAATGGAGCGATTCATGCGAATGATAAACAACGCCTTAAGATGCCGCAAAAATTTGAGCTCCTCAGGTTGCCAAAACCGGAATAGAAAGAGCAAGACAGGCAAACAGCATAGCAGGACGAATCGCAATAGTAGTGACAAAGGCAAATTAAGATTAATCATGAAAATCAACAACACAATAATTACTAATTTTACAATACGTTGGAATTCAAATTCAATTGGATAGTATTTTTGGGCTACAAAATAGAGAGCACTCGTCATTACAGTATAGCTGATAAAAGTTGCCCATGCTGCACCGATCATACCCCATGTTGGTATCAAGAGCCAATTGCCCAGAATATTGGTGGCAGCGCCACAAAAAGTGATAAAAGGCAAAAATTTTGTTTTCTTCGTGATATGAATACCGGCTACAAAAATAGCGTAAACACCGAACATAACATACGCTAACATAATAAGTGGAACGATGCTCGTGCTTTCCCAAAAGGGTTGTGCGAACAAGGTCTTCCCCCCTACTTGCACGTGAACAAGATTATCAATGTAAAAATCAAAAAACAGAAAAAACAAAGCACAGGTAAGTAGAAAATATGTCAGTACTCTTGCGAAGAGCTTTTTAATGTTCTCTTGTTCAGCAACAGAAAGAAAAAATGGATGCCAGGCAAAACGGAACCCAGCAACAAGGAGTGCCATTATCATTGCCAGCCGATATCCAGCGCCATAAATGCCAACTTCTGCCGCTCCACGCCATTGAAGAAGAAAATAACGATCAATCAATTCCATGAGAATCACCGCAAACGTCGTTGGCAGATATGGTAAACCAAACGAAAGCATTTCCTTGAGCCAACGGTATGCGTAAGTGAACTTAAAATATGGAGCCACTACAAGTAAAGTTATTACAAACAGTACCAGAGATGAAATGGCTTGCGCATAGAACACCCCAACAATTCCCAGATTCATCCACAGCACAAAAATTACGTTTAATCCAAGATTGATCACTACGGCGACAATTTTAATAACAATAAATAGAGTGCTGCGATTTTGCGCCCGCAAAAGAAGCAATGGAATAAGTGATAAAGCATCGAAAGACAGGATAAAAGGAGCTAATCTTATAAGATTTGCGTGAGCTTTTTCCCCAAGCACCATCTCGGAAATGTCGTTACTTCCAAAATAAATAATCGATGAAAATACAATCGAGGTGAAAAGAACTGTCAGATAACAAGTGGCGAGTATAATTTTTTTTTCATCATTCTTCTTTTCGGTAATATAGAATCGCAAGAATGCGGAGTCGAATCCATAAATAAAAAACAAGTTCATGACTGCCAGAAAAGCCAGAACCAGTGTGACGATTCCCAATTCTTCCGGAGTAAATACGTTGGTATAAAGTGGCAACAAAAGGAACGCTAGTGATCGCGTAAGAATGTGTCCAATTCCGTAGATCAGAGTGCCATGGCTTAGTTTTTTTAGATTTTCCAGCATGTGAGAAATATAAGGAAGCTTAATTTGATGGCAAGCAAAATCCATCCCCTGCACGGATTATCTGGTAAAAAAAAAGCGATATGTAAATCGCCGGTGAATGAATAATGGTTTATGCATGCATTGTGTGGAGTAATAGATGGGCAGGATATATTCCCTGCCCGATCCTGTTGTTTATAAATTTAACAGATAAAATTATCAATTGGAATTTTTCTTCCAGGAAGAATGCCTGATATTGTGGAATTGAATTTTATAGTTCAATGCGCGTGGAGAAATACCGAGCAGTTCTGCGGCATCTTTCTGTACAAAATTTTTCATCTCCAGAGCTTTTACAATGGCTTCCTTTTCAATCTGTGTCAGATTCAGCGAATCACAGCCAAAGAGGGATTCATCTGCACCTCGCTGCCGCCTGTCCTTACCACCTGCTGCAAAGTATTCTTTACCAGGTAATGAAAGATCATAAGGCATGATGTGTTTGCCTTCCTCAGCAACAAGAATGCTGCGTTCGATAAGATTACGCAGTTCGCGGATGTTCCCATGCCAGGAGTGGTTTGATAATAATTCCAATGTTTCAGGTGCAAACCCAAGAGTTTTTTTACGAATTTCTCGAGAAAATTTTAAACGAAAAAACTCAGCAATGAGGGGTATGTCTTCACGGCGCTGGCGCAATGGTGGAATAGTCAGTGAAACAACATTCAGACGGTAGTATAAATCGGCACGAAAATTCCCCGCTTCAATTTCTTCCCACAGATCTTTGTTTGTTGCTGCGATTATGCGCACATCGACTTCAATCGTGCGATTCCCACCTAAACGTGAAAATGTTTTCTCCTGTAAAACCCGCAAAATTTTCGCTTGCGTTGTCAGGTGCATATCACCGATTTCATCAAGAAACAGAGTACCACCGTCAGCTTGTTCAAACTTGCCCTGGCGTGATTGAAACGCACCAGTAAAGGCACCACGCTCATGACCGAATAATTCACTTTCCAACAAATTTTCGGGAAGTGCAGCACAATTCACTTTAACAAATGGTTTATTTGCTCTGTCAGAAATAAATTGAACCAATCCGGCAATAAGCTCCTTGCCGGTACCAGTTTCCCCTGTAATTAAAATAGATGCATTGCTTTTGGCGACTTTTTTGATCAAAGAGTAAATTTCTTTGATTTCAGGGCTACGACTGACCAGCGGATAATGATAGTCAAAACCGTAATTTTTCCCAGAGCCTGTTTGCAAAGCCTCCTTTGGAATTGTCTCTGCTTCAAATCTTTCAAATTCTTCTGTAGCTGTGATGTTTGTCATAGTTTGTTCCTTCTCCCGCTACTCGCGCATTTCTATTCAATAAATCGACACGAAAAACTCAAGCTTTACATTTTCGTAATTGAGTTTTTTTTTGAATAGAAACAGTTAAAACAAAATCGAAATGGTTAAAAAACAACTTTGTCGCCAATAGCAAGGTCTATGCCACTACATTTTAATTTACATGACATTATAAAACGAAAGAAATCCTGAAACAAAAAGAAACACATCTCAGCCTGAAATGATTCATTAAATTACCTTATTGAAATGTGATTGTCAAATAAAAAGTCCAGAAAAACACAAACTACAATAATGTTATGTACACAGTATTCTGTATCGTGCATTCACAGCAATTTAGGGCGTGTTTCGAATTGAAACAATTGGCCTTTTTTGTATAAGAACAAAAACGAAAGATGGATTTTGATAAAATATCAGGAAGAAAATCAACGATGTGTAAAATTTAGGGGAATAACTATCATACAAGTGCGGATTCATATCCCAATTGAATGAGACGTTGATTTAAGTAAAATGCTCGTGGTAATTCAATATATCGCTTCAATACCGAAAAATCAGTTTGAGAGCACTCCATCGAATGAGCCAGGCGCCCCTCCTCCATAAGCCAGAGTTTATCTACAGATTGCAGTAAAAACTGCAAATCATGGGATATGATCACCATTCCCTTTTCTTTTTTTTGGGAATAGTCCCGGAGCGTGTTCATAATTAAATTTCTGCTGAAAATATCCAATCCGGCGGTTGGCTCGTCGAGAAGTAAAACCGGTTTTTCCATAACGAGAATTCCAGCCAGTGCAACACGTCGTTTTTCGCCCTGGCTCAAACTACGCGTTGGTTTATTTCTGAAATCTGGATTCGCAAAACCGACTTCCTGCAATATTTTCTCAACACGTTTATCGTTTTCAATCCGAGTTAATTTTTGATTTTTCAGGCCAAACGCAACATCGCCGCCGACAGTTGTCTCAAATAATTGCATTTCCGGGAACTGGAAACACATGGCAAAAAGATTTTGATAGTGTTTGAAAAGACCTTTATTTGGCAAAATATTTTCACTGTCTAATAAAATATCTCCGGAATCAGGCTCAAGCATACCTGCAAGAAGCTGCAGTAAGGTCGTTTTACCGGAACCACTCAAACCAACAATTCCAATTTTATCCGTCGTTTGAAAACTGCACGATATACTTAATCTCGGTTTTTCTGATTTTCCACTTAGACCATCAGGTAACACAACAATGTTCTTCAGTTCAATCTGCATTTATTTTATCCAAACAGGCTGTATCACATTTATGTTGATTTCAGGAATAAGCTGGCTTTTTGCACGCAATTTCTGGAATTGCTCAACAGCGTAGTTATCTGTCATTCCAGCTATATGATCGCAAATTATACGGAAACGAGCAGCTTCTGATTGCGCAAAACCAACTTTTTGCCGCGTGCTTTCTGGTAACTCATTCGGATCATTGCTATAAATATCGAACAATGCTAAAACCAAATTCTTAATTTGTTCATCGGCGCTTTGCACTTCCGGGACGAAAATAATGTGTTGATAGATAAACTTATTCAATTGTAACTGCAGAGGCAAAACATCTGTACTGAAATCAATTATATGTTCAGTGATGGGATAGTGCTCCCCTCCTTTTTCCGAATAATTCTGCAATGTACGCAGCGAATTCTCAATGACGTCAGTAACAAGAAATTCAATTAAATTCGTGATAAGGAAATTCCTGTATTGGTACGAATCATTAAGCAATTTTAAGTCGATGTCTGTGTCTTTTTCAAGATGTTGCACGATATCAAGGTGTTGAATTTTATCAATACTTACAAAATTCGCACGTAATCCATCTTCCAAGTCGTGCGTGCGTTGTGCAATTTCATCCGCAACTGCAACGATCTGTCCTTCGAGTGTCGATGAAAACTCCTGCTCAAAAAACAAATCACCATTATTAAAATCCGGATAGGAAATAACATTTTTTTTGAGTCGTGTGTGTTTTAAAATACCCTCACGTACGGGTGCACTTAAATTCAAGCCTGGATAACTGTATTTCTGCTCCAATTGATCGAGCACACGCAAGGATTGGTAATTGTGCTTAAAGCCGCCGTAATTTTCCTGTGGAAAACCACATTTATCCCCATGGTTTCCATACATAATATCTGAGAGGACGACTTCACCCAAATGACCAAACGGGGTGTGCCCAACATCGTGCCCAAAAGCAATGGCTTCGGCTAGATCTTCGTTGAGACACATCGCTCTGGCGATTGTACGGCTCAATTGCGCCACCTCAATCGTATGGGTTATTCGTGTACGGTAATGATCACCAACATTGATAAAAAATACCTGGCGCTTATGCTTCAATCGCCGAAAGGTTCGGGAGTGAAGTATGCGATCCCGATCCCGCTGCAAAGCGGTGCGATATCGATGACTTTTAATTTGATAACGGCGTAAATTTTCCGCGAGACGCCCATCAAAGGCATATTCGGAAAAACCAGCCTGTTCGATTTGATATCTTTGTTCACGCAAACAAATATTGTACATAGAAGTTTTAAACAATACGTTAAACTGACTCGTTGAGGAGAATTCCAGCTTTTTTGACCAGATCTTCGACAATAAATGGCTTCGTAATCAGGGTCGTATTTGGCAACTCAAGCACTTCTTCAAGGCGTTGCTTATCCTTGTAACCTGTTAAAAGGATGACAGGAATCGTGTTTCTTTCTTTAATTTCTCGCAATTTAACCAGAAAATCAATCCCATTCATGACTGGCATGACAACATCAAGAAAAATAAGATCAGGGGAAATTTTTTCCACAAGCAAAAATCCGGCAGCACCATTGTCAGCCTCAAAAAACTCAACATTTTTCATTTTCCGGAGCGATGATCGCACTAACAAACGAATCGATGCATCATCATCAACGATGAGTATCTTTCTACTTTTTGCAGTATCTTCTGTCATTGCGTTAACTCACAGGTTTGAGAAAAATAGTATAAATTAATGGATCAAGCGATAATCTAATGTAACATTTCATGAAATAGATGGAATGCGGGATTTTCGGAGACTGTAGATGAAGGGTACCCAGAAGAATGCCTGCTCAGAAAGCCCAATTGCAGATAATTTGTTGTAGACAGTCTGCATGAATAAAGCAACAGAGTCATAGTTAATTGTAATATTGATAAATCCAACATATTGTAATCCGAAAATGAAAAACAACAAAACAGCAAAAAACGAGAACATCACTTTTGCAACTAAACGAAATGCCTTGCCTATTAAAAAACCCGTTGCAACCGTGAGCAATAATATGAGTGTTTCCTTATCACCCATGATTTGCTGAAGCAGTGCAGCAGAATTATCCATTTCCTTACCCATTAAAGTTGAATAAATGTCACATTCTTTTCACTCTAATGTGTCGGAATTTAAATAGGCTTCCTATAGTCTTTTCAATAATTTATTGCCATGATAGGTCAATATTTTCAATTGGCGTGGCAAGGCTTTCTCCTTCCGTGGAGATCATAGTGGGTACAAAATTGAAACTTAATTTTTCTGCAGCAGAGAATTGACTTTTAATCTGTACAACAGTCTAAAAACACAATTTAATCCAAATAGCCAATTATTCTATCACCTCGTGAATTATTCAATTCACAAAACGTTTTGCATCGAAGTTTAATCTGGATTTACGACAAGATACTCCGCCATCTCTTTTTTAGATAATTTGGGAACAATTACATCTTCAGCAGGATAACCAACAGGCAGCAACATAAAAGGTTTTTCATTTGAAGAGCGTTTACAGATATCTTGCAGAAATTTCATTGGGCTTGGTGTGTGGGTAACGGTAACCAGCCCGGCATTATGAATGGCCGCGATTAACATACCTGTTGCAATACCAACGGATTCATTTACATAATAATTCTTACTCTTCCCGCCATCTTCGTTAACTTCATAATCAATTTTAAAAACAATAATGAGCACAGGTGCATCTTCGAGAAAAGGCTTACTAAATGAAGTACCGAGCGGTTTTAAATCGTCGAGCCATTGTTGAGGAAACCTACGCTCATAGTTTATTTTTTCCACTTTTTCAGCAGCAACACGGATATTTTTCTTCAACTCGGAATCCGTAATAACGACAAAACGCCACGGCTGCTTATTTGCTCCGGAAGGAGCTGTTGCGGCAGTTGCAATAATATTTTGAATTACTATATCTGCCACTGGACGATTAGAGAAGTGGCGAACAGAGCGTCGCTTTTTCAATAATTCGTAAAATTGCCGACTTTTTTCAAGTTGCTCCTCAGCTGGCACTTCGACAAATGGCAAAAGCTCGAATCGGGATTGTATGTCCATTTCATAAAAATAGATTATTTAATCGATTTACTTTTCTCTTCATTAAGTTTTTCCATCATTTCAAAGGCAAATCGTAAATGGGGTATCACAATACTCCCACCGATCACCAAAGCAATGTGCATCGTTTCTTTTAACTCATCTTCCGTTACCCCTTCTTCAATGCAGCGATCCAGATGATAAAAGATACAATCGTTACAGCGCAAAACCATACTTCCAACAAGCCCCATCATTTCCTTATACCTTGCTGGAACAGCTCCATTAAGATAGGCTTTATGATCTATGGAAAATATTTTTTTATAATCCTTAAATCCAGAGTTAAGGATTTTTTCGTTCATTGAAGCACGGTATGCTTTTAACTCTGCAATACTTTTATCCATTAAATCACTTTCATTTTTAAATCAACTGATCATCAGCAAAACTATAATATACACCATCACCAATAATAATATGATCGAGCACTTGCACATCAATCGTTTTGCAAGCTGAAACAAGTTTTTGGGTTATGTCAATATCGGATTTCGACGGTGAAATTTCTCCACTGGGATGATTATGCAGAAAAACAACACTTGCGGCACCGTTCGCGATTACTTCACGAATGACCTCGCGAACACTAACCATGCTCTCAGTGATGCTTCCTTCAAAAAGAACTTTTTCTGCGATTATTTTGTTCCTCGAGGTAAGAAAGATAACGCTGAATTTTTCACGCTTCAAGTCGCGATATTTTAAATGGAATAAATTAAAAATATCACGACTAGAGGTTATACGGTCAGTAATTTGTGAGTCTTGTGTAGCCAGTCTTTTTCCAATAGCAATAGCTGCTTTTATTTGTGCTGCTTTCGCCAGACCAATTCCTTTTAGCGAAATCATCTCGTGTACATCCATTTTATCGATCCCGCGAAATCCATTACACTGTTGCAAAATGTGCCGGGCTACATCGACTGCACTGCTATTTTGGAACCCAACACGTAAAATAATAGCAAGCAACTCTGCATCAGAAAGCGAATCAGCACCAAGCGTTACAAGCTTTTCACGCGGTCGGTCATCTTCAGGCCAATCCGCAATCCGCGTTTTATATTCCAATCGAATCCCCCTAAATCTAGTTATTTACCTCCACCTCAGTAGACAAATGACGATACCACTTAAAATATAGTCCGGTGGATAATGCGACAAGAATCAAGGACAACCAACCAAACTGATCCCAACGTTGAGTCATCAACGCCATTCCAGTCAGAAAAAGTACAACCTGCCATGGAACCGCCATAAATGTAGAAATGATATCACGACGATTTTCAGCATTGATTTTTGACATAACGGTTTGGGAAATAGACTCGCGAACGGGTTTCCAAAAGCCGAATGGACGTGTACGTTTATAGAATTCATTCAGCACTTTTATATCCGTTGGTTGGGATGCGAAAGTACCAATTACAAGACCTACCAGCGAACTAAGTGTTGCGATGGAGAAAGCGTAATATTCAGGTATGTCCGGCAAAAAGATACGCTGCAAGATCGCAGCTACCATACCAGCTACTGTTCCAGCTGCAAAACCATATCCATTCATTCGCCACCAATACCAGCGTGCAAGCGTTGGGATCAATAATCCAGCTCCGAGGCTTGAAGTGATCCATCCCCAAATTTCGTTTATATTACGAATGAACAATGTACATCCCAATCCAATGATAACAATAATCAATGAAGAAATACGACTATGAATCATCAATTGGCGTCCTGTTGCTTTCGGATTAATATACGCCTGATAGATATCTTTTACCCAGTATGCAGCTCCGGCATTAACGGTGGAATCAAATGTCGACATCCCTGCAGCCATCAATCCTGCAACGAGAAGTCCTTTTGCTCCAATGGGTACAAGTTCATTGATTACTCTGGGTAATACAGCTTCAGGGTCTTGTATATTTCCAAGGGAAATACCAAGAATGGCTATTGCCATTATAAATGGCCAGCGAAACCCCAGCAATATTGTCCACAGCAATGAAAGGAGACCTGCTTCCCTGTCGCTGCGTGCCGCGAAAAAGCGTTGAATCATATACTGGCTGGTTCCACCACTTCCTTCCAGGGTTACCTTTAATAAATAAAATAGAATTGCTATACCAAAAAGGTTATATATCGAATAAGCCGAAGCTTCATCGAGGTTTAAGTTCCAATTCGGGATCATACTGGTCCATGCATCACGTGTTGTTTCAACGGCCATGAAACCACCATCACGCAGTGGCATTGAAACACTAAAGGTTTCTGGAATGACGTAACCAGCTGCGAGAACACAAACATAAATAATGGTTCCAAAAATAAGCACACCCTGGAAAACATCTGTCCAAACAACGCCATATAAACCACTTGCGACGGTATAAATCATAGCAAGAACAATCATTAAAGTTGCTGCCCAAAATTGCGGTTCAAGTCCCCAAAATCCAGGAATATGAAGAAACTCCGCAACAAATTTACCCGATCCAACAGCAAAGTAAGTTATCATTGCAATCGTTGTTATAAGGATGGATATGGCGGCTATCAGACGAGCAACGTCTCCTTGTCTTTCTTTGCCAAAACGGAAGTGCATCCACTCAGCTAATGTCATAACTTCTGCACGACGGTTCCACTTCCCCTGGAATATCATCAAGAAGGCCATAATCAGTGTCACCCCACCCCGAATTTCAATAAAAAAACCACACGCTCCTAAAGCAAAAATGAAAGCCGTGTTTATCATTGTTCCACTGATATCCAAATTGGAAGCCATTCCGGAAGACCCAAGGACCCACCAGGGGATTTTGCGTCCACCTAAAAAGTAAGAATCAATGCCTTCCGACGCCCTTTTCTGCATTACCAGACCTATGATCACCATCGCAATAATGTAAACGATAACAATTCCAAAGTCCAAAGCTGACATAACCGTCCTCCCAGACAAGTTTCATGATATTAAACTGGAAATCAGTTCAATGATTTGTGTAGTCATAATTCAAGTTTTAAGGAAGTGCTTCCAGATATCGATAAAAGAAAACCGAACATAAAGCTCGGTTAAATACAATGAATGTGCAATATAAATCATAAGCCCGGCAATTGCAAGCTTAATCAGGCTCGTAAACTATGCTGATATTTTTCTGTATTTTCTTATAAGGTAAACTCGAGAAGGATTCGAATATCTTCCTTTTTGAGCGAAAATTGAATTCCAAATTCATCACAAATACTCACACTTGTTGTTGAAAATATCGATAGTTCTTTTGGGGGGAATGCAAAAAGGTTGGATGAATCAATACTGCCAGCAGGAATTGATAATAGTGCAGAGGGAGCAATTGGATTCGAGACTGCAATTTGAAAGCCTGTAGTTAATCCGTTCGAAGAAATCGAAATCGACCGTTGGTTAGTTGGAAGCGTATCTTCGAGGCGAGGGGGTGGTATTTGTTTATAAAACAGTTCAAATAATCCATAAAAAAGAAGGGCTGCCTCACGTGCTTGCACTTGAGTTTCTTCCTCGAATGCAATTAATTCAAACTGGAAATAGACCTGCTTATGCCTGAATTTCACGCGTAAAAGCCGCAACAATGCCTCAAGTGTAGCACTAACACCAGAGCCATAGCTTGGATTATTTGCCTGATGCAAAATCCTGCCCGTATCCGAAGTTTGTACCAATTTTTTACTCGTCTTTTCAATATCCTGCAAAAAATCTCCAGGTAGTTCTGCTGGATTCGACTGCAATTTATTGTAGAGGGAATAATAGGCCTGCAAGGCCATTAGAGGATTATTGAGTTCATGCAGAAAAAAGGGGAATAGTTCGCCCAACATCTCCCTGTAAACACGTGTTTTTACATTCAATTCCAACTCTTTTGATAACTATACATCTAACCTTAACCTATTTAGAGTGCATCCGGAAACGCTCTTTAATACGACATTCCGCTACTTGCAGCACTGGCAAATGTAGGCACAATGTTTACAAGATAAAAGTTAAATCAGTTTTTGGAATGGCTTTTGATGAAATAATACAGGCTGAATCCAAAACTAACCTGAAAAGCACCAAAGGATGCGGTTGAAAGCCGATCATATTTTTCAGCTTTGGAAAAATAATCATTCATTTTTTGTGGATCGATTTCATTCTGATAATCTTTATAATAATTATCCGCCTGCCTTTTAAACCAAACGGCCCCTACCCCACTGGCAAAACTTAGTGCAGTCGATAGATAAGTAAGTTTTTTTCTCCGATTCAGTTTTGATTTCAATTTCTTTTGAAGAATATCCTGTTCAAGCCAATAATTGTCATCAGCTTCAAGCATAACCTTAATAAGGTGTTCGCCCATCGGCAGGCATTCAATAACTTTTGAGAAATAACCATCTTTTTCAAGTACAAGCCGATGTTCTTTGGAAGCAGGAAACTCCAGAACAACCGGCGTTTCCCCTAGCAATTGTTCCTCATTGTAAATTCGTGCACCATAAGGTTTGGATTGAATATGATAAATCTCATGGAATTGAGGATTTATTACAAGTGAATCCCCAGCTGGAATTTGAAAAGTTCCTGTCCAGTCTGAAGCAAACCAACTCTGTTTATTAAGCCTTTGCACCGTAACGCGGTGTGTTCCTGGTAGAACTGTATATGCGAAAATTGGTGTTGTACCAACACTATCCTCATCAATAATTACCAGGCTA
This sequence comes from Deferribacteres bacterium, assembly GCA_020633655.1. Taxonomy (GTDB): domain Bacteria; phylum Zhuqueibacterota; class Zhuqueibacteria; order Zhuqueibacterales; family Geothermadaptataceae; genus Bioreactorimicrobium. Next base: position 404,283 of record JACKDF010000003.1, read on the forward strand.
CCCGACACATCGGACACTACCGAAATAAGTGCAGACTCTTTGCCGATTGGTTGAGCATGAATCAAAGAACCCGTACAAAAAGAAAGTACGAATAACTTAATAGTCAAATGTCCGATGTATGTAATTTTCACTTCTGGCTCCTATCCGCTTCCTGCTCGAAAACATAAACGTCCTTGTCCTCACTCCCAACGATCAAATAATTTCCATCTATGACCGGATTTGTACGCACCCGCCCTTTCAACTCAGTTTTCCAGACTACATCACCGGAACCCAAATCGAGAGCGTAAAGCAATTTGTCATCGTTTCCAATAAACACATACTCAGATGCGATTATAGGACTCGTTCCAACAGGTGTGCTGAAAACATTCTCCCACTGAATGGATCCATTTTCTGTATTAAACGAATATATTTTTCCTGAGGAAGTACCCACCACCAACGATTTATCCTTTAATGCAGGAGTTTCCCAAATACCGCCATCCACTTTTTGTTTCCAGATGATTTCGCCAGTCACAGGATTTAAAGCAGCGACTAATGCATCGACAGAAGAAATATAAATCATTTCCCCATCGTAAATTGGCGTTGCATAAACAGGTCCCGGCAGTTCAGTTTCCCAAACGAATTGGCCGTCATCACGACGCAAAGCTTTCACTTTTCCGGCATCGGTCCCGAATACGACCATATCACTGGCAACACAAGGCGTCGTGTGGGAAAATTCATCTGTCTTTTGCTTCCAAATACGCTTTCCCGTCTCCAGTGAATAACGTGAGGCATGTTTAAAACGGCTTACTACATAAATGGAGGAGTCAGCAACCAATGGTGGGGCCCCTTGCAATCCAGCATTGGTTTTCCATCGGTACTTACCTTTAATCAAATCGTAGCACATTAAGGTTTTTTGTGCCAATTTTAAAGTCAGTATAAGATATCTATCCTGATAAAGTGTTGCGTATGCTTCGCTGTTGTTTTCCAGTTTCAATTTGCCGCGAATTTTTTTGCCATTGATTATTTCTCCATAGACACGACCATTTTTCGTAACCATAACAACGGCGTTGCCAAGGACAAACACATCTTTGATGGGCGCTGCGGTTAAGCCATAATGATCCACTAACTTAAAAGGCACCTGCGGACTCTCATGGAAATAGTTGAAATGAGGGATATCGAGATATTCCGGTGAACCAAAATCGGTCGTTCTGCTCGGTTGAGCCACTTTAAAAGAACTGCAGCTGAAGGCCATTAAGCTTGATACGAAAATTAAATTTGCTGTCCAGTTTTTCATCAAATTCTCTGTAAAATATTTAAAAATCCCATCCGAAGAAAAATTGTTTCCACCATTTATTCGGAAATGAAAATGAATCCATAGCTACCCCTTGATCGACTTCATTAACAGAAAACCGCCGCCCAATATCATACCGGAGAACTAAAAATCCACCCAATCGTAATCTGGCACCGAATCCGTAGCTTCCCTGTATATCTTCCAGGGTTTTATTCCAGGCGTTCCCAGCATCGAGGAAAAATGCACCTCGAATGGAATTAAAGCCGAGCCCACCAAATGGAAAGGACACCGCAAATCGATCGATAAATGGGATACGCATTTCCTGACTCACCAGAAAGGTTTTATGACCCCAAATCGACCAGCGTGGATAAAGGCGCAAATCCCAGCTTCCTCCCATAAAAAAGTCTCGTGCTTCTTTTCCTTGATTTACAGCTGAGAACAACCGCAGGGCATACGCTACGCGGTTCGATATTCTTAAATAACGGCGATAATCTGCCATAATCGTGTAAAAATTCACATTGGAATCACGCACATCAACGGTATTTCCGAGGGTAAAAGAAAATCGTTCTCCATCAACCGGACCACTTGCACCCCACAAAGAGTTATCTTTTGTCCAGTTGACAAAATTCGATACCAGCAATCCACGCACGTGATCAGAACCAAATCTGTTTTTATCCGATTCCCGTACATTCAACGAGGCCTCTACTCGCTGAAAAATAGAGAGCGGATAACTAAGCGACGCAAAACCGCCATAACGTCTCTCATAATAGAAACTCTCAGAGCGGTTGTAGTAATTTCCCGCGAAATGGTAGAGTCCGTATGCAGTATTCATTCGGCGGCTCAGATCAATTTTGGTAACAGCAACGTTGAAACTATTGAGCATATCCTCCCGTGTCGTCGCCGTGTTATAGACAAGAAAGTAGTATTTGTGATTTCCAAGCATATCACTCATTGCGAGTTGCGCCCCACCGGATGTTCCAAAAAGCGGATCCTGCGTCACCTGGCTTTGTGCAATGTCGAGAGAAAACTTTTTGCGGTACGCCAGTCGTGATGTTGAGGCAACGGCTGATATTTTTGTGGGTTGCCATCGGCTGGCTACTTTATTCAGCTTATCAGGCTGTTCGATCTTTGATGTATTTATAAGTGTATGTAAATCTTCGATTTTTCGAAGTTGAAAGGAAAACCGCTCAAATCCGGTAAAGACCAGGGAATTATCCCCCATCCATTCAGGATCAAATGCCCCGGTGATATAATCCGTCACCCGAATCAACCGATGATCTGCATCGATGGCACTTGGGAAAGGTGCCTGAGGCAATTTAAAGGCATCACCATTGGAAAAATTCGCGGCGAGCTGGGCGCTTTCCCTGGGAGCTTGTAATAACCAAATATTAAAGGCCCCATCCCTATCCGAAGTAAACGCAATGGATGATCCATCGGGAGACCATACCGGGGTGAGATCGTTTGCACTGCTGCTCGTAATATAAGTAATATCTCCAGTCGCGACATTGTACATGAATAAATTATACTGACCGCCTTCTCCTTCCGGTCCCCGATCGGAACTAAATGCAATGAATTTGCCATCGGGAGACCATGCAGGGTCACGATCGTCGTAGAAATCGTTTGTTAGTTTTTGTAGTTCGTTTTTTGCAAAATCGAAAGTGTACAGATCACTTTTTCCGCTGAAGTCAACTGCAGAAAAAACGATATTCGCACCTTCAGGGTGCCAATTGGGGGAGAGAATGGTCACAACATCATCAAATTGCAGACGGTTTTGTATTTTTCCACTTTCGATATCGCATTTGTAAATCGCGTCCTTGCCGTAACTTTTGGCAACGAATACCAATTCACCAAACTGATTTGCATCAATTTTACTCTTTAAAATATTGAATGCCTCAAACTTACTTGAGCGTTCCCCTTTTACGACAACAGCAATGTCTTTTTCTTTATCATTTGATTCAGGATCGATGGTGTAAATATTGGAATAGCCAATACGGTTCGAAACAAAAGCGATGCGTTCTTTATCGTGAAATCTGCAATAGGCCGGTTTTGTATTAATTCCTTTTTGGGTGAGACGATCCGTCACCATTCCGGGCATATCGTATTTGTCGATGATTGGGTATTTCGTTTTTTTCAAAGAATAGAGCCATTGCTCATCAAACTTTTCATAATCAACGCCAAGGGTATATTTCATGACGTCTGAAAAACTTTCAGACATCCATATATTCTGCATCAGTTGTAATATTTTTTCTTCCCCATACTTTTCGCTGATGAAACGGCAGATAGCCTGGCCTTCCTTGTACATGAGAAAAGTACCAAAAATGCGATACATCTGTGTTAAAGGGACAACGTAACCACTGATGACGGCATCGCGAATGAACATTTCTGCTTCACTATCCCAGCCTTCGGACCAGTACTCGGCAATTCCTTCCGTGAACCAAAGCGGTAATCCCTGGTAATTCGATTTCCTATGATCTTTCAAAGTGCGGTTAACTACACTGTGTGTAAAGACGTGGACAAGCTCATGATTAATGACATGTTTGAATTTGTACAGTGAACCGTCTGAAGGAATGACAACACGGCCTTTCATAAATTCAAAAAAGCCACCAACACCATGGGGTATTAGGTAAGGAATCGTATTTGTTTGTTGAAAATGGAGGTGATTGGAATAAAAAATCAATGGGATACGACGCGGTATGTTCTGGTTAAATTTCACCATTAATCTTTCATAAGCATTTTCTGCATAAGACGCGCCGATCTCAGCCAATTCCTGCATTTCCGGGTAGTAATAAATATCAAAATGCTCTGTTTTTAGTATGTGCCAATCGAAATCGTCGTATTGCACTTTATTTCTTCCGAAATAATACTGTGCATCCAGATTTGTGCTCAATGCAGCAAAAAGTAACATCCCGTAAAAAAAACGCTTCATCAACTACCTCGGTTTCCTGGTTCGCAGGTTTTCATGTTTAAAGAATTTAAAAAGAATAGCAGGGTGATCAAGTAAATTATTCCCTTTGCAAGTCGATAAATTCAATAACCTTTACCGGTTATAAAATGTAAGATAATCACGTAATTCTGTTCATTTTAGCTTTTACAATTCTGCATCGGCCATACTTTTTTGAAACTTGATGCACGCTAAAAAACAGTAAAATCTTTTTAAGACTTAACTGGATTCCACTGACAAGTCAATGCAAAATATAAGTTCAGCTCAGTCATTAATCGAAGCGAATAAAGAGTTAACCCAACATTTATTCGAACTCCACAACATCTTTAAAGTTTCCGCTGAGCTTACATCGATCATCGATGCCACGAAATTAAAGTATACTTATTTGATAAACTCCATAGGTATATTGCGCGCCAGTGGTGCAATTTTACTGCTTCCTCAGCATCCTGACAGAAAAACACTCACCGTTGCGCTCAGCCGAGGCTTTGCCAAGTCGTTCACAGATGCAATAAATATACCGACTGAAATGCTAATGCGTAATCTGGCTCATCTCATGACAGGCACCTATAACATTCTTGAAATCGATACACAGGAAGCACACGATATTTTACCGGATCACTACGAAATGCTTCAGACAGGCGGTATAAAATTAATTGCACCATTGAAGCATTTGGATGATTTCATTGGAATTATGCTTATTGGTGAATCAATCAATCCGAACGGATTCCGGCCAACCGATTTCGATTTATTTTCCATCTTAAACAACTTCTTTGCGACCGTGCATTCCCATGCGGTATTAATTCATAAATTAAAGAACCTGAGTACCACTGATCATCTTACACAACTTCTCAATCGCAGGGCTTTTAATAAGTCTCTCACAAGAGAAATCGCGCGATCCTTGCGGTACGAATTAGAATTTTGCCTTGTGCTTATCGATATTGATCACTTCAAAAACTACAACGACACCAATGGTCATCTTGCAGGAGATTCACTTCTGCAAACTTTTGCGAAATTGCTACGCCAATGCGCCCGTTCCAGCGATATAATTTCACGATTTGGTGGAGAAGAATTCGCCATTATTTTAATTGGTGTTGATGAAAATGGCATAAATGCATTTTGTAACCGTTTGCTAAAAACGATTCAGGAGTATCCTTTTGAAAATGCACAACAACAACCACTTGGTTTTGTAAGCGCAAGCGTTGGTGCAGCATTTTTTCCACGCAACGCAAAATCCAACAAAGACCTGATTGCGTGTGCAGACATTGCGCTTTACAGTGCAAAAAATGCCGGTCGTAACTGCGTTAAACACTTTGGGGGTAAACAATTTAACCAATCAGACATCGATTCCGGAAAATCGTTCAGAATAAACCGACGCAAGATTCAGAGAAAGGTAGTCCGATGAAAAAAATGATCTTCACCTCACTCTTTACACTCATACTTATATTTTCACTCACTACCTTGACTGATGTGCACCAGTCGCAATCGGCTTTAGCAAGCAGTAATTCATTTCAGGATAAACTGGAAATTTTTCAGTTGATTTTGGATACAATTCAACAACGATATGTGGATGAATACAGCAAAGATGAGTTGCTGGAGTATGCAATAAACGGCATGCTTTCAAAGCTGGATCCGCATACATCCTATCTACCTGTAGATAATTTTAAACGCTGGAATAAGAATTTTGAAGGATTTCAAGGGCTGGGTATCCAGTATATTTTTATTGATAATGCTCCAACAATCACAGGATTTATTTCAGGTTCACCCGCAAAAGAAGCCGGGGCGAATACCGGAGACCGCATCATCGAAATTGATGATCTGGATGCAAAAAATTTGTCCCGATTGGAATTAGCAGAAATTATCAACAACTCTCCCCATCCAGTTTTAACGATGAAAGTATGGCGTCCGAGTGCAAATGAGATGCGTACTTTTAAAATTCGTAGAACGCATTTAAATCTAAAAAGTGTACAGACCAAAACCATGTTGCAGAACGCTGTCGGGTACATTCATATCGATCGTCTTTGTAGTAATACAGTATATGAACTCGACGCAGCGATGGAATTGCTTTCCAGACAAGGAATGCGCAGCCTGGTCATTGATTTGCGTGACAATGGCGGTGGGTACCTTTCTTCTGCAGTTGAAGTTGCAGACAGGTTTCTTCCTCCCGGCAAATTGATCGTCTATACGATGGGAAAAGACCCGGCATCCTATCAGGAGTATGTTTCTTCACGGTCGTCAATGTTTTCGGAAATTCCCTTGACAATTCTGATAAATCACGGTACAGCAAGCGCAGCAGAAATTGTTGCAGGAGCACTACAGGATTGGGATCGGGCGCTCATCGTCGGAGAGACCAGTTTTGGGAAAGGTCTCGTTCAGAGCCAGTACCGCTTCCGGGATGGTTCTGCATTGTTAGTAACCACCGCAAAATATTACACACCTTTAGGCAGACTGATTCAACGCAACTATTACGACTGTACTAAGGACGAATACTATTATGACGCCTATGATGAAGAATCGCACCGCCCCGAGCTACAAGCGCAAAATGGTGAAACATTCGTGACTCCACGGGGCAGAAAAGTGTTCGGTGGCGGTGGTATAGCTCCCGATGTCTGGATGAAAAACAATGCCTCAATCGTTTCTGATGAATTGCTTGATCTGTATTTGAATCACAATGAAGAAGTACTAAAATTTGCACTGAAATTACTTTACAAACGTCCATTTTTAAGCAAAAAAACAGCTGAAGAATTGGATGCAAGCATTTTCATCACAGAGGCCGAAATGCACGATTTTAAAACTTTAATTGGCAATTTCAGCAATAATTATTCACCAAATTTTTTCGAACGAAATAAAAAGGATATTCAATTCCTGTTGCGTCGAGAAGTTGGCTATTTATCGCATGGTTCCGATGGGCGATTCAGCATCGCTAAAACACGGGATACACAGTTATACACAGCGATTGAGAACCAGCGCAAGGCTGTCTCTTTGGTACAATACCAGTTAAGTCACTTGTCGAGAGAAAAAACGGAGTAATGAAATTTTACATTTGCAGGGATAAAACAAAAGGAATTGAAACTGATGGCTGGTACAGCAAAAGTTTTTGGACACTGGCCTTTTTACTTTTTCTGTTCCAGTAAATCATAACGGAAACGATGCAGTTCATCGAATTCAGGATTGAACATACGAATCTGAACACCCTCAAAATTGGAAAACAGGCAGGAATTATGTTTGTCTGTTAACCCACCTATCAAAGCCGCAGGAATTTTTCTTTCCGAACACAGCGAAAGCAAAGCATCACAACCGCTATCATCGAGTACAGCCATGAGGCAGCCGCTCGAATCTGTGCTGAGAGGATCGAGGCGGAACAAATCACAAAGCAATTTGGTCGGTGTGAGCATGGGAACGCGTGCAAGATCGATTTCAATACCGAGATTATAATGTTCGGCGATAGAATAGCAACGTATTGCAAGGCCGCCTTCTCCAAGCAGAGAATAGTGACCGTTCACCGGAAATTTTCGGCGAAAGCGCATGAAAGATTTTCCCGATATATGGGTCATAAACTTTATTTCCCGGCACCACTTATAAAATTCCGGGTCGAAATTACTTCGAATTTTCTCACCGTAAAGCTCGGTTAACAAAAGCACAGGTAACGCTGCAAGCGGATTAACAAGCACGATCTTCATTCCGGGTTGCAGCATAGATTTTTTTCGAAATTCCTGTTCCTCACGATATCCTGCTGCAGATAAAATAAACATTGGATCTTTAATACCCGGGTGTTGTAATATTTCGCTTTTTCCGAATTCATATTTATGTTGGGCAAGATGTGCTTCCAGGTCAGAAATAACTTTGTTGGAGAATGCATCCACAAACCCTTTTCCAGCAGGCAGGATCAATTTGCTGTGTATTTCTGAAACATTTATAGAATTGAGCAGAAGCTTGTTATGCAAACGGTAAAAGACAATTTTTGCCAGATCATCAAGCGGATAAGAGGCTATTTCTGAAGCAAGGTAATAGGAATCGGTCTTTGTGCTTTGCGTGTTTTCCGTTGCGATGGTTTCGACATCTGGATGAACAAATGGTTGAGGCAGTACGGCGCTTTCGACAGCATCTATTTCTTCAATTTCGAGTTCTTTAAAAATGTGATCCAAATGGAAGCGTGGTGTTTTCATACAATTATACAAAGGAATTGGGGTTAGGCTTGGGTAACACAATGCTACCACAAAAAAAACATAGCCCTGGTTACAATGCAAGCAAAAAATTATGAATAAATGCGACTAATATGAATAAAGTGATGCGTCAACTGTTGTTTTTTGATTCCGGCAACGAAACATGTCGGGAAAACACATAAGTGTGTTTTAAAATAAGCTCTTCTGAGTTTATCGGTAAGTCGCCGAAGTTTTTCCACTGTCTAATTGTACCAAGTATCTCATTTTCAAATACAGGTGAGTTCAGCGTAGAGTACGCTACAGACGCAAGAGTAACCTTACCGGAATGATTTATAGCGAATCGTATGGATAGTTTTCCCTGTAAATCCGGCTGGATTTTCAATGCGTTACGGTAGTGCTCTAAAATGAGTGGATTATGCGATAGGAGCACATTTTTGATGTGCTGTATGTCTTTTTGAGATAAACTTTGGGAAATGGTACTGTCATGCAAAAATTTTTCCTGCATATCTGTGACAGAGGATATCTCATCAGAGTATGGGTTATTATATTCTTTCGCGCTGGAATATTCGCTTCCCGGTTCTGGTATAAGGAAATCATGAAATAGTTCTAATTTATCCTTTATGTTCAAGGATGTACTATCCAAAGCAGCATAAAAATCTTGTGTTTCCGCATCCAGACCATCTGCTTGTCCATGAACCAAGCCTAATAATCCTGTTTCACTGACATTTTTTTTCATAGCTTCCAGGCTGTCCTGTTTTCCAATCTCAAGATCAGCGGTTGCAGGTGAAACGAAGTCAGACTTTTTCTGCAGAATGGACGATGTTACCATCTGTTGTCCACTTGAAGTCCTATCCTCTTGTAAAGATACAGAATAATAGGAGCTTCCTGAAGCTTGTTCATCTTCACTCATGTCATTGAGATAGCGTTCAGCAAAGCGTAGCATCAACTTTTGCGACATCCGCACATGTGGTTGCATCGGATAATGATTAAAGAGATATTGTATACTTACACCATGAATCAGAAGTGAAGCAACGGCAAGTAAAATAAATTTCCAGTCCCGTGAACGGAGAAATTTTTTCTCGTATTCCTTTGGAAATTTATCGCGGTTGTCTCTTTTCAATCTGAACATGCTTTTGATTCGTCAGTATGAATAAAAATACAAGGCTACAGGCAATTTTCTGGATGTTTTAGCAAATTTTGTACATAAGATTACAAAAAATCATTGCTTGATGCGGACGATTTTGCCCAGAATTTCAGATGTGCCAGACAATCTGCAGGAGTATATGAAATGATGGTTCGAAGCCTGTCACTACTCAGGCTCAAATCGCGAGGTCGTTGGGCATGCTGTTCCATATCCGAAAGGTGAATTGGTTTTAGCAGCGCTTCATCAAAATGGAAAACCCGACAGACGTAGCTGCCAAACTTCATTCGATCGAGCTTCTCAGCTCCACCCACATGCACAATTCCATAATAGTCCGAAAACAATAATGCACGAAGAACAAATGTCAGCTCATTTACGCTCACTGGTGACCGGTATTGATCTATGAAAAGCGGCACTTCCAATTTTTGCTGCAATCGACTTATTATCCATGTTAGAAATGAGCTGCCTCTCCCCTTTTGTACTGGCAATCCATAAACCAAAGCAATTCGTGCAATCACTGCCTCCGGATTAACCTCCAGAACACCTGTTTCGGCCGCCAATTTTGCCCTACCATACAAACTTAGGGGATTTGGCATGTCATCTTCACAGTAACTGCCCTTGACGCCATCAAAAACCATATCACTCGATACAAACAGGTAGCGAACGTTCCTCTCCTTGCACAGGGATGCCATGAAAACAGGGGCTTCAGCATTGATCCGATGATTTGCATGCGGATTCTTTTCGCACCAGTCAAGATTGCTTTTGGCAGCACAATGAATCACATGCGTTGGTTGGATCGTATGGAAAACTTCAGTAAGAGAATCACTACTTTGGAGATCGATGTGTACGTAATCGTAACCATCAGGCTGAGGAGTGTTAGAGTGAAAACATCCAACAGCTTGTGCAGGATTAAAATGATACAAAACATGTGAACCCACAAAACCGGAAGCACCAGTAACGAGGACTTTTATTCTTTGATGTTCCACATATTTCAGGTTTAGAAATGGATGCTCAATCTTAAAATTCCACCTTTGGAACCTCGTGTAGCTTGCAGAGCAAAGATATAATTTTGCTGGAAGGCATTTTCATCCCGTACTTGTTTACGCTTGAGCCAAAGGGCATGCAATGCGCTCACAACATGATTTGTAATTACACCTGCTATAGCGAACTGGCTCCAGGTTTTCGCTTTATCTGCATCAATACGCATGGCTCGGTATTTTTGAGCGTTTTCAAGATTATCCCATTCCCAGAAATCATTGCTTTGGGGATCGCGCAAATCGTCCAGACTACGCCTTCGCAGCCAGGCTTCATTGTATTCGTAGATGGAGAGATAATCACCAATATCAGCCCAGTAAATACCATCTTTTCCCGAAGGATCAACCTGCGCGTGAGATGAGGCATAGGCAATGTAATCATCCTGAACCCAACTACGGTAAGTTGAAAAGCCGATGGCGGAACCCAATAAAAGTGCCTCTGAGATCAGGAAATTACGTTTTGCGTGATTGGCTCCTAAGGACGCTTGTCCCCATCCAGGGATTAACAATGATTTAAGAAAAACAGTTCCACCTGCGGGAGCCTCCCTGTTTTCAATCTGAAAAACAGTATTGGCTGATTTTGCAGGATTCATGTTGCCCAGTTTTAATTCATTCTGGGCACATATAACCAACGGTAAACTGAAAATCAATATTGTTTTGCTAAACTGTGAAATCACCACAATATCCTCATTGATAAAGCAGGTACGTAATTATTCGCTACGGTTCGTTGTGGTATAAATCCTAACGATGCCTGCAGTTCATTGCTTTGTCGTCCTGCGGAATATCCCGCTTCCAGAGCACTGACCAGGTGATTTAGGATGACCAGAGAAATCGCTGTGCCTGCCCGTTTAAAGGCGTCGTTGCTGTCTTTGCGCATAAAAGTGTAATCCTCACGCAATTGACTGTCACGCCCAAAATCCGACTGCGCATCATCCCAACCCGAATTGAACTGATCGTATTTCCCTATATTTTCATAATAGGTCTGATTGCGCCACTCCGGCAGGTGATGGCTCCAGCGTCCTGATTCATAAGTCCTTAACGCTTCCATATCATCGCGATCTTCACCGGAAGCGGTAGCCAATGCATCCCAATAGCGGTCTTCGATCCAATGTTCGTCGGCGTAAGCTTCATAGACATTTTCCAGGTCTTTCCCTTCATTATTTTGATTGATGTAATAGAAAACACCCAGAATCTCAAAGCTAACGAAGCCAATAGCCCGATAATGATTTTTATTGTATAATTGCCCGGCTCCAGGTATGAGAGCCGAAAGTGCAAATGCCTTCAGAGCGTGCTGATGTTTTGTCAGATTCGATTCATCCTGTTGTGCTGTTTGCGAGCTCAGTTGAAATCGTTTTTGGGCGAGATGTTTTGCAAATTCACCACAATGTCCAGTGGAGGATGTGAATCCGAAGACAAGAATGAAAATGAAAAAATATCGGGGGAAACGCATTATTAATCCTTGAAAAATTTTCGAGAGTGTTTCGAATGAAAGTTTCAATACGTTTGAAAATCAATTTAATCAAAATAATCGAAGGTTATGCCGAAATAGTAACGCCATTCCTTGCCGTAATCTATTCCTCGATTTTGAAATGCATCAAGACCGTAGGCGGCATCGAAGAAAAGCTTGGTCGGGTATCCATAAAAAGAGAACATCTCCAATCGAAATTGTGTACCAACAGAACGCTTAAAATCATCGAGTTTTATCGCATCGGCAATAAATGCGTTGCCATAATCAGCGAAAACGCCAACATAGAACTTGTCAAAATAAACTTGTGCAAGGGATTTATCGATCTTCCAAATGAGAGGAAAGCGGTAAGCAACGGTACCCATCACCTGCTTCAGGCCTTCAATAGAATAAAATGGGTAACCACGATTACCATCCAGACCACCGCCATAAAGGTGGTAGAAGCTATCAACCTTGCGATCGATATACCCACCCTTAAATCGCAGATACAAAGAATGCTTTTTCCACAGTCTCAGATATTCTTTCCAATCCAGTTGAAATTCATTATATCGATAGTCTGTAAAAACTTCCTGTGCCGTGCCGAAAGTTGAGTTTACCTTAAAACTATCAATAAAGGAAGTGTGCATGGCATGATGTGTAAAAGTAACTGCCCGCCCACCTCGCGGATTGGCCGATTCATCAATCGCCGGTGCAATACCAAAGTATTCATAACGCGTTTGCAAACCGCGGGAAATATGATAGGTGTATCCAAACGAGAAAGGTTCATTTTTCTGTGTGACCGAATTAATTTTTGCGTTGTATTGGCCGTAATTCAATGCAAACTCAAGATTGTGTCCCGGAAACAGTCCTCGTCGCATGCCGAAGTAAACCTCGGTCAAATTGTAGGTAAATTTATCCTTTCCATCCTCCGTGTGCCGGCGTTGATTATAAGCTTCCAAAAATAGTGTGGGGCCCAATTTGTTGTAGTTCACGAGACCAAACAGGTCCAGATCGAATTTGGAATTCACTCCGAATCCACCAAGAACGTTGTAATTGTCGAGTAGATCGCTTGAGAAAAAATAGGAACCAACTTTCGTCGTGCCATAATCCCGTACAACACGCGGAATCATGCTAAATGCACTGTAGCGATTTTTATAAGGTTGAGTCGCCGCAGGAACTAAATTTCTATCATTAAAGTTTGGCGTGGCAATATCGCGAAGATTTAAAGATGCCAGTCCATTTGTCAGTACTTTTGCCGGGGGAGTAACTGGAAATTTTGTATAAGTGGTTTGTTCAGGTTGCACCGCGACCGGGTTTTCAAGGAATGCAATTTTAAACCCCTCAGCAACAAAGAGCGAGTAGACAAGCTGACCCTTCGAGTTAACATCGGGTGTAAAAGCCCCTCCGACGACATTGGTCAATTGCGTGGTTGCTCCACTCCCTAACTCTTTCTTGTAAATATTGAAAATACCACTTCGATCCGAAGCAAAATAAACACTTTTCCCATCGGGTGCCCAAACAGCGTCCCGGTTATCCGGACCTGCGTCGGCAACAACCGAAATTGTTTTTTCCGCGAGATTATATATCCGAACGCTACGCCCCTCTCCAGGCGTGAAGGCGAAAAGAATTTCACTTCCATTTGGAGACCAACGAGGAGAATAAACCTGCTCACCATTATTAAAATTCGTGAGTTTCTCGACTTTTTTCGTCTGTAAATCAATCAGGGCAAGATTTTGTGTTCCATCGCCGTTAATTACAAAAACCGCTTTGCTTGCATCATTCGAAAATGCCGGACTGTGACCGCGCAAATTATGAGTTAAACGAGTGCTCTTCTTTTTTTCAATGTCGTATAGGTAGAGATCGAACAAACGTGATCCGTACTTATTTTTCTCTTTACGACTGGAATAGATGATTTTCTTACCATCACGTGACCAATCAAAAGCTTGATTTGCGCCACCGGCGAGTACGGTTTTCTCTTTGCTGAAAGCATCCCGCAAAACCAATGAAGTTAAAGAGAGGTAATCACCTCCACCTGTTGAGACATAAGCGACTTTATTGCCATCCGGAGACCACTGGGGATAAAAATTACCGATTCCATTTGGCTCAAGCTGGATGCCTTCCACCTTATTTGACTGAACTGTTGCCAGGCTTCGCTTATAATGTTCATTCAAATAAAGTTTCCATTCCTTATAAAGCGTATAACCATCTTTTCCTGTCGCCACTTTCAAAGCACTTAAAAAGGAAAAACGCGTTTTCTTTGTCATCGCTTTGGTAGCTTTTTCCAGGGTTTCTATACCATAATTTTCAGCCAGGTATGTTGAAAATGCAAAACCCTGGTTGTATGCACGCTCGTTTCCAATACTGTTTTTACCGAAACTGCTCATTTGACCAAGCGTGAGTAATTTGTCTTCCACGATAGCAGTACGTAAAAGCATATCGCGATGACTATCCCAGTGATCATACCGTAAGCCGGGCAACTGGTATTGGGCAACGCCTTCTGCAAACCAGCTTGGAATCACCGTAAAAGCGACCGGATAAGAGACAATCGTATTGGGATATCCATACAAAACATCCGGCCGTTTTTCTTTTTCATAATCGATCCATTGGAGGTACATAGCCGGAACCTGGCGGGAAAATTTGCGGGCAGCCTGCAACTGGATCATGTGTGTATATTCATGTGTGATAACATTACGCAGCCAACTGTGGGTGCCACGTAATTCAAAAGACATAGAACTCGCCCAAATCTCTACTTTGTTATCATAATAATAAGCAGCACCATTGGAATAATCGTCGTGGTCACGAACAATAAAATTGGTTTTCTCCTGCGGTTCAAAACCATAAAGCGCAGTTATGGGGCCATGCACATCTTCAGCAATTTTGGCAATTACATTCGCTGTGCGCTGGGCGCCTTCGTGGTAATGAATAAAGAAATGTTCCGTCTCGAAGGTGTACCATTGCAATTCAGGATGATTGTGCACTTCATAAAAATAGGATGTCAGGTGCGAATGATTATCGTTGAGAGTCTGTGCACTCAACAGATTGATATTTATGAAAAGAAAAATCAAAAATTGCTTCAACTGGATCAACCCTTTTTCTATTTAATCACGGATATTTTGAAAACTGCAACACCACTTTTATTACTGCTTTTTGCCTCAATTCGCGCCATATAAACACCATTTTGAATTGAACTCACATCCCACTGTATTTCATTATCAACATCACCGTTCCCTGGCCCGGGGAATTGGTCCACCAGATCTCCGGCAAGATCAAATATTTTAATCGATACTACAGCCGGATCGGACAATCGATAGCGAATCGTGGTCAAATTACCTTCTGTAGGATTTGGATAATTATACGCGAATTTTTCAGGAAGAAGTTCGCTTTGCAAGTCTGTGGGTGTGCCAGCGATAAAAGTAGAACGTGTGTGTGCCCGATCACCATCATAATTCAGCCACGCATGCTGCGCATCCACGCTTGCCCCAGGGATTTCAAATGCATGTAAAAAGCCGTCAACAGAAACAGCAAGCATTTCGAGATCACCGTCATTATTAATATCACCTGCGGTCAGGCTTTGAATACTACCCCATGCAAAGGCAAGTGGAAATCCATCGATCAATGAGCCATCTCCTTCAATGCCGTACAGATCCCCACCTTTTCCAATAAAGAAAATCTCCTGGGCTTGGTCATTATCGATATCAAGCAAAAGCGGTTCAAAATAATCGTTTGCAACGGTTAATTGTAATTTTTCAGCATCGACTGTGTAAGGACGCATTTTTACCGGGAAATTTTCTAAAACAGCACCATTCTGATTGAAAGCAAGGATATATTCAGCATTAACAAGAACGGCATCCTGGCGTCCATCACCATCCACATCACCGATTGCAAGTCGGCTATTTGCAAATTTTTCTTCCAAATTCACAGAAACTTCCTCGTCACTGTGAATAAAGCGAACCTGGTTATCCGTATTTACAACCAGACCAAAAGATGCTGAAGCAAGGCTTCGAACAGGATCAGCAAACGAAGTGAATAACGAAACAACGCCATTAACGTTAAAAACAGAATTCTCCGATTGTAAAAAATAAGTACCATTCGAAGCAGATAGAGCTGAGATATCTGCAGGTAATTGGAGTGAATTCACAACCTCACCCGCAGCGTTGATCGACATTAGTTTATCAGTGGCGAATGTGAGAAGTCCATTTGCATAACTGAGAGCCGAAGATGTTTTAAAACCGAGATTTAAATCCCATAGATTATCAAATTCCTTATTTCCATCTCCATCCACCGTTTCGAAGGCTTTCAATGCCCCAGTATAAAAATTTAGTACGAATTCATCTCGCCCATTGCCATCCAAATCTGCCACGAGTGGATAGTTGAAAGGCACATTATCTAACTGCAATGCCAAAGGTATCTCGTATTGCCGTTCTTCATGGCCAGGTGCATCAATCTCAACCTGAAGCGAATTATTAAATAAGGGACTCCCATCTCCATGCCACGCCAAAACCTGATTATCGAGGGTGAAAACTAAAATTTCTTCTCCTGCGTAGGTTGGATCGAACTCGCCAACCACAGGTGGAAACAAAGCTGATTGACAAAACTTTGGAAACCCGGCAATTTCAAATCCCCTGGAAAGGGAAAAAGACATAATTGGATTTATCGCGCTCATATCATAAACACGCACACCACTATTTGCCTGCGATTGGCTGCGTGATGAGGGCATTGTATTGGGTCCGAATTCGATTTTATCACTACCGTTCGCCTGCAGGTTTACCGTGTTACTGTCGAACCAGGCATCCGCCCACCAGCCATTCTCCGTGCCAGAACCCGGATGGAGAAAGCTGTAGAAATAGCCAAAGTCCTGGGCAACATCTGCCTCTTCGAGATCAACCCCACGATTATTTTTGTCCTCATTAATTCGGTTATCTATTAATTTTTCCCGAATGACAGCATCATTAATGTGCCAAATAAGAATTCCCGAGCCGGGAAGACCGTAATCGTATTCATCCACAGAGGTTAAAACACCAATCACCGCATTGGAAACAAGCTGTCCGTTTTGATTGAATTCCGCTTGATTTCCATTATTATCAATCGCGATTGCAACGCTGTCGCCATTTACATCCTGCTGCCTGTTTTCGATGAGAAAATACTCATCATCGGTAATAGGAATCTTGTAAATACGGTTTGGAAAATCCGTTCGTGCGGCTCCAACCTGAAAATTCATGCCATTTTCGATGACGATTGGCTTTTCCCAGCCCATGAAAACCTTTTCCCAGGCACAAGGCTCCGCAGGCAGTAAACCTTGTGCATTTCCAGAGCCCTGATCCATTAATCCCCAGCGAGCGATTCCGGTACCACCGGTCACCGGATCGAATAAACTTGGCAAACCAAGCTGAAATCCCATCATAATGGTCATTGTCCCAAGTAAACCGATTTCATACCCTTCCTGACTTTCGGTTTCAGGTAAAATCATCCCATTACGAATGAAGGAGCCTTGAACTGGAATCCCGCCATAGGATGGATCATCAGCACCAAATTCTTTCTTCAAATCTTCAAAACGTAAGAATGCTGAGGTAATATCATTGGGAGTTGGATCGAAATCAAAGTCGATATCATTGCCTACGCCAGCATGAAAGAGAATAAAGCTGTCGTATTTATTGAAATCGATACTTTCGTCGGTGGCTGCTTTTTGCATGCCATCACGCAGCAGTTCCGCAAGTCGAGTATCCACAAGACTTGAACCATCATTCGGTGCATAATAAGCAATATCGTTATTAAGTTGATAGGCATCAGTCTGGTTTTGCGGATAGATATCCCAGGATAATATTTGTTTTCCCTGGGAAACGGTTTTGAAATAGTTTGCCAACGCAGTTAATTGCGCATCAAAATATGCATGGTTGTGAGGTGCTGGGTCTACGGTGGGAATAGTGGGAGCACTGAGATCGAACGTACCGTTACCCGTAGTTTCGATTAAGGTGTCTGGTTTAAATTCGACTCGTATAGCCAGAATATGGAGCGTATCAATCGTTGCGGCTATTTTGTAATTCGAGTTATATTTCTCAAAATTGTTTTTCAATGCCTGTGTATCCGGCCCCCCTTTCAATTGCAACGGCCGATCTTTTGATTCTACGGCATAGGCAGGACTGAAATTGAGCGATAAAAGGAAAACGAAAAACAGACTGTAATTTTTTTTCATTAAATAATTCCGCCTGAAAAATACTCCAATACAATGAGCCATTCCAGTGTATGTCTTCTCCTATTGAAGAAACACAACATGACTTAGCTTTCCTTATTCTTCAGATGCTATTAATACGTTTTTTTGACGGAAAATATTATTCGATGAAAATTTGCTTGTATACAATGAAATGGCTGGTTTTTATGTCATTATCAGAAAACCAGCCATAGTTCCTTTAATTCACGCTTGGAAATTGCACATACTCTCCGTCAAACGTGCTTAAACTGCGCATAGTTTGTGCAGCATAGATCAGAAATTAAACGCAAGAGAAAACTGAATCGTATCTTCCAATGGATGGCCTTGCTCCAAAGGTGAAATGTAGGCAGCGTCGATATAAAGGCTGGCATATTTCAGCCCGGCTCCAAATGTCAGGTAACGCACCTTGCCAATATCATCATGATGGAATCCAGTGCGCATTGCTATCATATCACCGTACCAGTACTCTGCACCAACATTGGCAATAACCCGTTTCAACTCTGTGTTCATACTCTCATCAAATAAGGAAGAATACAGTGCCTTATAAAAAGGATCAGACTTTGTTTCGTCATTTTCATCCTGATAGCGTCTTACGAGCAATTTATCGAATTCAAATGCGACTGTCAGCCGATTAAATTCATCATCGATTGGTTTATAGGAGAATCCAAGTCGCAAATTGGTTGGCAGGGGATCCGCTTGTGCTTTGTCAATATAAGTCACTTTCGGCCCCATATTCGCAATATTAACACCGAAACTTAAGCGATCTATCAGTAAATTTTTGTAAAGATAGCCAATATCAAATGCGAACGCATTTGCAGATCCATCACCTTTTTGAGATGTGTTACTGAGTTCTGGTGCGAGATTGCTTCGAATATATTTCAATTGCAAACCAACACTTGAGTTTTCTGTTATTTGAGTTCCAAAGGAAGTGGCAACAGCAAATTCACTTGAAACAAATGTCCCTGTTGGGATTGGACTATTTTCACTGGTAATTGCCTGTTCGCCAAGATTTAGATAAGTGACAGCAACTCCAAATGTTCCAAGTCCTTCAATTTCCTGAACGAAAGTCAGGTAATCAAAGAAAAGGTCGGATGCAAGCTGAGGCAGCCAATTGGAGTGCATGGCGGAGATTTGACGCTGTTTTTGGAATGCCAGGCCTGCAGGATTCCAATAGGTTGCAGTCGCATCATCCGCGATGGACACGAAAGATTCACCCATTCCTGTCGCCCTTGCACCAGGTGTAATAAGCAAAAATTGAACAGTCGCTTCACTCTGTGCAAATGAGTTTTGCGTGAAAATCACACTGACGAGCACCAGAAAATAAGCTATTGTTTTTTTCATTCTTTACCTCCAGAATAAACAAAAAAACCGAACGCAGTAGTAAAATAAGTGTACTGACATTCGGTTTGAATAGAAAAACACTTACTAATACGTCCTTTGGGGATTTTGGATAGCACTTTGAATGTATTCAAAGATCTACGATATTTTTAAAATTGATTTATCCAATTAAATCCGTAACGAACGTAAAATAGGCATTCTCCTTGTTATAACAAGCTGAATAATATAGAAATACTTTTAAAATGTCAAGAATTAATAAAATATAACTCGCTCTTAATATCGACAGTTCCGCTTTGAATGATAAACCTGAAAAAAAGATCTCAGATTTGATAACGACATTAATATAGATGTCAGAACCAGTTTTGCAGAAACTGCATTTATTCAGAGTGGAACTTCTATTTTTTGTTTATTTATCAATCATTTCAGAGTAGCTTTCGGGAGATAACAAATTATCAACTTCGCTTTCATCACTCATTTTCACTTTAATCATCCATCCGGCCCCATAGGGGTCAGAATTAACAGCTTCGGGTTCGTCATCCAGGGAAGCGTTCACCTCAATAACTTCCCCGGAAATCGGTGCAATTAAATCTGATACGGCCTTTACAGCTTCAATGGTACCGAAAGGCTCTCCTTGTGCGGTTTCGGATTCTTCCTCAGGTAATTCCACAAAAACAATATCGCCCAACTCACTCTGTGCATAATCCGTTATACCAACAGTTGCAATACCATTTTTCACAAGCACCCACTCATGGTCTTCAGTGTATCGCAAATTACCAGGGACGTTCATTATTCTCCTCCAGATGGATTTGTGCAAGACTTCGTATAAACTAACTAATTTTATATCTTTTCAGTTTCAAGAAAAGTAGTATCAAATTGGCCTTTAATAAAAGATTCGTTCCGCATAACTTTTTGATGAAATGGAATCGTCGTTTTTATTCCCTCAACAATAAATTCATCGAGTGCACGTTTAGTTCGGTCAATGGCTTCAGTACGATTTTTCCCGTGAACAATCAATTTAGCAATCAGACTGTCGTAAAACGGCGGGATCACGTATTGTGCATATGCATGGGTATCGACACGAACACCAGGTCCACCGGGGACATGAAAAGTTTCGATCCTGCCAGGACTCGGTCTGAACCCATTATCCGGATCTTCTGCATTAATACGACACTCAATGGAATGGCCACGTAATTTTAACTGATCGCTCTGCAGAGAGAGCTTCTCACCAGCGGCTACTAAAATTTGTTCCTTAATCAGATCGATATCAAGCACTGTTTCTGTTACAGGATGCTCTACCTGAATCCGCGTATTCATTTCCATAAAATAGTATTTATTATCCTGAAACAGGAATTCGATCGTGCCGGCGCTTTGATAACTAACTTCCTTTGCTCCCCGTACCGCCGCAGCGCACATTTCTTCACGCAAAGCTTCAGTGACAACTGGTGAGGGAGACTCTTCAATTAATTTTTGGTGTTTACGCTGAATTGAACATTCCCGTTCTCCCAACGCCACAACATTTCCATGGCTATCACCAATAATTTGAACTTCGATGTGGCGAGCGTGTGTAAAATATTTTTCCAGATAAACACCTGGATTTCCGAACCCAACCATAGCCTCCTGCTGAGCTTGTTTAAACATGGTTTCCATGTCAGATTTTTTACGTACAAGCCGCATTCCGCGTCCACCGCCACCGGCGGTCGCTTTAATGATTACCGGATAACCTGCTTCATCGGCCAATCTCTCAGCATCTTTTACGCTTTCAACTAATCCTTCACTTCCAGGAATTGTCGGAACATTGGCTTTTTTCATCGATGCTTTGGCAAATGCTTTATCTCCAAGATTTCGAATCATATCCGGAGTTGGGCCAATAAAATTTATATTACAAGAGCGAGTTACCTCTGCAAATTCTGCATTTTCAGCCAGAAATCCGTATCCTGGGTGAATTGCATCAGCATTGGTAACTTCTGCAGCGGAAATAAGCCGTGGGATTAGAAGGTAACTATCTTTACTGGCTGGTGGGCCAATACAGACTGCTTCATCAGCAAAACGCACGTGCAAGGAATCGACATCTGCCTGTGAGTATACCGCGACTGTCTGTATTCCGAGCTCTTTACACGCACGAATCACACGCAGAGCAATCTCCCCCCGATTCGCAATAAGTACTTTTTTCAAATTCTACGTCCTCTTAATGCCGATTCATCAAATTAAATCCGTTCCACTACAAACAACGGTTGGTTGTACTCAACCGGTTGTCCATCATCATTGCTAATTTTAATGATCCGACAAGGAAACTCGGCTTCAACTTCATTCATCAGTTTCATCGCTTCGATAATACACAGAACCTGGCCTTGTTTCACTGTGTCACCAACATTCACATACGGATCGGCTTCAGGAGCAGGGGCGCGATAAAACGTTCCAACCATTGGAGAACGAATTTCTTCTCCTGCCGGTTGTTCAGGTGCTGCAGCCACTTTTACAGCAGGTGTTTCCACGACAACCGGGGCAGCTTTTGGCTCGGAAGCCGGAACAGCGACCGGAGCTGGCGCAGGAGCATGAACAGGTACATGGACTTGCTGGGGTACATGCATGTTGTAGTTAAGATTATTTGTGAATTTGGAAATACGAACTTTTCTTCCCCATTTTGAGACTTCAAGTTCAGCTATATCGGCATTTTCTACCATCTTTATCAGGCGTTGTATTTGATCTTCTGTCATTTTTCCTCCAAATAATTGCAATCCGAAAATTAGGATTTTACTCTTTCGATATAAGCTCCGGTTCGAGTATCGACACGGATTTTCTCACCTTCCGAAAGAAAGAGCGGCACAGTTACGACGGCACCTGTTTCAAGAGTAGCGGGTTTCCCGCCTCCAGATGCTGTATCCCCTTTTAGCCCGGGGTCAGTTTGTGTAATCGTCAATTCGACAGAAGTTGGTAATTCGAGAGATACTGGCTCCGATTGTACAATTAAAACATCAACAGTGTCCCCCTCTTTCATATATTTCTCTGCCTCATCGACCAAATTGGCTGCAATTTCCATTTGTTCGAAGGATTCGTTGTCCATAAAGACGAAGACATCTTCGGAACGATAGAGAAATTGCATTTTATGGCGCATGACCATGACATCGTTTACTTTTTCACCGGAACGAAAGGTTTTCTCAAGTACCCTTCCGGTTTTTAAATTCCTTAACTTGGTACGACAAATCGCACCACCTCGTCCCATTTTTACATGTTGGAAGTCCATGATCGACCATATTCCACCATCTAATTCGAATGTGAAACCTGTCCGAAAATCAGCTGTGCTCGCCATTTATATCCTCAAATCAATTAAACTTTTTTGTGACTAATATTAGATTCTTTTGATGAAAAATTAGCTTAATTCCAAAACGGTAATTTGGATACTTAAACCACACGCTCAAAGTTGGTCAATATAATTGAAAATGCGACAAAAGTCAACTTCTTACTGTTGGTTCATAAAATTTGAAATTCAGTCACATAAAGGCCATCTTTGATTGATGCAAAGAGCAGGTTTTTTATCCAAATGAATAGAGTTATGCTCTGATATTACCAATCGGCTGAATTATTGTGAAAATTTTCACTGAATAACAGTGATCAGCGTAC
Source organism: Deferribacteres bacterium (assembly GCA_020633655.1). Lineage (GTDB taxonomy): Bacteria > Zhuqueibacterota > Zhuqueibacteria > Zhuqueibacterales > Geothermadaptataceae > Bioreactorimicrobium. The sequence goes on from JACKDF010000003.1 coordinate 427,434, forward strand.
GTGTAACTGCTCCATCAGACAGAACTGTTAAAATATAGATGCCACTGGTCACCAGCTTGTTCAAGAAATTTCGTCCATTCCATAAAACGTAATTTTCACCTGAACCAGAAATTAAAGAACTTGTTTTCCAAACAAGATTTCCAAGAATATCATAGATATACAAACGGACTGGACAATTTGCATGCAGCGTGATTGGCAAGCGAATAAATTTATGACGGGAGGGTTGGAAAGGATTAGGAAAGGGTCTTTGCAGAAAATCACGATGAGTTATTGTATCATCGCTATTAAAATCAAAATTATCGCCGACTGAGGTGCTGTGGTTGTCGTTGTTTAGGGAATCATTTTCAGAAATAAGAATGTGTTCTGTTTTCATCACACCATCAAATCCAAATTCACCAAGATGGATAATACCTGACGCTTGCTTGTTGAGTACAATTCCAGTAGATATGGAATCATGCGTTATGTTATTTATAATTTCAAGCGATAATGTGTCCGTGGCCAACAACTGGTTGGTTGATACCCAAAATATGGCCTGTTCTTGATAAAAACCACATCCAAAACTATCAAGGTTGTAGATATTTTCCGGATTTTTTTGATTAAAAAATTTAAAATCAAGTTGTTCGGCTGTAAAGAATTCTTGATCGGCGCCAAAAATCTTTCCCCAAAAAATGTTTTCTGATTGCGCAAAAACCTGAGAAACCTGGATAACACAAAGCACAAAAAACAAATTGCAGTAAAAAATAAGCCTGCCAAACATCCTGGTAGAAAACACGATCATCCTGATAATTCGTTTGCAAAAATGCTATTCATTCATCTACATTTGATGAAGACAATATGAGCCCGACCTTACGCAATATACATTCCACTTTCTGTTCGTGTTTAAAACACACGTATTTCATAAAGTAGTTACTACTATTTGTTACACTATCGTATTTGCAATGGTGGCCTTGTAATCAAAATCGCCAGAAGTGATGAAAAAAGCATGAATATTAAAGAAAAACTACGAAATCTGCACAAAACGACACCTTTTGTTTCGAGTTCGCAAATTGCTACCAGTGAGCGATTCAACCAAATCGCTGCTGCCCTGGAGGGAGAATTACTTCATACAGAAAAGGGAAGTATCATTCGCGTCACCAGTAAAGTGGGATACTCTGAAAAAATGCAGGATGCAACTTTGCATGAAACCAGAAAAATAAAAGGCCAGAGTGCAGCAATACTTTCCAAAAAGAAAGTCGATCACGGTTTTTCATTTGAATCAGCACTCTTTATCGATACAGAAACGACCGGTTTGTCAGGAAGTAGCGGGACGTATGCATTTTTGGTAGGAATTGGTTATTTCAAAGAGAATAACTTCTGCGTCGAGCAGCTGTTTATGCCCGGCTTGGGTCACGAATCAGCCCTTTTATCCTATCTTGAAGGGCTGATTTCTAATTCTACTGGCATCGTTACATTCAATGGAAAATCCTACGATATTCCCCTGCTCACCGCTCGTTTCATTCAAAACCGTATGCGCCCAACCATCGATCTACTCCAGCATTTTGATGTATTGCATGCAGCACGTCGCATCTGGAAAAATGATTTTGGAAATTGCTCGCTGATCAACCTCGAGCAAAATTTACTTCAAATTCATCGTGAGGGAGATATTCCCGGAGAAGAAATTCCGGCGATCTACCGTGATTATTTACGCTCATTTGAAACGGATCAACTCAGCAAAGTCATTTACCATAACAAAATGGATATTATTACGATGGCTACTTTAATTGGCGTTTTAAATGCAACTATCGATGAGCATCATCCGCAATTTCCGTTACAAAACCATCTATCAATGAGAGTTGTAAATCTTTTCCAATCGACAAATGAATCGCAAAAAGCAATTGAACGGATTCAGGCACTTCTGGAACAGGATCAGCTTAACAAGCAAGAAAAAAGTGAACATTACTATAATTTAGGTATGCTTCATAAACGTGCACAGAATTGGGAAAGTGCAGAAAAATCCTGGCTTGCGTCACTAAATGAAGGATTATTTTCAATTCCACCTGCAATTGAACTTGCAAAATATTATGAGCATAAGGTGAAGGATTTAAAGAAAGCGTTGAACCTGACAACAAGATGCATGGAATTTATAACGATTCGATCTGAACTCGGGAAAAAATTTGATGAAGAGCTGGTTTTTGGATTAAAGAAACGCAAATCCCGGCTGGAGCTTAAAATAAATAAAGGAATAGTGGATGATTAGGAAGTGCGACGCAATTCTACCCATTCAATGCGCCGCACTTAAGGTATTATACTTACTTGGTTAATGTCATTTTCTGCTGTAGTACGTGATTTCCTGCAATACACTTGTAAACATAGACTCCTGAAGGCATTTGCAGACCGGCATCGTTGCGACCATCCCATGTCACAGCATGGTAACCCGGCGCGTAATTTTGTTCAGCAAGCATGCGGATTTTCCTTCCCAAAACATCATAGACATATAGGCTGACAAAGGATTTGTCATGAATGCCAAACACAATGCGAGTTGAGGGATTGAAGGGATTCGGATAATTTTGATTCAAAACGAATCGGTCCGGTACTTCAGCAGCACCTTCATTTACACTGGATGTGGAGGTGTTAACAACCCCTGACCTGGTCACATTGCCCGCATCATCGAGAAGTTCAACGACATAATAGTTTAAATTTGTGCCTGTTGCATCTAACCAGCTAGCTGTATTTACAGTTGCAACCAAATTTTCGGGAAGTGGACTAAAATTCAGTGCATTTCCACGATAAATACGTGCAGCGGCAAAATCTGGTGTATTTTCCATAGCCCAGGCAATGCGTACACCACCGCCTTCTAATCTGGCACTTAAGCCTGCAAATTGGGGAAAGATATTATCTACCGAATAACCGCTATCCGGTAGACTGTACCAGATATTTTTAGACCAATTTGACTGCGCTGATACGCGAAAATAGGCCCAGGCGGTGCCGAATTCAGTTGAATCGTGTAGAGTAGGGGCTACAAATGAATAATACGGTTCTCGCACTGCAGGGATAGTAACAATATAATCCCAAATCCATTTTCCCTCATCAACGAAAACACGGTCACCTGCACTCATCCCTTTCGCCAGTGCGGTTTGTAAATTCGCAACACGTGGAATCTGCTGCCCATTGTACTCGATAAAATTTTCTGACGAATCATCAGGAAGTTGTGGCCCACGACGCCAGACATGGTACTGCCCAATTTCCTCACCCCAGGTATTCCCATACTCATCGACCCAATCGCCAGAACTGGCACGAAATACGACGCGTACCTGTTTTCCCTGGTCTGCAGGGATGTCCTGAATAGAGAGTATTTTCGGTTCAGCAGGCGGCATTTCACGTCGAACGAGTACAAATTGAATGGTATCTGTTCCTGCATTTACGAATCGACTTGGATCACCTTCTACCATTAAATCACCTGGCAATGACCATTGATCCAGCCACACTTCCCACGGATTCGCTTGCGAACTTACAGGAATCGAGAAAAAGCCGCCACCATCGCTCCAGCCTTGTGACCAGCCTCCCTGAGAAGATTTTGCTTCAAGCCGTGCACAAACAAAAGGCCCTTCATCGCGAATCCAGACTTGTCCCGCAACAAAAGAATCGAGTTCGAGCAATCTGAAATTCACATGGACAGTATCGTGTTCACCAACGTAGATGTATTGTGGTTCATTTTGTAAAAAATGACCATTCAAATTATCAACATTTACACCATAATTGCCCGGCAAAACATCGATTGCATAATCGCCATTTTCTGTTCTGGTGTATAATTCACCCCCCTGCCCTGCTTCATTCCACATGTAAACTTCCAACTCAAGTGGATTACCAAAGAAATCGACAAGCACATTTCCATTCATATCCGTAACAGTCCCGACGACTTGAGAATTCGATGGAATGTATTGGAAATTCACATCTGAAGGAGCGTATTGAGCATCGAATTCGATGGGACCAGGAGCGACATAACCGGAAAGAATGCCTAACTCATCAAATGTGGATACTACCCACTGTTGCATGGTCGAATTTTCCGGGAACGGCACTGAAAAATTACCGCTTGCATCGGTAAGCGTAGCAAAAAAAGCATCATCTTTATCATCCCCTGCATAAGGATCACCGTTATTCATACACCAGGGGATATCAGAACCATCATCCTGTTGAACTGCAAAAATACTGGAAGCTTTTTTTGCGATATAATTTTCAAATTCTTTACTATCATCCCGTACAATACCTTTTTTAAGGCTTGGCAATGAAGCCTGTGCAGTTCCGTTGTTTGTATTATTTGCGTCGTCATAATACATCGGATGCACAAAAACAAACAAATTTTCCTGATTCGCAGGCACAGTAACCGCACCGCTCACAACCCAATTTGAAGCACGATGTTCCTGCATTAAAAGCGCTGATGCAACGGCGCCACTTTCCTGCTTTGCCATCAAAATAAATTGAGCGGGCGCAATTTCAAAAAATTTATCGATTGGAATAATCACTTTCCCATCGCGGACACCATCTGCATCATTGAAGCCACCATCGACGAAAAAGTCCTCCCTGCTCTGGGAATGAAAGAGCATATAGTCCGTTGTTGTAACAACACCATCTGCATCAATATCAAGATATACGGCTACAGAAAAAGCCGTATCACTTCCTGCGAATGTGTACGTTAAGGCAAGGGAATCCCCCACAAACGCCTGATATGTTGACTGCCCGTTGATCGTAAGCGTCTGGGAATTGGCCACTGAAGAAAAGCTAAAAATCAATAGTAGGATAAGTAACCACCTGCTAAAACCTGTTTTGTTTTGTGTAAAATTGTTCATGCATGTCTCCTTCTTTCGATACGATTCAATGCTTTTTGCCATTGAATTAATTAAATGGCATCACATCAATAAAATATCGAACTGAAAAGGAGAATTCTGTATTGAACAGATATGATTTTTTGGAGATAAATCATGCGGATGAAGCTGAAATCTTGCGAAAAGAAACGCAAATCTAACCTTCATTCCATGGACTGTGGATTACTTCCGGAACATTTAAATCAGCACCCAAAAACCAGGAAAGGTGTGGAGTGAAGAGCACATGCCGATGTACTTTTGCAAATTAAAAGCAGTATAGCAATTTTATTGTATGTGCCGAGCCAATTGAAGAGGGGATAAACCGGACGTTGAGTCTGTCGAAACGCCCAGTTCCACGCTTAAATTCGAGCCCTTCAACAAGCTCAGTGTCCGAATTTACATGTTATTCGACAGCCACGCCAGAGTTTCAAAACGTTATAAAACCGAAAAAATAGCCCCAAAAACAACCAGTATCGCACCGAGAAATTTCTTCAGGGTAATTGGATCTTTTGGTGTACCCAGAAAACCAAAATGGCTGACAAAAATTGCCGTTAATATTTGTCCGCTTATGGTTAAAATGAAAAACTTACGCACACCAACTTTGGGGATGAGAAATGTTGTACCTAAAATCATCACTGCACTAAAGATGCCGGTGCAATACAGCCACCACGGAACATCTTTTATCTTTTTTACCGTTGCCGGGTCACCCCAAACGCCATAGATGAGAAACGAAGCCAACAGCGCGACAATAAAAAAAGTAATATTTGCTGTTATCGGTGAACCGAGATGGCGGGAAACAGCGCTGTTCATTGGCAAATAAATCGAAAGCATTGCCCCCATTAACAGTGAAAAAAGAACAAAAAAAGTGGTTTGCATGGCCATTCTTCCATCGTATAATGTTCATGTTTCGATTACAAATACTGGAGAGAAAATGTGTACTTTTTCAGAAAACGGATACTGCCCGAATTAATTTCACCTTTAAAATTGTGGAATTTTCAAACTTTCCATTTGTCCAAATTTAACAATCGTTCTGTAGACTCCAAGCGGAACAAAAATTTAGTGAGAAAAATGACTATTCGGTGGGGAAATTGATAATTCAAACTTGAAATGCAGGATTTTTCGAAAACAGCGGGAATAAAGCAGTCCATCTTCCCTAGTCAGATGGACTGCTGAAATTAGATTACGAAAGGTTTAGCGAACTAATATCATCTTTTTGGTCGCGGTAAAACGACCTGCTTGAATCCTGTACAGATAAATGCCGCTTGTAACCGGGTGTCCGATTTGACTACGGCCATCCCAAACGACTCTGTATGTTCCAGGTTCACGTTTCTCATTGATTAATTGTCGAACGACACGGCCAATTGCATCATAAATCGTAATAGTGACATGCTCTTTCTGCGGAATCGAATAGAATAAGGTGGTAGTCGGATTAAACGGATTGGGATAATTTTGTGACAAGGAATAATCCGTCGGTACTGCCTCTGCCACATGCACACTTGTTGGATAATTTTCACCGGTCGCCAAATAAGTGATTTCGTCGTCACTCAATGCACGATCAAAAACATAAATATTATCGATGCATCCTTTAAAGAATGTACTCAGGCTATAGCCCATCGTCACGATATCACCTGGTTTAACATTGCCGGTGAGAGGGTGTGTATCTTTTAAAACACCATTTAAATACACGCGCGCTTCGGCTCCGTCATAAACACCAATAACATTCATCCACTCGTCTTTCACGAGCTCAGCACCGGGAATCCCCGGTCTTTCGGCGCCATTAAACGTTGTGACCTTGAAGCGGAGCTCATTATTCCCTCTGTCTTCGTAAATCACATAATTATCCGTTTCGGAATCGAAAATAGGACCAAATGATCCAGGTAAATCAGGTGGAAGAATAGCGAGTTTTACCCAGAGAGAAACCGAGACAGCGTTGCTATCAATATTCAAAATGGAATTCGTAATCTCCACCTGGTCATCGACACCATCGAAGCTGAGAGCGTTACCAAACACACCGTCAACCCACTGTGGACCGTTTTGAAGAATGCCATTATTGCCGTTGCCGGTAACATCGGCGGCAAGCGTATCCATCCCCTCATCGAGGGGCCAGTAACTGATCAAACTACCCAGGTAAGGATAAAACTGGAATAGTGCTTTTGTATCACTTGCAATCGTGTTTGGAACAGTTGCAAGGTCGGTGATATTATTTACTGTAAGTGTAAAATCGGTTTCTGGAGTAAGTCCGGTAACAGAGAGTAAGACGTTTGCTTTCTGAGCGGAAATTTTCGCAGCATTGATGACAGCTCCGTTATCGATTGCATAATTCGAAATACTCTCTGCGAGTACGCTATCCACTGGTTCGGAAAAATTGACCAACACTTTTTCCGGTTCGCCTGTTGTAGACACTTTCACAAGCGCAGGTGGTGTGTTATCTGCACCAGTGGTGGCGATGACTTCATTGCTGAAATAGTCGCTTTCAACACCATTGGCATCAATCGCTTTGATTCGGTAATAAAAATCATCCAGTTCCTGGCCTGCAATGTCCGTATAAGCTGTCGTGTCCCCGACGGTCGCAATTAGTGTCGTTGCTGCGGCCGTTGTATCCCGATAAATGTGGTAGCCGGAGACGCCAGATACGGGATCAGGCATGTATTCCCATGAAAGGGAAACTGTGCTTTCTTCTACCTTATCCAGGGAAAGAACCGGTGTGGGTGTTCCGGAATACAGATAAACTACTTCCTGAGCGTTCAACGCACGATCAAAGATTTGTATATGATCGATTCCACCACTAAAATAGGTTGTTCCAGTTCTGCCAAGGAAGATATCACCGGAATTGGTTTTAATATTTCCCGTAAGTGGAAGAGTATCTTGCAGCTTGCCATTCAGATATATTTTTGCAGCAACGCCATCATAAACACCCGCAATATGCAGCCATTCGCCCGTCGTCAGAGCATCGGCGGGAATACCCGGTCGCTGTGCACCAGTAACGGTCGTGACTTTGAACCGCAACTCATTGTTTCCTCTGTCCATGTAAATCACGTAATTATCGGTATCTGAATCATAGATTGGGCCGTATGGACCAGGCAAGTCCGCTGGTAAATAGTCGAGCTTTGCCCAAACAGAGAGGGTCACTGCATTCGTATCAATATTCAAGCTCGTTGTACTTGGAATCAAAACGTAATCATCAACACCATCGAAAAGGAGACCATTACCAAATTTCGAATCTGCCCAAACAGTCCCATTTTTTAGTGTACCATTGTTACTATTTGCTGTTGCATCGTAGGCAGTCGTATCTGCTCCTTCATCGAGGGACCAATAGCTAACCAGGTTTTCAGGAGTTCTCTTATTCGAAAAATGAATCTGTGTACCCTGTTCAATAACATTCGGTTCTTCTGCCTGGTCTTCGATATTCGATACAGTGATGGTATAAGCAACATCCTCCAGCAAAGGCGAGGTTGTTAAAATAACCGCTGATCTATCCGCAGTTATTTTTGCATCCATTATCGTTACACCATTATCAATGGCATAGTTAGAAATGGTTTCTGCGGAAAATACACTCACTTTTTCATTGAAATGAACATAGACCGTTTGATCTGAGCCAACAGAAGCAACATTATCGATTTCCGGCGCAATCGTATCGATGAACTGCTTTTTAGCGGAGGAAAATAAAAAATTGATTTCCTCCTCTGTCAAAGCTCTATCGAAAACAAAAACATTGTCCATTCGACCTTCAAAATAGACCGCACCTGTTCGACCAAGAAATGCTAATTGACCAGTTCTGACATTGCCAGTCAGGTTGTGTGAGTCCTTTAATTCGCCATTTAAATAAATCTGAGCCGTAGCACCGTCATAAACACCAACGACATGAAGCCATTCATTTGCAGTAATATCCGCTCCTGGAATTCCGGGCCGCTCGGCACTGACATCTGTACTCACTTTAAATCGAAGTTCATTGTTTCCTTTATCCCCATAAATCACGTAGTTGTCCGCATCCGAATCAAAAACAGGTGCATAGGCAACCGGAAGCTCACCAATGGAATAAGCCAGGTTTATCCAAACTGACACGCTGACAGCATTCCCACTAACATCCAGGTTAGCATTGGTAAATTCAACATAGTCATCGACGCCATCAAACTGCAAACCATTCGCCACATAGCCACCGGACCAGGAAATACCATTCATCATGTTACCATCATTCCCATTTCCGGAAATATCCATAAGTGTAGTCCCCTCACCCTGATCAAAATCCCAGGCACCAATCGTTTGGTCCAGCAGTGGATTGTACTCAAACTGAACGACAACCGGATTGACGATTACATTCGGTATAACGGCGAGATCGGAGATGCCGTTTACACTTAAATTATACTGTACTCCTGTGGACAGGCTCGACGTTTTGAGTAAAACAGAAGTTGAATCAAGTGACAGGGTTGCACTGTTTACGACAACATCGTTATCGATCTGATAATTGGCTACTTCTTCTGCACCCGACTTATCAACGCGCTCATTAAACTCAACGACTACAACATTATCTGGGCCGAATGCACTAATGGCGCCGACATCCGGAGCTTGTTTATCGGCTTCCGTGGTGGCACTCAGTTCATTGCTGTAATTCAGACTTGTGAGTCCCGCGGTGTTCATCGCTTTGATACGATAGTAAAAGGTGGCTTCTTCACTCATCGTATCATCAATATAACTCGTTGTATCACCAACTGTTGTCAGCAAGGTCGTCGCATTTTCAGCTGTGTCCCGATAAATTTCGTATCCGCTGATTCCTCCTTCAGCATCTGTCGCAGGCTCCCAACTGAGTCGAACTTTCGTAATATTTACTTTGGCCCCTGTAAGAACGACATCCGAAGGCGGAGTTTCATCCATGACAGCAATGGCGGTATGTGGATTATCAGTGGTAATACCATCGACGCCGATGGCGACCAGGTTACGCATTTCTTCAGCAGAGTTTACTGTCCATTTATTCATGAACATACCTCTGGCGTGTGTTGAATCCAGTAAGGCCTGGGTAACACCACCGCCAGTACCAAGCCACTCTCCACCGATTGCTTCCACCTGTTTAATTTGAGTTATGGTAACCGTTGCGAAGAGCATTACGGGGATGGATGGGTCGATGGATTTTGCCTCAGAGATTTGATCAAGATTAAAACTGGCAATGACAACCTGGTCCTGCATATTTCGGGCTTGAATGGCATCAATTACCCTTTGCACGAGCGTTGTCGTATTCGCCTTCAATTCGATCACAACATTAATTTTGTTTGGATCATTCAAGGCTAAATTAAGAACTTCATTTAAGGTTGGTATTTGTTGCCCGGTAAATTCAGATCCAAACCAGGAACCGGCATCGTAGCGACGGAGGGTCGCATAGGGCAGTGCAACAATATTTCCGGATCCATTTGTTGTGCGGTCAATCGACTCGTCATGCATAATTAAAAGGGAATCATCTGATGAGACTCGTACATCAACTTCGAAATAATCAGCCCCTAATTCAATCGCCTTCCGGCATGCCGCCAGCGTATTTTCTGGTGCAAGCCCCGCTGCACCACGATGCGAAATAACCGCCGTCGATGCTTCCATTATAAATGATGATGCAAAGAACATAAACAGCAAAAAGATCGGTTTGTAAAATCGCATTTTCAATTCTCCTTTAATGCTAAATTATTACGGACAACGAATTTTATAACCGCCAAATTTACGTTTCACGTTTGTAAAAATCTCGGCGAATAGTAACAAAATGTAGAACTATTGTAACAAGGAGCATTAACCTGTTTTATTCTCAGACACCAGGATTGGGGGCCGAGTCAAAACATGTAACGCGACATTCATGTCGCGCATTTTTGAGCTCAAACTTACAAGATAAATGTCGAGTTACCGCCATTAAATCATGTTTTAACTCAGCCTGAATCATTCACATTGAGCGTTATATGAGTAAAGCAGGTTAAAAGCAGGAAAGCCGAAATAAAATCGAGATATTTTTAAATTTTTAATTTGCTGGCAAGATGTTCAGAAGGAGATTTCCCAAACTGTTGGCGAAAACAGCGACCAAAATACGTCAGGTCTTTGAAACCAACGGAATATGCTACTTCGGTGACAGTGATCCTTTTTTGTGTCAGCAATTGTTCAGCACGTTTTAACCGAACTCCACGGATAAATTCATGCACAGTCTGATTGGTTAGCGCTCGAATTTTTCTGTACAATTGCATCCGGCTCATACCTATTAATTTACTCAGACTTTCTGCATTAAATTCTGGATCAGCGATATTTTCTTCCAAAATTTCCATAGCCCGTTTAAGGAACTTTTCATCGATCGTTGTGATTTGAACTTTATCTGGATTTAAGAAAAGATCAGCATGAAATCGCTCACGCAATATTTTCCTGTTTTCCAAAAGACTATTCACATGTGCGATGATGACATCCATATTGAACGGTTTGGTTTCGTAGACATCTGCGCCGTGTTTTAAGCCTTTAATGCGATCTTTATCCGAGGCTAAGGCTGTCAGTAAAATGACCGGAATGTGGCTTGTCCGCTCATCTTTTTTGATCTTTTCGCATAATTCAAAGCCATCCATTTTCGGCATAAGAAAATCGGAAATGATGATATCAGGAACAACTTCCAGCGCAGAATCCAATCCTTCTTGCCCATCCACAGCCTCAAAAATGCGAAAATCCGGGCGAAAAGAATCTGCTATATAGGCACGCAACTCGGGATCATCTTCAACGATAAGCAATGCTGTCGTTGGAAATTCTCCCCCATTTTGATGATTCACAGCTGTCGGTATTTTTTTATATGCCTGGTCCTGATTAAAAAATTCATCGATGGGATGCAAATCCATCTCACCAACCAGCTGATTTTGCTCCAGAAAATCAACATCCACCGGCAACCACACCGTGAACAAACTTCCCTGACCTAAACTACTCGATACGGAAATTTCACCCTCATAAATTTTGATAAGTTCATAAAGCAACGCCATCCCAACACCACTCCCCTGATAACGCGAAACAGGATTGTTTTTCACCTGATAAAATCGTTGAAATATATTGTCGATTTCCACTTCCGGAATACCTGCACCCGAATCACGTACAGCAATTTTTAAGTAGTTTGCAGCTTTATTCTCAGCAGTGTGCTTTTCATGAAAAGTGATTTCATCCCCTGCTTTCACATCCAGACTTAATGATATTTTTCCGGCATCTGGCGTAAACTTGAAAGCATTGGACAAGAGATTGTAGATTATTTTATCGATTTTGTCGGGATCAAACCAGGTTGTGTAATGTTGAATCTCTGATTTTATTGTAAAATCAATAGTGCGAATAGTCGCAAATTCTGAGAAGGAAGCGGCTGTCTTTTCTATAAATGAAATAATATCCCCACGCGATAATTCCAGTTTTAAATTGCCCGCTTCGATTTTCTGAACATCCATAACTTGATTGGTGATGCGAAGCAGGCGTTTTGCGTTACGATAAATCAGTGCAATTGAATTTAAGTTTTCCTGTGTAGATTCTTTCGATTGCAGCACGTGCTGTAAAGGGCTTAAAATCAATGTAATTGGAGTTCGGATTTCATGGTATAAATTTGTGTAAAAGCGGGATTTTGCCTGATCCAATTCGTACATTTTTTCAAGTTCAAAATGTTCCAATTTCAAGGCATTTTTAAGTTTTTCCCGCAAGAGGATATGGCGCACAACGAAATAAATCGTAGCCCCCACAAGAAGGATGTAAGTCAAATACGCCCACCATGTTTTCCAAAATGGAGGCAAAACAGTGAGTTTGATCGCCACTCCTTTTTCATTCCAAACAGCATCATTATTGGATCCTTTTACGCGAAAATTGTATTCACCGGCATCAAGGTTCGTGTAAACCGCCGTTCGTTTTGCACCGACATAGTTCCATTCCTTTTCAAAACCTTCCAATTTATAAGCGTACTGATTTTTTCCAGGCAGAATATAATTAAGCGCAGTAAATTGAAAAGATAACACGGACTGATCATGAGATAATTTCATTTCACTGGTTTCAGAAATATGTCTGTGTATGGGCGAATCAGGAGCGCCGATTTGCACAGGTTTATTGAATATGTGGAAATCCGTAATTACAATCGGTGGAATATAGGGATTCCGGTCGATTCGATCCGGGAAAAAAGTATTGAATCCATTGATGCCACCAACAAAGATTTCACCATCCTTTGTACGGTATATGCTTCGTGTATAAAATTCATTATCCTGCAAACCATCGGAGGCATCGAAATTTTTAAACACGTTCCGTTCAGGATCGAATTGTGCAATCCCCTTGTTGGTACTGATCCAAAGCATTCCCTTACGATCTTCTATTATTCCTTTCACAAAATTATTTGGCAGCCCGTCATCGGTGGAAAATCGTGTAAAGGAATTTGAGCCGCGATCAAAACGGTTCAAACCCTGGGATGTTCCTACCCACAAAGTTGAATCATGCGCTTCAAATAGAGAAACTACAAATCCCTTGGATAAGCTGGTTGTATCCTTTTGTTGGTGGTAAAAGTTCGTAAAAGTTTTTGTATCGACATTAAGGTAATTAAGCCCATTATTCGAACCGATCCACAGATTTCCCGAGAAATCTTCGATTATACTGTTCACCAGATTATCCGATAAGCCACTATTTACCTCCGAATAAACCCGAAATCGTTTTTCGCCATAAGGCAAGTAGCTCAAGCCTTCACCGTAGGTACAAATCCACAGGGTTTTATGCTTATCCTGGCACATACCAAAAATATTGTCCGATGCGAGCCCTGAGTTTTGCCTGTTGAACTGTTTGAAATCCCGATCAACCACATCAAACAGGAATAATCCCGATCGCCAGGTTCCGATCCAGAAATTGCTGTCACTATCTTCATAAAGCGCTAAGACTGCATCGCTCTTTAAATTGCTGTTTTCTGTTGTAAAATGTGCAAAAGTTCCTTGTTCACGATTAAACAAATCCAAACCACCGCCATCCGTAGCAACCCAAATCCGGCCATTTTTATCTTCAAAAAAGCTTGAAACAGCATTGTATCCCAGGCTTGTGGCATCGCCTTGTTGGTTGCTGAAATGACTGAAAAAATTATTATACCGGGGTAGCATATAAATCCCCCCCGCGAATGTACCTATCCACAGGTTGCCGGTTCTGTCGCTGTACAAGGACCAGATAGAACGATGGTTCAATCCTTCCTTATCACCACGTGCAGTCTTTTGCTCGACTGACATCCCTGAATCGGGTGAAAACTGAAAAAGACCGGCATCTTCGGTGCCGATCCATAAATTTTCACGATCGTCAAAAACGAGGGAAAGAATGACATTGCTATACAAGGGTGAATTTTTTTTGGCAGTAGCTGTAAAATGTTTGATGGTATCTTTTCGACCGTTCCTGTCACGAATCACATAAAGTCCATCACCTTGTGTGCCCACCCAGAGGGAGCCGTCGGCTTTCTCAACGATACTTGTAATCGAAGAATTGCTAAATCTTGATCCATTGTTTACAACAGGATCCAATTTATCCCGAGCGATATCATAGACATACAACGCTCCTGACCACGTCCCAATCCATAAATTCTGCCGGCTGTCAACAAACAATTTGCGCATCGTGGTACTGGCAATGCGTTTTTGGTAATGCGTATTTGGGGAGAAAGGTTCAAATATTTCTTTGGTACGGTGAGAGCGTAGCAATCCATTATTCGCAGTGGTTACCCAAACATTTCCGAGTGAATCTCCAGAGATGGAGCGTATGCTTGTCAGGCCTGGTATTTCCGTTGTAAATCGCTGAAAACGATCAAAGTTACGGTCATATAAATTCAGGCCTTCCCGTGTACCAATCCACAGGTTTTTCTCAACGTCTTCGTAGATCGTCCAGATGCAATTATCACTGATTGTGGTTGAATCATTTGGGTGAAAGTGGTAGGTCGTAAAGGTGGAACCATCGTATTTGTTGAGGCCATCATAGGTGCCAAACCAGAGAAAACCCCGGGCATCCTGAAGAATGCACGTTATAATACCCTGGGACAAACCATTTCTTGTTGTGAAATGGGTATATTGGGTATTTTTATACTCAGCAAAAAGTACATTTATCAACATTAAGCAGGAAAACAAGTAAATTTTACTTCGCATATGCACTTTTTATAATTCTTATACTCCCTTTGGTCGCAGTGATTTGTGAATCATAATAAAAGCATTTCTCAAACCAAAAAAAATGGATTTGCGTCGTTTTTCTTGAGGGGGAGATACAAGCTGTTTCGAAAAATCAAGACATCTTTTATTTGAAATGAGACAGTAAATTTCGATCAATCTATATTGAATTAACTCTCCAATGTCATTTCGATGCGCAATTTTTGCTGAGAAATCTTATTGATAACATGGTATAGGACCAACCATACAAGATTTCTCAGCTTAAAAGCGCTTCAAAAATGACAAGATTAGGAATTTTTGATTAATTTCGCACGACTGGTCATTTTTTAAACTGCAATGCCAATTCCTTCCCGATGCGAACAACTTCATCCACCATCATTTCAAAGTCTTCATCCCGGCTACGGTGGTTGGCAATGCCAACACGCAGGCAGTAGTTGCCGTTGAGTGTGGTATAAGAGGGCACGCACACCCCGGATTCATGCAGGCGAATGAGCAGTTCTTTGTTCAAATCATTAAGCCGCTCTGAGTCCAAATCACCCGAATTAAAGCGAAAACAGACAATATCCAATCCGACTGGCGCGGTCAATTCTAAAAGCGGATGGGCATTGACGAGCCGCGCGAGATAGTTCGCCTGGTCAACATTTTTTTGGATCATACGGCCAAATTTATCGAGCCCATGTTCTTTGACCGACATCCAGACTTTGAGCGCGCGGAATTGCCGGGTCAGTTGCACACCGTACTCACTAAACCAATGTTGCCCTGCAGCAAGTCCACGAGTAGATTTGGCGAGATATTCCGGTGTGAGTGAAAAAGTCTTTCGATGGGCTTCATCGTGGCGTACGACAACGCAACCCACTTCGATAGGCATATGCATCCATTTGTGCAGATCGAGGGCAACCGAATCGGCCCGCTCCATTCCTTTGAGCAATGGTTTGACTTTCTCGGCCAGTATGGCTACAGCGCCAATGGCACCGTCAACGTGAAACCACAGATTTTCCTGTGCGCACAAATCAGCCATAGCATTCAAGTCATCGATTGCACCAGTATTAATAGTTCCAGCATTGCCCACCACACAAACTGGTTGCAAGCCGGCTTTTCTATCGGCAATTACCGTGGATTTCAATTGCTCAAGATTGATTGTATAATCCCTATTGACAGGAATTTTATGCAGACTGTCACTGCCCATACCGAGCAATTCCAAATTCTTTTGCACGCTGCTGTGCACCTCGGAGGAGGCGTAGACGATCAAGTGCTTCGGTGCAGCCTGCATGCCGAATTTGCGAATGTCGAATCCCGCTTTGGTATTACGGGCTATGGCAAGGCCAATAAAATTCGCCATGGAACCACCACTCACCAATAACCCGCTTGCATCGGAAGGAAAATTAAGAATTTCTTTAACCCAGTTCACAACCTGTCCCTCGACCATGTTGGCCACATGGTTTCCGCCACCAAGATTGGGATTCATAACAGCACCAAGAAATTCTCCCAATGCCCCAATGACCGTGCCCGCTCCCATATACCAGCCCCAAAAGCGTGGATGAATGTTACCCATGGGATAGGGCAAAATGCGCTCGAGAAATTCCTTGTAGACTTGGGTGCTATCGGACGGTTTGCGAGGCGCGGTATCCGAGAAAGTTTTCGCTATTTCTTCGGGCACCTGTTGCCAAACCGGTCGATCACCAACATTTTCAAGGTACGATAGCGCATCATCAACCATTTGATGGGCTAAGGAACGCATGGACTCCCAATTTTCAGGGTCGAGAGATTCGAAGTGTTTTTTATCTTTCATGAATTTTTCTCTTAAAATTTTATAAAAACAAAAAAGGCTGTTTTCAGCCTTGGGAATTGGACACAAATCTACACATTTTTTCTGTGTATGAAACAGGAATGGTTTTAGACTCCCTAAAAGAATTAAACGAATGGCCAGATTATGTGAAAGACCTCAGAAGTTGAATGAACTGTTTTCACACAGTCTGGACAAAAGTTCCAATCTGCCAAAGCAGGATTGATAGTGATTTATTTTAGCCACTGATAGGAGCAATCCAGGGAATCCGGTCCCCACACCACTATTCGTATAAAAATATTTTCAAGACTCGATTCATTGACTGATTTACTGGTTTGCACATAATGATACATAGAGCAGCTTGTGCCACTCAGCAAATTTTCAGCACCTAAACGTGGTGAGGGAACACAAAAACAGGTCGTGTTTTGGGTCAGAATTCGGATACCGAAACTTATTTAATTCGTTTGAAAATATGAAATCGTCCATTCAGACTCACGACTTCTGAAACCTGGCCAGGTTTCAATTTTAAAATAGCATTCTCGATAGCGGGAGCGAAATCACCCGGATAAAATGAACCCAAATCACCACCACGCGCTGCGGTGACTTTGTCGAGTGATTTCTCCTTAGCAATTTTAGCGAAATCACCACCGGCACGAATTTGCGTTAAAACCTGGTCTGCAGAGGCCTGGTCATCGAGTACAATCATCGAGGCTTGTAAGGGATCGCCCTTAAGTCGGTTGTAATCCCCACTTAGCACAGATTTAGGCAGGAAGCCAGTGATGGCAATTTTCACCCACTCTTTTTCAGTATCAACCACGACCATCGGAGTGCCCTTGAGCAATTTCGTGATGGTCTTTGCGCTGGCGTTTGGCTCGGATAGAAGTGATGTGTTGTCTTTCAGTAAAAAAACGACTTTCCCCTTAAAAAAACTTTCTTCAGCAAGTGCAACGATGGTACTGGCTATTAAAATTCCAGTTATTATCCCCCATAAATACTTCTTCATTCTTCCTTCCTCCGATGATTAATCAACCTTTCACGAATGCAAAAAACTGCTGAAAAAACCTAAAAAACTCCAAAAAGCAACCAGCAGAAACGCTCGAATTTGAATCGATTACCGGTCGTTTCTCGAAGTGGAATGATCTAAACAACACTTTTTTAAAAGCCATGACAGGTCTTATATTTCTCAATGCGTCAACTCAACACGCGTGCTGTCGTCATGCATCAAAAAAACAGTTAATTCAGTTACTTTGTCTTTCTGGATTTCAATTTCAGGCATGATTTGCGGGCTGTAACCTTCAGCCAGGATCGTCAGGTTGTATTTGCCTGGCGGCAACAGCCGTTCAAACCGGCCAAAGCGTTTTTCCGAAACACGCTCTCTCATGTATTTTGCTTCAAACCCATCTACCAGAATCTGAGCAGATACCGGTTTTCTGGTATGATAATCAACCACATGTCCGCGCAAACCAGTTTGCAATACCTTATCGAGAAAAAACATAATACTTTTCATTGTCTGATGCAAAACTTTATTTACGGTCTCCTGGTCAGGGAAATATTCTGTCCCCAACTCAATTGTAAAATCAGCCGCACGCAAACGACCATGCATCCAATTGGAGCTCTGCCCCGCCAGTCCATCCAGCATACCTATATCGTAGGTATCAAAATAGTGTTCTTTCTGCATAAATTGCGCAATTCCCGTCGCCAAGGTGAACATCAATTCCTGATCCGGGGATGAATAGTAATTCCCCCAGGGAAAAAGCACGAGTTCGCCATAGCTGTGAAATGTTGCCCCCGCGATGACATTTTCCCGCAAGGCTAATTGTTGCATCGCCTGCACTTCCGCTTCCGAGGCCGGTGAATCACCACGGTAGTACCAGCTCTCGGGTGTATCTCCACCGCCATGAATCCAGTTGTAGTTATAATTCCGGTTGAGATCAACACCCAATCCTTTTTTAATTTGCCGTGCATAATAATTGCGCATATTTTTTCGCCACCACGGAAAGGTGCGCCCATGCTCAAACATATACTCATAACCATCGGGATTCACCACGGGAACTATCCAAATAGTAAAATTATCCACAAGTTTATGTACCGCATCCACCTTCTGGTAATTCGAAGACATCTCCTGGATAAAATGTAAACAAAACAAGGCTCCAACAGGCTCACGTGCATGGTGCAAACCGGAAAGGAGAATTGCCGGCTCGTCCTCTGTCTTTTCAACCTGATCGCTGAGTTTCATGGCAAAAATAGGCTGGGCTTTGGTTGAACTGATTCCAATTTGTACTTTTTGCAGCAAATCAGGGTATTGTTGTGCCAAAGAATCCATCTGTGCATACATTTTTTCCAGGTCTGGATAAAAATCGGGAATTGTTTGTTTCTCAAAATCAGGTTGGTCGGGCGGCGTAGCTTGCGCAAAGAGTAAGGGTATCATAAAAAAGAGAAGGATACAAAGAAAATACTGCTGTGGATCGAGTCGTTGTTTGAACAGATAAAGTGAGCGAGAGACGGGATTATTGCAGCAGTTCATAACACTTTTCCGAAGGTGGATGTAATTAAAATATTCAGAGCGCACCGGACTATCCCGCCATCAGGGGAGGAAAACCAATTTTACCCGATATTTTTCACTGAATGCTCCTTGCCATCAAAGATGAATCGTACTTTTTTCTCCCCTAATATCGATTCAAGATTTACGGGACGATTCCAGATGGTATAGATATTTTTTAACGTATCTTGTGCTTCTTCAATATTCAAGTCAATGCCTTCGTGACGATGGCGCAGCAGCAATTCCCCACGGTTTAAAAAATTGCCATCCTCAACGAAAATGAAAGGTTGTCCCCAGTTGGTTAATCCTTGTAAGAGCTTCTGTTTAACCACTTTAAATTCACGATCAGAGATTTCATAGTATCCGGTCGAAGCATTGTGTTGGTACGTGAAAAGTAGATGTTCACTGACAAATTCCGGTGTTAAAAAAGCGTCGATAAACATCACATCGTTGACCATTTTCCTGACTTCGAAGATTTTCTCTCGTCCGAGTCCCAATTTTTTATCCCAGTTTTTCTTTGTCCAGTAATCATCACATTCATCGTACTCTTTGCCGAATTTTCCCTTATTCCAGCGATCTTCGATATCCTTGAACAGTTCAACTCCCAATCGATAAGGGTTGAGCTGACCGGGTGAAGCAGCAACGGTACCGGAATGGTGATCGGCATAATCGATGATTTCAGCATCTGACAAAACCCTGGTTGTCATTATTTTTGAATGCCAGTAGGTTGCCCAACCTTCATTCATGATTTTCGTTTGGCCTTGAGGAGCAAAATAATAGGCTTCCTCACGAATTATCGACAGAATATCATACTGCCACTGTTCCAAAGGCGCGTGGGTGAGCAGAAATGCCAGCACGTCCTGTTGTGGATGCGGAGGAATCTTTTTACGCGATTTTTCCTGTTTTTCCTGCCATTCTTTTCTTTTTTGTTCGAGAATTTCCGGAGGATTGATATAACTCTCGAGGTAGGTTTTCTCACTATGAAAGCGAAAATCCAGGGAGCCATTTGGGTCCGTGGGTTTTTCGTCTTCCACCGCCACCGGTTGATTAAAAACCGAATGCGGTTCTATGAGATTCTCGATGGAAAGGCAGGAATCGATAAAATTTTCAACCGTCTCCGCACCATAACGATCGATGTGGCGCTCAATCTGTGTTGCGTGATTCGCCATGATATCCATCATCTTGCGATTGGTTTTCGAAAAATACATGTTGTTTTTAAAAAAATCGCAGTGGGCGTAGACATGCGCCATCACCAATTTCTGATCGACCATCTGATTGCTTTTCATGAGATATGCATAGCACGGATCGTTGTTGATCACCATCTCATAAATTTTTGATAAACCATAGGCATAACTCTTCGACAATTCTTCGTATTGCATTCCAAATCGCCAATGCGGGTAGCGAATAGGAAATCCCCCATAGCTGGCAATATAGTTGATTTCTTCGTAGGTGATCAATTCGAAAATGGTTTCAAAAAAGTCCAGGCCGTATTCACGTGCGTATCCCTGGATTTCATCACGCCATTTTCTGTATTCCGAAGGTAAACTCATTTATCTGCCTTTACCAAGAAATTCCTTAATTGAATTGTAAATCGCTTCTTTATCACCAATCTCCGAGAGAACCAGC
Organism: Deferribacteres bacterium; assembly: GCA_020633655.1. GTDB lineage: Bacteria > Zhuqueibacterota > Zhuqueibacteria > Zhuqueibacterales > Geothermadaptataceae > Bioreactorimicrobium. The sequence goes on from JACKDF010000003.1 coordinate 448,347, forward strand.
TTTTCTTCCTCCTGAAAATGGGTTCGCAGGTCTTTTATGAACTGGCCGCTTCCGTAAGGACTTTCTACCTGCCCATAACAGAATAAGTTTGCTGCAGGCAGTAGCGTTTTTTCTAAAATAGAAAAGCATTCGTTTGTATCCGATTCACCCCAATTATCCCCGTCGGAAAAATGGAAAAAGTAAATATTCCATTCATCCACTGGAAAATCCTGTTCGATCATTTCCCGTACCAGCTTGTAAGCCGAGGAGATGATGGTTCCACCGCTTTCCCGTGTCGTATAAAATGTTTCCCTATCCACGAGATGGGCAACGGCATCGTGAATGATGTAACGTGTTTCCAGATTTTTGTATTGCCGCTGCAGCCAGGTATCAATCCAAAAAGATTCAAGCCGGACGATTTCCTTTTGCTCCTCCCCCATCGAACCGGAGACGTCCATCATGTAAACGATCAAAGCTTTTGCAACCGGTTCCTCTTTAATTTTCCATGTGCGGTAACGGCGATCTTCTCTAACGGGAACAATTATTGGATTTTTCGGATCATAATTTCCAGCTGCAATTTGCCTGCGCAAGGCTCGCTTAAAGGTGTGTTTAAAATGACGGAGTGATTCCGGACCAGCCTGACTAATCCCGGTATAGACACGCTTATCACTTTGGATATTTTTTTGCCCTTTCGGCTGGATATTGGGCAATTCCAGTTCTTCGGCCAGCATATCGGCTAATTCCTCAAGGGAGACATCCACTTCCATGAGGTGTTCTCCGGGGGCAGTTCCGGCTTGTCCGTGCCCGGGATCATCGCCTTGTCCCACAGGCGTGCCTTTTTCCCCTTTCCCTTGCCCAACACCACCGCCCATGCGTGGATCATGACGGAATTTTGGAATATGCACCTGATCGATCGGTATGGAGACAAAGTCCTTTCCCCTTTTGCCGATCATTTCACCACGGGTGATATATTTTTTCAAATTTTGTTTCACACGTCCACGAATGATATTGCGAAAGCGTGCCTGGTCTTTTTCTATTCGTTTTGACATGGGATACCTATTGATTTGCAATTATATTCAGGAATTACTGGTGTTCTTTGCGTCACCCCGGGCGAAAATACTGGCAACATAATTTAAAACATCCGTTGCACTCTCGTCATTGTAGCCGTAATATTTTATCATCCTCGATTTAACAACATCAATTTTTTCCTGCGTTTCTTTATCAACGACGTTGGAGATCAACGATGTCAGCTTGATGGAGTCTTTCTGGTCCTCGAACAGTTTCAGCTCAAGGGCTTTCTGTAACCGTTCATTGGAGCGATAGTCAAAGGTTTTGCCTTCCAAAGCCAGGGCACCGATATAGTTCATGATTTCACGCCGAAAATCTTCCTTTCGGCTTTCCGGGATTTCGATTTTCATTTCAATTGATCGCATAAGCATTTCGTCCGGCTCTTCATCGACGCCCGTGTAAACGTTTTTAACCTTCTGCTTTTGCGTGTAAGCTTTCACATTATCGATGTAATTGCCGCACAAGCGTTTGAGGGCATCTTCATCGGCAGCGATAGCGCGTTGGACTTCATTTTTGACGATATCCGTGTATTCTTCTTTCACCACGGAAAGCAGTTCACGGTAGCGTTTGCGCTGGTCCTCATTGCGGATGAGACTATGACTTTTTAAACCTTGCTCAAGTTCATTTAAAACCATAAAAGGATTGATTGATTTGCGTTCGGCTTCATGCACCAGGGCATTGGAAATTTTATCCTGAATATAACGCGGTGAAATTCCTTCCATTCCCTCACGCACCGACTCATTGCGCAATTCTTTAATGTTGTCCCGTGTAAATCCCGGCAAAGATTTACCATTGTAGAGTTTTAATTTTTGCAGCAGCGAGAGCTGGGCTTTCTTGGGTTCTTCAAGGCGAGTCAACACAGCCCACATGGCCGCCATCTCAATGGTGTGTGGCGCGATATGCATACCGCGTACTTTTTTCTCGTAAAAATCTTTTTTATAAATTTTGATTTCATCATCGAGACGCGTTATGTAGGGAACATCGATTTTCACTGTACGGTCACGCAGGGCTTCCATAAACTCATTGGATTGTAATTTTCGGTATTCCGGTTCATTTGTGTGCCCGATAATCACCTCATCGATATCCGTCTGTGCAAATTTTTTCGGTTTGATTTTATGTTCCTGCGAGGCACTCAGGAGATCGTATAGAAAAGCCACATCCAGTTTCAGAACTTCGATAAATTCAATAATTCCACGATTGGCAATGTTAAATTCCCCATCAAAATTGAATGCCCGTGGGTCGGAGTCAGAACCGTAAAGTGCAATTTTGCGATAATTTATATCACCAGTTAATTCGGTGGAATCCTGGTTCTTTTCATCCTTCGGTTGAAAAGTACCGACGCCGATCCGGTCTTTTTCTGACAGCACCAAACGACTGACTTTCACATGCGAAAGTATAGTGCCCCAATCGCCCTGGTGTTCCTTTAAAAATTCCCGGAAAGTTTGCCGACAGAAAGGACAAAGTTCGGAGTACATCGCCGCGGGAATATCGTCACTTTCTCCAAACAATGTTTCGATGAAGCGTTCCCGGTAATCTTCCGGAATGAGATGCAACGGATCCTCGTGCATGGGACAACTGACCCATTCCGTCTCCCCTTCTTCGTTTTTTAGTTCCCATTTGAATGTATATAGAGCGCCGTCATCGGTACGTGAATAATTTTCCAGTCCTTTTTTAAGGAGCCGGACAATCGTACTTTTCGAGGATCCAACGGGGCCATGTAAAAGGAATACGCGCTTTTCAGTCCCATATTGTTGCGCCGCGGCTTTAAATAAATTGACAATTTTCATCAACTGCCTGTCAAGTCCAAACACCGCATCATTGCCATTGTCGATGGGATCATCAAAAAATTTATACCGAATAACTTTTTCCCGGTCTTCCTCGTATTCAACTGACCCATAGGAGAGAATCATATCGTAAATACGCTCAAATGCCGACCGTGTAATTTTGGGATTTTCTTTAACCATTGTCAGATAGTCCTCAAAACTCCCTTCCCAGGTTAAAGCGCGATACGTCTCGATGTTGCTACCGGTGCCAATAATATCTTTGATACTCACTTTTGATTTAACCTGTTTATCATTCGCCATTTTATACCTCCATCACGCATACGGTTAGGGATTATTTTCGTTTTTCCATACCCATTTTAATAATCGGCAAGGAACGATAAAGCCCCGTGAGAATGACCACCTAAATACGGATTTTATCCTCTAAACAACACCTGTTCGCAGATAATTCCTTGCAATCCTGTAACGTAAAATGCGGTAAATTTGTTCATGATACGTCAATTTTCATTTATTTTCTATTGACAATAATTATTTATTTTTGTAAAAGTTATGCGGGCATTCTCAAAACTTGGGGTGATTTATGTTATCAAAAATTAAGAGCGCAGCTCTACTCGGTATCGATGCTTATGTTGTCACAGTTGAAACCCACCTTGAAGGACAACTTCCCTCCATTCTCACCGTTGGCTTACCCGAAGGCGCAGTCAGGGAATCCAAAGAGCGAATCTGGGCGGCGATTAAAAACAGCGATCTGCGATTTCCACAAAAAAAAGTAACCATCAATTTAGCTCCGGCGGACATTAAAAAAGAAGGCACTGCTTTTGATTTGCCAATGGCAATCGGCATTCTTGCAGCTGGCGGACAAATTGCACGCACCAAACTACATGACTACATCATCATTGGTGAGCTCTCGCTGGATGGCAGTTTGCAACCTGTGCATGGCGTGCTTCCCATAGCACTCATTGCGAAAAAAAATAAATTCAAGGGAATTATCCTGCCACCAGGCAATGCCAAAGAAGCAGCGATTGTCGACTCTATAGAAGTAATACCCGCAAAAAACCTGCAGCAAGCAATTCAATTTTTAAATAATCAAAATCCGATACAGCCTTTTCGTCTCGATAGCCACGCTCTGTTCTCCAGTGCACAGAATACGCTGCTCGATTTTAAAGATGTGAAAGGACAGGAAAGCACAAAGCGATCCCTCGAAATTGCCGCAGCAGGTGGACATAACATTATTATGATTGGTCCCCCAGGTTCCGGGAAAACTATGCTGGCCAAACGATTCGCCACCATTTTACCTGATATGACACTGGATGAAGCGCTTGAGACAACAAAAATACATTCGGTAGCGGGTTTGTTGCCTGCTGATTCGGCACTCATCGCCACACGACCATTTCGCTCGCCCCACCACACGATCAGCGATGCCGGACTTATTGGTGGCGGAAAAATACCCAAACCCGGGGAAGTCAGTCTTTCTCACCACGGCGTGCTCTTTTTGGATGAAATGCCCGAATTTAAGAAGAATGTACTGGAAGTTTTGCGCCAACCTATGGAAGACGGTGTCGTCACGATTTCACGTGCTTTGCTGTCCCTCACCTATCCCGCCAAGTTTTTGCTCGTAACTGCTATGAACCCCTGTCCCTGCGGATTTTTAAACGATCCCAAGCACGAATGCACCTGCACGACTCCACAAGTCCAGCGCTATCTGGCAAAAATCAGCGGGCCTTTATTGGACAGAATCGATATTCATGTGGAAGTTCCGGCAGTGAAATACAAAGAACTGACATCGGAACAAAATGGTGAGACCTCTGCAGAAATCAGAGCACGGGTTATGAAGGCACGGACACGGCAACAGCTGCGATTTTCTGAGCTTAAACATGTTTTCTGCAATGCGCACATGGGCTCACGGGAAATCCGCACCTATTGCCGAATCGATACGCAGGGGCAGGAATTAATGCGCATGGCGATCAACAAGCTTGGTTTTTCAGCGCGCGCATACGATCGCATTCTCAAGGTCGCACGAACGATTGCGGATTTAGCGGGGAGTGAATCAATCCAACCAGAACACATCAGCGAGGCGATTCAGTATCGGAGTTTGGACCGGAATTTTAGTTTTGTGGGGTGAATGAAATACTTGTTCAAATAGCTTCATCGTGTACGAAAACTAGCGATGGATTTGCTGTTGTCCTGCACTTAAAACCAATTCAAGTTCCCTTAGCTACACATCCTTTCAGAAAAGACTTGTTCCTTACAAAAGTATCCCTTATGATTTAAAAAATTTATCCCAATTTTTTGAAGGGCAAACTTTTAAATATAAAAAGACTATCGAGAGAGTTTCTCGTACTTCGAACAGCATAAAAATTTTCAGGAAGCGTGTTTTGACGAACAAATCCACACAATACCGCCGGATTGCCTCATTGAAAAATAGCGGTGAATTTAAAACCTATATTGAACATTTGGGCATTGATCTGCCCTTCGATGAAGAACTGGAAAATCCGGGTCAATCATCTTTAGGGCAACCCTACAAAATGCAGAATGGTTTTACGATTGGAAACAGGTTTTGCATCCTTCCCATGGAGGGATGGGATGGAACAACTACTGGCAAACCTTCGCAGGAGACCACCCGGCGATGGCAACGTTTTGGACTCAGCGGAGCCAAACTCATTTGGGGGGGCGAGGCTGTTGCCGTCCGCCACGACGGCCGTGCGAATCCGAACCAATTGCTGATTAATGAAACAAATATCGATGCATTACGCACGCTACGGGAAGAATTAATTGCACATCATGCGCTAAACACCGGCAGAACGGAGGACCTTCTCATCGGCTTGCAACTGACACATTCAGGGCGATTTGCCAGGCCCGATAGTGACAAACAGCTCAAGCCACGAACGCTTTACAAGCATCCACTCCTCGACACAAAGTTCAATATCGATTCCGCAAAGGCCCTGTTAAGCGATGAAGAAATCGAACAAATAATCGCGGATTTTATAAAAGCTGCCAGGCTGTCCTATGATGCTGGCTTTCATTTTGTCGATATCAAACATTGCCACGGTTACTTGGGGCATGAGTTTCTCAGTGCCTTTGATCGCCCAGGCCCCTATGGTGGCAGCTTCGAAAACCGGACGCGTTTTTTGCGCGAAGTTGTGAGTGGAATTCGGAGGACAGTCCCCGAACTGCAGATTGGCGTTCGCCTCAGTGCTTTTGACTGGATACCATTTACTCCCGGTGAAGGGAATATTGGCCAACCAGTATTTTTCAATAATTATAGCTATGCATTCGGTGGCACCAACGCCACAGGCATCGATTTGACCGAGCCTTTGGCATTCCTGCGACTTCTTGAATCCTTAGGTGTTGAACTTGTGTGCATTACTGCGGGCAGTCCCTATTATAATCCGCATATACAGCGCCCCGCCCTCTTTCCACCTTCGGATGGTTATCTTCCCCCGGAAGATCCATTGGTAGGAGTTTCCCGGCAACTAAATGTAACGGCGAAATTGAAGGAAGCCTTTCCGAATCTGTGCATTGTTGGTTCAGCTTACAGCTATTTACAGGACTACCTTCCGAACGTTGCTCAGAGTGTCATTCGAAATGGAATGGCTGACTTTGTTGGCCTCGGCCGAACAGTGCTCAGTTATCCGGAAATGCCCCTTGATATTCTAAAGGGCAAACAGCTGAACCGCAAAGCAATCTGTAGAACCTTCAGTGATTGTACCACCGCGCCACGACAAGGCATGATTTCCGGATGTTATCCTTTGGATGACTTTTATGGCAAGAAACCGGAGGCAGAAAAATTAAAACAGTACAAAAAAGACAATCGCTCGTAATTCAGGAGAAAATATGATTACACGATCGAATAGAAAGTGGATAGCGTGTTGTTGTGCAGCACTTGTCCTGGTTGTCATTACTTTTACCCCTTTGGTTATTCCCTACGGCATTTATAAACCGATGCTTTGGGGTATACCCTACACCTTGTGGACAGGTGTTTTCTGTACAATTGCATTCGTCATTCTGACTTTGATTGCAACCAGAGTTCATCCGGCACGGGAAAATGAGGCGGTTAAACAATGACTATATGGCTGATTATTTTGGGCAGTATCTATATAACGACGCTGTTAAGTCTGGCGCTCTATTCAAAACGACGTACGAAAAGCACAAATGACTTCATGATGGCCGGTTCCAACATCGGTCTGGTGCTTGGCTTTATGACCTTTGCGGCGACTTTGTTCAGCACTTTTACGCTTATGGGCATGCCCGATTTCTTTCGCCATCACGGCATTGCGGCCTGGATATTTCTGGCTGTATCGGATGGTGGTATGGTGTTTTTAATCGTTTGGTTTGGTTACCATCTGCGAAAAAAGGTTTCCGAAAAAGGCTACCAGGGACTCGCCGGTTTGCTGCACGAGTGCTACAAAAATAAATTGGCAGGCTATGTCTATTTTTTAGGTGCTTTTGTTTTTCTCATTCCTTATGTAGCCATCCAGATACGAGGTGTATCAATCTTCCTCAATGCGATATTCCCGGAATTGCTCCCCAGCTGGATATGGGCAAGTTTCATCATAGTCATCATGTTAATTTACAGTGAAATTGGCGGGTTGAAAGGTATCATGTACGCCGATTTTATGCAGGGCACAATTCTTCTCATCACTGTATGGTTGATTGCGAGCAATTGTGTCGCTTACTTTGGTGGAATTGGTGAAATGTTTGCTCAAGTCGAAGCCAGCAATCCAGCACTTTTATCCGCGCCGGGACCAAATGGTTTATTTAGCGTGCATTTTCTAGTCTCCTCCTTTCTCGCGATTCTGTTGATCCCTGTAACACAACCTCAATTGACAACCCGGCTTGTGGTTATGCGGAACCTGACGGCCACCCACAGAATGGCGGTTGCTGTTGGTTTTTTCGCCATTATGATTATTTTGCCAACGGTCGCCATCGGTATGTATGGCGCTGTGCGGTATCCCGATGCGACCACGAGCGATTACCTGACACAAGTTTTGTTATTTGATCAACCCATGCTCATTGCATCAATCACAGTGATCGGTTTGATCGCCGCGGCGCTCTCTACCAGTGATTCGCAGATTTTTGCTTTGGGTGGCGAGTTTCGATCAATCCTGGGAGGCGATGAAAAAAAATTGATGCTGCAAACCAGAGTTGCGGTCGTGTTTTTTGGACTTGCTGCGTTGGTTTTTTCAATTTTGAGTAGCGACCAATTAGTACTCCTGGCCCGGGTAAGTTTTGCTGGCACCTCCCTGATGGCTCCAATGATAATTGCCGCTATCCTAAGCTCGCGGCCGCCTGGTTTGGAAGTTGTTATTTTAACGGCAACCGGCCTGCTGTTTTTTATTGGATCGCTTTTTGGTTACCTGCCGCAAGTACTTTTCGGCCTTCGCATTGAAACTTTTATCCTTATAAGTCTGGCACTCCTGACAAGTCTCTCCTTTAATTACCGCAGAAAAACAGCCGGAGCTTGAGAATGATCGGTATAAAGACTTTTTCTCCAGAAATACTTAAAGATAAATTAAAGCATTTTTGGGTACTCTCAGGCGAAAAGATTATTTCAATTGAGGACAATTACGATAGCACATCAGGCGCTCCCGTATTTACCCGGGAAGGGAAATATTGCAACAGAGGCTGGACCGAATGGACGCAAGGATTTCAACATGGCTCTGCAATTTTGCAATTTGATGCCACAGGCGAGGAGCGATTCCTTGAAATAGGTCGAAAAAATACAATTGACCGCATGGCGCCACATCTTGTGCATACAGGCGTTCATGATCACGGGTTCAACAATATCAGTACATATGGGAATTTACTGCGACTGTCCGGGGAAGGGCGAATCGAATCGGATTCCTGGCAGCGGGAATTCTACAAACTTGCCCTCAAAGTTTCCAGCGCTGTCCAGGCAGCCCGCTGGACAGCCGTGAAAAATGGAGGCTATATCTATTCCTTCAATGGCCCTCATTCCTTGTTCATTGATACGATCCGTTCCTGCCGCGTTCTCGGTATCGGGCATAAACTCGGGCACTATCTGCCCGGGGAGAATGATGCTCGTATTAATTTGCTGGAACGAATGCTGATCCACATTGCAACCAGCGCGAAGTACTCGATTTTTTACGGAGAAGGAAGAGATGCTTATGATGCGTCCGGAAGAACAGCCCACGAAGCCATCTTCAATGTGAACGACGGCAATTTTCGCTGTCCAAATTCGCAGCAAGGCTATTCGGGCTTTACCACCTGGACGCGTGGATTGGCGTGGGCGATGCTGGGTTTTGCCGAGCAGTTGGAATTTCTTGCCACACTTGAAGATGAGGAGCTATCACCGTTTGGTGGCAAATCATCTTTAGAAGCCATGATGCGAAAAGCCGCCGAGGCGACATCGAATTTCTACATAGAAAACACACCAACCGATGGCATCCCCTATTGGGATACCGGTGCGCCAAATCTAAATAAATTGGGCAATTATCTCGACCGGAAATCCGATCCTTTTAACTCGTGGGAGCCTGTGGATAGTTCTGCTGCTGCCATTGCTTCGCAGGGTCTTCTTCGTCTAGGCAGGTACTTAAAATCGAGAGGTATGGATGAAACTGGACATCGTTTTTGGCAAGCGGGGCTTACGGTGGTTGACGCTTTGTTAAGTCCACCCTATTTAAGCACAGATTCCACGCATCAGGGTTTGCTCCTTCACGCTATTTATCACCGACCAAATGGTTGGGATTATGTTCCACAAGGAAGTAAAGTTCCAAATGGTGAAGCCTGCATGTGGGGAGACTATCACGCACGCGAAGTTGCACTGTACCTCCAGCGCCTTTTGAATAATGAACTATATTATACCTTTTTTTCCGGAGTCGACAATGAATAGCGTTGCCCTGATTACCGGAGGATCGCGGGGAATTGGCCTTGGTATCGCCAAACATCTGGCCAGGAGTTGTTTCGATTTAGCGATAAATGGCATTCGCCCTGCTGAACAAGTCCGGGATGTTCTGGACGAATTGCGAGACCTTGGTGTGGATGTGATTTATTGCCAGGGAGATGTGAGTAATCCAGCGCATCGAACATTGCTTCTCAACCAGGTCCGGGAACATTTTGGCAGGCTTAATGTACTTGTCAATAACGCAGGAATGGCGCCCCGAAGCAGAAAAGATATTCTTGAAACCACGGAAGAAAGTTTTGAGGAAGTGATACGGGTTAACCTGCAAGGACCGTATTTTCTCACACAAAATGTGGCGAACTGGATGATTGCACAGAAAGAAGCTGAGCCATTGTTCAAAGCCTGTATTATAAATATAACTTCCATCTCTGCAAGCGTGGCCTCAGTGAATCGAGGTGAGTATTGTATTTCCAAGGCCGGCTTGAGCATGATGACCAAACTGTTTGCTGTCAGATTAGGTGATTATGACATTCCCGTTCTCGAAATCCAGCCTGGAATTATCAAAACAGACATGACTGCGTCCGTTGAGGACAAATACAACAAGCTTATTGAGGATGGCTTAAGCTTGCAAAAACGTTGGGGAACCCCGGATGATGTGGGTCGTGCAGTCACTGCTATTGCTTCCGGCAATTTCCCTTTTTCAACCGGTCAAACATTTGTTGTGGATGGAGGTTTGACTATCCCTCGATTGTAGCTGATATGCTTCAGACAACATCCTGAATCTTCATCTCAGCATGCTGCAAAAAATGGAGTATCGCGCTTTTGAGTTCCCTGCGATTTACCGGTTTCGCCACAAAGTCGTTCATACCTGCAGCAAGACATTTTTCCCGGTCACCTTTCATTGCATTTGCGGTCATTGCAATGATGTGTATCTCTTTATTGAATTCATGTGCATCACCGTTACGAATTGCTTTTGTTGCTTCATAGCCATCCATTTCCGGCATTTGTACATCCATTAGTACGATGTGGTATTCCCCTATTTTGAGCATATCCACAGCAACACGTCCATTCTCCGCAATATCAGCAGTGTAGCCCATTTTTTCCAATGTCTGTGTAGCAACTTTTTGGTTCACGATATTATCTTCAGCTATCAGGATGCGAACCGCAGTTTTGTCAATTTCAACTTCTTCATGCTGGTCGGCATCTTTTAGCTGTGCGGTTCTTTCACCAATCCCCAATTCGACAATCGCCCAGAAAGTGGAACCTTTACCGACCATGCTTTCCACACCCACTTCGCCGTTCATCAATTCGCTGAGTTTTTTAGCGATTGTCAAACCAAGTCCTGTACCACCAAATTTTCTGGTCGTGGAAGCATCAACCTGTGAAAACGAATGGAACAGTACACCGAGCTTTTCTGTCGGAATACCTATGCCGTTGTCATGTACAGCGAGACGCAAGCGAATTTTCTTCGCTTGTTTCTTTTCAACTGTCGCGTGAATAACTACTGGTTTTCTGTTGGAAAACTTCAGTGCATTGTTGGTATAATTAATGATAATCTGGCGGAGCCGTACCGGATCGCCGACGAGATATTGCGGTACATCCTCTGCAATTTGGCAACTTAAACTACTGCCTTTTTCTTTCGCAAGGACACCAAGCATTTTACCAATTTGCTCCATCATATCCCGGAAATCAAAATTGACAGCTTCTAAATTCAATTTTCCTGCTTCAATTTTAGAGAAATCAAGGATATCGTTTATGATAGTTAATAGGGAGGCACCGGAAGCTTTTATGGTATCAGCAACTTCCTTTTGTTCTGCGCTAAGTTCCATGTCGAGCAGGATATCTGTCATACCCATGATGCCATTCATGGGTGTGCGGATTTCGTGGCTCATATTCGCCAGAAATTCGCTTTTCGAACGTGTAGCATCCTCGGCTACTTCCCTGGCAGCGATCAATTCCTTTTTCGCGTGCTGATGTTGGCTAATCTCCTCTGTTAGCGATTTTCTTATTTCACGCAACTGTCTGATTGCCAGGGTAAAGAAGGCAATTACCAGAGAACCATCCAACAAAGGAGTAATAAAACCCAGGAAAAAATAAAAACCGCTGATTTCTCTTTTCCAGATATAAACCGTTGTTAAACCAATAAGTTCGGAAAAAAGGATGGCTAAAATCAAGCCTACCCAGAATAGCACATGAAGGGACGTTTTTTCAAATTTGTTAATCAGATTTTTAAGCATGTGCTCAAAGCGCTGTGAGGTAAAGTTGAATTATGTTATTGCTAACCGAGTAGAGCACATCGCTAAGTAATTTGAAAATTCTGTGATTGAGTGCCCTTTCCAGTTCATCACGATTGAGGAATTCGGTGTTATAATAATTCAGCACGGAGGCATGTGCCCCCTCAACGCTTCAATGCAATCGCTATCATATCGAAAAATATACCAGGACTATGTACTTGTAAATTCTCCAGAAAACAGGAATTCCGGAATTCAAGAGTAGCTAAATTCAAAGCTTACTTACAGGATTACTAAATTCAGGAGAAAACTAAAGATGTAAACCCATACGTATTATCGGTGAAAACACGCGTCGGTTGAGTAAAATACCTTCAAAATACCAGTGGTTCGAATTGATGTTTTCAATATTAGTAAAACAATTTTAATGAACAGGAATGCAGTCACAATATGATATCACTGAATTCATGGTTCAGCATTTGCCGCATCTCATTGAAAAACTTGCTTTTGACAGTAGAAGTTGCTACAATTTTACCGTGCATAAAAAGTAAAAGTACTTCATTTTTAAATTACATGTAACAGGATTTTCATTCTCAACGATACGCTAATAGGCTTGGCTGAGAGTAATAAATTTTTAATTCTGAATATCAAAGCTGATGTGTCGTAAAAACACAAAGTTTGGATTTGCAGGAAAGTATTTTTTTGTTATAATTATGTACCTGCAAGGATGGTGGGATAAAAATAAGCACAAGCGCTATTTTTGAATTTCTTGCTTTAAAAGGATACAACGATGCAAGACTACTTAACATCATTCCCAATGATTTTCAGTCTGTTGCTCATCATAACAACCCTGTTTATATTGCAAATATGGGCTATTATCAGGGTCAAAATGATGCTGAAACGCGTATCTGAAATCCATCAGTGGGTGCAAGCAGGAAAACTTGGTTCTTCCGCCTATCTTTCACGCTTACGCCACCCGGTTAAAACGTGCAAAAACTGTCTCTTCCGCTCCACTTTTCTCGCCCAGGAGAAAGACGTGCAATTCATTTACTACTGCAAAAAAAATGATATGGAAACATCGTTAGCCAATTCATGTCAACATTTTCAGGTTGATCCGGAAATCATCAATTCCTAAATCAAAGATGAAAAGACAAAAACTCCTGTCCCTTGAAGAAAGTCCAAAAGTCGTTATTGCAACATTGCATGCAAAACGGCTCTACTTGCAGTACACCGATCAATTCAAAGCCGAAATGGAAGAACAACTGCGATATATTCAGGCAAATTTCATTATTGATTTCTCCGGTGTGAACATAATCAATAGTCTTGCTATCGGTGTTCTCATTGCAAGTGCGAATACCGTCAGGAATAAGCATAAAAAATTCATAATTGTTGGCCTGAATCCCTATCTACGAGAAATTTTCAAACGAATGCGACTGGATTTGATATTGGAGATTAAAAAGGATTTACAGGAGGGAATGACTTTGTTGAAATAAAAAAACCCTGCATCTGCAAAGAGTAACAAAGGACCGTTTCGGACACAATGGGCACCGCCTACTCGCTTCTTACTTCCTTCAAATTCCGAAGAATTAAGGTCTGCAATACACGGGACAGAGCTAAGCTCCCAACTTTTAGGTGTTGGTCTTTATTCTGCTTTGCAAGATGATGCAGGGAATTTCAAAAAACACAAATTTTGTTACTTCAAATATACCAAATTGAGAAAAAATGTCAAGGTTTAGTTGTACAATGTTTTCTGCTAGCAAAGAGATATTTCAAATTAAAATAAAGGTTTACACCTTTTGTTAAGTTTCATTTAGAATTCATTTTGCGGCACAATAGACAAATACTGCAAAAGAATAATTTTCAGAAGCGAGACACACTGAATTATTAAAAAACATGGAGTTGATCGTGTATAAATATAAAGCCTTATCAATGGTTTTGTTCGTTTGCACGCTCCTCACGAATACTCTCCTTGCAAACGAAAACAAAGTCCTCGTTGCCACGATCGATGGAGCTATTAATCCCGTCACAACAGAATATACTCTCCGTGTTGTTCGCCATGCAGAAGAAGAAAACTATGAGGCTCTGATTCTGCAAATGGATACCCCCGGGGGGCTTTTAGAATCAACACGACTCATCACGAAAGAATTTCTTGCGACCGATGTTCCCGTTATCGTCTTCGTCTACCCAAGCGGCTCCCGTGCTGCTTCTGCAGGGGTGTTTATAAGCTACGCCGCCCATTTCGTCGCAATGGCGCCCTCAACCAATATTGGTGCTGCACATCCCGTCACATTACAGGGTGGGGCTGATTCATCACAAACAGCAATGATGGAAAAAATCACCAATGATGCTGTTGCACAAATCAAAGGTTTAGCGAAAAAACGCGGACGAAATATAGAGTGGGCAGAAAAAGCGGTGCGAGAAAGCGTCTCCATTACTGCAGACGAAGCCCTGGAACTCAATGTCATCAATTTCATCTCCCCAAACCTGGATAGTCTGCTTAGCCAACTGGACGGAAAAATAACGACTATCGATGATCAGGAATATATCCTGCACACGAAAAATGCAGCAGTTGTGCATATGGAGATGACCTGGCGTGATCGTGTGCTCAGCATGATAACCAATCCCAATATTGCGTATTTTCTTCTGATGATTGCCATGTGGGGCATTTTCTTTGAGTTATCCAATCCCGGTTCAATCTTCCCCGGTGTTATCGGCGCTATTGCACTGCTAATTTTCCTCTACAGCACCCAGACGCTTCCAGTCAATTATGCAGGTTTAGCTTTAATCGTTCTGGCAGTTGTTTTGTTTATCCTTGAAGTAAAAATTACCAGTTTTGGACTACTGACGCTTGGAGGAATAGTCGCTATGATTTTAGGTTCACTAATGCTTTTCGAAACTCCGGACAATATTCTGGCGCCAGCCATGAGTATTAGCCTTTCATTGGTTATTACTTTTTCCATCGTGACTGCTATCCTGTTTTTATTGGCGGTCGGCCTTGCTTTAAAAGCACGGCAACGAAAAGTCACCACGGGTGCCGAAGGAATCCTCGGAGAAAAAGGAATTGCCCGCAGTGTTATTACAACGAGCGGCCAGGTTCAAGTTCATGGAGAAATCTGGAGTGCCTATGCGGAGGAAGAAATTCCAGCGGGCAGTGCTATCCGTATTTTGCAGGTTGAAGGTCTGAAAGTCAAAGTTGAGAAAGTGTAAAGTTGTTTAAAAATTTTCTGTTATTAAAATTTTCATCATTCAATAAGCAGGAGGAGCCGGTTATGACACAATCCATTTTTGTCGTTTTTATTGTCATCTTTCTAATCGTGAGCATGCTTAAGATTTTACGTGAATACGAAAGAGCGGTTATTTTCCGTCTTGGGCGTCTCATTCAAACAAAAGGTCCCGGGCTCATCATTCTGATTCCATTTGTTGATCGTATGGTACGGGTCAGTTTGCGTACCGTCGCTATGGATGTGCCACCACAGGATGTTATTACTAAAGATAACGTGTCCGTTAAGGTGAATGCTGTGCTCTATTTCCGTGTACTTGAACCAGGAAAAGCCATCGTCGAAGTAGAAGATTACCTTTTTGCGACTTCACAGTTAGCCCAAACCACACTGCGGTCCGTTCTCGGCCAAATTGAATTGGACAATTTGCTTTCCGATAGAGAACACATCAACGACGAACTGCAAAAAATCATCGATTCGCAAACGGATCCCTGGGGCATTAAAGTATCCCTGGTTGAAGTGAAGCATATCGATCTGCCACAGGAAATGCAACGTGCCATGGCAAAACAAGCGGAAGCCGAGCGTGAACGCCGCGCAAAAGTAATTCACGCTGAAGGAGAATTCCAGGCATCGGAAAAATTATCACAGGCAGCAGAAATCATTGGAAAAAATCCGGCTGCAATTCAATTACGTTTCTTGCAAACATTGACAGAAGTCGCTGCCGAGAACAACTCGACGACGATTTTCCCCGTTCCTATTGAATTGCTAAAACAGTTTTTAGATAGAAAATAACAGACTTCACCTTTAAAATTGCAGGTTGTTGCGAAGCAAACGCAACAACCTGAAGGGGAAACATTCATCTCGCGTACATTACAGCGAAAAAAAACAGGAAGAAATTCATACATCCATACCGCACAAATATTTTTATGAAGAAATTGACTGTTGTTTTGATAACGGGGCATCCTGCGACAGGAAAGACGACATTAGCCCACGCTCTGGCGAAGACACTTAAGTTACCACTCATCTGGAAGGATCAATTCAAAGAATCCCTGTTTGACACACTTGGCGTTTCTACTCCGGATTGGTCCGATCAATTAAGCACTGCCTCCTGGAATTTGCTGTACCTGCAGGTAGAAAATTTGTTAAAAGCTAATATTTCACATATCGTTGAAGGGAATTTTAACCCGGTCCGGGCGAATGAACGTTGGCAAAGTTTAAAGATGAATTATGCATTTCAAATAATTCAGGTGCGCTGTGAAACCAAGCCGGATATATTACTCGAAAGATACCGTTGGAGAATCAAAAATGGCATATGGCACCACGGGCATGTCGATGCAAGCAATGATAATAAATTTCTTGAGGCGATACAACAGGACATGGAATGGGTGGATGTACAGAGTATTCGTTTATCCTGCGATACATCCCCGGAAAATAAAGATTGTAATACAGAAATTGTGAAAAAAATCAGAAAGTTAACGCTGAATGAAATGGAGAACAGGGCGTAGAGTGTATCATGACACTTTGATTTTAACCCAATAATTTCCCAGCAAACAGAACAGTAGATTTTTTATAAGGATAAAATTGTATGGCAGATTGGGTTCCACTGTTTCAGACACTCGTTTGGCCAGTTTTCATAATTTTGGCTTTTCTTATTTTTCGAAAACCTGCCAAAAAACTCATTCATGTTATTACTGAGAGAATTCACAAAGGAGCGGATTTCAGTATTGGCCCCCAGGGTGTAACAGTCGGTTCCGCGCCAAAACTTGAACAGCCAAAGGAAAATCTTGCAAAAAAAGAAGTTAACGAGTTGAATTATGAAGAGCTGCAAGAAATTTTTTATATTTCACACACAGCTCAATTTGCAAGGATTTTAGACGATGGGAAGGAAGATTATTCCGTTACAGTTTGGATCGATTCTGGATATGATTATTTGTTTGAACGCATTACAAAAGTGGTTTATCATCTGCACTCATCCTATTATCCCCGTGATCGGCGTGAGTCTGTTTCCAGAATGCAAAATTTTGAACTAAAATTTTATGCCTGGGGTCAATTTAACTTAAACGCAGAAGTATTTCTTAAGGACCGTGAAAATCCGATTATTCTTTGGCGTTACATTAATTTTTAGGGCGAAGAACTCGGTAAATTTTAATAGTTTACTCACCGGGTAAATCTTTTACTTAGCTTTGCCTACATTTAAAATTATATCCAAAATATCGATAGTAAAAAGTGAGGTAACCCAACGGTTCAACCTCAAACATAAGACGAATGATTCACATTGAAGTCTGCATAAATTGCGATAGTCACCAGACTGTAACAGATGCCGTTACCGCTGCATTTGCAGGCGGTGCATCGAGAATCGAACTCTGCGGGGCGATGCAATTCGATGGGCTGACGCCTAAACCACAACAAATCACCGAAGCGAGAAAAGCCTTTCGCAACCAGCCTGGCCTTATGGTGATGATTCGACCACGAAAAGGTAATTTTTATTTCTCGAAGCAGGAAATTTCGCTCATGAAGCAGCACATCACCACAGCTGCTGAGCTTGGTGCAAATGGCGTTGTGCTTGGTGTGTTGCAGAAGAAAAACAATTGTGTAGCCCGGGATGCACTGCTCGAACTCATGGATTTATGCCAGAAATATTCCCTTCACACCACTTTTCATCGCGCGTTCGATGCCACGCCAGATCCCCTGGAAGCCCTGGATTCTCTATTAGATGCCGGTGTAAAACGTGTATTGACAAGCGGCACTAAATGGAGCGCCCGTTTACCTTCTACAAAGGGAATTGCAAATCTGAGATGCTACATCGAAACGGCACAAAACAGAATAGAAATTATTGTTGGTGGTGGGGTAACAGCGCAAAATATGGGGCACATTTTAACAGAGTTGCCAATCCGGAACCGCCTGATCTCAGTACATGCCTACAGCGGTGCACAACAAAATGGCATAGTTACACGTGCTGCTATAAAAAATTTGGTGGATGCTGCACTCCCTTTCAAAGATTCAAGCTAATTCTCCCTGCTTGCGTTTTACCTCTATCAATAGGGATAAATTTCTCAGCGTAATGAAAATGTTGAATTTTTGCACCACAATACCAAGAACCCTATAGAACACCCATTCATCTTTCTAAAACTTTCTCCGTTGAGCCACTATAAATTGGAATATTTCCATTGCCTATTCCTGTTGGAACAGTTCTACTACATCAACGCTGTAGAACAAATCGGCAAACCAAGTTAAAATGATAGACAGAATTCATGATAAATAAGGAGTTTAAAATGGGCTATTATTTCACCAAAACCATCACCAGTTCCTTTGAGGAAGCGCTCGAAAAAGTCACGGCTGCCCTTACACGAGAAGGTTTTGGCGTATTAACGGAAATCAACGTCAATGCGACTTTAAAGAAAAAACTTGATGTGGATTTTTACCGCTACCAGATATTGGGTGCCTGTCATCCGTCATCCGCTTACAAAGCGCTGCAGGTTGAAGACAAAATTGGCACGATGCTGCCTTGCAATGTCATCCTGCAGGAAAAAGCAACCGGCACGGTTGAAGTGTCGGCCGTTGATCCCCTCAGTTCGATGATGGCCGTTCAGAACGACAAACTCAATGAGGTTGCGCGAGATATACAAGAAAAACTAAAGAAA
This sequence comes from Deferribacteres bacterium, assembly GCA_020633655.1. GTDB lineage: Bacteria > Zhuqueibacterota > Zhuqueibacteria > Zhuqueibacterales > Geothermadaptataceae > Bioreactorimicrobium. The sequence goes on from JACKDF010000003.1 coordinate 467,124, forward strand.
GTAATCGATTCCCTTTGAATAAAAAAGATCGCTCAGGAGACATACCTGTGCGATCTTTTTTTTGCATCAATTTTCAAAAAATCCCCCCTGTACTACGCCAATGCCGGCAAGACGTTTATTTCACAATCGGTGTCAGCACGATATTGCGATACGACACATCCCCATGGTCACCCTGAAAATAGATCGGGCCAGGTGAAAATTCATCGGCTGTAAGAGCCCCACCCGTGACACCGAGCAATGGTTGATTGTCGATGATGGTTTTGCCGTTGAGCACAATGGTAATGTGCCGGTCGCACAGGGTGATATCAAAATCCTGCCACTCCCCTGCCGGCTTTTCCGCATTCACCGTTGGCGTGATGCGACTATAAATTGCACCCATGTTGTGTGAATCCAAGTCCTTACCAAAACTATCGTAAACCTGCACTTCATAAATTCCACGCAAGTAAATCCCGCTGTTGCTGCCTTTGGGCACATTGACTTGCAGTTTCAGATTGAAATCTTCAAATTTATCGACCGTGCACAAATTGCCGTAATGAATGCGCGGCTGTCCTTCTTTTTGCGGCACATGGTTTACCAGCGCCCCGTTTTCCACATGGAAACCATTGGTATCGCTGCTATCTGTTAACGTCCAGCCGGTGAGGTCTTTCCCATTGAAAAGTGGGACTGGTTCGCCATATTTCACTTTGGCGAGATTCGGCGCTGGTGAAAGGTCTGCGATTTTCTTGCCGGTAAATTCATTCAACTCCACCCCTATTCCATCCCTGTTGGGAGAAATGTATCTTCCAAACAACGTCCCGTTTTGCAGATTCAGTTTCAACCAGGATGTCACCGTCTGTGTCCGAATCGCATTGCCAACGGCATCCTTTTTCCGAACAACCTGACGGTTGCGAAAAACAAGCAGCGAATTATCGTAAAACACGACATTGTCCACAGGAACAACACTGCCACCATACCATAAAATATCTGCGTCGAGATAGCCGTCTTCCTGGCGGATATCCAGCCACCCCGCACCGCCATCAAGAAACAATGCCCAGCGACCGGTGAATTGTTCGAACGCGGTGTTCTCTTCCATTGTTGACTTCTGCGCGCAGGCAGTTAATGAGAGAAAAAACAGACCTGATAAAAGCAAAGTCGCAGTTTTTTTAAACATGAATTCCTTCCTCCAAATGATTTTGTTTAAGATTAAGTAAGTAGTTCAAGCTTCAGCTTGAAACCCTCAGCCTGAAGGCTGAACTACAAACGCAAAAACTTCCAAATTAGATAAATTGATTATTACAAAAAAGGTTTTGGCACCTGTGGCAGACCCGCCCATTGGGCAATTTCATTATTGAATTCCGGCCACAAGGGCCGGGGCTACACGTTTACGTTTACAATTCTTCCCATCCTTGAAAAAGGAGGGGACAGGATTAAATTCGTCCAGAATTTAATCGAGGGGTGGTCGAGTCCTGTCATCTAAATTTAACTCGTTCGAAAAGTGTCTCCTAATCTCATCGAGAATTCCCTGCAAATTTTCAAACACAAATTTATTCTCAAAGCGAACAACTTTTATATGCAGCGAATCCAAAAACGCAGTTCGTTTCTCATCATATTCACGGCGATTTGGGGCTAAATGGGGTTCACCATCCAATTCAACAGCCAGCTTTTCTGCAGGACAATAAAAATCGAGAATATAATGCCCAACGCTATGTTGTCTGCGAAATTTACGTCCAGCCAGTTGTCTTTTTTGCAGAGCTTTCCACAATACAGCTTCCGCAGGTGTTGGGTTATTGCGCAAGTCTTTTCGTTGTTTTTTGAGGTTTTTTAGGTTGTGAATTTGATTGTGGAGTTGCATTTGAATTTGCTTTAAAATCTGTATTTAAAAATCTATAAAATAGTATTAATTGGAACATATAATGTGTATTCAACCACCCCTGATCGCGAAAAATCGCTTTGCGTTTTTCGCTGATCTGTCCCCTCCTTTTTCAAGGATGGGAATTGCCGGTTTTCCTATTCATTAATTGTGGTTGTCTTTTCTGTTTGCACAATGCCTTGCGCCATGTCTAATTGCTCTTTGAACTCAATTTTATAGATATCCATAATTGTCATAAACAATACAGTGATTATGGGACCGATGATAAAACCCATGACACCAAAGACATAAATACCGCCAATTGAGGAGAAAAAGATCAGCAGATCATGCATACCGGTATCACGACCGACGAGTTTGGGGCGCATAAAATTATCGACGTTGCTGATGATGACTGCGGTGAAAATGATGATCACCAGGCCTTGCCAATAGTGGCCAAGCACCAGTTCGTAAATCGCTGCCGGGTAGAGCACCAACCAGCCACCAACCATGGGAATCACCGACAGAATAAACATAACCACACCGAAAACCACGGGCGATTTGAAGCCGAAAATCCACAGGAGCAATGCACCGAGTCCACCCTGTGTCAGACCGATGAGCATTGTGCCTTTCACCGTGGCACGGGAAATGGAATTGAACTGGGCGATGAGACGGTCTTCGTGTTCATCTTTCAAGGGACTCAGATATTTTAAATAATTGATCAGCCGTTCGCCATCCTTGAAGAAATAATACAGCGTAAAAAACATAATGAGAAAGTTCATCAAAAACTGGAATGTGCCCTGCCAGGTTTTATTGGCTGCAGCAACGAGAAAATTTCCAATACCGGTGAGAGCCGTTTTAATAGTGGTTACCAGATCGAACTCTTCCAGATTGATGCCGTATTTCACACGCGTCGAATCGACGATTTTTCCCCAGGTGCCGGAATCCACTTTGTCGCGAAATTCAACAATCGTTTTTTCATGGGTTTGGTACAAATGAATGGCCTCGACGCGCACCACATCAATGACGAAATAAAACGGTACGATGATGACCAGCAACAGAAAGAGACAGGTGAGAAACGAGCTCAATCCCTTGTTCTGGCGTGTCCATTTCAAAAACTGCTCATACAGCGGAAAAAGCAAACCACTGAAGATGGCAGCTAAAAAAACAGGTACGAGGAAAAACTGCATAATTTGATAGAAAAGAATGGCAGAAAATATAACAACAGCGAATAAAAAATAACGGCTAAAGCGTTCCACCTGAAGTTTTATAAGCATTTTTGAAGCGGGATTCACCGGGGCATTGCTGGAATTTTCCTGTCCCATAGAGTCTCCAGTTTAGTATGATAAAAAGGGAATGGCACTTTTAGGCGAGAATATACAGAAGATATGAATGTTTTGCAACCCTTTGGAAAGCAGAGGATTAGGAAGTCAGAAAAATGATATATCGGTTTGTGGGTGCTCTATCTGAGCTCTGTTATTTTGGGGAAAGAAATATAGGGAAAAAACATCACTCCTCAGCAATTGACCAGGATTCCAGATAGAGATTCACCCAGGCGCCGTAAAAATTCACGATACCGATACCGGGCGCGAAAATGTAACCGTGTTCATCATCCACTGCCTGGGGAATATCGAAGAAAAAATTTACGCAGTCGGTATATTTGTATTTCTGTTCGAGTTCATACTCTTTTATCTGATCGCGCCGTACAGTGACAACATAGCCCCCCAATTGGCTCGTGTTTTCTTGTGGATAATTGTACTGATCACCGTCCTGCCTGTTAAAATCCAGCCAGAGAACGTCAGTGTTGTTTTCCAGCCGGTATACTTTTCCCCCATCGATGCGCAACCAGTCGGCATATTCCTGTGAGGAGCCAAATTGATAGTACAAATGTGTCCCGATGACTTTTTTTGCATAAACCTGATAGGTAATTGTGGCTGTGCTGCCCATGTGCGTGTAAACCCATGTATTGCCAACATGCAGCGGAAAAAAGGTCGCTGCCAGGCCTTCGGTGCCTGTTAAATTATCCGATCTACAGCCAAAGAGTACGAATGGCAGCGTTGTATACAGGAGAAAACGTTGGTAAAATATTTTCATTTTAATACCCACTCCATCGGATTACTTTGTTAATCGATGCCGTGTTCTGAGTTTGTCAAAGGAGGGAACAAATTTCATTCACAATATAGTGTCGCTCCCGCTTCGGCAGGCGTCCGCTTTCGGACTAACTGTTTTTCAAAAATATAGAGATGCTGTTTTTAAACAGAAACTTACACATCGTCAAAAAGATCCCTACAAAAACGGCTTTTCACCCGAGTTTTATCAGGATTTATCTATAATCACGAAGCGTTTTCTATCTAAATCCTATTTCAACAAGGTCATAGCTCTCTCCGAATACTGATCGCCGACCTGAAGCCGATAGACATAAATTCCGCTGGCAAGACCTGTGGCTTTGAAAAGTGCCGTGTATTTTCCTGCCGACAGGTTTTCATCGATAAGTGATGCAACCTGCCTTCCCGTAATATCAAAAACGCGTAACTGCACATGTGCTGCCTTGTCAATCGAAAAAGGAATTATGGTTTCTGGATTGAATGGATTGGGATAATTGGCTTCGAGCGCTGTGCGCTCCGGAATAGCGGTTTGCTCTTGCTCAACAGCAGTTTGTCCGAGAATATCGGATACCGCGGCAAAAGCGTCAATTTTGCCATATCCCCATTTGTTATTTGGCACTTCACCCGTAAAGGCGTCCTCGCGAGCGGTGCGTTGCAAAATGTCTTTCACCTGTGCTGCATCCAAAGTCGGATCCGCGTCGAGCATTAACGCGATGATGCCTGTAGTCACCGGCGCTGCGGCACTAACAGCGCTTTGCAGGCCGTACATACCACCATTGCCGTCATCAAACACGATATTTGCCGGGAAAGTAGCAAAATAAGAACGCGAGGCATAGGGTGCAAATAGCCGTTCACCCGGTGCACTCACGGTGATGCCATAGCGCCCATCTGTTGTTGGGCCTATACCGCTGCCAATCCACAAATCTCCAATTTGACCCTGGTCAGAAATCGCATGCGTATTTCCATTGAAATCTGTCCATTCGTGTCTTAAAACATAGGAATTAGGAGCAATGTTATTCTGTGCGGCAGCCATTTCCCAAATGCTGTATCCCGGTACGACGTAACTTTCAAAGCGATTTTGCGAACCGGAAAAGATTGCTGTCGGGTTCAACCATGCGTGAAAAGTCCCCTCCGATACTTGAGTACCGGTGAGTTTTACGGAATAAGCGCCAATTGAACCACTGAAATCAATAAGTATTTCATTCATATGATTGTCTGCGGAGGCATAATCGGCGAGCTGGCCGTTGTGGGCGTAAAAAAAGTCACTTGTTTGCTGGATATCTCGGCTATTTGCATTAACCGGAGCAGCGTATGGCCCAAATGAACCGGAGGGTGTTGTGATGGTTACACCGAACTTGTCCGAGTCAGGATACCACAATTGAAATCGCAAATTACCTTCATGCCCTTTATTAATCTTTAACTCAATCGTTTCACCTGAGTTAACTGTTCCACTTGCATGATTATCGATGCCGCCGTTATCGCTGGAACCAGTTACAAAAACACGTCCTGGTTTGCCCACGCCGAAACGTTCATCAATGGCTCGCGCAAGGGCGGTAGTTCCATCGGATATTGCACCAATACTGCCAAAATTTGCAAGCGCAACGACAGGCATTTGCTGTTCTTCTGCTTTGCTTAGCACGAAATCGAGGGCTGTCGGAAATAATGAGGGATTATAAAAGGCAGATTCCGCTGGCTCGCTGCCATGCGCCGGTGCGCCACTGGTGGTAAACTTGACGATGATAAAGGATGCTTTGGGGGCCATTCCGGCGTAAAGTCCATTGCTTGCGTTGCCATTTCCTCCAGCGAGACCGGCCGTCGTCGTCCCATGACCGACAGCATCACGTGTCGCTAATGCACTGTTGTTCGCGAGGGCATTGTTAATTTCGTCTTGCGTATACACGGTGCCGATACCTGCGTAATTATCTGCATCACCGCTTCCGGAATTATCCGTTAAATCGTAAATATAAAGAATGCGTGTTGTACCATCTTCATTGCGAAAATCCGGGTGTGTGTAATCGATACCACGGTCAAGAACGGCGATAATTACTCCTTCACCTGTTACACCGTAAGCATTATGTGCCTGCTCAACCCTGGTTTCTTGTCTAAGTTCTGTCCCCGCCCACAGGGAAGTGCATAAAAATATCAGAAAGACAACTGCTGCTGTAAATTGAAAATAACGGAACATTTGTATTTGCCCTCTCATCTATTAAATTCATTGGAAAATATTATTTAGTAATTTAATAGAGTTGAACAGGAAAACGGGAAAATCTATTTCAGGTAATATAAGAAATTGAGAATGAATCCTTGAAGCCGATGAATTCTGAGATATGAGTTCGCCTGATGCCCTATTTTGAAAGAAAACCAGTACTAACCTGTTTTGCAAAATAGTCCTGAATCCGGGTTAATTTCCAGAGTGAGTTAAAAGTGTGGAGCTGAGCATATCAGCACGGAGTAAGGTCGAAGTATCGAAGCCGGATGTAGTTCAACTGGGCGTTTCGGTACGCTCAGCGACCGATTTTCCACACGTATTGGATATGCCGGTGATGAGTCAAAACCCATTATTTTGACACAAACAGCAATTTTCATAGAGCGAAAGCGTCCCCATTGAGCGTAACACACGCTCGACTTAGCGGGACACCTTCATGATAATTATGTTTTGATTCAGCCCCGATGTTAATTTTTCACACATGTGCCAGGTATTACATCAGGCGCGAACCATGCAAGAAACTAAAATGCAGAGTGTGCTTTTATTGTTTAGTAAGGTATTCGGTCATTTTATTGCTCAGTTCATTAAGACCTGCACTGCCACCACCGAGCAATCCACCAGTGATAATGATATCTGTAAATCGTAATAGGCCTGTTTGCCAGACGAGGCCAGTTTCGGTATAGGTTCCATTTTTGATCTCTTGTGCGAGGACAGATACCAGGTTCATATTTTGCAGTAAATCATTAAAAATACTCAATCCAAGCATGGCCAGGATGATTCCAATCACGAAGACGATTTGGGCGACATATTTACTACTTACGGAATTAAATCGTGCTCGTTGAAACTCATAAGCATGCTTGGATGAGGTCAGATAGCCGAGATAATCCTGTACTGTCGGATTGGCGGGAACATCATCAATTTCACCGATAATTTCTGACTGCTCAAGTTTTTTAATAAGCCGGTTCTCCCGTACATAAACTTGCCTGAGCACGGATTTGGACGGATTTTCCATCTGTAGAATTTCGCGAATCCTATTAATTCGTAAAGCCCAGTCTACTTTCGATTGACTGCGAAACATGCCGACAAATACGGCTGCTGCCCGCTCTACAGTCACGATAATAAACATATATTTCAAAAAAACATCCGAACCAAGTTCCGTCAAATTCGGGTTCACCCCGACTACCGCAAACCACCGAGTAGCATAAAGTACTGAGCAAATAACAATGAGAATTCCCATGAGTACAGTCCATGGAGTTTGCCGAAAGCCAGTATCGGTCAAGCCTTTTTTAATATAATCATATTTTTTTGCCATTCTCAAAATCCTCCGTCTAGTGAATATGAGTTTTGCATTTACCGCAAAAATAGAAGTTAACGCATCCCCGGAATTGACTGTCCTCAATAGAAATAGACTTCATGTGAAAAGAAACAGGTCCATAATGTGGATTTAAAATATTGAATTCAATAATCGAAAAGAGTACAAACCAGATAAATCACAAAAGGCTGAAGGGAACGGGAGATCTCCTGCGTTCACTCAGCCTCGGGAAAAAATGAATTGAATAATTTTCAAATGCAAGTGAAGGGTAATATCTACTTTCCTTACACAGGCATAATAAACTGAATTTTATGGAAATAAAAAAGAAAAAATACAGGTAACGTTCAGTGAAGATTATTCATTATAATTATAATCATAATAAAAAAATGCTCTATTTAAGGAAACTTCTGAATTACGGGCCAAATAAATGGAATTTTTAAAAAGCGGAGAAGCAGAGTTATGAAAAGAAAAAAATTGAAAACCTATGCGAATCTCTGCGCCGTTGCGGCTCCGCGTTAAACTAAATTTTGTATTTATTGTTGGCCATCAATCATGGTATAGTTCATAACATTCGTTTAACTTCGTCTAAAAAAATGGACGGATCTACTCCAATATCCCTAATTTTTGCTCCGGGCAAATTTATACACTTCACTTCCGGCAAGTAAAAACGCCCCCAGGGCATAATCTTCAAAATCCGGTTTTTTATCGTAGGTCACAGGCTGTCCATCCGAAGGCTGTTTGCCCGTACCCTGAACAAATCCTAAAAAACCGTTAGGATGCAGTGCATCCTTCACCATGGCATTCCATCCTTTGACAACAGCGGTTTTATACTTTGTATCCGTTAGAATTCCGTTATTCAGTCCCCAGGCACATCCATAGACGAAGAAGGCTGTGCCTGAGGTTTCTTTGCCACCAAAATCCTTTGGATCCTGCAAACTCACATTCCAAAAGCCATCCTCTCTTTGCAGCGGAACCAAAGCCTCTGCCATATTTTTGAACATTGTCAAATACTCCTCACGGTGCGGCGCATCTTCCGGCATGACATCCAGTACCCGAACCATCGCCGCGAGAACCCACCCGTTGCCTCGTGACCAGTAGACATCTCTCCCATTTGCCGTTGTTTTTGGTGGTACAAAATCTTTATCACGCCACCACAGCTTGTCTTCCGGATTGTAAAGACCATTGCCACCGTGCTGTGTTTTGGTATAATTGTAGATCTGATACATTTTTTCGAAATAGCGATTATCCCTGGTCACGGCGCCTAATTTGGCGAAGACTGGCATGGCCATTTGCAATGCATCAATCCACCACCAGGCATCGTTTCGTTCATCTTCAAGCATGAGATCAATATTCGCTTTTATTTTCTCGATACGCTCTGGTTGTGGATCAATTTGATAAAGTTCAATGTACGTTTGTCCGCAAGCCTGGTCATCCGCATTGCGATTGCCCGGGCGTTTATATGCTGTATCCCATTCGTGGCCTGCAGACCATTTCACAGCGTAATTGTAATAAACGGGATCGGGATCGATGCTGTACAACGCCATCAATCCTTCGTAATAGGCAGCGCGTGTCCAGATGTTGCTTGGTCGCCGTTTATTCGTTACAGTATCAACGGTTGGGTCAGGCCATTTTTTCATCAGGTGGCTATTGGCGAGCCTCATTTTATCGAGAATACTTGAGCTATCGGGCATACTCGTGGAAATATTATGAGCAGAACAAGAAAGAAGAATCACACTCAGCAAGAGCAGATTTATTTTTTTAAACATGGCATCCTCTTAAAAGTGATTATTTAATCCGTCAAAAAATCATAGTGAATATTGGTATTTTTTGAATATGAATTATTCTAGCACCGAGTAGCATGGCTCGCTGATAATTGTGGTGAAGCAATCTTACTTCATCTCCTCAATGATTTTTACCATGCCTGCAAGAATTTCTGGCTGCTTTGCGGCAAGATTGTTTTGTTCCTGACTATCAACAGACAAATCATAGAGTTCAACCGGCTCCTTTGTTCCGGGCAGCACTGCTTTCCAATTCCCAGCCCGAACTGCAGCTTTGTGACGGCCCTGTTCTTCGTACTCCCAATACAAATAATCATGCTCTTTTTGCTGTTTTCCAAGCAAAGCTGGCAAATAAGAAATACCATCCAGGTTTTTTGGGTAATCAACACCCGCAATTTCACAGGCCGTTGGCAGGTAATCCCAGAATGCGGAAGGATAATCACTCGTACTTTTTTCCTGAATATGGCCTGGCCAAACAGCGATAAAAGGAACGCGTATACCGCCTTCATAAAGATCGCGCTTCAGTCCACGCAATGCGCCATTGGAATTAAAAAACTCATGCTGGTGTCCCCCTTCCTCATGTGGGCCATTGTCTGAAGTAAAGATCACCAGTGTGTTTTGCCGCAAATTCAATTCATCGAGTAGATCGACAATGCGGCCCACATCGCCGTCCAGCCGCGAAACCATGGCTGCAAACCCTTTCTCCTGAGCGGGCCACTCTCTTTTTGCATAAATTCCATAATCCGGTATTTCCATGCCATCCCCGGTTGCTCTACCCGCCTCATTGTTCGCATGCGGCAATGTCCAGTGAATATGCAGTAAAAATGGCTTCTCAGCATTTCGCCGAATGAAAGCTAACGCTTCTTCTGTAATCAGATCGTGGGCATAGGTTTCTTTTTGGGTCGCAACGCGTCCCCGGTCTTCAGGATTGTCACTTAAAACATTTCCAGCAAGGGGCACAACTTCATAATTTCTCCAAAGGTGCGTGGGATAGTAATTATGCGCATCACTCTGATCAAGGTAGCCCATCCAAAAATCAAACCCCTGCTTATTGGGATGACCTAAACTACTTGTATCACCTAATGACCATTTTCCTACTCCACCAGTGACATATCCCTTTTGTTTCAGAAGTTTTGCCACGGTTATAGCCTGCGGCTCCAAAGTGTATTTTGCATTGCCCTGAATTGGCAAATGCCCCGTATGGTAACCCGTCCACAAGGAAAGCCGGGAACACCGGCATACGGTGTGGCCGGCATAATGGTTAGTGAATCGCATCCCTTCTTCCGCCAAACGATCCAGACGTGGCGTTTGAATAATAGCCTGTTCGTAGCTGCCGATATCGCCGTAGCCAAGATCATCCGCCATGATATATATTATGTTTGGCAAGCGGTCTTTTTCAGTTTGATTTTTGGTTGAGCAACCAATTGAAATATGTAACCCAAGCAGGAACAACAGCAGAACAAAAGTTCGATAAGTCCAGGCTGCGTGAAAACCCACGGAAGTTGAGTTTGCCTGCACTGAGTCAATCTGGAACATCAAATCCGGATCAGGTACAACCGGGAACTTCGATAAACTCAGCGACCGGTTGAACCTTCTCATTTCACACAGGCTGGTCAACAATTGTATTTCCATAAAAATCCTTATATATCCAAAATAATTCCTAAATTATTTAACAAAATATACCAATAGAGTTGTTTTAATAAACTAAATTTGCCAGAAAATTCCGCAAAAAATAAAGTAGATACTTTCCTCTTGTTTATCAACAAAAAGATTCTGTTATTTGGTGATTATTAAATTCGTTAGCTCGCAAATTGAATATGGTTGAAGCTATGCAGTTCGGTTTTTACCTCGGCAATCAGGGAATCAGGTCGAATTTGAATCTGTTGAGGATTACGAGAAATACGAGCCATACCAGGAACCAGTTCATTGGTCCAAAAAAAGTGAATAGCGAATCTATGAGTACAGACATCGCTGCAATTGATCTGGGTTATTTTACTGCTATTTTTCTTGCATTTTTTGGCATATCGTATTCAGTTTTCCACTCCTTCCCGGCCTTGAAATTATTCGTATTGGCTGCCCTCGCTAGCACAGTTTCCCTCCTGCACGGAGTAAACAACCGAACTGAATACAGATTAACGAGTGCTGATCTTGAACAGCGTTACTATAACAGATAAAAATAATTCATTTATAACTTGTACAGAACACAACGCAAGCGCTGCACAAAGGGGCATCGTAAATTTCAGAAAGGTATACATAGCACCATACAATTTAATGGATTCATTCTCGATCAAATAAAAAAGAAGGTGAGGAATTTATGAAGCGAGGAACATTTTCGGTTTTCGTTATGGTTATTTGCATTTCCTGGGGCATTTTATTTCTTTCAATTGCAAAAGCGCAAAATGAGTGGGCAAATCCTGCGATTAACCAGGTCAATACGGAACCACCACACGCCACTTTCATCCCGTTTCCAAACGAAAAAAGTGCACAAACCTATGATCCTGTTAAATCAGAATATTATAAACTTCTCAATGGGAAATGGAAATTTCACTGGTCAAAAAACCCCGATACCCGTCCTGTCGATTTTTTTAAAAAAGGTTACGACGTAACGAAATGGGGCGAAATTCCAGTTCCTGCGGATTGGCAAATGCACGGGTACGGCTATCCCATCTATACGAATATTAAATATCCCTATGAAAAAACGCCGCCTTATCCACCTAAAGATTTTAATCCTGTTGGTTCTTACAAACACAACTTCGAAATTCCCACATCCTGGGATGGAAAGGAAATTTTCATCCATTTTGCCGGTGTTAATTCTGCGTTTTATCTGTGGGTAAATGGTGAAAAAGTTGGTTACCATGAAGACAGCAAAACCGCAGCTGAATTTAGAATCACCAACTTCATTCAAAAAGGTAAAAATGAACTGGCTGTTGAAGTATACCGCTGGTGCGACGGAAGCTACCTCGAAGATCAGGATTTCTGGAGACTAAGTGGTATAGAGCGCGATGTTTACTTACTTGCAACACCAGCTTTTCGAGTGCAGGACTTCTTTGTCAATGCGGGATTAGACAAATATCATTCAAATGGCCTCATTAATCTCGACGTCGTGTTAAAAGCAGAAAAAACAGAATCCGGCAAAGCGACTTTGCAGGTTAAACTTCTCGACGGCGATAAAATCCTTTATAGCGCAAGCAAATCTGCAAACAAGAGCACCAAAGACATACAGCACCTCACCTTTCAGGCCCAAATAAATAATATCAATCCATGGTCTGCAGAAATTCCATCACTTTATCCCATCCTCATCACCCTTGAAGATAAAAATGGTCCTATGCAAGTCATCCGTACCCAAATTGGTTTCCGCAGCGTTGAGTTGAAAGATGGCCAAATGCTTGTGAATGGGAAAGCTATTCTGCTCAAGGGAACGGACCGGCATGAACATGATCCGATCACCGGTCACGTCGTTACCCGAGCATCGATGATTCAGGACATAAAATTGATGAAGCAGCACAATTTCAACGCCGTTCGAACGAGCCATTATCCCAATGATCCACAGTGGTATGCTTTGTGTGATGAATTCGGTATTTATCTGATTGATGAAGCCAATATCGAATCCCATGGTTTTGGATACGATCCGGACGAAACCCTTGGCAACAAGCCGGAGTGGAAGCAAGCCCATCTGGAGCGAACGATTGCCATGGTTGAACGGGATAAGAACCACCCTTCAGTTATCATTTGGTCTTTGGGAAATGAAGCAGGAGATGGCGTTTGCTTCGAAGCAACTTCAGCCTGGATTCATGAACGGGATCATTCCCGGCTTGTTCACTACGAAAGAGCTGGTGAAGGCAAACACGTGGATATCGTTAGTCCGATGTATGACACGGTAAAAGAAATCGTGGCTTACGCTGAGAAAAAACCGTACCGGCCTCTTATTCTCTGCGAATACTCGCACGCGATGGGCAACAGCAACGGGAGCGTTTTAAAATACTGGCAGGCTTTCAAAAAGTACCCGCAGCTACAAGGTGGTTTTATTTGGGACTGGGTTGATCAGGGATTACTCAAAACGACACCGGACGGCAAAAATTACTTTGCCTATGGCGGTGATTTTGGCCCTGCAGACGTTCCCAGTGATGATAATTTTTGTATGAATGGTCTGGTTAGCGCTGATCGTACTCCACATCCGGCTCTGTACGAACTTAAGAAAGTGCAACAGCCGGTAAGCATTAAAGTTGTCAATATGAAAGAAGGTCAATTTCAATTTACTAATGAAAATTTTTTCAAAAGCCTGAACAATCTTGAGGGGAAGTGGGATGTGCTTGCAGACGGTGAGGTTGTAAAGTCAGGTACATTCAAACTGGAGGATCTTGCACCAGGACAATCCACGGAAATCATCGTTAATCCCATGCTTAAGAAACCAATAGCCGGCAAAGAATATATGATAAGCTTCAGCTTGCAATTGGCAAAATCACAACCCTGGGCTGATGCCGGACATGAAGTTGCCTGGGAACAATTTATCGTGCCAACAGCAACAGCAATTGAAAGCACTGATTTATCAGAATTTGACGAGTTAAATCTAAACGAAGAAGGAAATATCCTGGAAATTGGCAATGATCAATTCATGCTCAAATTTGACATTTCCAATGGCGCTTTAATTTCTTACCACTTTAATGAAACCGAATTGATCGCAAAAGGACTGCGCCCCGACTTTTGGAGAGCACCAACTGACAATGATGTTCGCGGCTGGAAAATATATAAGAAACCGGAAATCGAATGGCGTGACATGTCTAAATCCTGGTTAATTCAGGATGTTATAAAGAAAAAAATCAGTCCACAGGAATATGAGCTCACTTTTGCAGGCAAACTCCCAAAAGTCGAAGCAGACTACAGTATTAAATACAAGGTAAACGCACTTGGTGAAGTCAAGGTAACTGTCGATTACAAATCAATGAAAAAAGAACGCCCGGTTATGTTGCGCTTCGGAACACAGCTCGCACTGGCAGGACAGTTTAATAATTTTGAATGGTATGGTCGTGGACCGCAGGAGAGTTACTGGGATAGAAAAGCCGGTACAAAGCTCGGACTATTCAATGGCAAAACGCAGAACCAATTTTTTAACTATTCGCGTCCACAGGAAAGTGGCAACAAAACGGATGTGCGATGGGCGCGTTTGACAAATGATAATGGAACCGGACTACTGATAACCGGCATCAATCCAATAAACATCACCGCAAAAAATTATGACAATGCAGCACTTGAGGGAGCGGTCTATTTGTACCAGGTCCCGCAATCGGAAGAAGTTTATCTAAACATTGATTATAAGCAAGTGGGTGTTGGTGGTGATGACAGCTGGTCTGATAATGCAATTCCCCATGAGGAATTCAGGTTATCCGAACCAACGTACTCCTACTCCTTTGTTTTAAAAGGGATTGCGAAACAATAACACAAAAAAATCATTTAATTTCGCTTGGCGAAATTTATACTTTGTTGTAATTTATTAACCAAGAGACCAAAAATATGAATAATAAAACCAGTAAAAACCAAATGAGGTGACCATATTATAATACTTAAAACTTTGCACTTGTTTTGTTAGATTTTATGACTAATCATCACCATTAGTCATTGCGGTACGCACCGCTTTTTTTGGAGGATTTGTTAAAATTAGCCAGAATTATTTACCACGCTTTTGAGATTATAAATAATTCTGGTTTATAACCTGAACTAGCAAATTTGAGGAAGAATTATGCGCGCACATCGTTACCCCAGGCTTTCCCCCTTTAAAAATGTTCTTTTCAGCACAGTCTTATTTGTGCTTCTGGCTTGTACAACACTGTTGCAAGCGCAACAGTCAGGCCGTATTAGTGGAACAGTATTGGACAAGACATCAGGTGATCCGCTGCCTGGTGCAAACGTCTTTTTAGAGGGAACAACAATAGGCTCATCGACAAATTTAAACGGTGAATTCGTTATCCCCAGAGTCCCCCCCGGCAATTACAATCTTATTGTAAAATTTATCGGATACAAAGATGCAAGTGTTCCTGTGAATATTAATGCAGGCGACAGAGCAACGCAAACCGTTGAATTGGAATTTGCAGCAATCACCGGAGAAGAAGTTACGATTACCGCACAAGCTGAAGGCCAAATGGCTGCAATCAACCAGCAGATTTCTTCCCGTACAATTACGAACGTGGTTTCTGCAGAAAAAATCCAGGATATTCCGGATGCTAACGCTGCCGAATCTGTAGGCCGGTTACCCGGGATTTCAATCGTGAGGGATGGCGGTGAAGGCCAAAAGGTAACGATTCGCGGACTTTCCCCAAAATACAATGTTATGATGGTGAACGGTGTGCGTATGCAATCGACCGATCGTGACGACCGCAGTGTGGATCTTAATATGATTTCACCAAATATTCTTTCTGGAATTGAAGTAACAAAAGCCTTAACAGCTGATATGGACGCTGATGCTGTTGGAGGAATGGTCAATTTAAAAATTGGAAAAGCGGCCGAGGGTTTTCATAGCAAATTCTCTTTTCAAGATGGATACGGCTCTTTAGGTGACACATACGGCAATTATAAAATTACCGGTCTCGTTAGTAACAGGTATATGAATAATAAGTTGGGTGTTCAGCTATCGGCGAATATTGACGATTTCAACAGAGACTCGGATGTCCTCAGTGCCGGATACGCACTCAATGAAGAAGCGATTTTGGATAAAGGATTGATTCCCGTTGATCTGGCCAGTGCCACGATAAGCGATAAAGTCACCGACCGACGCCGAATTGGTGGTGGTCTCGTATTGGATTACAAGTTCAATAATGGATCCTTGTTATTCAACAACTTCATCAGCAATCTTAATGAAAAACAAGTTGAGCAGCAAAACACACTTTGGACTGAAGGAAATCAATGGGGTGCATTTGCAGCGGACAGAGAATTGAGCAATACAGTTCTCAGCAATGCATTGCAGGGTGAGTTTGAATTCTTTAGTGTCGGAATGGATTTTTCACTGTCAAATTCGATATCAAAACAATACCGTCCTGGTGATTTGACAATGAATATCGGCATGAAGCAAGGACGCGCAGGCTTTTCAGCCCCCACACTCGATGATCCACTTTTAGCGACACCGAGTGAATTACTTAACGCAGCGGAAGTAATTGGCCTCGTTTACGACACTCAAGGCAATATTGAAGATGATTATAAGAGAATATCACGGCTTTATACACTTGAGCGTGATGTAACGGAAGCTGCCCAGGATGCGGTGCTCAATTTCTCGATCCCATTCAACTTGACAAACTACCTTTCCGGCAATTTAAAGTTCGGAGGCAAGTACGTTCACAACTCGCGGGACAATGACGAAACCCAGCGGTACAATCAACCTGATAGAGTGCAATTTGGCGAGGAGTTCGTCATCATTATGGCAGACTCCCTTTGGCCTGATCTTGGACTGGAAAACTTTGATTCAAATCTCGGCATTCGTGCATTTCTCTTTGAAGACCCTGACTATGATATAGGTGATTTTCTTGCGGGCAAGGAAGGTATTGAAGATTTTTTCTACAAAGCTTCAATCGATAAAATGCGGCATTGGGAACAATTAGCAATGGATTGGGAACGTTTGGATAGTACGCATGTCAGCTATCCTCTTGATGCCCAGGCTTCCAATCAGTACGATTATAACTACAAGAGAAACCTTGCAGCTTTCTATTTTATGACAGAGCTTAACGTCGGAAATTATGTGACCCTTTACCCCGGCATCAGATACGAAGATTTTGCGATCGATTATACTGCTTTCTTAACTGAAAAATATGGTCCGAACCCCGATCAATTCCGAAATAGTGAATTAAAATCCAATGAAACAAAAGGCGAAAATTGGTTCCCGCAGCTGCAACTCCGCATTAAACCGACAAACTGGTTAGATGTCCGTTTGGCAAGCACCAAAAGCATAATCTACCCGGATTACCGCTCCGTTTCGCCGTACATTTATTATAGCTCCTATAGTGATCCATTTTTTACTCTCGGGAACCCAGCGCTGAAACCAGCACTCTCGCAAAACTTTGATGTTTACACTTCGGTTTATGAAAACCACATAGGTCTTCTCACAGCTGGCTATTTCTTCAAAGAAATTGATAATCTCATTGTGGGCTATAACTTCCGAACGAAAGATTCAGAAAAAATCAACAATCGATTTGAACTGCCGCAGTCAGCTACTTCAACAATTAACACCTGGATCAATCTGGACGAAACTTCAACTGTAAAAGGTTTTGAATTGGACTGGCAAACCAACTTCTGGTACCTGCCTAAACACTTCCGTGGATTGGTTTTTAATATCAACTACACACACATTACCTCCGAGACGACATACCCGTTCCAAACATCGGTCAAAGTGGGCACTGGTCCATTTGCAAAAACAGTTTTTGTCGATTCCACCCGAACAGGTCGTATGCCCAATCAGCCCGATGACATCCTAAATGTAACGCTTGGTTATGACATTGGTGGTCTCTCGACGCGTTTATCCTATCTCTATCAGGACAATGTGCTTGTATCAGCTCATAGCACCTATGATGAACTTGACTCCTATACCGGCGCATATAAACGATGGGATTTAACTGTTTTCCAAAAACTTCCATGGGATGGACTTAAACTCTATATGAATGTGAACAATATTACAAACAGACCTGATCGGAGTCTGGTTAGCATTAGAGAGTTGTTGTCGTCCGCAAATTATTATGGTCGCACTGCAGATTTAGGCATCCGTTACGATTTTTAAGTAAAATAATAAACGGCAGTCTGGTATAATTCTTATGCGATTCTTCCCCACCAGGCAACTTAAATTAGAATTTTGCAGAATTGAATAACACAGGAAAATCAAATCATTTGAGTACAAAAATATAAAACTTACTTTTTGATTGAAAGGAGGAAAATACCGTTTTAAGTACAAACAGTGTTAAGCTTTTGATCACTTACTCTATTAATTTAAAATGTAGTACAAAATCAGGAGAAACGAACGTGAAATTTAAGACATTATTACTTTTAGTTTTATCTTTAGGTTTAGTAGCATCTGGTTTTTCCCAGACATTACTTGATCCAAACCAGTTTGTAAACACACAGATCACAGGTCCTGGTGTTTATAAAGTGGAAGCTGGAAAAGCCTATGCTTTCGATGGCCGTATCGATTTAACTTTTGAAATCGCCATTGAAGGCCCAAACAACGGCTGGATTAAAGATGATCCAACGCCTGCCGTTTTGGTCAATACACCTGCCGAAGATGGAACATCAAGACAATTCTTTGAAATTAAAGAAGGCGGTTCTTTGACAATTAAGAACCTCATGTTCAGCGGTGTTCACAGCAATGGCGAACTCGTTGGTACCTTCATAGCCAACACAGCAGGTCATGGTTACACTGCTGAAAACGTTGCTTTTGCTGACTGGAAAGATTTTGCCTTCAGAAATCAGGGCGAAGGACTTAACATCAAAATCACCGATTGCGTTTTCATTAACGGTGTAAGAACGACCTATTCACCTTGGGGTGGTTTCCCAATGCGTATGGACGTAGCCGGCGAATATGTTTTGGTTGAAAACAACACTGTTGTTAACTCCGGACGTTTGCTTGCCAATAGCGGTCCTTTCTTCAATGCAACCGTTCATGAAATTCACAACACCTATCTCAATTCAACGAAAGCAGGTCATGAGCAACGTGCTTACCAGATGATTCAAGCCAATAACATCTTCTACAACTACGATTTCATTGGCCACAATCCCTCTGGCAATACTTACGACTCCTATTTCACGACCTGGAATTATTTCCACGATGCGGCAAATGATCTTGATAAAATCTCCTTGTTCCTGGGATCGAACCTCTTCTATCGTGATCAAGCAATCCTCGACTGGTTTGCTGCTGATACTTTCGAAGCCGGTTTACTCTGGGAACATGCTGCCGTAGACTCCTTTGTGACAATCGATGATAATTACACAATCGGTACCAACTATGCTGACTATGATCCTGGTTTCACAACGCCTCCAGGCAACACGGCTGCCATAGTACAATTCATCGATGAATACTGGCATCCTGAAACACAGGGTGAATGGCCGGATTGGAGAATTGCTTCTCCTGTAACCTGGAATGCCGATGGCCTTCCGGAAATTACTGCGTGGCCACCAGCGGTCGACCTGAGCTACTCAAATGCAGCTTTGATGGAAGCCGGTACTGACGGTTTACCCCTTGGCGACTTGAACTGGTTCCCAGCAAAAAAAGCACTATACAAAGCAAACAGAGGTCAATTCGTATCAGCATTACAGGATTCAGTTCGCAATGCAAAAGCTGTTTATGTTCCTGGTTCTGCTACTCCGATGTGGACACCAAGCAATCCAAAACAAGCACCTGCTGTTAATGAGGTTACTCTTGATCCGAACCAGTTTGTAAACACACAGATCACAGGTCCTGGTGTTTATAAAGTGGAAGCTGGAAAAGCCTATGCTTTCGATGGCCGTATCGATTTAACTTTTGAAATCGCCATTGAAGGCCCAAACAACGGCTGGATTAAAGATGACGCAACACCTGCCGTTTTGGTCAATACACCTGCCGAAGATGGAACATCAAGACAATTCTTTGAAATTAAAGAAGGCGGTTCTTTGACAATTAAGAACCTCATGTTCAGCGGTGTTCACAGCAATGGCGAACTCGTTGGTACCTTCATAGCCAACACAGCAGGTCATGGTTACACTGCTGAAAACGTTGCTTTTGCTGACTGGAAAGATTTTGCCTTCAGAAATCAGGGCGAAGGACTTTCCATTCAAATTAAAAACTGCGTTTTCGTTAACGGTGTAAGAACGACCTATTCACCTTGGGGTGGTTTCCCAATGCGTATGGACGTAGCCGGCGAATATGTTTTGGTTGAAAACAACACTGTTGTTAACTCCGGACGTTTGCTTGCCAATAGCGGTCCTTTCTTCAATGCAACCGTTCATGAAATTCACAACACCTATCTCAATTCAACGAAAGCAGGTCATGAGCAACGTGCTTACCAGATGATTCAAGCCAATAACATCTTCTACAACTACGATTTCATTGGCCACAATCCCTCTGGCAATACTTACGACTCCTATTTCACGACCTGGAATTATTTCCACGATGCGGCAAATGATCTTGATAAAATCTCCTTGTTCCTGGGATCGAACCTCTTCTATCGTGATCAAGCAATCCTCGACTGGTTTGCTGCTGATACTTTCGAAGCCGGTTTACTCTGGGAACATGCTGCCGTAGACTCCTTTGTGACAATCGATGATAATTACACAATCGGTACCAACTATGCTGACTATGATCCTGGTTTCACAACGCCTCCAGGCAACACGGCTGCCATAGTACAATTCATCGATGAATACTGGCATCCTGAAACACAGGGTGAATGGCCGGATTGGAGAATTGCTTCTCCTGTAACCTGGAATGCCGATGGCCTTCCGGAAATTACTGCATGGCCACCAGCGGTCGACCTGAGCTACTCAAATGCAGCTTTGATGGAAGCCGGTACTGACGGTTTACCCCTTGGCGACTTGAACTGGTTCCCAGCAAAAAAAGCGATCTACGAAACCAACAGAGATCAATATGTATTAGCATTACAGGATTCAGTTCGCAATGCAAAAGCTGTTTATGTTCCTGGTTCTGCTACTCCGATGTGGACACCAAGCAATCCGCGTGTTTTGTCTGTATCCGGTGAAATCATTATTCCAACCGAGACGACATTGTATCACAACTACCCGAACCCATTCAATCCAGAAACGACTATTGAGTTCAACCTGGCAAAATCAGGTCGTACAACCCTTGAAGTTTACAACGTCATGGGTCAGCGCGTCGCAACTCTGGTCAATGGACAATTGAATAGTGGTCTCCACCGCTTCACTTTTGACGCAACACAATTTGCCACAGGTGTATATATTTACAAACTTACCTCTGGTAACGTGACACAAGTTAAAAAGATGATGTTCCTGAAATAAGCGCATCTGATTTTACAATTTACCCCACAGAATTTAATCTGTGGGGTAAATGTATATCATCTTTCAATGACTCTATTTTCGAGATGATGATAATTGCATAGAACAGTCTCCCCCTGCAATCCCCTATCAGTCGTGTTTAAAAAACGATATCTTTTCGATCTGTGATACCCCAGTCAACTACAATTTCATTAATATTTGAGAATTAAACCCCTTAAAATTAAACATAATAAATTCGACATCGGATGGAATCAAGCAAAAGATATGGATTTGAGCGGTTTACTTGAGAGAAGTATAGCGTGTGATAAATTTTCTATCAGCGGGTAATATCACTCCCATTAATTTTAAAATACAGCTTTCTTTCTGGATAGAAAGCTGCATTAATCAGTTAGGGAGAACATGGAAAATTTCAAATCATTCTAAAAACTACTCAGATATCCCTGTTGATATTGGATATCTGAATTACAAGCCAAATAAATGGAACATATAAAACGCAGAGCCTCCGAGAAGCTGAGTTAAGCAAAGAAAAAAATATAAAGAATTCTTCGAATCTCTGCGCCTTTGCGGCCCCGCGTTAGACTAGATTTTGTTTTTATTGTTGGCCATAAATCATCACAATATAATTCATATTGTTTGTTGAACATAGCCTTATTTTTTTGATTCAACAGCATTTTTTAAGCCCTGCATAGTTTTGGGAAGTCCTTTTTTAATCCCAGAACCAATTAGGCGATTGAATAAGGGGGAAAGCATACCGGAGAACGTCACCGTATGAATTACTTCGGTTCCTTCATTTGTTGGGACAAGCTCATGCACAAAACGCATTGTGCAAAATGGCAATTTACTCGACGCAGTGAATGATTTGTTCCTCGTTACTTCAGTAAACTCAATTTTTGTCTCCGGGCCTTTTGATGGTTTTAGTTTTCCTTTGGTTCCTTCTCTGAAATCACCATCAATTGAGGACGATTGCACATCTGGATCCCACGAAGACCACTCCGAAACGTTTTTGTAAAAGGCAAAAATCTGCTCAGGGGTTGCTTTGATTTTTATTGTCTCTTCAATTTGCATGCCTTCTCCATTTAAAAGCTGAGGAATAGTTCAACTTATTAAATTCGTACAAGCTTGGAAAGCTCGTTTATTATCCTCAATAATACACTATGTCCCGATTGTAACAACACCAAAAAACAGTCCAAGAATAATAATCATGACGGCAACCGCAGCCAGGAAACCAAGGGAATCGGTTTTATTCCAGCGATAGATTTCCAGATTCGTTCGCGGGAATAGCAACATGGACTTGGTTATTTCCGGATTGGCATAAGCCGTTGCGAGTTGTTTTTCGTCTTCCGATCTGTCGGCTATGGTTCGGGTGCGCATTTTTACAAAAAAGCGCTCGGCCAATTCTTTTTCCTTGGCTGTCGTGAGTAAGGAAACCACTATCAAAATGAAAAATGGGAATATCAGGCGTATCAAAATACGAATGGTTTCATTGAGTGCATACGCATTTTTCGATAAATCAAAACCTAATCCATCCAGAAGAAGTAATTCCAGATATAAATACCCTCTTCCCTCCATCATTCCATCGGAGCGCAGCTTGACATCTTTGGACCAAAAAATTGATTTTTTCGGGAGTACAAACGTTTTTTCAAAAGGTTGACCAACCACGAGAGTTTGTGGTTTGGCAGTGGTACTGTCTCCTTCACTCCGTTTCAATTCCCAGACAGCAATCTCCTTTTCTCTGGTTTGCACATCCATTTCATGCGCTGTGTAACTTCGCACAACCGGATCGGGTTGTGTTTGTTTTACAAGCGTTGCCGAAGTTCGCAACGAAGGGAATACCAACGTAAGAAAAATGGGGATCAGATAAAAAACACTAAGCGTAGTTAAAATAGATGTCCATGCCCCTGTGCGGTTTGCACCACGCCATTTTAAGCCCAACCAGAATGCAGCAGCAAAAATGACAAAAAATTCCCAGATTAATTTTAAAATCTGCAGGATATTATCAAATTGGGTGGTGATTAAAGCAGCACAGATCAGAAACAATGCGCCAAAGACACGGCCAGCTTTAACATAATGCACTTCACTTTTCTCAGGCACGATGGGACGGTAGAGATTATTCATCAATAATCCGGAACAGGTTAGCATCAGAGCATCCGCTGTCGACATCAGTGCAGCCATCATACAGGAAATCATGAGCCCGACCAAACCTAAATTTAATCCGCCCAGCAAATCACGCGTCGCGTATCCCCAAACGAGATCAGAATTTTGAACAGAATCACTGTACAATACGATGGCCGCCAGTCCCAACATTCCCCAAAGAAGCGTTAGGATTCGCTTCGTAAAAGTCCCGGTAACAAAACCAAAACGAGCTGAGTATTCGTCTTTTGCTGCGGCATTTGTCACGAGCATATTCGGTTGTGTAATCGTGGTAATTCCCGCGACAAGGGAAACTGCGAGAATATAGTACCACGTAAAATCGATGAGTGTCGGCGAACCAAATATTTCGAAAAATGCCTGGGGTAGCCGGTCGTGCATAATCGCAAAGGCATCGAACATGCCACTGCCGCCAAAGCTGTCGCTTATTTTTATCCATGCAAAGGGTAACAGCAAAATCGACAGTAAAATTATAAAGTTTCCCTGGAGCATATCCGTGTAAAATGCCGCTTCAAGCCCCCCCGCAATTGCATAGATCAGCACAATGAAACAAACAATCCAGACCAACATATTCTCATTGACATGGGAAAAAAGCTGCCGTGGCTGTAGCTGGCGCAATTCCATAAGGCGTTCTTTTTCGGTGCCAGTAAGGATTGAGTAGTCCTTCACTTCCAGCGTACTCAGTTCCTCCGCTAAACGGTATTCTGCCATCTCCTGGGTATTCAACTCTTCTATCGTTTTGGGTGTCATAGCAATTACTGTTTTCGACATTGCGGTAAATCCAACCGACAGAAGTGCGACCATACCGAACGTGCCAACGAGGGAATAAATTGCCGCCATGCGTTTGGAACCATAGCGTTCTTCATAAAAATCTGCCATGGTGAGCACCCGCATGCGACGTAACCAGGGAGACGTAATCCAGAAGACCGGCGTTGAAAAAAGCATGAGCAAAGAACTCCAGATTCCTGCTGCACCATTTTTAAACGTGGTTGTTAAAACGCCAACAGGTTCTGTTGAAGATGTGGCCTGGCCAAAACTGGCAAAAGTCTGAATCAATTTCCCGAATCGCCTGCCCCCGAGAAAGTAATCTTCCTTATCATTGATACGGCGCATGGCCCAAAAACCAATTCCAATGATTAACAGGAAGTACATAAGGATGACGATGAGATCAATAACGGATAATCCAAACACGACGCTTTCCTTTCTGAACAGCTCTACTTACTCTTCTGCTCTTCTAAGTTATGTTGACAGATTTTATACGGTCAGGTTGGGCGGATTCCCCTATCAGATTTTCAATTTTTAAATTTGAAACGTGCTCTGCTTCGAGCGCAGCACCATAATAAGCAGGACGGTTGTTACCCCACATGACCTGACAATTGCGAACAGTTATATCCTTTGCTTGTACGAGGGAGAATGCAGCGACATCCCGCTCGATAATTCCCTGCACATCACATGGCCTGCGGTCGTAAAGGCCGCCTGCATGTTTTGTCCATTTATTTATGTGTAATCGTACATTTTCCAGCAGGATATCTTCAACAATGCTCTTTCCATTTCCGCTGATATAGACGCCGCCCTCACTGGTACAGGAGACGTTGTGAAAACGAATATTTTTTACATAGCCAACATCCCGGGACTGGCCATCCCCCGGGAAACGCCACTTTGCATCCGGATTCCTGTTAAAGCTGGTGATATAAATAGGTTCCGCTTTCCCCCACCAGACATCATCGAAAAGACGACTTTCGACTATCATATTCGAGAAGGAGACATTTTCCACACTGCCCTCGTCCCGGTGCTGGATGCCGATGCCGCGATTGCTCGATAGGATTATGCATGAATCGAAAATCACATTGCGAATCGCATCCATGTTTTCGCTTCCCAGCTTAATGGCACAGGAAGTCGATGTCATCGTACAATTCGTTACGACGATATTTTCACAGGGACCGAATTCGGCATATTCTCGCCGGTTTTTAATGCAAATACAATCATCGCCCGATTCGATGTGACAATTACTGATTCGCACATTCCGGCAGTGATCCGGATCGATGCCATCACCATTGCGGATTTTCAAATCATTCAAAATTCGCACACCATCTATAACCACATCCTGACAGCCAGCGAGATGCACACACCAGTAGGCTGAATTCGTAAAAGTGACATCGCGAATTGTAATGTTTTTGCAGCCAACGAGTGTTAAAAGATGGGGTCGTGGATCAAATTCAGTGACGGGCTTCAATCGGTAAGCGGCAGGATCTTCACCATCCATAAAAGCCTGGCCGCGCCCATCGATAACACCGCCACCGGTTATGGCGATATTGTCAGCGTTTTCTCCACCAATCCAGATTGTGCCTTCGCTACGATTCTCCCGGAAGGCGCTTTTTGTATAAACTGCTTCATTTGGATTGGCAATTATTTTTGCACCGCGCTCCACATACAATTCAACGTTGGATTTAAAATCAAACGGTCCAGTCATAAAAATTTTACCTGCAGGGATGATCACACGACCGCCACCATTTTCGGAACACGTGTCGATAGCTTTCTGGATCCCATTTGCGTCATCAGCAATGCCATCGCCTGACGCACCAAAATCGATGATATTGTATTGTGTCATAACATCCTTAAAATCATTTTTTTCGTGTATGTAGCGTGCTTTTTGATTCGTTATTTCAACTGAAAATCATTGGGATTACTAGCGCATTCATTTTGTTTTTTTAATCAGAATCGCACGCTCAACGATTTCAAACTTCTCCGTTTCCAGCAAACGAATCATCTCCGCTCCAGCCAATAAAACCGGTCCATAGCCATGCGCAGCAAATACATTTACAGGACGATGATAATAAAACGCCGGGTCAAAACCCATCCCTGTTCCGACGCAGGTTCCTTCGACTTGGCCCAACGCATTAATTTTTGTTGAAAGTGCATTCCATCCCAGAAGCGCTATCGGTGCAAATGCAAATTTATCGATAAAGCCTTTGTTAATTGCCCTCGCCAGACTGAAAGTAATGATGGACGTCGCGGAGGTTTCCAGATAAGAATCGTTGCGATCGAGCAACTGGTGCCAGAATCCACTCCCACTTTGATAACGAACGAGTCCATAAACATGCGCACGAAACTGCTCAAGCACAGATTGAAAACCGGGGTGTTCTTCAGGCAAAACACTGAGTAATTCCAGCATCGCCATTAACGCCCACCCATTTGCCCTGCCCCAGCAAAACTGCGGGTGCACCGCCATTTGCCGTGTCCAGCCGTGCATGTACAGTCCTTTTTCCGGGATAAACATACGCTGTGAAAACAAGATAACTTGCTTTAGAGCATCATCGAAGTATTTCGCGTTACCGCTGGAGGCTGCCATTTGGGCGAGGGCGGGCACACTCATAAACAAATCATCCAGCCACAGGGTATTTTCATAAGGGCGATTTCTTACCAGTGTGTCATCGGCGAAACGGTACTCCCCTTTTGAAATATACTCGATAAAATTGGTGATAAACGGATGACATCCTGTTTGCAAATCCGCTTGCTCAGCCTTAATCATTGCAGCGCAGAGCGCTCCTGCATCATCGAGGGCTTGTGGTTTCAAAACAGAATGAACGGGTGAATCCACTGAAAGAAAGTGCGGATTTTTCAAGTAAAATGAGGCAACGTCAGCAATCATTTTCAAACGCTGTTGTGCGTACTCGACAAACCGCAAGTCACCGGTTATATCTCCTGCAAGCAGCATCCCGGCATAGGTTACACCCCACTCGTAACTTGTAATCCGAAAATCGCCTTTGGCAAAGATTGTGTTCACATCAATTTCGGATTTACTTTTCACCGGACAACCATCCTGTTTGTTTACCAAACCAACCGGTGTTGCCTTTTCCAAATAATCCAGAACACGCCCCAGAAGTGCAACAATGCCCTCTTTTGCGGGAATCTCGTATGGAGTCTCGTATTGGGGGTCGATTAAATGCAGAGGCGTATTTGTGTCGTTTTCAGGCATATAGGGCATCCGGGAATCGCTATTTTATGCTTAAAGTATGTTTGAATGGTGTAACGCCTGTCAGATAAACGTGCATTCCCTCACCTTTTAACGTGCCAAAATGTGTTGAGTAGACCTCGCCGTCCAAACCACGCAACATTCTGTGCTCCGATTTCCCAGGTCCAATTTCTATGACGTCTTCGCCCTTTTTATATTTTACAATTTCATCCTTGAAGAAATAGTCGTCTTTTTCCTGCGCTGCTTCGATACCTTGCAATTCGCCATCTTTACCAAAACAAAAATCCATGGTGATATTTACATCCCCGGGGCCATCGACGCTTATATCCATTTGAAAATGTCCGTTTTCTTCGGTAATTTCAATTTTCGTATCCAATGTTAATGTATCCTTCGGGCGGGATGGAAAATCCAATTTACTCCAAAAACGGTGATCAAGCGATTCTGTATGCTTGTAATCCCCCTCAGGATTCCGTTTGTCTTCGGGTAGTGGCAGATAATAATAAGCTTCCTTTTTCTCCTGCAAAGTATACCTGTTATCATCTTTCTTCAGCCCATCGCTCATAAAATACCCGGTACTAAAAAAAGAAGTCGAGAGTCGCACATAATCCAAACTGGCTTCTCCTTTTCTGAAGGTGAAGAATGTTGGATTGCAGGATCGTCCCGAGGCAACGATCAAAGGTTTATCCGTTCCACCAAAAATGGAGGCCGTAATACTTCCCCGGCGAATGCGAACAAGATCGGAGCCTGTAAAAAACTTTGTATAAGTAATTGGAAGTTCGGAACCGGCCTTCACTTTTTGTAAAAGCGATGAATCTTCCATAAAATTGATGAGTGACCGTGATAAAACAAGGCGATCAAATTCAGGCAAAGATTCAATCTTTTTCGTGACGGCTCCCAACATCTCATCCTGATAATAATTTGCTAAAAAGCGGTAATCCATATAATACAGCGCGATAGAAACCGGCTTATTTTGATCCTGTCTGCGTGAATCGAGGGAAACAAGATAACCATCCGATTCCATGTAATAATAGGTTGTTATCAGATTCTTTTTGGCAATTTCAAATAATTCGGGCCGATTCAACAGCCGGCCAATGGTAATAAACGCGTTATTTTCAACACGAGCGTAATTGCGGCTTCTCTCGGGATAGTTGCCATCCTTATTTTGATAAATTCCTTCAGCAAGCCACTCATCCATTCGCGTCAGGTATTTTTCATCCTTAAAAATCGAGTAAAGTTGTGCCAGAACAGAAGAGACGACCCAGCGATGATTAGGGGTGTGAATACCACCGGTTCGAATTCCTTCTCCTGCCTTACGCATAAAATTTTTCAATTTATCGTTAACAGGTGTCATTTCTTTTGCATTCTGCCGATCAAGCACGACTGCAGCAGGACACAACGCCTCCAAGTAAAATCCGGTGTCGGGTGGCGATTGCCTGTTACCGCCTGAATCGAGAGTCCCGTCAGGGTATTGCAGACGCAGCAATTCACTGATCGCCTCATCCATATTTCCGATTAATTCTTTCGCATGATAAAATTTGGATTGGGGATGAAAATAGGCAGCTGTGAAAGCAGCAAAAGCACCGGTGATGGGCCGGTACCAGCTCATGGGTTGTCTGTTACTCAAAAAATCCAAATACCGTTCAACTGACCGATCATTGCCATTGACCAGTTGTTGTAGCAACTCGGTATCTTCAGCAGTTGTTTCTTCTAAAACACGTCCCCATAAACGCGGTGTAACCGTCGACGCAACGACTCCCATTGCACTCATCTTCAGAAAATCTGAACGACTGATATTGCTCATTTTCCTCACCTCGTATAAATTTTTGAATGCTCTTTATCGGATTCTGCCCCTCAGATTTGGCCCTTCTACCTGAAATACCATGTGGCAAATATACTTATAATTTCTGAATATTTTTAAACGTAATATTGTCAATTTCTGCATTTTGGGTTTTGAATAAAATAACTTGTTTTTTTTGCACGTCTTCCTTTACGGTTATTGTATTTAATTTTAGATTTATGACGTCATCAAAAACAATAGCCGGGCGGTAATCGGGTGCTTTGGCCTTTACAATAATATTTTTCATGGTTAAACCACTCGCATGACGTATATAAAATGCCCACGCGGGTAGTTCACCAAACATATGGAACTCCGGATAATCTGCTTTATTTTCCGGGACATCGTCAAGACGATTTAACGGCAGAATTGCTAAGCCGTTATTCCCTCTTCCCGGATAAGTAATTTCGATATTTTCAAGCGTGATGTTTTCAACGTTATGCCAGGGAATTCCAGTAATGGATGCAGGAAAAGGATTGTGAAAAAACGGCAGTTCAGGGCCACGAATATCATACTTGTAATCGGGCCGCTCGAAGGGGACTTGTACTTTCATATCGCTGATGTGTACGTTCCGAAGTGTACCCGGCTTTTCTCCCCTGCGATGCCCAAGGCGAATAAAAATCGCATTCGCGGTATTCACAGCCTCAATATTCTTTACACGAACGTTTTCCAAAAATCCGCCATCCACCGTTTCCAGGGCAATCGCAGAGCGAAAAGTATCGTAAACTTTGATATGTTCGATGCGAATGTTGCGGAAGCCACCCACAGAAGCCGTGCCAAATTTAATCGCGCTGGCACTGGAGCGCACCGTACAATTGGCAATGTAAATACTGTCATTACAAGCGCCTTCATGGTGGGATTTCAGGCAGATACCGTCATCCGCCGAGTTGACGAAACAGTTGGTTATGCGAACATTTTTGCAGTCGCTGATATCCATCCCGTCGTTGTTCCAATAGGCATCACTGTCGACGGTCACACTATCGATAACGAGATTTTCGCAGAGATCGTAGGTCTGTACCCAATTGGCAGCATTTTTAATTGTAACTCCGCTTATCCTGATATTTTTGCAGCGAACCATTTCAATGTTTTGGGTCCGCATTCCTTCGTTTGGCCGTTTTCGCCGCAGATTATAATCAGATGAATCCAACTGTCCGACGTAAAAAAGGCTATCCACATTCAAAGCAAGACGACGCCCTTGGCCGTCGATTGTACCTTTGCCGGTAACGGCAATATTTTCCTGACCTTCCGCAAGCAGCAAAGCTTTCCAGCGGTTGAGTTTTTTGTAGGCGAAGGGATCTGTTGTGCCAAGCAGTACCGCTCCCTCCTGCAGATGCAGCTCCACATTAGACTTTAAAACGATGCTCCCGGATAGAAATCGACCGGCGGGGATGAGTACTTTTCCACCATTCCCCTCATAGGCAATATCGATTGCTTTCTGGATGGCGGCGGTATTTAATGTATTTCCATCGGATACAGCCCCGTAATCCATCACATTGATTTCCCTGTTACCAGCAGCGCGTAAACCAAAAAAATCCATACAAAGAAAAAGGAGTATGCTGAACGTAAAAAGTGAACTGAGTGATCTAAAAGATTTTGAGTTCATATTGCTTCCATATAATTCACAACTGTTCGAGTTTTAGCACTACTGCATGCTTGCAGGGTAACTTTTCCGGGAGTTCCACCTTGAGTCCATCTTTTGTCTGTGTCCAATTGATTATTTCAGTGCTTCCCAATAACGTCACCTTCGCAATTCTCACATCTTTCATAAAAGAAGATTGGGCTGCCAGGGATTTCAGAATAATCTTTTCCTCCGTGGGAATCCCCATTATAAGTGCATAAAGCGACTTATCTGTTTGCGTAAATCTGATATCGTGTGCGGTAAATTTTGTTTTGTTCTCATTAAACATGCCACTTGTAATTTCAGTTGGACCTTCTCCAAAAATTTTCCAGGGACGGGTGCTGTACAGTGCTTCGCCATTAATTTTCATCCAGGCGGCCATTTCTTTGAGAAATTTTACTTCAAGGCTATCGATAGTACCATCGCCTTTCATCGGAATACTCAGCAAGAGATTGCCATTTTTACTGACGATATCGATTAGCTGATGCACCACTTGTTCAACGGTTTTATACTTGTTTTGTAAAAAAATCTCTTTGTTGTAATGCCATGAGCCTATGCATGTACAAGTCTGCCAGGGATATTCCTGAATATCTTCGACATATCCGCGCTCATAGTCTTCAACTATGCTTGCTTTCTGGTTAATTTCTAAATTTTTGGCTGTCACTACCGACTGTAATTCACCATCGTTCCATTTTTTATTGGCATTGTAAAAGTGCGCGACAATGTCCAGTCCAGTCTGCCCAAACGGCAATTGATAATCATCCAAATAAAGCAAATCAGGACGATACGTATCGAGCAAATCCTGGCAGCGGAGAAACCATTTTTGAACGAATTGAGGATTATTGGCAGGCGATTCTTCCGTCCACACACGGTCATTTTTTTTATGCCATTCGGCGACTTCCTCTGCGTTTGTCATTCCATCTGGCATGACCATACTAGGTCCGGTATACAATTCCTGTGGATCAAGACCTTCCCACCACCTGTCTTTCCCGTCTTTTTTCGTCAACATCGCTGCATCGTAGCGGATACCGGCTTTGGGTCCTTCATAATCATAGCCATAAGCTGTTTGAAACCAGTGCCATGCATGTGCTGAATGATTGCTGACCCCAAAATACAGTCCGTTTTTCCTCGCAACTTTTTCCCACGTCCCAACAATGTCTTTTTCAGGACCTACATTCACAGAATTCCACTGATGGAATTTCGAATTATAGTTATCGAAATTATCATGATGGTTTGCTAAAGCAACAAAATATTTTGCACCGGCAGCTTTGTATAAAGCCATTAGTGAATCCGGCTGCCACTTTTCCGCCTTCCATAAATTATCGATTTCCATGAAGCCAAACACAGATGGATGGCCATAGGTTTTAACATGGTAATCGTATTGGCGACTCCCCTGAATATACATGCCCCGAGCATACCAGTCACCTTGTTCAGGTACACATTGTGCTGACCAATGCGCCCAGATGCCGAACTTGGCATCGCGAAACCAATCCGGGCATTGGTAATTTTCCGCTAAAGATTGCCATTCCGGTTGAAATATACCAGATTCAATCTCGTGGACTGTTCGTTCCTGTGCGTTGAGATTGAAAAAGAAAATGCAGGCTATGAGAATGGCCTCTGTCATTTTGAAAAGGAAGTTCACGTAGATCCTCAATTCAAGAGATAAATTCTTTGTTAAATAGATTGTCCTTTAAGCCGTCAAGCATGGCATTCCTCGCTTGTTGCCTTGGAAAAGCAGTTTAATTCCGAAATTTAATCAACTTTACACCATGTTTATTTACATTAAAAACCATGGCATCCTCAACCGGATTTAAATTCTGATGCAACCACAAATCTCTGGCGGTATATGTCTGTTCTGCAAGTCCGAGTTCGTCAAAGCGCAATTCAATTGTTGTATCAGAATCTGTCGTATTAAAAAATCCCATAAAAATATCCTTCTCATCCTTTGAAGTCGCTGACCACACGATGATACCGTCTTTATTCAACACTTCTTTATTGTTTATGCTGTGTTGATTAATAGCCAACACTTCATCGTTTGTAATAAGCTGAAGGGTAAAATCATCGTTATCCGGTAAATTTCCACCGAACATGAGTGGCGATTTAAAAAGAGACCAGAGTGATATGAGGGTAATCTGCTCATCATTGGTAAATCGTGTGAAGCGATTATCCCCACGTTCAGCACGAATGCCGATTTTTCCTATTGGCAGCATGTCCGCATCAGGCCATGTATCCGGTCCGATACTTTGCTGCCAGGTGCGCATAAAGTCAAATTGCTGCAGGATATCACTCCACTTGTCCCAGAAATCATCTGAGATACGCCACAGCTGGGCGTTTTTACGCAAGAACTCTGCTTGTCCGATGTCTGCCGGGCCGGGGGATAAGCTCAGGACTATCGGCCTTTCCTGGGATGCAATGGCATTGTGCAGCATGCGTATTTCATTTTTCCGCTGTTCGTCAGCGGGATTACCACTAAACGCTGTCATATCATCGGATTTAATGTAATCGATGCCCCATTCGTTGTATAATTCAAGAAGAGAATTGTAGTACGCTTGTCCGCCAGCAGTGTTCTGCAAACCAAACATATCCGTGTTCCAGGGACACACCGAGGAGGTGTCTGCGACATCCTGTGCGCGATATTCCGTGCCTTTAATGGGACAATTTTGCGCAACAGCTTGTCTTGGAATACCACGCATAATGTGTATCCCCAATTTCAATCCCAAATTGTGCACATAATCTGCTATCGGCTTAAAGCCTTTGCCCCCGGCGGAGGAAGGGAAACGATTAACCGCAGGAATCAATCTACCGAATTCATCCATATCCAATTCTGCATGCTTTCGATAGCCATGAGCTTTGGCATTGGGTTCAAACCATTGTATATCGATGATAATATACTGCCAACCGTGGTCCCGAAGATGCTCTGCCATATAATCCGCATTGGCTTTGACTTCCTCTTCTGTAACCGTAGTGCCAAAGCAATCCCAACTGTTCCAGCCCATCGGCGGCGTTGATGCAAGGCTTTTTACTGTTTGAACTTCTCCCCTTTCACAGGCTGGAAAAAGTATTGTCGCAATCACAAAAACAATAAAATAATGGAATGATTTCACATCTGGAGCCTTTCTCCATCAACTACTCCCCCTCAACCTCGTGCGAGTTAAATATACTAGATACGAGTATGAGCAGGAGTAAGAATGAATGTTTAGTGGCTTAATTTTTCCACGGTTTTTCAATTGTTACTCATTCTGTGATTCGAGAGACATCAATCAATTTCATGAAAAAGCATATTCGCTGGAATTATCTGCTTCGCTAATCCCGGTCCTTCAATTCGTGTTTCAAGCACAGCTCCGCCACCAGCCTGAAAGAACTCAACAACGATTCTGTGAAATCCCTTATGTAAGGAAGCAAATCCTTTGACCTCGATTGGCGCGTGGCGGCCATCATTATTAACGATTAATTTACCATCGATATAAATTTTGCAACCGTCGTCCGCGTTGGCATAAAAATTATAAAAACCGTCAGCCGGGAGCTTAATTAAACCACTGTAGCGGACAGCATAATCGCCGAGAGAATTTTCTTCGGGTATCGTGATCTGGTCGATTTTTCCTTTGCGAAGGACTTCCATTTCGGAGAAGTCCGGGAGTACCATCAAAATACCTTCATAGTAGGCATATTTTATTCCGGGTTTCACCTTTTTAACTTCGATCGCTTTTCCAATCCTGGAATCGATTTGGCCATCAAGTTTAAAAACGATAACCGATTTTGCCGGCATATCCAATTGGAGTTCATCCTTTGTAAACTTGAAATCCGTAAAATTTGTCGGCATAACCTTTGTCGGTGCATCGAAGCTGTTCAGTGCATTCATTTCTTCTGCGGTTAAGATTTGGGCGGAGATATTTTTGTTTTTAAAACTGTTAAATTTGATATTGACCTTTGCATTTTTCGTAGGATTCACATTGCACAGTGAAATTGTGATAATTCCCTTTGATGTAATTGAAGCCGACGCATTCACCGACGGAATTGCTTCCTGGCCAAATTCATAGTTTGGCGTTTCCAGCTGGATAGGCAAATTGATGGCATCCTGATGGGCTTTATACATTTCAAAAACATGATAGGTCGGTGTGAGCACCATTTTCTTTTTATCCGTGAGAATCATTGCCTGCAGCACGTTGACCATCTGGGCAATATTGGTCATTTTTACACGGTCATTATGTTTGTGAAAGATGTTCAAATTACTCGCGGCAACGATGGCATCGCGCATGGTATTTTGTTGAAACAAAAAGGATGGATTCGTGCCTGGCTCCACAGAATGCCAGGTGCCCCACTCATCGACGATGAGGGCGACTTTTTTGGCTGGATCGTGGCGATCCATGACTTTTGTATGCATGCTGATGATTTCATCCATACGCAGTGTTTTCCTGATCACATCGAACCAGCCTTTTTCATCGATCACAGCGGCCGGTTTTGAATTGCTGGTATAATAATGCAGCGCGATGCCATTAATTACATCGCCAGTTTTTCTCATAACGACGTCCGTCCAGGTTGTATCATCGACATTTGGCCCGGCGGCAATTTTATAAACCTGGTTTGCACCGTAATTTTTAATAAAAGTGGAATATCTTCGCACCAGATCAGAGTAATACTCCGGGTACATCCGGCCGCCGCATCCCCAGCTTTCATTACCAATGCCCCAGTATTTAATTTCCCAGGGTTTGTCCCGGCCATTTTCACGTCGAAGATTAGCCATCGGGCTTTCACCATCCGACGTGGTGTATTCCACCCATTTGGCAAATTCTTCCACTGTGCCACTCCCCACATTGCCAGAGATATACGGCTCCGCACCGATCAATTCACATAATTCCAAAAATTCATGCGTTCCAAAACTGTTATCTTCTACCACACCGCCCCAGTTCGTGTTCACCATTTTCGGCCTTTTGTGCCTTGGACCAATGCCATCCATCCAGTGGTATTCATCTGCAAAACAGCCCCCCGGCCAGCGAAGGACAGGGACTTTCAAATTCCGCAGCGCTTCAATGACATCATTGCGGATTCCCTTTGTATTTGGGATAGTCGACTCTTCTCCCACCCAGATACCGCCATAAATACACGAACCGAGATGTTCCGAAAACTGCCCATAAATAGTGGCATCAATGATCCCAGCCATGCTATCCACATTGACTGTAATGTTGGTCTTACCGGAATTTTGTGAAAAAACAAATGGATTCGTGACCATGGACATGGTCATCATAACAAACAGCGAAACGAACATATTTTTATTCGATTGCATATATCTCTCCTCCGGCAGGTCTAAAAAAAAATCTAAAATAAGCCTAAAACTCCGGCGTATCGTTGAGTTTATCTGTATTTTTCGTTTTGTATTTTTTGGGTGAGATTCCGTACTGTCGTTTAAATAATTTGCTGAAATGGGAAGGATCTTTAAAACCGACTTCGTAACAAATTTCAGTTACCGACATACCGGATTTTCTCAATAACTGTGCAGCGCGTTTGAGTTTAACCATAAAAATAAATTCCTGCACAGAATGATTTGTCAAAGTCTTTAGCTTGTTGTAGAGTCCAACCCGGCTTACGCCGACCATATGACTGAATCGCTCCACACTAAAGTCGGGATCCGCTATATTCTCTTCGATTATTTCGATGGCGCGTTTGATAAATTTCTGATCGATGGAAGTAATTTGTATGTTTGAAGGTTCCAACTGCATTGATTTTACAAACTGTTCCCTGAATTTCTTGCGCGATTCCATGATATTGTTAACTCGAAGGCGCAATTCGTTGATTAAAAAAGGCTTGGTCAGGTAATCATCTGCACCGGTTTCCAGTCCTTCCAGTTTATAATGCTGTGAAGATCGTTCGGTTAGGAGGATCACTGCAATGTGGCTGGTTCGCTCATCAGATTTTATTTTTTTACAAAATTCGATCCCGTCCATCCGTGGCATCATGATATCACTGATAATCAAGTCCGGATTTTCTTTGAGTGCTTTTTCAAATCCCTGAATGCCATCTCTGGCGAGTAAAATCTGGTAGTCACCATACATTTCGCCACGAATATATTCACGCATATCATAATTATCCTCCACGATCATTATGCGGAATTTATCCTTTCCGTTTTTTCGTGTTCCATTTGAATCAAGTGCGGCCGTATCCTTTTCGGGGTACTTTTCTCGCATATAATGCGGTTTTCCCTGCCTGTTTTCGTCAATGATTCCATCCAGTGCATTTTCTTCAATCAATGGAATTTGGAGGACGAATGTTGTTCCCTTTCCAACTTCGCTTTCTGCGGAAATCTGACCATGATGTATCTTTAGCAATTCTTTCACCACTGACAATCCAATACCAGTACCACCGATCGTAGCTTTCGCCCTGTCTTCTACCTGGTAAAATCGGTTAAAAATTTTCTCTAAATTGTCCGGTGATATGCCAATACCTGTATCTGTCACCTCGATGCGTATCCACTGTTTGAAGCGAACAGAGGTATGCTCATGGATGGGAATGGAGCGTGATTTTTTCAGGTTTTCAAGACTAAATTGAACTGAAATTGTACCATTTTCTCTGGTAAATTTTAATGCATTGGACAACAGATTAAAGATAACTTTTTCAATTTTATCGTAATCGAACCAGGTTTTAACAGGAGCAGAAGTTGCCGCAAATTTCAGGAAAATTCCTTTTGACGCAGCTGCCTCCTCAAAAAACTGAACTTCCTCATACAAAAATCGGGTAATATCGCCTTTATATGGCTCAAACTTCAATTGATCGGCTTCCATCTTGCGGAAATCGAGTACCTGGTTGACGAGACGCAGTAAACGGTGTGCATTCCTGTTAACAAGATTAAGTGGTTGAACAAGTCGTTTGTCCAAATAAGATGATTGCAAAATTTTCGCTATCGGTTCCACAATCAACACAAGTGGTGTTCGTAATTCGTGGGAAATATTGGCGAACAGCCGAATTTTGGTTTCCGATATTTCACGAATTGTCTTATTTCGCTTAAAGAGAAATATGATCGATGCGGCGATGATCGATAAGAGCAGAAAAATGAGCAGAATGAACCAGGTCCGCTGCCAAACCGGGTACTCCACGAAAAATGCGACCTGGGCTGGAGAAGCGTCAACGTTCAAATCCATATCCCGGGCTTTTACGCTAAACGTATGCTCTCCCGGAGCAACGGCCAGGAATATATCGCTGGTTTTATTGGAGAAAGAAGACCATGGATTGTCGTCAATTCGATAGGTGTATTGTAGATTACTGGTCGGCGTGGTTTTCCATGGATCATTTCCTATCCATGATAACATAACATTGCCATATTCTGAAATTTTTTCCTGGGAAAAAGTGATCTTCGTTTCAGGTGCAGTCTTATCCGGAAAATATTT
Organism: Deferribacteres bacterium; assembly: GCA_020633655.1. Classification (GTDB taxonomy): domain Bacteria; phylum Zhuqueibacterota; class Zhuqueibacteria; order Zhuqueibacterales; family Geothermadaptataceae; genus Bioreactorimicrobium. Next base: position 505,269 of record JACKDF010000003.1, read on the forward strand.
TATAACTCTGAATTGCTCATAAAAATTAGGGGAGAGTTTTTTATCAAGGAGTGATTTTCGATACCAAACAGGCGGATTTTGATTAATCCAAAAACTGCCATCCCGTGTTTTATTAATCGAAATTCCATCACGAAAATTTTTAAAAAATCCCTTAAAGCCACTCGGCATCCAGCTTTCACCATCAAAATGGGAAATATCCTTGTCACTTGTAACCCAAACGCTGCTCCCGGAATCCGCGTAAATATTGATAATCGCATTGCTGGACAAGCCATTATTTGTGGTGAAATGATACCATTTTGCCTCCGCTTCTTTTCGCCAAAACAAACCATTGGTTCTTGTACCAATCCATAAATCACCGTTGGGTGCCGTCTTCATGCAGTCGATGAAGCTTCCATCTAATTCTGGCGGATCGGTGATATTTTGCCACTTATTTGAATTGGGATCGAAGCTATAAAATCCCAGCTGACCGGCCCAAATCACCCCATCCTTCGTTTGACTGATTCCATATACAGAACCCAGATGAAAATTTTGATCCGGATGATGGTATTCAAAGACAATACTATCCGGATTTTCGTAATCGATATTTTTATAGCGAACAAAACCGCCGCGTTGTCCTTTTTCTGGCAAAAAATCAGAGCTGCTGCCAAACCATAGAGAGCCATCAATGGCCTCCAGCCCAGCACGCCTGTCGATGCACCAGCCAAGCTGCGGATGCAGTTGTTTTATCCACTTTGTTCCGTTAAAAAATGCCGTCGCAGCTATTTGTTGATGACTGCCATAAATCCAGATTTTACCACCTTTTGTCGCCATCGCCGCTATCGGTGAATCGAGAACGCCATGGGATTTATTGTATCGTATCCATCGTTGAGTGGCCTGCTGATATTGAACGATATTGCCATCAAAAGAAATAAACCAGTAATCCCCGGAGGCATCTTCTGTCTGAAAATTAAGTCCTTTATAGGTCGCCCATGTTTGCCTGGACAGGTCAATTTTCCAAACCTCGTTACTCAAGCCAATAAGCCATAAACTCTCGTCGGCCGACTGATAAATAACCAGACGATTTGAGGAGAATGGAAACGTTGGACTTTCATACATTTTCCATTCGCCTTTATGTTCAATAAATATCCGTCCGAGTCCCGCCAGGCAGATACTGCCATCTTGCAGCTCCAGAATATCTGTGTAAAATTCATCAATATAAAATTGATCTTTTAGATTTGTATGTTTCCACTCTGTTCCCTCAAAAACATTTATTCCGCCGTCATATTCTGAGCTGGCAATATAAATACTGCCATCATGCTTCTTTTTAATCATGGGATATTTAAGAGGGGAAAATTTTGGTTCCGTATCTATTCTTTTCCACCCGGAGATCGCATTCGGACCGTCTTCATTAAGTTGGCATCGATATACTTTTCCATCGCGCAATCCGAGCCACATTTCATCCTGGTTATCCGCAAAAATACTGTAGACATCAAACTCCTTCAGCGCATCCACAGCTTGGTCTCGTCCGCCCACGTTTTTCAGAATGATATTCGGTTGATATAGCGTGAGGCTACCGTTTTTAAGTTGAATTAGACCTTTTTTTGAGCCAATCCAAATACTGCTGTCCGAACTTTGAAGAATTGGTATTTTGTTATAGAAATAGATGGAAGGATCGCCAAACTCGAGGTTCACATCAAGTTTGTGCCATTGTGCCTCAACAAATCGAAAGATACCTTTACTTGTTGCAGCATATAGTACATCATCTTTTGTACTGTACAATGAAACAACCGGTATGTCAGAAGAATCTTTCTGGAGTGGATAATAATCCCATTGCAGTCCATCATACCGCATTACACCGCCGGAAACACCAAACCACATAATTCCGTTCGCATCTTCGACCACGCATCTGCAATCGCGCCCAACCAGTTCCGGGTAACTGCGCCAGCGCCATGTTTCATCGAAGGGATTGGAGAAGGAAGGTTTGTAAGGGGAAAATTTCTCTATACCATTCGCGGTGATCGGGAGTCCCTGCAACACAAACAGCAGAAGCAGGAACAAAAACGGAACGCCTCCTTTGTCGCCAATTTTGTAGCGCCCGTTAAGGAAAACAGCCGTGGATGAGGTTTTATTTTTCTTGAATGGCATATTATCTGGATGGATTCTCTGATAATTTTAAAGCCAAATTTCCACCATTGACAATCGATGAATGGCGAAGACGAAGTGTTTTCAATGGCTTGTCGTTCCATTGTGCACCAGTAATGTAAAGACCGTTTGGCGTATCTTTTTCGCTGGTGATGACGAACTTTTTTCCGGGATAGTATTTAGGATGCAGGTTAATTGTGATTTTTTCAAAAAGAGGCGAACTGATTTCGTACTCAGGGTTTTCTTCGGTACCACCATTCATCTGGAAAAGCCCGAGCTTCATGAGCACAGCGAGGCTGCCCATCAAACCTTGATCTTCATCTCCGTTATATCCTGTTGCTGGAGTCAGCCCACTAAATGCCGCCTCAATGACTTTATTGGACCAATACTGCGTTAATTCCGGACGATCCAGTTGATTAAAAACGAAGGCTGTTTGAATAGATGGCTGATTGCCATAGTTGATCGGAATGCGACTGTATTCCGGATGCATCTCACGGTCGTGTGAATTGCCGGCGGTGAATCCAAGCTTCATGGCATCTTCAAACTGGGCATTCAGTCTTGCCGCCGCACGATCTTCCCCCCCCATCAGCTTTGCTAAACCTGCCATATCGTGGGGTACGAACCACGTCGATTGCGCTGCATTTGATTCGTTAAAACCATGCTCGTACTGGTAAATATCGAAAGGCTCACGCCAATCGCCTGTCACATTTTTTGGTCGCATCCAACCGCTGTTTTCGTCGAATACATTGCGATAATTCTGCGATCGCTGCATTAAATTCAGAAATTCGGAAGTATGTTCCAGTTTTTTTGCAAACTGCGCCAGTGTCCAGTCCTGATAGGCATATTCCATCGTCAGACTGGCGCCGTCCTGATGGTAGCCAAATTCGCCTTCAGGGATGGGATACGGCACGAAACCATTTTGTAAATAATAACCAAATCCGCCCCCCTTGGAAGTCTGGTGCTCATACCCGGCCTTTTCCATAATCCCACCGGGAGAATGATTTTTCTTTAAAGCTCGAAAGATGTTTTCCAGGTCGTTTTCGACGATTCCTTTCTGAATCGCGCTAACGATAAATGGCGTCGCCGAGGCACCAGTCATGACGAAAGTATAATTCCCCCCCGACGGTCCACGCGGAATCATGCCACCGTCTTCGTAGTATTGCATTAATGAACGGACAAACTCTTCCATAATATCAGGATATGCAAGTCCCCAAAGCGTATTAATCGTCCACTGCGCCCCCCAAAAGGAATCCGAATTGTAGTGATTAAACAGTGGCGTTCCTTTTTCATCCAGTGGCAATTGACCGATGCGAAAGTGATCCCCTGTGTTATCGGGATAAGCGCCGTTTACATCGCTAATGATGCGGCGACCTTGTAGCGCATGCCAAAGATCGGTATAAAATCGGCGCTGGCTTTTTTCTGTATTTCCTTCAATTTTTATGCGGCTGAGCAAGGTGTTCCATTCTTCTTTTGCTTCCAGTGTCACGTGCTCAAAATTCCAATGGGGCAATTCGGCTTTTATATTTTTAGCTGCATTTTCAGTTGATGTGTAAGAAATTCCGGCTTTCATCAAGACTGCCTCGTCATCCCTATGGAGCACAGCGAGATAATTACCCGATTTTTGATCGTGGATAAGCGAATCGACAGTTGTATTGAATTCAATCTGAAAAAAGACAGTTAAAGGCTTTGGCCGTCGCTTGGTTGGCGAATTAACGAATTTACCAATTAATCGCCGATCAGCTGTTTTTTCAAGGGTGCCATCAATCAATTCACATGGACCGAAAATTCCGTTTAAATTAAAAAGGATAGCCGGCCTGTCATTCCCCGAAAAAAGGTAGCGATGAAATCCGACGCGTTTAGTACTTGTCAGTTCTGCAGAAATGCCGTACCTGTCAAGTTCGACATAATGATAGCCCGGCGTTACTTTTTCGCTATCGTGACTGAATTTGGAGGTGTAATCCGTAAAGAGGGATTGCGCTTGGGAGGCATTAAACTGAACCGGCATGACAGAAAGCCCTGAAATTTGCCATGCATGAATGTGACTAAATCCCTGAATCGTTTCTGTGTTATAACGGTAACCACTGCCCCAGGCACCGTTCACTTCTGTATCCGGACTCAAATTGACCATCCCGAAAGGGCGACAGGCGGAGGAAAAGAAAAACCAGCGTGAATTTTCAGTATCCAAAAGTGGATAAACGAGATCAACCGGTTTAACGGTAGCAGAGTTTGCTGTTGGTGATTGCGTACTACAGCCAAAGAGAATCAGAATGAATACCAAGACAAAATATTTTTTAATCCGTGTCATTGTATTTATCGTTTTTATAATTCACAAGATTTTACGTAATGTATAGCACTTTTCGAGGAATTCGCTTTGATTTCAAAAACCGCTTCATTTAACCAAAAAATTTTTCATTTAAATCTGCAATTTCCTGGTTGCCGATTTTAACACACTCACCAATGTCTTTCGAGGCAATTAGAGAATTTGCGCTGAACTCGGCGACTTCCAGTCGGTCAAACGCCTCCAGGCTGCTCTTGCCGGTCGTCAGAAGACAATCGTTTTGAATGAGCAACACATTGATGATATCGGACAGGGAATTTGCCACTTCTTCCGGTTCATTGTACTGTTTTCCGTATACAATTTTAGGAATATCGCGTAAGACGACATAACTCTCCGGAATCGTCCGTGTCTCAAAAAACTGTTCGGATATGGCGTAAGCTGTGACACCGGGAGACTGTGCCGTAATAATCGAACGTATTGCAGGATGCTTCTTATAAATGGCTTGATGCAGCAGGACCGATCGGCTGGGATTTTTGCCCATTTCACGCATTCCATCGCGAATCAGAACAATATCTTCAATATCGATGCTGCGTCTTCCCAGACCCGATGGTGTAATAAGAAAACTGGTGTCGTCAATTCGTGCGGAAGCAACTCCTTCGGTACTGATCATCAACCCTCTGTCACAGGCACGATGCACAATATCGACGATCTGGCTTCGCAGTTCTCTTTCCACACTGGTATGCTCTGCAAGCTCAAATTCCGGCAAATGATTACGACGATGATCGAAAAACGAAATTTGTTCCTCGGTCAGAGTGGTAATGTCGCCGATTCGCCGTGCCTGCATGATCGTCCGCGCACAAAATTCCAGCGTTTCCAGGCGGTGAAACGCATTCAACAAATCTGAACCACCTGTTGCAACACCGTGGTTTTCCAACAAAACGACATTAAAACCTTTAGCAAAAGTTGCAGCAATGTTTTCCCCTAATTGTTCGCTGCCAGGTAAAGCATAGGGCGCATAACCAACCATGCCGCAGACACGTTTTGCCTGTGGAATAATATTGGTGTCGGGGATTTGGCGAACGATGCTGAAGGAAACCAGCGCAGGCGGGTGCGCATGCACAATTGCATTGATGTCTGCCCGTTTTTTGTAGATCGATTTATGAAACGGGAATTCAGAAGAAGGTCGGTGTTTACCCTCAATCGTGCCGTCCGCTTTAACACACATAATGTCGCCGGGAGTCAGTTTCCCTTTATCGATTCCCGCCGGTGTAATCCAAATGTCCCCGTTGAGATCTTTGATCGACAAATTCCCGCCGGAGAGCGTGGTCATCTTGTTGTTGTAAATGCGATTCATAATCCGCACGAGTTGTTCCCGTGGATGCAGAAGATGGAACTTCACTTTTTGTGTTTCCTTTCAAGATTTCTGTCATCAGGTTTGATTCTCTGGACACCGACATTCCGGTAGATTATTTCGTGTTCAACCTCAACATGTATGGAATTGGTGCATTCCTTCTCTTCGTTCAGGCAGTCGATAAGCAGGTTGACAGCTTTTTCCCCCATTTCGTAAGGATTCTGATTCACCGAATAAAATGGAATACCAAGTCTGGAGATAATATGATTGTCGCCGAATTCCCCGAGTATAATATCCCCGGGAATGTTGTAGTTACTTTCCAAAATTGCATTTCCGGCACCAAATGCGACAAGGCCGCCCATGCATACGACGGCATCGATGTCGGCACCATTTTGCAAAGCACGATACAGAACATTGTGCGAGCTTTCAAAGGTGCGCCTCGTTTCCAAAACCAATTTCTCATCAATTGGGATATCGTTCATTTCAAGCGCCATTAAATAGCCATCAAACCTGTCCTTCGCTACCGGGATACCTCGATTTGGACCAATAAACATGATTTTCCTTCGCCCCGCTTGAATCATTTTATTGGTAAGCTCGAAGCCGGCACGCTTGTCATCGATCGTAACCGAATTAAATTTGGAATTTTCAATTTTACGATCCCAGCAAACGATTTTAATGCCTTCACCATGCAGCCTTTTATATAAATCAAGATTTGTTGTCTCATTCACGGCATTTAATAAAATGCCATCCACATTGATATCCGAAAGGAACTCCAATTTGCGACGTTCATTTTCCGGATTTTCATCATGCACTAAAAGGATGGATTCAAATCCGTGCTTTGTTGCTGCTTCGTAGATCCCACGGGTGGCTTCTGAGAAAAAAGATATCCTTAAGTCCGGAATGATAACACCGAGAATATTGCTCCGCTTGCTGATCAGGGATTTTGCGAGCAGGTTGGGCCGATATCCCATTTTATCCGCAATGCGTTTAATTTTGTCCTGCATCGCCACGGATATATCCGAGCTTTTACGCAAAGCCTTCGATACGGTTGAGGGATCGACGCCAATTTCTTTGGCGATATCTTTAAGGGTTACCTTTTTTCTCATCTGCAAAAAATGTCGTTATACATTTAATCTCGATATTTCTTTAACTCGTCTGATTCATCCAGGTTGGGGCTGAGACAAACCAGATAATCGTTCCTAAAAGCATCAACCACTTGCACATATCGAGGGTGATCGTACCAGAAAAAACCAACAAAGAAGGAACGATGGTCAAAATAAGACCGACATATGAAATAAGTTTTATGACCGCTTTCATGCAATGGCCTCCTTTGTCGATTGATTTTTTGGCTGAATAATTTTACTCGAAACAATATAGACGAGGGCGGCAATAAACCAGCCGGGCAAACCAAGAAAAAAGATCTCCACACCAAAATACATGTTAAAGAAAAGCGCCGAAAGCAAAGTAAGCACCCAGGTTATTGCGGCTGAAGGATTAAAGTTCTTCTTAAAAACTTCTGCATAATTTGAACTCAGATTCAACTTTGGCAAGATATAAATATCGATGATTATCACAGCACCCATTGGCATGAGCACGAGACCATACAACGCAACGAATTCCAGCAATTTCATAACAAGAGCCGGAAAAACTGCAGCCAAAGTCGTAATGCCGCCAACGACGGCTGTCACCCGCCATGTTTTCCATTGCGGTCTGATGGCTTGTAATGCCAGTCCCGCACGATAAATGGTTGGATTCGCGGTTGTCCAGCCTGCGATGACAACACAAATCGCACCGGCAAGACCTGCCGCGCGAAATGCAACTGGCCCGGGAGCGAATTCAATACTGTTTGCAGATTCAAGCAGGAATAAGGAATAAAGGATACCTGAAGCTACCCACGCGATATAATGTCCGAGATACATTCCCGTTGCTGAGGAGAGGCCATAATACCATTTCTTCGCATAGCGTAAAATAGACAGATCCGCCATACCGATATGCATCGCCATATTGCAGAACCAGGCAAAAAAGAGCACATGCCAGAAGGTAAATTTGCTCTGCCCTGCCAGTGGAACTCCAGTCCACATGGTGTCATTCGCTTTTGTCCAGAAATCGGAGACGGAATGCACACCTAAATCAGGCAGAACCGCAACGGCTGCAGCAATGAACACCATAATCATCCACGGCGCAGCGATATTTGCGAACTTGGATATTTGATTATACCCAAACATGGCAACAATCGTCGTGACGATTCCGACTCCAAGTACAATGATCACCCAGCTCAGGCTATTTGGCAACCAATCGTTCAAGGAAGGCATGGCCATATCGAATGGTATTCCAACGGCTGTCGCCGAAACAGCGATCATTGATCCCGCAAGGAAGCAAAACATGAGTGCGTTGACCAGATTATAAACCAGAGTCACTTTCTTTCCGGATATTTTCTCCAGTAAATAATAAAGGGTTATCCTTTTATTCGCAGCGACCGGACCGGTAATAAACGCCCAACTTAAAACGGCCAAAAGATTCCCGAGAAATAATCCCCACAACAAATCGCTCGCCGTAACGCCGTGTGCAACGAAAAGCGGTCCGATCACAAACTCAGTGCCGGCGGTGTGTTCCCCTGCGTACATGCCGATAAAGCTTTTCCATCCTTTCAGGTTCTTCTCTGGAATGGGTGTCCTTTCGAACTCTTCAACTGAATTCAAATGTGCTAACAGTTTTTTCTTAAACATAAAATCTCCTGTGTGAGACGCTGATCAATTTTTATTTCCGATCTTTTTCGATTTTTTCCTGATATCCACTTTTTACATAGGTTTCAATTGGATCGAGGGGAAGATTTTTATTTTTCCGTGCCATCGCAACAATTGGCCGCACATCCGCCAGGATCAACGCATTATTGAATAACCGATTTGCTAAAATAATCGCATCATCTGCTTGATACTGCAAGAGTTTCTCCTGATCGACGAGCATTGCTTTAGCCAACGAAATTTGCAAGGAATCGATGGAATGGATAATAGCATGCATGCGGTTTTCCCGGCTGCTGCACTGATCGATCATCAAATCCCATTTATTCGGACCGTTGACAACATCGGCTTTTACCAATTCATTAAAAATGCGTGCCATCTCCGGATTTGGTTCGACTGAATGATCATCATCGGCAGCATAGCGCGTGTTAAAGTGGAATCCACCGTGCATTTTTGTCGTCACCAGACGTGCAACAATTTGCTCAATATTTGTGGAATGATAATGATGTCCCATATCGATGAGCACACCGGCATTGGGGCCATAAGCTTGCGCCATCAACAAGGAACTGCCCCAGTCCGCGAGAACAGTGCTGTACGTTCCCGGTTCAAAAACTTTGTACTCGATAAGCACACGCACGGAGGGTGACACTTTTTTAGCAATGGCTCTCAGTGAATCCATCGTATTATCAATCAGCTTCGTTAACTCGAGCTGCCCGGGGTAATTCGATCCGTCCGGCAACCAGAGGGAAAGCAGTTTATTGGATAATTCTTCCGCAATTTTGCCTGACAAAATCGTCTGTTTGATATAGCGTTCACGAACAGCATCATCATAGGAACTTAAACTTCCCGTATGCGAACCTTTCAAAAAGTAAGTTGGATTGATGGAGCCAAGTTTCAAACCACGGGATTCAGCAGCTTTTTTCACTTCGACAGCTTTGTCATAGATCGCATCAATTCCATCCTCGGAGAAATCCCAAAGGGTGTGCGTTGCAATTTGCGCAGAGGCACCCGTTAATTCGTTGACGAGGGCAGCGTCATCTAATTTTTCGAAGATATCACGAGCGAATCCCGGCGGCATATAGTCACCAAACCGCCCGCCTCCGAAAGGTCCAAAAATCCAGCTCGGAACTTCGACCTGGAATTTTTCCACAGCTTTAATCGCTGTTTCGACTTTGTCAGCACCAAATTCATTTTGTAGATTTTTTAGTGAATCATTGAGATTGTAACTGGACATCATTTTCCTCTAACTTAATATTTAAAAGTGCGGGATAATTTTATTTACTCCATCTCGGGATTTCAATTCAGTTAGCAAAAAGTGCTTGTGCCCTGAATGAACGCACTATTTTACGCTTAACGGGCAAAATTATTCCTGAGGCTGTAATTGAAAAAAGAGAATGTGATTTTCTAGAAAACATCTATAAATCTCCAAAAATTAATTAGCTATTTTTATTCACAGGTCCCGATCCCTCGCTTTAGCCGGGTGTATCCTCCCCAATCTAAGCGTGAATAAAGCAGGCCAAAGTAAATTTGTATAAGAGCACTTTCAAGACGAATTTCTTTCTTTTGTCGTTGTGATCACGCATGTAAATTTGCAGGCTTTTCAATTGTTGTAGGATGTATTTATCTGCGCAAAGGGGGAAGATTTTCTTAAAATTCAATTCACGAAAAGGTTTTCGCAAACCTTTGAGTAAAATATATGAAAAATAACTTATTCGCAAGCAGAAACTATTGTTTCCATTGATATCGAACTTGAAATTTCAATTTATAGCCTGGTTTATGCATACAATATTCAAAGTGCGTGATGGGGCTGAGTCAAAACATGTAACGCGACATTCATGTCGCGCATCTTTGAGGCCAAGCTTTCGACATAAATGTCGAGTTACAGTCAATAAAACATGTTTTGACACAGCCCCAATTTTGGGATTTATGAAAAAAACAGGATAGAAGGCGTTTGCTGTATCAAATGTAAATTTTAATTTTTCCAAATGAATTTCGAAGTTCATAAAAGCAAATCGAAATATTTTTACTCCATAAAAGGTTCTTTTCATAATATGAATTTCCTTGTTACTACTTCACATGGTGTTTCACAAGGTAATTCACCACAAACAGAATGAGAAAATAAACACAACAATAATTGTTTCAAGTCACTAATACTGAATTTGAGGAAATAATGTATAAATTGCAGGCAGAACAAACGGTCCCGGCCTCGATGGAGAAAGTCTGGGATTTTATCAAAAACCCCAACAATTTGAACAAAATCACACCGGAGAAAATGGGGTTCGAAATACTCAGTGACTTGCCCGAAGAAATGTACCCGGGTATGATTATCGAATATAAAATTTCCATTCCATTTATGGGTAAATGGCACTGGGTTACCGAATTAAAACACCTCGTCGACGGTATGTCCTTTGTGGATGAGCAGCGCTTCGGACCCTATAAATTCTGGTACCACTACCATAAAATCGAATCTGCTGCAAATGGCACCAGAGTTATCGATCAGGTTTATTATAAACTGCCGTTTGGTATTTTTGGTAGAATCGCACACGTGTTGTTTGTAAAACGTATGCTAAAGGGAATTTTTGATTTTCGAAAGCAGGCATTTGCAGAGGCGTTGGGAGAATAGCCCCATCTTTTAGAACTCCCAAAATCATTGTTTGTGCAGGCTTTATCTCAAATAGGAACTACATATATTGAATCGACACATATCGCAGTGTGCACATCTTGAATTATGTTAAAAAACAATTCCTAAATTCAGGTCGAACGAGCTCAACCTCGTGCTTTCATCTGTTAAAAAGAAAATTTCATTCGTATAGTGAAGCGAGCGTTTGGCAAGCAGTTGCACAAAATAATGTTGTTTTCGAAGCGTGATGGCATAGGCAGCGCTGAAGTAACCGATTGGTCCGGCAGGTTCATCGTAATAATAATAGAAGTTCCGTTCATTATTTTCCAAATTTTGTCTTTCTACCAGACTGATCCCCATATTGTCATAAATCGGAACAGCCAACGAAGCGCCAAAACTTAAACCAATTATGGTATCTCTTTTTCTGAAATTATACTCAGGCATCAAAGAAACGTCAAAATAGCCTTCTGTAAAGTTGATATCGTAAATACCATTCGAACTGGACGATTCATAATCAGTGTAGTTATAAAATTGGATTTTGCTCTCTGCCAGTTGAAATTTTCGCATACTGTATTGAAAAGCAACATTAAAATTCCAATTTGAAGTCATAAAATAAGTTCGGTTTGCAATCAGCGTATATTCCGGAATTGCTCGCCATTTTGCATGATCTGCATGTGTGGTGTTGACACCGATACCAATTGCCCACTTGTTTTTATTGTCCGCATCAACAAGAATTCTTTCATAACAATAAACAGGAAAAACCATTAGTCCGATTTGAACGCCTCGAAGGATACGTATGAGTTCATCCTGAGAACCTTGCGGTTCAGGCAATAAAATACCAAGCCCACCTCCGAACACAAACCCACCGGCAATTCCCAAAATGACAACAGCTAAAATTTTTCTACCCTTGTTAAAGGATTTTTCATTTTTTTGTGAATAGTGAAAATTTGGAGGGAGCTGAGAGTTTTCTTTATTGGATGATAGACGTTTTTGGAATTCTAATTGGGAAAATCCTTCCAATGGATAAAGTAAAATTAACAGAAACACAATTGAAAAACGAAACCGGGAGTACATGTTTTTCACCTTAAAAATTTACGCTCTGTTTAAGGAAAGGTCTGAATTACGAGCTAAATAAATGTAAATTTTAAAACGCAGAGATGCAAAGGCGCAGAGATTCGCAGAGTTTTTAAAAATATTTTCTCTGCGTAACTCTGCTTCTCGGCGGCTCTGCGTTAGACTAAATTTTGTTTTTAATGTTGGCCATAACTCATGGTGTAATTCATATTGTTCGTTTAACATAGCTAAAATTTATTAAATTTCACGTTCGGATTTGCACTTTTTTTCGTTGCATAGCTTTTATCCAAGAAAGTTGTTATCCCAACAAATCCCCTGAATAAATGATATTTTTAATCAGCCCCTGCAAGTATACTTGTCTGAACAGGGTAACTTCATACAGTACAATAATTAAAACCGCAGTGACAAACAACTCAGCCCCCCATCCAATTTTTGAAATTCTGATACATCCACCGCAATGGTGGGATAACCTGCATCTTCAATCCGGCTTTTCGTTTCTGGAAATCCAAAGGGGACAATTACAGTTCCATTCACCCAAATGCAATTCGCAGCATAGCTTTCCTCTGCATCCACTTGTAAAATATTAAATTTCGCAAAGGTATCTTTGCCGATAAATTCGCCGCAGGCCAACAGAGTATTATTTTCGAGATAAGCGACCCCGGTTTTTAAGTGCAGAACTTCCTCCAAAGTGACTGTTGAACCGGTCATGCCATATTTTTGTAAAATGGCAATGAGCTGCGCTGCGCCTGTGGAATTGGTACGTTCGGAAAGACCGATGTAAAAGTGAGAACCAACCTGCATGAGGTCCCCGGCTTCAACGGTTCCCGGTGCTTTGATGGATTCGATATGTGGATAATAGGCTGCTACAGCTCCTTGAATCGCTGTAATTTCTCCCCGCCGTGACTCGGCGCCCGGGCGTGTGATGACAGCACAACGCGGGGTGAGCAGTGCCGTGTCTTCCACGAATGTCGAGTCAGGATAGTTTTCGTCGGCTTCGAGAACAATGATTTCGAGTCCACAGCTTTGTAGAGCACGGATGTAATTCTGGTGCTGGTACAGCGCTTTGTCATAATCGGGCTGACCAAGATTCGCCGTTGTGATGCCATGCACCATGTTTTTGCACGGAATTTTAACGATGGCTTTTGAGAACATAGATTTTTACTGCTTTAAATAATTAAGTGGAATGAGTTTGTAGTAAAGGCTTTAGCCTTTTTTAATGCAAAAGGAAAAATGGAAAGACTAAAGTCTTTACTACAAACTTGAAGAAAAACAATTTACTTTGATCCTGCTTTCATCCAAATATAAACCGGTAGCCCCGCCAGCAATAAAAGAAAGCCATAATACACTGTCGACTCACCGGATCCGATTATAGCAAAAAGTGCAAACAAAAATGCGACGCTTGTTATTACCAGTTTTCGAGCATATGTCAGAAATGTGAGATCGTTTTTTGATCGAAAAAGAAGCAGCAAATGGGTCATGGCAGAAAAACAGTAGGGAACAAGGGCGGTCAAAGTGGACAGTAAAATCAAAACACCGAACTGCGCCACAATGCTTATATGGTTATTAAGTACAATGAGTGCTATCGCCATTGCGCTCGAGAAAATAACGCCAAAAACTGGCGTTCCATTACCCGATAATTTTGCGAAGGTCTGGGGGAATAACCTATCCGTTGCGGCTGCGTGAGGAATTTGCCCCTGCAACAAAATCCAGCCGTTCATGGCACCAAAGCAGGAAATTGCCGTCCCTGCAGCAACGGCATATCCGGCCCATGTTCCCCAGATTTGTGTCGCAGCCTCAGCGTAGGGCGCGGCGGAAACGCTGAGCGCATGCGGCTCGACGATGGCCATGACAGCGGTGGAACTGAGAATGTAAACAAGTGCGACAAACAACGTGCTTAACAAGGTCGCGCGCGGCACCGTGAGGGCGGCATTTTTCACTTTGTGAGATATAATCGAGCTCGACTCAAATCCGAGAAACGCCCACATCGTCAAAGCCGCTGTCGCAATTAGTGCTGAAAAGTGGCTTTCTCCGCTCAAATTGACAGGAGTGAAGTGGGCAAATTGCCAATCGCTGAACGCGAACAAGCCGATTGCCAAAAGTGGCGTGAGTTTTAAAATCGTAGTGGTCATTTGCATCTGCCCGATGCGGCGGAGATCGAGCAAATTAACGAGGCTTAAAAGGACAATAGCCGCGGAGGCGGTCAAGGAGGCCAGGAGCGGGTTTGTATTTAAAATTGGAAAGAAGACGGACAGCGCGCCAGTGAATGCAATGGCAATAGCCGCTACAGCAGACCAGATGGAAATCCAGTAACCCCACGCCACCCAAAACGCGGCAAACTCGCCGAACCCTTCGAACGTATAAGCATAGGGTCCGCCGCCGCGCGGTATTTTCTTGCTCAAGTCGGCAAAAACTGAGGCCAAACATATTGCGCCGATAAAGCTAATTATCCATCCGCCAATGCTGATGGCACCGTACTGCGCCAGGTTGGAAGGCAGCAGAAAAATGCCCGACCCTACCATATTACCAATGATAAGTGCACTGCAAAACCAAAAGCCGATGGAATTTTCTTTTTTCATGGATTTTCCTGATAAAGGTGCGATGCGCTCCACACCGGGATTTCCAGGTAATATTGAAATTTACAGGCCTGTTTGAAGAAAGTGCGTTGCACCTGCTTGCTATTTTTGACCCATTGTGCAAAATAGATATTCAAAAATAGAATGAGTTAAATTGAGCATAAAGCATTTATTTTGAACACGGATAAAACGGATTTTAGGATTTTTTTTTAAAATTAATCATCGTTTATCCGTTGAATCCGTTCTCTCCGTGTTCTTTTCTTTTGAAAAAATGTAAACAATAGGGTCATTTTAATTTTGCGCAACGCATTACTTTATATTGTTTTTATAATTAATCACACAAACTTTTCAATAGCGTTTTCCCACGACTTCAAAATTCTGAGAAAAAGTATTCAGCTCGGCTATTTCATCTTCACTCAGAACGATTTCCTGCGATGCCCAGTTTAACTGCAAATATTTCGAGCGGCGCGTTCCCGGAATGGTCGCGATATCCTCACCCTGTGCAAGCACCCAGGCTAATGCCACTTGTGAAGGAGTAACGCCTCTTTTGTCTGCGAAGTCACGGATTTTTTCGACAAGTTTTTGGTTATTGGCAATCGCTTCTTCACTAAATCGAGGATTACTCAACCGCCAGTCCCCCATTTCGAGATCATCGCGCTTTTTAATGGCACCTGTTAAAAATCCCCGTCCAAGAGGACTATAAGCAACAAAGCCAATCCCAAGCTCCCGTACTTTGGGTAAGATACTTTCTTCAACATCCCGCGACCAGAGCGAAAGTTCTGTTTGTAATGCGGAGATGGGGTGGATACGGTTAGCTTTTTCCAGATTTTCAGCACTGGCCTCAGACAGACCGATGTAGCGTATTTTACCTTCCCGAACCAGGTCCGCCATTGCTCCGACCGTTTCTTCAATGGGAACTTTCGGATCAGGTCGGTGCTGGTAGTAAAGGTCAATATAATCGGTTTTCAGGCGCGTCAGTGAAGCATCACAGGCGGCTTTGACGTACTCCGGTGAACCGCTCGTCCCCAGCCAGCCACCATCTTCACCACGTTTTATGCCAAATTTTGTCGCCAGAATGACCCTTTCCCGGCGATTCGCCATGGCTTTTCCAAGTAATTCTTCGTTGGTGAACGGACCGTACATATCCGAAGTATCCCAAAAATTACAGCCGATGTCCAAAGCTTCATCAAGCAGTTTCAGGTTTTGTGCATCATTAGATTGACCATAAAATTCCGACATCCCCATGCAGCCAAGTCCAACAGCAGGAACCTGCAGGCCTTGTTGACCGAGTTTTACCGTTTTCATTTTTCCCTCTATTATTTTTAATATTGAATTATTGTTTTGACCAGAATTGAGCAAGGAATATCCCCAGCCCCACCGTTCACTTGAAGTTCTACTATGTAACGCTATTGGCACGAACAATTTCAGGTGTTTGGCCGGTCCATGAACGGAATGCACGAAAAAACGAATTCGGTTCCTCATATCCAAGCAAAAACGAAATTTCTGTACTGGTGTAGTCGGTTGTGGAGAGATAATGACTTGCCAACTCTTCGCGCAGTTCATCGAGTATTTTCTGAAAAGTTGTGCCTTCTTCCCACAGTCGGCGCTGCAAAGTGCGGCTGCTGATGGCTAATTTTGAGGCAACACAAGACATCGAGTACCGGCCACTGGCCAGCATGTCAAGCAGACACGCACGCACGCGATCACGGAAAGAAGCATCCAGCCGCAAGTCTTCCATGCGTTTGTCGAACGCCGGTTTTAAAATCGACCACATGCCATGATTTACAGTGAGAAATGGTTTCTGCGCATCTGTCGCGGAAAATGTGATCCTGTTCACTTCATCCTTTACAATAGCTGTCCCTAGAAAGGATTCGTATTTTTCCATGTCAGGTAAATTGACATTGCAGTGAACGCGTAAGGGTATGATTTGCTCACGGATTGCAATGCGGGCAAGTTCAATCCAGAATACAAGTTCAAAGGCGACGAAAAGCATGGGAAGCGAACCATCCTGAAATAATCCTGTAAAAGCAAAATTTGTCTGCCCATCATGCTGTTCAACAAACATGCGCACCGGGGCGACAACAGGCTTGTAATGGGCAATACGTGTGAGTGCACTATTCAAATTACTGCTACTGAGAAATGCAATAATTGCCGGGGCCGTCGTGTTCGTGCTGACCGTTTTAGCAAATCGCACGCCAAAGTCTGGTGTGTCCTTCGATGCCTGCCCCAGCGCCTCCCAAAAACGATAATATTCTTCTGCGGTGACCAGAGGTGTTTTGCGAAGCAGAAGATCCAACGGCAATCGGGCAGAGCGCAAAACATCCTGCGTTGATATGCCCAGATTTTTCAATAAGACCGGTAAGCCTTTATCGAGATTGTATTTTTTGCTAAAGATTTGTGTCATCGCATGCACCTAAGTTTGTATTACGATTTTTGCCTGCCTGTTGACGCATTTTCATTAATTCATGCATCCTTCGTTGGATCTCCTATACGTCAGGCAACGACATATCCACTATCCATCGTTTCCATTTCTGCAACATCCTTCATCAACTAAATTAAGAAGGAATCGGATACTACGTTCTCTATTAACACGAGAATTCATCACAATTTTCTGCTTGTTCTCCTTTACAGTGTGTGATGAATTCGTATGCAGCATCATATTACTGCTTCGTAAACAAATCTTGCAAAACAAGTTGTGTCGTTTTTATTACGCCGTTTCGTTTGTACGTCAGTTTCACGCTCTTGCCTGTATCACCACGTATCACTCGGTAAATTTCATCGAGCGAATAGGCTGCAGCGTCTTTGTCATTTACTGAAAGGATTTCATCTTCAGACTGTAGTCCGGCTACTATGGCAGGTGAGTTCTCATATACCTGAAAGACGACTTTTTTACCTTCGGGCTCGATAATGAATAAGCCAGAGTTATCATCTGGTAATCCAACAGGTTTTTCGTAAACGGAACCAAGCATGATTCGTTCATGTGCATAATCGAGGATTAAATCTTGCCGGGCAAGAATTGCTGCTCCCATGGTACCGGCATTTTCTCGTCTTTCAGTTCCGGCTGCTTCGATAGTAACACCGGCAATAAGGCTTCGGTATTGAGTTGATGCAAAATTGAGCAGATCGATTTTGAATACTCTCCCTATTGTCGTTCCTCCACCACCAACACCTATTGTCTTCAGATAATTAGGCGCACTTTTTTCAAGGTTTGCATCTTCATAAAAATTTAAAGCAAAAGCAATCCCATCGATGCTGCCTGTATCAAGCTTGATTTCTGCTGAATACCCTTTATCGCGCAACTGCCGGATGGAGAAAGGCATGAGCACTTCTCCTTTGACAATGCGAATAGGCACAACACGATAGTCTTCTGCAGGAAACTCATCGTTTGACGAATAAACGAGTATATCACCATCCTCGTAATTCAACCGCAAAATGTATCTTTCAATAAATTGATGACCCAAAATTCCGTGAAACTTTACCCCGATAAATTGCGCTAATTGGGCAAGAGGTGCCGACTGTGCACCTAGCTTGTCAACGATTATATCACCGAGTTGGAAAGAGAATTCCTTAATTTCACCCATTTCGATATACCCGCCTGGTTGCAGCACCTTTTGTGGATTTTCTACTTTCAGATGGAGTTCACGAACGAAAGAAGCGTCTATTACATTGATATCAAATCCGGTATCAAGGATGAATTGGCCGGTCTTACCGTTTGCGAAGTTTAAATGAAGAAGCGGCAAACCTAGAGGTGTTGTTATTTTAACTTGAGTCAGGAGTTCAGGATCTTTAGCGCTCAACGAATAAATCAGCAGATTAAACAGAATGATGATTTTTACGAGTTGCATAATAGCTTTACTTTGCATTTTAATTTCTCCTTTTTTGCAAATTTTGGGGACAGTAACATAAAAGGTGCTCGTCTGTTTTTTTTAATCTTGCTAAAAAAAGAATGAAAAAATTATACACAAAGCGTGGCAGATTCGGAAAGGTAGACCAATTTTATATCTTTATTTTATCGATTTAATGTATTGCGATGGAGTAATTCCAGTATTTTTTTTAAAGGCGCGGTTAAAAGCAGCTTTAGAATTGAAGCCGGCATCAAGGGCGATACTGAGAATTACACGAGAATGATGTTCCCCCGTATTTAATCGCTGCTTGACATTTTCGACACGATAGTAATTAATATAATCAAAAAAATTCAACCCCTTTTCTTCATTTATAATTTGTGAAAGATATTTGGGCGGGATGTTCGTCTTTTGGGAAAGCGAATTTAGATTAAGCTTAGGATTTAGAAACGGTTGTTCAATGAGCATGTATTCATTCAATCTATCCCTAAAAATATGCTTATCGGATTCTTTTAAAACAGATTTCTCATATTTAATTTTTATCATTTGTGGAAGAAATAAACCAGGCGTTGTCAAACCGTGATAAATCAGAACAATTGAAAAAGCAAACCATGAAAAAACTTCAGCGATGACAACGTACTCATAAGCAAAAGCATTATGCAATATCTCATCAAAAAGAATATTGAATGCTGTCGTTATAAAAAAGATCAACAAACTTAAAAGCAAAAACATGATAATACGAATGTGTTTTATTTCGGGTATTTGCTTACGGGATAGTTGCGAGCTGACACCGTAAACTAGGCGCATACATTGAATGACAAATGCAAAACTCAACAGATTACCAAAAATTGGGATGAAATAGGCAACAAGATAATTTGCTGGAATGTCTTGTATATAGTGGATTTTTTCTTCGAAAGAAAGAATATGATAATCAAAAATAAAAAATAGTATAAATGAAAAACCTGGAACAAAATAGAGTATATTTTTTGAGCTGAATCGAAAATTCGGATCCAGGGTTGATTTTGTATAAAGCAGGAGTATTGGTGTTGTAAAAATAGCGGAGAAATTGAAGACGAATAGATATTGTGGATATTCGAGAACATTAAAATTCGCCTGGTAATAATGATCAATAAAAGCAATGACGAGTGAAATCAACAAAAATGACAGGAATCGATTCGAGTAGTTTTTTCTTCTTTTTCCGCTAACAAGAAAAACTGCGAAAAAAGTACATTGGAAAATTGCGATTCCGATCAATAAATTAAGCATAACTTTCTTGTGTATTTCAACGCTGATACTTTTCGGGCCAGGACAGTGCAGCAAGTAAGCTATGCGGTTCAAATCTTCCGGATGTTCTAAAAAAGTATATGGACCCAAATAGCATTTTGCTCTGATTGCCGTACATGACTATAGTGCTAGCGTCTACAATTTTAAATTAAACCGTTAGAATTTCTTTAACAAAGATATAAAAAAAGACAAAATATACAACGCGATTGGACACTGAAAAAATGTTCGCTCTGTTTAAGGAAAGGTCTGAATTACGAGCCGAATAAATGGAATTTTTAAAACGCAGAGATGCAAAGGCGCAGAGATTCGCAGAGCTTTTAAAAATATTTTCTCTGCGTAACTCTGCTTCCCGGCGGCTCTGCGTTAGACTAAATTTTGTTTTTCATGTTGGCCATAATTCATGGTGTAATTCATATTGTTCGTTTAACATAGCTTTCAAATTTTATCTGTCGGCCGATGCGTTTTTATTAAATTACACATCTCTTGTCGGATCGCCCGAACGCCAGGCAACGCCGTCTCCCCTATCCATCTTTGCCATGGTTGCCATGTCCACTTCATCGATGGCAAAGCCGAACAAATCACTATTTTGTCGAATTCGTTCTATGTTGCCGCTTTTGGGCAAAACAGCATAACCTTTCTGAATGCCCCAGCGCAGAAGAACCTGGGCTTCTGTCACACCATATTTTTTCGCCATTGTCTTGAACGGCGAATCCACAACTGCACCGTCAGCTTTCATCTGTTCCGTCTTGGCACTTGCCTGCCCTTCGACAGCACGCCAGCTTGCAAGCGGCACAAGACTGCTATAAGCAATAATACCAATGTTGTTCTGCTTTAAGTAAGAGACTAATTCCGGCTTTTGCGACCACGGATGCAGCTCGATTTGATTGGCGTTTGGTATTGGCAATCCGGCAGCTTTAATTTCCTCAATGTGGGTTTCATTGAAATTGCTGACACCAATGGCACGCACCTTACCTTGCCGCTGCAGTTCGACGAAGGCCTTCCATTGTTCGAGTCGCTGGGAGCCGGCAAAAGGCGCATGAATCAAATACAGGTCGACGTAATCCATTTGCAGCCGGGCCAAACTCGCGTTTAAAGACTCGATAGTAATATCATAGGATTTTACCGTTTGTCCCCAGGCTGCGTTGCCGGGATAGAGTTTTGTCGTGACAAAGATATCCTCCCGTGCCATTCCCAACGCTTCAATCGCCATTTTGATTCCCAAACCGACACCGTGCTCATTCCCATAGGCTTCCGCTGTATCGATATGCCGGTAGCCTGATTTGATGGCTTGTTGCACCAGGGACGGCGCGTCTTCGTCTTTAATAAGGTAAGTGCCGAATCCAACCATCGGCATTTTAATATCGTTTGTCAGGTTAATAGATTGTTGTGGGGTATGCATTGGTACTCCTTGATTTATTCATTATGAGTTTTGATGGGACGGGCACAATATAATCCAATCCAGGACAAATCCATCTATCTTATCGCGCCAATATAATATTCAATCACGCCAAAATGAAATGCAAAAGTACTGTCTAAATTATTTATACTTCGTCATTCCGTCATGCTTTTAGACGGAATCCACGCCAGGATAAAAAAACAAAAGTGGATACCCGATAAAAGCATTCGGGTATGACATTTACCGGACATTATTTTTGGAAATCGTTATAGTTAATCAGTTATATCCGTGTTCTATTCTTATGATAAAATGGCTAAACAATGTGGTTATTTTAAAAGGGAGATTCCGTGGGTAAAGGTCAGAAAGGGGGCAGAATGTGTCGCTGTCATTGGGCGCGATTCGGTAAGCAGGGCTGCCGCGTCATCATTGGGCCAATGGGCGTTTAAAATTTCAAAATAGGAGAAATAACGCACGCCTGTCAGTTTCACTGGATCGCCTTTCCAATAAGGGAAATCATCCGGTTTCCGCGTCCACCCGGCAATTTTTTCATAAGCTTGTTTCAAGGTGTGACCACTGGGGGATGTGTAATCATACAAGTCCATTCCATTGACTCGAAGGATCTCTGCGGCGATTGTTTGCGGCATGAGGGAGAAATGTGAATACCAAATGCCACGCATTCCTTCGGAGCGCTTCACTTCATGCGGGAGATGGCCATCTGCAGCAATTTGATGCTCGATGAAGTACTTCCATCTTTCTGCGCACTCAGCAAACAGCACTTCATCTTTCAGGAATGCCGCACAGGAGACAGCAAGCACCAAACCCCAATTGCCCCAGTTGTTCTCCCGGCTCATGGTATTCATGGGGAGCGCCTTGTTCCGCAAAAATTCGGAAAACACCTCCTGCTGTTCCTTTGGCCAAAGGCTGATTTCATCCCTGAGGAGATCCGCCGCAAAGATTAGTGCAGGAAAGTGATAACTGAAGGAGAGCATTGAATCGTCCTTGCGACTCATGGATTCTATTTCCGTAGCCCAGGCATTGATAATGCGTACCGCAGATCGAGCGTATTTCTCCTGCCCCGTTACGCGGTAGCAAAGGGCCATCGCGTAAGCGGCATTTGCCTCATCCCGCAATCCATTTTTCGCATTTTTGTGGCCTTCGGCATCGTTGTAGTACCCGGGGACATACCATTGTTTGGGCACTGAAGGCGTACGATCAAGGTTTTGGTCCGCATGCATGCGGCACGCCTCGAACGCAGTATAGACAGGACTTCGTTTCTCAATTACTGCTTTTTTTAGAGCATCCATTCGAGAGTCAGAAATGAATACGGAGGAGAACAAAGGTTTCGTTGTTTCCATTACATGGCCTGGAGCGTATGAAAATGGGGTAAGGGATAAGATGAGATTGCAGAAAAATGTGAATTTATTTGGAATCATCATGGTGATCTTTCTTTTTTAAACCAGCCGTAGAAATCATATGCACAACTGCTTACATAGAAACTGATGCACATAATCAAAAGACCATTGTCTATTTTTCATGAATTTGGCTTGAGTATTTTTCCTGAATGTGTCCAATTAGGCAAAATTATTATTTTAAACATGCGACAAGGCAAAAAAATTAGAATTATTGATTTGATCTTAAGCGTGTTAGATGTTTGATTAGCTACGAATGCTGTCTGTACAGTGCATTTCACTCCCTCGCAACGACCGTATCATACAGCCCATAATGAGTCAGCCCTTCATGGCTCTCGATCCCAGTGTAACGCAGTGACGCGTCTTCGTAGCGGCGGAAAGCAAAAACAGCTTGGTTCATCTGTTCAGTGTTGAATACGCGGAGTCTCACAAGCAGGTGAAAATCCTGCACGGTGAGTCCGGTGACAGCGAGAAACAGTTCAGGTTCAAGCTTGGTGATCACATCCTGCAAGGTGTTTTCACGGAAATCTGTCAGGTACATGAACGCCGGAATGCGGGTTGCGAACTTGATCAGTTTTTCCTGAATCAGCTTACGTTTGGATTTGTACTCTTTTTCCTCAGCAGTAAGTTCTCTTTTCTGCTTCGGTGTCAAGTCACCGCCCTTGGCCTTGTTTTTGAGCTCCTTAACTTTCTCACTTTTGTTGATGATCATTTCAATGATGTTATCACCCAGTGCTCGCCAGCCTTCGATGCGCTCAACAGCGGCCATTGCCTCAGGATTATCAAGAATGCGGCGCAGGGTGTTATTATCGACATTGACGAGAAGTGCGCTTTCCCATTTGCGAGCCAGCAGTGTCGCTGATGTCCCTGCCATCGCGATGTCGAGAATGCCACCGGCATCAATCTGTGTCATATTTGCACCGTCGTAGGCTAAAACAGGCAGGAACGAGACGAGATCTTTGACGGCATTTTCAGGGTTCGGTTCGTTGGGCGACAGGCCAATCCCATATTCAGAAAGTTGTCTCAGCGCTCGTGTGGGCGCGAAATCGAATACGAAACAGACAGGCTTTAGGATGTCCTCTTCGTTCGGGTTGTCTCCGTTGGGATTCTTGATCATCCACGGCGATTGCACGCGGAACGCGGCTTGGAAATAGGTTTCCGGTGACTGGAGATTGCGAAGCATCAAAATAGATGACCACTGTGGCACGGTGATGCCGGTGGTGAGCTTGCCACACGAGAGCGTGATGGTCTTGGTTTCGAAGCCACTCCTGATGGCTTTGCGCACGGGCGGTAATGCATCGAGCCCAATACCGGCCGAAGAGCCTGCTGCGACCAAGACTTTGTAATCGTGCCAAAAAGTGTTCTGTTTTTCGGCCAGTAGATTAGCCATAGCATAGCAGGCGGCGACATTTGGCAGGAACCAGAATGCGTGCTGAAGATACGGCAAAAGGCGCACATCCGAGTATGGAAAAGGCGGCCTCGTTCCGGTTTTCAGGTGCTCAATGGTCTTTTGCCTGTAGCCACCGCGGATGATGTCCAGCCACTTTTGCACATCGTTTTTGTGTTTAAACTGCGCGTGTCGCCCTCGGCCTGATGCTTCAAAAAAAGCATTGAGATCGAACTCGTCGAACTCGCCGGCGCTGGCAATCGCCAAAAGTTCGTCCGGCATCTGGTACGTGAGCAGACGCATTTGCGGTAGCGCGTTATAAGGATTTCGCTTGTTCGGGTGTTGCGCCGCAAATTTTTCCTTGGCGCCTTGCTCATCGGTGTAGGTCCAATTGAAAATTTGTTCTTCGATGAATTCGCCTGTGGCAAGCGCCCTGAAAGGCGTGCCGGAGAGATAGAGATATGCTTTGGTGGTGATGGGAAGAAATTCTTTTTCTTTCTCCGAAAGCTCGCCGAGATCGACGTTTATTCCTTCGAGTTCATTGGTATACTCCAGCTGGGTTTCTTTTCTGGCGACCGCTTCTTCTTCCCCTTCGAACAGCTCTTTTGCCGTCTCTCGCCACGCGCCAAAGTGGTATTCATCAAAAACCACGAGATCCCAATTCACGGCATGCAGCCATTCGTTTTTGGGCTTGATGTTTCCTGCTTTGTCCCGGCCCAGCAGATCCTGGAATGAGCCAAAGTAGACAACCGGTTTTCTTTTATCGATCTGCGTCGGGTCGCATGCGGAGGAGCGCGAAAGGTATTGCCAGCCGTCAAAATCCACATGTGATTCCAGATCCGTGCGCCACGCATCTTCCACGGCTGGTTTGAAGGTCACGACCAGAACCCGCTTTGCGCCGAGTTTTTTTGCCAGTTGGTAGGTGGTAAATGTTTTGCCAAACCGCATCTTTGCGTTCCAGAGAAAGCGCGGAACCGCGTGCATGTCTTCCGACCAGATGGAGTGGAAATAGGCGTGAGTTTTAGTGACTGCTTTGGCTTGCTCACGGCGCATGGAAAACGTCTCGTGATGCGTGCCGGTGAAACGCTGACCGGTGCGCAGTTCGGTGAGCGCTGTTTTAATATCCGCAACCGAGCAGCGCACCCATTCCAATTCAACATTTTCGAAACCTTTGGCGACGAGGGCTGCCCGCAGCTCATGATCCGAAAAAATGCTGCCATCGTCCCGTTCAGCCGGTTCATCGAGTTCAATTTTATAATTTTTGATGGCGGCTGTTTTAACCTGTTCGGCAACGCGTTGCTTCACTTCACGCGTGGTCTGGCCGACCTTGAGAAGCCCTTTATGTGCCGCATCATCAATGGAATAGGCGTAGATGCGCGGCCGGACTTCCGGCTTTGGGGCGAGGATTTCTTCGATGGTTTTATTCATTAAATAGACTCAATTGAATTTCCAGTGGACGGATTACTTTTTCGATGTAGTCAATTTCTTCAGAAGTGAGATCGTATTTTTTGTAAAGAGCTTCGTCTGTCCAAATTCTATCCCATACCTGAACTGGAACCCATGAATACATCGGTCGCAGTGCGTCTTGTGTGAGTTTACGCAGAGAAACAAGATGTCTGAAAAATTTGGTGCAGTAATAAGACTCAATGCTTTGTGCTTCATCCTCACTTGTCACATAGAATGCGAGGAAGGTTTGAGTAGCAACAGATGGTGGTGGACTCAACCAAGGCTTGCCGAGTACATAGTCTGGAATTTTTTGGCCACCATCTGAACCTGCTTTGGGAACAAGCACTTTCCATTTGTCAATGAGGTCGACATTCTTGCTAATTGCACTCCGTGGAACAAACCCAGTGTAGCGTTTACCTGTTCGAACGTAGTGGAGCATTATATCTCCAGATCTCTTTTCGTTATGAAATCCTTCAAAGTTTGTCGCGATTCCGAAGGGGGTGTCTGCAGTTAAGATGTTGGTGATGGACTGCTCGCCGGCCTTTAAAACTTTGCGTAAGATGCTCACAGATAAAGGATGGCGAACAAATACATCAAATTCATCAAGTTGTCGTGTTGAAAATGCCTCTTCGTCCCCACGGACTATCGTGACATCGCATGAACTATTATGTGTTTCTGACCATAGGAAATAGCAAATACCACCTTTGACTTCGACGTTTGGAAATACTTCTCTTGAGACAGGGAAGTCGACCAACTTAAAAAGTTTCTGTGAATTGAGCATTTCCTTTCGAAACTCATCAAGTCCGCGTCCACCTGCAAGCCAACGGGAAGGAACCACCATCGACAAATACTTTGGCGCAAGGCTTTTTGCTTGATCTACAAATAGGTGATAGATGGATGAATCGCTTGATCCCCCTGCGCCCCCTTTCATCTGATAAGGTGGATTTCCTATAATCACATCGAATTGCATGTCTCCTCCAAACAGCTCGGCAATACGAGCCTTTATATCACTGGTATGAATAAAAGCATAAGCATAGTTTTCAAGCTCTGTATCACGGTCTAAAATCGCTTTCGGCGCACCACAGAACTCACATTTGGTGCCCCTCCAATTGTGTTCAATTCGCTCGAACCAGACATTTCCTGAATCGTCTTTGAAGTTTTTCGCAATAGAATGCTGGCCGTTTGCGTGCTTTGAGCAGTAGATACTTCTCCGGGCAAGTAGGCTGGTGAGGTGCGTTATGCCAATGCCAAACACCTGCTTTGTCAAAATGTGATTGACGCGTTCTTCCAGATCGGGAATTTCGTCCGCAAGTCCCCTGGTCAGACGGCTGGTGATTTCGCGCAGGAAAACACCGGATTTCGTGCACGGGTCGAGAAATTTTACCTGCTTGTCTGCCCAGATATTGACGCCATCGTTATCCGCAGCCCATGCCTCGGCCAGCGTGTCCAACATGCGATTTGCAAACGCCGGTGGTGTAAAAACTTCATCATTGGAAAGATTGGCTATGCACGTCAGCACATCCGGGTTGCGGCCGCGCAGGGCAAAACCGGCTTGCGTGCTCATTCGATGACCTCGAAATAGGGTTTATATGCCCCGAAGGGGCTGATTGCGGCATGTGATTGCGCCCCTTCAGGGCTGGTGAATATGATGTGGCCTTTTCCCAAGGCGTTGCCTTGGGCTATCACAGAATGCCCCGTTGGGGCAACTTTCAGATGATTCATGGTTTGGCCTCGATCGTTTTGGTTCGAGATTTTGACAATGCATGTCAACACGTCCGGGTTGCGGCCGTGCAGGGCAAAACCGGCCTGTCTACTCATTCGACGACTTCGTAATTGGGTTTATAGGCCCCAAAGGGGCTGAATGCGAAAGCCCAGGGCATCGCCCTGGGTAAATATCCGAAAACCAACCAAGCCCTGAAAGGGCGCAACGCCGTTCAATCCCACACATATTTTTCATCGTATTCGATATCATATTTATCCAGCAAACGCCGGTATTCATCCTGAAACGTCACCGCCCGGTGATGTTCCGCCTGATTGCCAATGTATTTTTCAAGCGCCCCGCGCTGGGACGGGCTGATTGAGAAAATGCCGTAACCACCCTGCCAGTGAAAGCGCGCGTAACAATCCGCCTTTGTTTTCAGCCATTTGGACGAGCCGGTCTTAATCTCCTGCACAAGATCGGCGGGTGCGCAAGTGCGTGGCAGCGCAATAAGCAAATGAATATGGTCAGCGACCGAGCCAGCCTTGAGCAGCGTGCCTTTTTGGTTCTTCACAATGCCGCCGATGTAGGCGTGAAGTTCATCGCGGATGTCGTCGGCCAGCACCGCCTCCCGGTTCTTCGTCGAGAACACCAGATGCGCGAGAATTTGTGCAAGGGATTGTGGCATGTGATTACGCCCCTTCAGGGCTGATTAATGTGATGTGGCCTTTTCCCAAGGCGTTGCCTTGGGCTTTCACAGGATGCCCCTTTGGGGCGAGTGCCAGACGATTCATGGTGTGGCCTCGTTCGTTTTCGTTCGAGAGATTGGCAATACACGTCAGTACATCCTGGTTGCGGCCGCGCAGGGCAAAACTGGCTTGCGTGCTCATTTATCCTCCTGTGAAGCTGCTGCAAGTTGGCGGATCGTCATTTGGGGATATGTTTTTATTGGCGAGAAAATCTCATGTTTACCAAGTTGGGCAAAGAGTGAATCTTCCGCGCTAAAGGCTGAGGACTGCCTGAGGGTGTCAAGTCGGAAATCACGGCGTTGGAATTTTCCTTTGCCTAAGTAACCCCACTCTGCAAACGTAATTGCCTTATCGTCGTGGGTGCGCATCTTCAGGGCATCGCCGTGGACAAGATTCTGCGACAGCACAAACGACGCCGCTTGATAGATGTCGTCCGACTCTTCAAGCTGCAAATAACCGGCAAGAATTTCAAGCATATTTGCCCGACACTCAGCGATGTTGTCGGCAAGCAGTTCAATCCCGTACGTGCACATCAGGCCGAGCAGGGCGTAATGCTGCTTTTCAAATTCGGACTTGCCAAATTTGAGTTCAACTGCTGCAAGTTTGCGTTGCAGAACTTTGACGAGAAAGTTGCCGCTCCCACACGCCGGTTCCAGGAAACGCGAGTCTATCCGTTCTGTTTCGTCTTTAACAAGGTCAAGCATCGCTTCAACCAGCCAATCTGGTGTGAAAACCTCTCCGTGATCAGCAACACGTTGTTTGGATTTGATATATTTCTTAGTCATATGCATTTTGCATTGATGTTTCTTTTATTCTTAAGTATATAGATTTTTTTCAGCTATAGTGCGATTTTTTTTTATGATAACAAATATTTACAAACTCGATAATGTAAATTGAAAAGATAATATGATTACTCTGAGAATAACATGCCCAAATATTTCATGAATTGTGCACATCTCTTATCAGAAAACTGCTACAAAATATCGCACTCAACCTCGCGTTCCAATAAACGCCTCCCCTTTTTTAATCAACGCCTCATGATCCGCAGGCGGCTGCAAATTTACCATTATTTCAAGCACGCGCTGCTTCAAAACCGCATCAGCTTTTGGGGCGTCTTTGGCTTGCCAGTTCTCCAGCGAATAACCCGGCCAGATGGCATTATTTTGCGCATTCATTTCGTGGAACAGACGGAGCGTTAAATCGGAAGCGAGAAAATTACCTCCTGGCCCAATATCCTCGATTTGCTCCAAAGCGATGGTTTCATCGTTCAACGATATTCCCTGCTGGAAAAGACACGTCTGGCGAATGATTTCATCGGCGTAGACAACCTTAGCCGGGGAAAATACAAGGGAATCGAAGTTGCCGCCAACGAAGGGCGCCAAGCCCACTTTGCCCATGCAGCTCGTTAAATGGTTCATCCACAAAGCGCCGGCGGCGGATAGGTCGGCACCCCAGCCCGGGCCGCTGCCCGAGGTGCCGGCGTGGGGGATTTTGTAGTAAGCCATCATTTCAGCACAGGCGAGATTAAGCAGCATGGTTTGCGGTGTGTAAATCGAGGTCATGTTGCGCATGTCAAACATGGCGGGCAGGCTGCCGAGGATGACCGGCGCACCGCTTTTAAGTAGTTGGGTGTACACCAGACCAGCAAGCAGTTCCGCATTGAGCGTCACCAATGCACTGGCAGCCGTGATTGGCGTTGTGGCGCCGGCCATGCCGTAATTGGAGTAAATAATTGGCAGGCCACGCTCCACCGCAAGGAGGACCTTCTCACTGGTTTCTGCATTCAAAACCAACGGTGTCACCGGATTAAAATACGGTATGATGAACGGCGATTCGGCTAAATCACCGCATAAATGCTGTGCCAAATCCAGCGATTTACGAAACGCATCCGCCTCCGCGACCAGCAGCACAAGCGGTTTTTCGCAGTTGGCGATCATCTCCAAAGTGGCGTACAATTCACTGACTTCTGTGGGCATATCCTGAATAACACCGGGCGTGGAAACAACATCGTAGTGGGTGAGTCGTTCCGCCAACCGGCAGGCCTGAACAACATGCTTGCGACTGAAAGGCACAATGGCATTGGTTTCGGGCTCTTCCCACCACAGGTTGGTGACACCAACACCAAAGCGACAGGGCTGATTTTCTCCCAATGTAAAAGCTTTTTCCCCTCGGCGGTTGAAAATATCGATGGACGCAGGCGCTGTCTCGATGGCGGCGTCGATAATCTCTCCGGGAATGGCTACGCGTGCGTCACCAAGGTTTTTGCAGCCTGCGCGCAAAAATGTATTTCGCGCCTGTTCGGAATCGACACGAACGCCTGTTTTTTCTAAAAGCTTAAGTGTGTTCTTGTGAACATATTCTATTTGTTCAATGGAGAACAGGTTGAGCGAAGGTTGGACTTTCAAATGGCGCAGCTCCATGTTTTCATTTACCGAATCAGGGTATTGCCGGCTTATCACAAACTATCAATTTTGCCAAGTAGTATTCAATTATAAACGGAAACGCAAGAAACCCAGTTTCATACAGCTGGTTGGTAAATTTTGAATATTGGCTATTGACTACCGTTTCACGCGGGCATTGCCAGCCCAGATACTCCAGACCTGGTCTTCATCTGCAGGCTCACAATAATCGGTGATGAGTGTAGTCGCAAGTGCGCCTGTTGCCCAACCGAATTGCACCCATTTTTCCGGTTCCCAACCCTTCAAAATAGCGTAGAGCATACCACCGACGAAACCGTCACCGCCACCGATACGGTCGAGAACGTGAATGTCACGGGGTTCCACAACGTGCCAGTTATCGCCTTCCGCCATGATTGCACCCCACAAGTGGTGATTTGTATGCACGACTTCACGCAAGGTTGTCCCGAAAACGGAGGCATTGGGATAAGATTCTTTCACACGGTTAATCATCACTTTAAAACTGTCGATTTTTGCTGCCAAATCTTTTCCACCAGCCTCCGGCCCTTCGATACCAAGACATAATTGAAAATCTTCTTCGTTGCCAACGAGAATATCCGACAAGCTGGCGATTTCGGTAAAAATTTCCTTCAGCTCCTTTTCACGATTTTTCCAGAATGTGGCCCGGAAATTGAGATCGAAGGAGATACGGGTACCGTATTTTTTCGCTGCCCGGGCGAGCTCGAGACAGAATTGACCTGTATTCGGGGATAATGCCCCAATTAAACCGGAGAGATGGACAATCTGCACGCCTTCCTCACCAAAAATCCGGTCGAGGTCAAAATCTTTCACATTAAGCGTACGTCCAACTTCACCCGCCCGGTCGTTGTCGACACGTGGCCCGCGGGAGCCATAACCACTGTCAGCAATATTGATTTGGTGGCGATATCCCCAGGGCCCGCCTTTGTCAACATCCGGACCTTCATAATCCATGTGCCGGCTGGCGAGATTATCCTTGATGAAGCGGGCAAATGGACTACCCTTGACGAAAGTTGTCAGTACTTTCACCGGAAGCCCAAGATAGGAAGCAACACTGGCAACATTCGTTTCCGCGCTCGACGCACGAAGTACGAATGTATCACTGGAATGAACAGGTTGTCCGTTAACTGGTGTAAGGCGTGTGCCCATGCTGGTTGGAACGAGCAAGGCGTATTTGCAATTCTTTTTTAATTCGATACTCATATTTGAACTCCATTTATTTTAAAGTTGTTTTTAATAATGATATACAAATTCGCGGAGCACCAATGTATTTTGAAACGGAGTCAATCCGATATTATTTTTGTCATTCCCGAATGCTTTTATCGGGAATCCACTGTAAGCCTCATCACACAATTATGGATTCCGGCTAAAAGATTGCCGGAATAACTGCTGGCAGAGATGGAGACAATTTACATTTTGGTATGAATCTCCGTGTCTCAGCGACTCGTTTTTCTATTTTAAAACTATTTTTTCAATCGGTACAACATCTCCCCCGCTTTGGGGACGTACAATAGACCTTCGTCCTCCTTATTTTCCCAATCTGCCGGATTGATTGAGTTCGGATCGCGGTAACCCAGGTTGATCGCTGCACATTCTTCCGGCGGAATCTGCGTCGCCAGCACCACATTCACACGCGGTTTTTCGACACCGTTTTCCATTTTGCCAATGCCCTTCACATGCGTCGAGTGCGCCATGATGCCACCAGGAATGTCGGCAAATTTATCCATGTTACTAAGAAAGTAATCCCGCGTGTGATAGCCTATTTTTTTGATAATCTCACCGTGGGTGACGGACACTTCTTTAATGTGCGGCGCATAAATGATCAGCTCACCGCCATCGGCGACCACTGGTTCGAGTTTGTACATGCATTTGCCACCAGTCCATAAATCATCGTACATTTCCGGCGCACGTGAGAGCACGGAATTAAAAGGTTTCTCTTTGTAAATGATATGCAATTTATCGGACAAATCGGAGGCGGATTCCCAGGCGTCTTCGGGGGTGCCGAAATACAAACCCGCCAGATCGTAACCTTTGACAACCAGACTAAAACAAAGTCGCTCCATCGGCAAAAAAGCCGCAGCACGATCGACTACGGCCCTTACGGGCGTGTATTTGGTACCAATGATTTCCGGATTGGTAATAAGCGCCCCAAGCCAATGAAAGAGGTCGATAATTTCCTGTCCGGCGATGCCTGGAAACAGGTATTTATTCCCACCGGAAAAGCCAACCACTTCGTGGGGAAAAGTCGGACCGACGATGACCAGTGAATCGTAATCGTAAACCATTTTATTGATTGTAACATCGACAGATTGCCGAAGCAAACCGTTGGAAATCTCAGCAATATCGTCTTCGGTCAGGGTACCGGCGACAGTTAACTTGTCTGGATTTTTCCAGTGATGATTAAAAAAACGAGCTTTCGGGAATTTCGTCTGGTGCTCGCTTTTATCCGCAATACCGACGCGGTGATAAATTGCCGCATCGCTCATGGGTGGGTGCGTGCCAAGGGCAACGATTAGATCGAACAATGCCACGCGCTCCGCGAGCACATCGTAAAGTGTGCGAAACATCAAATCGATGGGCGCGGTGCGTGAATGATCCGGGATGATGAAAAGCACTTTTTTGTTATCGAAATTTTTCGCTGCGACTGCCTTTTCACAAATCGCACGGACTTCGGATTCTGTTAATAAGCGCTCAGTTGAGCCGTTGCCAATAGCTGACATTTTATTCCTTCAACTTAAATTTTAATAATCAAACTATTCACTATTCCGGGCCATGTTCAATGCCGTGGTCGTGACATAGTACTTTGCAATCATATTCGGGATTTCCCATTCGGGGAGTTTCCCATCCACCAAATAACTGAGATACCTTTCCATAACCTGTCCAAAATGCGCCTCATGCCCGACACGTAGTTCCTCAGGAATTGTAATTTGCCATCTCTCGTCATCTTTTTTTAATCCAATTCCCGGGTATGTGTCCTGCAAGGTACGAATTGCTTTCTCCAAGCTTTTTTCCAGAGACGACTTATTGGCTTGATTTATACCTTCGACATAGAGTTGCGGTTGGAAATTTTGTTCCTTTCCCTGGAGAATAATCAGATTCGCAGTGCTGCCACGCATGATGGAATAGTGGGTATCCTTTGCCCCTTCCGGAGCTTCGTAGTTCCAAACAACGGATACTTTCGCATGAATACCTTTTACTTTATAAACTATTTCACCATTACTATAAACAGGTAAAAGACCATTTTCTAACAATGGTGAAAAGTAATCCGGGAATTGATTTAATTGCGTTACTTTTTGAAATTGCTCAAGGGTTAAGTTGGTCGGCCACCGCTTTGCACTGATCATGTCGATGTCGGTTTTATAATCAATTATTTGCCCGGGAAAACCTTCCCATTGTACCAGGTCGACCAAATGGGTTGTTACATCGACGATGCCTTCGCCTTCCTGTGTCACATCAAAAAACCAGGCTGGACGTTTGAGGGGATTGCCGGAAACATATTTAAAAAAATGATGCACACTTTCCTTTACAATGGAGGGATTTTCCGGTGAACCATCCTCCAACTCGCCGAACACATCGGGAATCGAGGATAATTCACGTTGAAGCAGTGTTGTAATTTCACTGCGCTCGGTCATGATATCATAGAGTAAAACACCATTTTTTTCAGCAGAAGCAAATGCGTCCTTCAACAGCGTAAAACCGTTTTCATCGATACACATCGGCTTGTCGGCGAGGACATGTATTCCGGCATCAACGGCTGCTTTTATATATTGGGTCTTCTCTTTATTATTTCCTGCAGTGACTAAAACATTGCCTTTCTTGTCTTGCAACATTTTGTTGAAAAAATCCTCGCCGAGATAGACATGCTCACGCCAATGGGTCGGATTCTGTGTTCTGTTGTTATACCCTTCGATTCGATTTAAATGATCTTCAACATCCGGCCCTGCGGGTGCATACACATAGGCATCCGGCGATATTTGATCGTACATTGTCTTTTGCACCAGACCGGCGTGAAAATGGCCGGGGTTTATTGTCATGAGCTTCACTTCACCCTGTCCTCCTGTAAAATTATTAACTGCATCCTTTTCTGTATCACAAGATAACATGAGAAAGAGCGCAAACTGGATTAGTGCAATACGAAGCATAAATTTCATAACTACTCTCCATTATTATTTCACTTAAAGCAATTTGCAAAAGTTTGGTCCTATGATCTACTTCAAGCAGTCATGCCGGATTCGATGCTTTTTATCGAATTCCGGCATCCCCCCTTTCCACCGTAGGCTTGTGGAGATTCCAGCACGCCTAAAAAGGAAACGGCTGAACTGAAATCCGGCAAAGCAAAATGACTGCTATCGGACCTTTCTTTTGCAAATCAATATTGTTGAAGGGATGGATATATTTGTAGTGAAGCTTTAACCTTTGCTTCGGGCAAACAGAGTTTATTTGAAGACTAGAGTCCACACTACAAATATGTCTATAACCACCATGTTTTACATTGATTCGCCATAAAACATGAAACGTTCCTTCACCTCAGTTTTCTATCCACTTTTCATAAAGATTCTGAATTTCAGCGTGATCTAATTTCCCGGCGTGCACGATAATGCGGTACGCAAATGTCAGTGAATCCGACTTCTTTATACTGAGCCCGTCTTCCAGGAAATTCATATTTGTGGGAGAGAAAAAGCCATAATCCCGTGTAAACCATTTGCTGGGATTCCATAAATTACTCGGTGAATTCAGGATGGTAATGCCTTCATCAATGCCAAAATGTTCACCAGTGTAATCACACCAAAGTGCTTCTTTGCCAGCCGTTTCTTTTTCTCCTGTTTCCCCTTCTGAATTCACCAGCGTGCCCCCTTCTGCTACGGACAATGCCTTTTTCATTCTCACCGATAACAACGAATGGTTGGTCTTGTCAATATGAATGTCCGTCAGCGCCACTAAAGTTATGGAAAAATCGATGAATCGCAGGCTATCCGAGGGAGCCATGATGATTATATCGCGGGTATCGCGCAGGACAGGGGCTTCGTTTGGTTGTTTCCAGTCACAAGTGTCCTTTATTTGAATGGAATCCGGGCCATTTTTCACGATAACCGGGCCTTGGGAAATTATCTGTCCGCGGTCAATTCCTTCCTGCCAGTAATTCCCCCCATTTACCTTATCACATCCAAACCATAAAGACCGGTGATGGTTGTAGGGAACGCCTGTGTCTGTTGTCAATGAAACGTTACTTGCCGGGCCATTTACCGGAAAAAAATAGGGATATTTTTGATTTGCGGCAAAACGGTAGGAGGTAAAGATTTTATTATCAATAAGAATTACTATTTTGCCTGGGTCCTGATTTTTTTGGTAGTAGGCTGAAAGTTCCGAGGCAAAATTTTTCCCGACAAAAATTATCAGAAGCAGGAACGCAATTAGTGCTAACGTAGTAATTTTTTTATTCATCATATTATTTTTTCAGCTTCCCTGTTATTTGGTGTTCAAATGGAAACCTCGACTTTTCATTATTCCACCAATGTTTTTGGTGGGAATCCATAACGCTTTTTACCAACCCACGATGGATTCATCCTAAAAACATGACCGAATGACGATTTAATAAAATTGTAACTATCCAGCCTGACTTGGAGAGAAATGGTCCCTGAGCCTGTCGAAGGGCCCATTTCTCTCATGATGTAGCTCCGCTCCCGCTTCGACAAGCTCAGCGTCCGCTAATGGCTGGGTAGTTACATAAAATTCAAGCTATAGTTATAAAAAATATAACTATGTTAAACGAACAATATGAATTACACCATAATTTATGGCCAACAACAAAACAAATTTTATGCTAACGCAGAGCCGCCGAGAAACAGAGTTACGCAGAGAATTTTTTTAAAAAACTCTGCGAATCTCTGCGCCGTTGTGTGATAAAAATTCCATTTATTTGGCTTGTAATTCAGACCTTTCCTTACAAAGAGCGAAAAATATCAATCCAACGTAATTTGTGGTGGATTTTGAAATGCCTGATACGCTTCTTCGCACATGCCCTCTGTGGCATTTCCCTCATGTATCCAAATGCGCGCCTTGAGGGTAATCGATTCTCCCGGATTCAATGAAACGCGATTCACTCCAGGCCAGGCAATACCCAAAAAGCCGTAATGCCGCAAACACCAACCGGCCGGAAAATCCGGATTGTCTTTGTGCTGAAAAACTGCTGCTCCGGAAAAGTGATCGCTGTTATTGAAAACAGCCGATAAATCTGCCCACGGTAAATTTTTCAGATCACTATCCGGCTCATTTCCCTCTTGCGAGAAAAGCGTTGTTTGTTCCCGAGGAGCAAAACGAAAATTCAATCCACCATATCCTTTTTTCGTCTGCCCTTCGAATTCGATGGATGCAAGGGCCTTCCACGTTAGACTGATATCAATAGCGCGTCCAAATTCTGTTGTGCGAAAGACACGAATCGAAACCCATTCGTCCATTACTTTCTCGCCAGAGTCTTCCAATTCCCAGAAATTCTTTAATTGCAAAATTGTGCATACAGCGCCAGTTTCTTTGGTCAGCCATTTTTCAAAAACCTGATGAATTCCCGGAAGCTCTGCCTGCATCCCATAAATATGCCACAGATCGTATCTTTTTCCCTCGACAAAAACTTTTGGCCACACCCAGGATATCCCACGATGATGGTAGTGATCCTCAGGGAAATCATCTGTCAGGCTATTGCCTTGTAAATCGTACACTGGATGGATGTAACCCGATCGACGATAACGTTCCGGCGCATCGTTGGCAAGTTGCATCCCGAAATTGTACGTGAGCACAGGTTTATTCTGTTCAAAGACTTCAAGCTGGCCTTGTTCATTTTCTTTAAAAGTGAACACCGGTTCGGTTTGAGCTGGACGAATCGCATATTTTCCTCCAGTTATTCCAGCAGGGAGAATTGCGCAGAAGTTTCTATTCCCCTCGCTTCCAGCGCCGTTCAATAAAGCCGGCGCTGCCTGGAGTATAAATTCCTCACTTCCGTTGGAAGCACTATAAGATTTGTTTTCTTTGGATGCATCTGGAATTGAAAACTCAACGAGCGCATCAACCGGGCTCTTTTCAGGTTTTAAAACGGAGATCGTCTTGCTCTCTTTTTGAGTGCAAGCAAGTGCAGCAATTAAAATAAAAAACATATAAAAAAAATGTTTGAGCATTTTCCTTCCTCCTCTTGTAAAACTACTCATCTCAATACATCCAGTTTACTCGCCGTTTGTTGTTTTCAAAATTTTTGTTCACGAATTGCGCTAATATCGCGAATGATTAGTTTACAATATTCCTCGATTGATTTAAAAAAGATTAGCGCAGATTCGTGTGATTAGTGAACAAAAATCTATCGGATTCTTTTTGATTATGCAAAGTAAACTAAACAACCAGTAAATCACCATTTAAAGCCATCTAATACAAACCTGGAACCGTACGGAAAACGTCCCGGCCGACTGAGCATCGCGTTGGCTTCATCATCGTTTTTAAAACGCTCTTTTACGGGATCCCAGTGCAATT
Organism: Deferribacteres bacterium; assembly: GCA_020633655.1. Taxonomy (GTDB): domain Bacteria; phylum Zhuqueibacterota; class Zhuqueibacteria; order Zhuqueibacterales; family Geothermadaptataceae; genus Bioreactorimicrobium. Next base: position 543,183 of record JACKDF010000003.1, read on the forward strand.
TTCTCGGCAGCTTCATGGCGATATGATTCACCAGACATGCCGAGCACGAACGATGAGCAATTTCTGCATTCGCAATCGGTTGTTTGCGTGTTTTGATACTGTCGAGCCAGTTGCCGTGTTGTTCTTCGCTGTGGTACAAATGAATCTCGTTCTCTCCAATTGGTGATTCCAAAATTTTCGGATCGCTCGCCACCAGCGCTTCTAATGTTTCCTCCGGCGAACCGGGATCGGAAGCGGTGACTTTCTGCGCACCCCGGGAGACGAATATCCAGCCATCGGTGCCGACAAATTTCACTCCATTGGGGTAATCGCCACTCAAATGCATGGTAACGCCGTTTTCATATTTTGCTGTTGCTTTAAATTTGCCGTGGACATTCCACAAACCATGTTTTGGAAATTCTGCTTCGGCCTCAACCTCGACAGGACCACTGTACTCCATATCCATGCCCCAGTGAGCCGTGTCGATATGGTGGGCTCCCCAGCCGGTTATCATGCCTGCGCCGAATTGTTCGCACCGGAGCCAGCCTGGCCGTGAGTAGCCATCTTGTGGGTGTACCCGTTTTTCGGTGTAATACACATTGGGAGTTGAACCGAGCCACATGTCATAATTCAGATTTGCCGGAATGGGCATTTCAAGTTCTTCTTCACCACCGGGATCACCGGGCAAGCCGACATAGACTGTCTGAAGCTCACCGATCCGGCCGTTTCTCACCAATTCGCACGCCCGTTTAAATTGCGGCCAGGGATTGGCCGATCGCTGCTGGCTGCCAATCTGAAAAATGCGTCCGGTTCGGTGGACGATGTCACTCATTAACCGGCCTTCTTCGATGGTAAGGGAAGCTGGTTTTTGCAAATAGATATCTTTGCCCGCAAGTGCCGCTTCGATCGCGATTTGCGCATGCCAGTGATCGGGGGTGGAAATGATCACTGCGTCAATGCTTTTATCCTGAAGCATCTCCTGATAATTCGTATACGTTTTTACATCCACATAATTCTTCTTACCCCTTTTCTCAGCATACCAGTTCTCGACGAATTGTTTTCCCTCGCCCGCCCGCTTCGAATCTGGATCACAACAAGCGACGATGCGTGCCTCAGCGTAATTCAGGGTTTCCGGCATGTCATGCCCCCGGGCGATGCGGCCGCAGCCAATTTGCGCGATGGTTATCGTATCGCCTGGTTTGTTTTTGCCAAAAACGTAGGAGCTGACGATAGTTGGCGCCGCAAAAGCAACGGTTGTAGAGGATAGCGCTCGTTTAATAAATTTTCGCCGATTGATTGGTTGATGCTTCATGTTTGAATTCCTCCTTGTTTAATGTCTTCTCAAATCGTAGAACCAAAGCCATTGTATCTGGTATAAAATAATGCTCCATGCGGATAGTGCACTTTATAGTTTGGGAACTCATCATCTAAATGAAGTAAGGATATCTTATTGAGTTGATTTAACTCTTCTTTTCGATCTTTCACACAGCTTTTTTTGATGGCAGCATTCAATTTTTTCGTCTTGAATGATTGAATGAAATCCAATATTTCTGCCAAAGTTTCGCTCGGCAGTTTATTTGTTTCTGAGATAATCATTTATTCTAACATTGTTTTGCTTATAACACCTGGCTGTGGGGCGAGCGGATTTCCACCACGGAAAGTCAACGAAGTCACTGAACTTTGCACCACCACAAAACGGGAAACTTGCAAACGAGCGCAGTGAGTCCCACGCCAGCCAGATGTTAAAATTTAATTTCTTGTTTTCTACTAAATTACCTTTGTTTAGAGCGCAATGCATGATACTATCTACGGAATTTTCTTTTAACTGCTAGGCCAAGAAATACGGCCTGAAGATAAACTAAAATAAATCCAATACTATTTATTAGATCTCCATTTAGCCAAGAATCTGGGTTAGTAACCGGGGAAAAAACTCTGTTGGGTTTCTCCTCTCTAAGTAGCACTTCTAAGACGTAGATCAATGTCTTTATAGAGTCTTTGGCAAAAGCATTTGTTTTTGTAAGATCAAATTTGAATTCATAATTTATAGCTTCATAGTATGCGTTTAATGAGTTTGGCCTTAGTCCAAGGAACATGTGACTTATAACCCAAATAGCAAGTAAAATACAAAGAGTACTAACTGCTCTATTAATTTTTTCTCCATATCCTGAACTTGCCCAATAAATAGTAGTTAAAGTTGGCAAAAATCGGAAAAATCCAGCAGCCTTTCGTTGGCATTCCATTTCTCCATAATGGAAATCACCTGCCATTGCAAAATTGCGATTCTCTTCAAAATTCATTTTTAAAGATTGGTATTGTTCTTTTACCATACCCAGGTTTTCTTGCAATGACTTTCCATTGGAATAATTAACAAATTCATTAATCAAGCAGTTTCTTTTTGCCGAAGGCCATTTAGGCTTATGCCATTTTACATCATCAAATTTCACATATGTTAAATCACTTCTTATAAATGAAACTTTTGACATGTCATTGTATTCAAATTCAGTATTACGATTATTCGTGAATCCATTATAATAAAAGGATATAAGGCTTGATTTATTAGGGGTTTTAATATTTCTGAAAGAAGTGTAGTTACTAAAACTGCAACGATTAAATTCTCCACGTTTTTTAAATACAGCATTATGAAAACTCGTTCCATTAAATGTTATATTCTGAAAAACTGTGAGATTATGAAAGATACACTCGCCAAACTCAGCAAACTTTAAAAACTTAACTCTTGTCAAGTTAACTGTCTGTTTGAAGTCACAATGCTTAAAATTAACTCCCTTTTCAAATGTAACACGAGTCATTGAAACATCAGAATAGAATACTGAGTTTGAGATCAACACTTTTTTTCTAAAAATTTGGTCTTTCAATATAAAATTGTCTGAAAAATTAATGCCTTCTAAATGGATAATATTGGCCATAGCATCATTCTCTTGACTTGTAATCAGATTGCTGAATTCACTTTTAAATAAATCATTGTTTTTTCTATTCATTGGTGAGTGCAGAATACACAAATTTTGTTCAGAGATAGCGTTATTCGGACATCGCCAATTGTGCAGACCATTTACGAAAGAACACCTATTTCTGTAAATTTGATGCTCAAATTTGGACTTGTATTCTGAAAGCGTAATTTTATGAGTTTTTAAATGACTAGCTGTCAATTTCTTAAATACTTGTTTACAAATATTGCATGTAATCAAAACAGATTCCTGTATCAGAAAGTGATATTGAATTTTCTCTTAAAAGTGAAAATGAGATTGCTATTGTTGGTGCCGAAAATTTTGACGGCTATGTATAAGCAGCGGCGACAAAATAGAAAAAAACCTAAAATCATGCAGGCGTATAGCCGTCTGCTTAATACAATGGTTAAACGTTTTGAACTGTTTATAAACAAGGATACTCATTTTATGTTTAATAATACTATAAAAAAGATAAGATGTAAATACTATGCTTCTATGTATTATCATACTAAACCACTATGCACTTGAAGTGCATAGGTTTGAGAAGGACTGAAAGTCCATTATTCAAGCATAAAATTGTCGTCATCATTCGAAGATGTTTTATGGTGTTTTAAGTATTCCTGAACTACCTTTTCTGTTATGTTACCTGTACTCCAAGCACCATAACCTATGGCCCAAAAGTGTTTTCCCCAATACCGTTTGCGCAATTCTGTATATTCTCGCTGTAGTATTCTGGAGCTGCGACCTTTGAGCCGTTTGACTATTTCACTCACTGATTTCGAGGGGGGATATTCAATATGCATATGAACATGATCTTTGCTTACTACACCACTCAATATCCGAATATCCTCTGCATCACATATTTGAATGAGAAGGCTACGACAACGCTTTTGTATATCACCTGTCAATACTTGATAACGATATTTTGTTACCCAAACTAGATGCACCGTTAAACGAGTTACGGTATGACCGCCATAACGATAATTGCCCATCTCTTTCTCCTGATTAATATTCAAAAGAATATAGAGACTAAACTTATGGCGGACAACTGAAAGTCTTGCGCTGAAAGCGCATAGTTTTTAACTAGCGTGTTGGAACAATAAACATATTAAGGCTCATTCTGATGCTTGGGAACGTTTCATTTCTTCTAAGAAATAATTACCTAATGTATCATGTATTTTTCTTATTTTATGTACGGAATTATTATCTTTCATAATGGAAAACAATTTATGAGTATAATATTTATCTTGAACATGAAAAACAGCATTTCTAAACAATCGGAGAGATTCATAAATAGAATTTACATCTTGTTCAATTGTTTTGGGGATAGAATTGTTATCTTTTAAATATCCACAAACAGCAAATAATAATCCATACCAAAGCATCATGTATGTTCCTGGAACACTCACAAATATATTTTTAAGATCGTTTTTATCAAATAAGTGTTTATGCTTTTCAAATTGTTCAAACATCAGATTTGCATGTATCCATGTTCTATGTGCTGATAATATTTTAAGTGGTTCCATTTTGGATAATTTTATTATACGTTTAACATATTATTCAATGGTTAATTTCTATCAAAAAAAGATTCCATTATTAGGAACAAGTTCCCATATTTGGCAATCATTTCCAATTATGGGAACTTTTCGGTGTCCATTTATGGATAATTTTAAGTTAATGCTTATATCAGTATTTCCGTTAGTGGTTACCTTTAAGTGATTTATAGATGAAAGACAATCCCCCTTGCGAAGGTTGCGAACCTTCGCAAGGCTCATAAAATCAAGCATTATACGTACTGGAGACTGTATCCCCGCCTCGGCCTGTCCAGTTGGTGTGGAAGAATTCACCGCGTGGTTTATCGATACGCTCATAAGTGTGGGCGCCGAAGTAATCGCGTTGCGCTTGCAACAGGTTTGCCGGCAGAACGGCGCTGCGGTAGCCATCGTAATAAGCCAAAGCACTGCTGAATGCCGGTACCGGAATACCCATTTTCACCGCTTCGGCAACCACTTCGCGCCAGGCGTCTTGCGTGGTATCGATGACGTTTTTAAAATAGTCGTCGAGCAGCAGATTTTCCAGGTCGTGGTTTTTATCGAAGGCTTCTTTGATTTTACCAAGGAATTGTGCGCGGATAATACAGCCTTCGCGCCACATCAGGGCAATATCGCCAAATTTCAAATCCCAGCCATATTCTTTGCCCGCCATTTTCATCAGCTGATAGCCTTGTGCATAAGAGCAGATTTTAGAAGCATACAGCGCTTTGCGAATCTTTTCTATAAACGCCACTTTATCGCCTGCAAATTTTGGTGTTGGTCCATTCAATTTTTTAGACGCTGAAACACGCTCTTCCTTTATAGCACTCATAGCCCGGGAAAATACGGCTTCGGCAACCGTCGGTGCTGGCACGCCAACATCAAGAGCAGCCTGACTTGTCCACTTGCCCGTGCCTTTTTGGCCTGCAGTATCGAGAATCATATCAACCATTGGTTTGCCCGTGTCCTCATCCGTATGACCTAATATTTCATGGGTAATCTGGATGAGATAGCTGTCCAGCTCGCCCTTGTTCCATTCGGCAAAAACCGGCTCCATTTCCGCAGGCGTCATACCCAGAGCTAATTTCAGGATGGAGTACGCTTCACAGATCATTTGCATGTCACCGTATTCGATACCGTTGTGCACCATTTTGACAAAGTGGCCGGCGCCGTCGTTCCCGACCCATTCACAGCACGGTGAACCGTCAGCGACTTTTGCGGAGACAGCCTGAAAAATTTCTTTCACTTCCGGCCAGGATTTTGCCGAACCGCCGGGCATGATGGACGGCCCCCACAGCGCACCTTCTTCACCACCGGAAACACCAGTTCCGATGTAAAGCAAGCCTTTGCTTTCCACATATTTTGTGCGGCGAATGGTATCTGGGAAATGGCTGTTGCCGCCGTCGATGATGATGTCACCGGGGTCGAGATGGGGCGCTACGTGATCAATGAAATCGTCTACAGCCTGTCCGGCTTTAACAAGCAGCATAACTTTGCGTGGTGATTTCAGGCTGGCGACGAATTCCTCGATGCTCATGCATCCTTTGATATTTTTGCCTTTTGCACGCCCGTTGACGAAATTTTCAACTTTGCTGGTTGTGCGGTTGAAAACAGCGACGGAGTATCCATTGCGTTCGATATTCAAGACCAGGTTTTCACCCATAACGGCCAGGCCAATCAGCCCAAATTCACATTTGTCCACTTGTTGACTCCTTGAGTTTGCATTTATTTAAACTTAGTTTTCCTTAAATTCAGGGACTACAAGAAAAACTAAGTTAAGTGTCATTCCGGCATGCTTTTAGCCGGAATCTATGGTTTATGTTCGCACGAAAACACTGGATTCCCGCCAGAAGCATGCGGGAATGACAGGACTTTTTTATTTCATCTGAAATCATTTCCACTCAACATGAAAAAACTGTCCACGCGGTTTATCAACACGTTCAAAAGTGTGGGCACCGAAATAATCCCGCTGTGCTTGCACCAGACGTGTTGGTAGCAAAGCTGCACGGTAACTATCGTAATAAGAAAGCGCACTGCTAAAGCCCGGGATCGGCAGGCCACTTTCCACTCCCATGGCGACAACACTGCGCCAACCTGTCTGGTACTTGTGGATGGCATCACGGAAATACGGTGTTAAAAGCAGGTTGGTCAGATTCGGATTTTCCACATACGCGTCTTTGATATCTGTTAAAAACTGCGCACGAATGATGCAGCCAGCCCGCCATAATTGGGCTATGTTGGCGAAATTTAAATCCCATTTGTGGATTTCGTTTGCCCGCTTCATCAGTTGAAACCCTTGTGCATAGGAGCACAATTTAGAAACGAACAAGGCCTGGCGAATCTTCTCGATCACTTCTTCTTTATTGCCATACATGCTGTATTTTGGCCCTTCAAGCACTGCGGACGCTGCCATGCGCTCCTCCTTGAAACTGGAGGCAACACGCGCAAAAACTGCTTTCGCGATCGTCTGTGCGGGTACACCAAGATCGAGAGCAACCTGACTGGTCCATTTGCCGGTGCCTTTCTGTCCGACGGTGTCAAGAATCATGTGAATCATCGGTTTGCCAGTTTCGTCATCTTTTTTACGCAGGATGTCGGCGGTAATTTCGATGAGATAGCTGTGCAGCTCGCCTTTATTCCACTCCTCAAAAACGTCCGCCATCTCCTCAGGGGACAAACCGAGCAACTGCTCCATAAGGAAATAAGCTTCAGAAATCATCTGCATATCACCGTATTCGATGCCGTTGTGTACCATTTTTACAAAGTGCCCGGCGCCGCCTTTGCCAACCCAGTCGCAGCACGGTTCATTGTCGGGCGTTTTTGCAGCAATAGTCTGCAAAATTGGTTTCACCAGCGGCCATGCTTCCGGGTCGCCACCCGGCATAATTGAGGGCCCCCAGAGAGCGCCTTCCTCCCCGCCACTCACACCAGTACCGATAAACAGGATGCCTGCCTTATGCAATTCTTCAAAACGGCGTTCTGTGTCGGGGAAATAGCTATTACCACCGTCGATGAGCAAATCGCCTTTATCGAGATGCGGTTTCAGGTCATGAATCACGGCATCCACCGGCTCACCGGCCGGCACCATAACCAAGATGCGGCGTGGGGATTCGAGTTTTGCAAGAAAATCTTGTAATTCTGCCGCCACTTCCATTTTTTTACCGCTGAACTTTGCAGTGGCTTTTGCTTGCATTGCTTTATCAAGATCGAATCCAACTACACTGAATCCGTTGCGTTCTATATTTAAGGCGAGATTCTGGCCCATTACACCGAGGCCGATGACACCGAAGTTGTATTGCGAACTCATTTATTTCCTTTCAATCAAAACAATATTCAATAATCAACACTCAATAATCAATTTTCAAATAAATCCAGAGATCCGATAATCCGGCACTCCTGATTCTTACACACCACTGAATGCGGAGAATCCACCATCGATGGGAATGATGGTGCCAGTGACAAAATTTGCGGCGGGGGACAGAAGCCACAGGGTTGGGCCGAGCAGGTCTTCAGGATTACCAAAGCGGGCCATCGGAGTGTGATCGATAATGGCTTTGCCGCGGGCTGTTAATTCACCGGTTTTCTCGTCTGTCAACAGGAAGCGATTCTGGTTGGTGAGAAAAAATCCCGGCGCGATAGCATTGACACGAATATTCGGACTGTATTCCTGCGCCAGATGTACAGCCAGCCACTGGGTGAAATTGCTTACGGCTGCTTTTCCGGCAGAATAGGCTGGAATCCGGGTCAAGGGACGGAAGGCATTCATGGAAGAAATATTGAGAATGTTTCCTGCGCCGTTATCTGCAAAATGTCTGGCAAAAATCTGGCTTGGAATGACTGTACCCAAAAGGTTCAGGTCCATCACAAATTTAAATGCCTCTAACGGAATATCAAAAAATGGTTTGTCCGGTGCTGTCGTCGATTTCGGGTGATTGCCACCAGCGCCGTTGATTAGTGCGTCTACTTTGCCGAATTTCGCGATGATTTCAGCCAAAGCCTTGCTCATGCTTTCCGGTTCAAGCACATTTCCTGAAGCGGTCAGGATTCGGGATTCTTCCAAACCTTTATTGAAAAACTGGGCATCAGCCTGAGCTTTGTCCAGATCGAGAACAGCCACATTGGCGCCAGTATCCAAAAGCGCTTTCGCAATACCACTTCCCAAAACGCCAGCACCACCTGTAACTGCGATGGTCTGACCGGTAAAATCAATCATTTTATTTAATTCATTATTTGACATGTTGTCCTCAAATATTTAAGCTGAATTGCGCACGATTAATGGAGCATCCAAAACGACTTGCTCGGGGTGACTATGCGCTGGGTTTTCAATTTGTTGCAGTAAAAGTTTCGCCGCTTTTTCCCCTAATTCCCGTGCGGGATTCATAACGGTTGTCAGGGGAATATTGGCAAAACGGGAGAAATCGATATTATCAAAACCGATGACAGCGATATCCTCCGGTATCTTGAATCCAAGTTTTTGCAATGCCTGAATAAGTCCGATTGCCAGCAGATCGTTATAACAAAAAACAGCCGTTGGCAGTTCACCCCTTTTCGAAAAAAGGTGTTCGCCGATCGAGTAGCCATCATCAAAATTCGAACCTGTACGTAAAACATATTTCTTTTGCACAGGAAGGCCAGCATCTGAAAGGGCATATTCATAACCGTGCAATCGTTGCTCGCTATTAAGCGAGTTTTCGGGTCCGGCAAAATAAGCAATGTGCTTGTGCCCCCGCTCAATTAAATACGAAACTGCACGTCGGGCGGCTTGCACATTGTCGATACAAACATTATTTGTCTTGTAATTTTTAATTTCGCCAACCGTGACCAGAGGGAATTTGCGTGAAATCAGATTCAGAATATTTTTAAAATCGCGCGTCACCCCATGCAACGGTGTCACGATGAGTCCATCAACCTGCTGACCGACAAACACATCGATGATTTTTTCTTCCTGCTCCCACAGCAATTCAGAACTGCCCAGAAAAACACTGTACCCCCGCTGGGAACAGGTATCAAAAACACCGCGCATTATTTTCGTGTAAAATGGATTATCGATTTCTTTAATCACCAGGCCAATGCTTTTTGTGGCACGTTTTGAAAGAGAACGGGCCACATGATTTGGGCGGTAATCAAATCGCTCAATAATATCCAAAACGTTTTTGCGGGTTTTCGCTGCGACACCCGATTTTTCGTTGATCACAGCAGAAACAGTCGCCTTGGATACATTCGCCAGACGCGCGATGTCATCAATTTTTAGTCGCATTAAAGCTTGTATGCCTTTTTCACTAAACCGGTGGTCAGTTCCTGGCTAAGCGTTTTCGCTTCTTCAAAGTCGATCATGTGTTTTGCAACCATGCCAGCAAGGAAGTTACAATCCATGCGACGCGCTAAGTCATGGCGGGCCGGAATCGACAGCAGCGCACGTGTATCATCATTAAAGCCGGCTGTATTGTAAATACCGGCCGTCTCCGTGACGGACTGACGATAACGAATCATGCCTTCCATACTATCGTGGAACCACCACGGCGGGCCAAGTTTCACAGCCGGATAGTGGCCGGCGAGGGGTGCCAATTCACGGGAGTACGTGGATTCGTCGAGGGTAAAAAGCAATAGTGTGAAATCCAGGTTATTGCCGTAGGCATTCAGCAATGGGCGCAGATTATTGGTAAACTCGGTTTGCTGCGGGATGTCACAGCCCTTATCCAGGCCAAAGCGGTCGAAGACAATTTTATTGTGATTGCGCAGTGAGCCGGCATGAATTTGCATCACCAAACCATCTTCGCTGCTCATGCGAGCCATTTCCATCAGCATGTGGGCGGTAAATTTTGCGGCATCCTGTGCATCCGATTTGCCTGCGAGTGCTTTCTGAAAGATTTCTTCTGCCATCGAGGACGATAAGCGATTTGTGTATGGTGTGAGCACGCCATGGTCGGTGGCCGTCGCTCCCATGGTTTTGAAAAATGCACGCTGCTTTTCCAATGCAGTGATAAAAGATGCATAGTTCGTGATATCGATACCCGTCACCTCGCGAAGGGCATTCATATTGTGCTGCCAATCGGGGCGTGCAATATCTGTAACACCGTCGGGGCGAAATGTGGGAATGACCCGTCCCTTCCACCCGGATTCGCAAATCGTTTTGTGGTGTTCCAAACGGGATTCGGCGGCATCGGTTGTTGATAGCAGTTCAATATGAAAACGCTCTAAAACAGCACGCGGCAAAAATTCCGGCTTTTTCAATTGTGCTTCGATGTGATCATAAAAGCGCATAGCGGATTCACTGGTCAGTTTTTCATCAATACCAAAAACTTCAACAAATTCATGGGTTAGCCAGGCAGCAGAAGGGGTGCCGGCGAAAAGATAAAAATGGTCAGCAAAAATTTGCCAAATTTTGCGATGATCGGCTTCAACAGTCGTTCCGTCACGCGTTGGGACGCCGAGGTCTTCCATCGCCACACCCTGAGAATAGAGCATACGAAAAACATAATGATCCGGAATGAGCAAAAGTTCAGTGGGATCAGGAAAGGGTTTGTTCTCCGCAAACCAGGCGGGTTCTGTATGGCCGTGGGGACTGATGATTGGTGCATTTTTAATCAACGAATACAAATCACGAGCAACATTTCGAACGGTAGGATTGGAATCAAAAAAACGGTCTTCATGCAATTTGAATGGAATCGACATATCCTGTCTCACTTTCTTTTCCGTTTGGATTAAAAATTATCAATCGGCCAAAATCGGTTCATTAAACATTAAAATTATATAAAACAGCCAATTAGTTGTTGTTTTCCAGAAAAACCCGAACCGGTTCGGATAAAGTAAGAATAATTTTCAGATTGTCAATAAATAATTGGGTCGAAGTGAAAGCCAACTTAAGAAAATACTTCTAGAATAGTGCCAGGAGATGAAAGAGAAGAGAGAAAATTGTTTGGTATTGTATGCGAAAATTCGCCGTTAAAAGTAAATATTAGCCGCCGTGGTTTGGATGCTACGGCGGCTAACAAAATTACCTATTCAACAGTAAATCACGCTTCTTTGCAATAACAGCCATTAAACTGCGAAAGGAATCGATGAATGATTGAACCCCATCGACTTGCAGTTTTTCAGCCACTTCAGTGAGAGAGATACCGAGCTCAGCAAGTTGATTAAGGCTTCCTTGTGCCGCATCAACATTGTTTGTCAGAGTCACAGCTGGTGTACCGTGATCACGGAACGCATTTAAGGTAGCCGGGGGCACGGTGTTAACCGTATCAGCGCCTATCAGTTCATCCAGGTACAAAACGTCAGAGTAGGCTGGATTTTTTGTCCCCGTGCTCGCCCAGAGCAAACGTTGTGGTTTGGCCCCGTTGTCGGCGAGTTTCCTAAAACGTGGTAAACTGAAAATACGTGAACCATCTGCATAAACTACCTTTGAATTGGCAACAGCGATTTTTCCCTGTAGCCCGCTTTCCTTTTTCCCTGCCAGAAGCTTGTCGACGGCTGAATCAACACGACTGACAAAAAAGCTGGCAACAGAAGCAATGTTGTCCACTGCCCCACCCTTTGCCACGCGATCTTCGAGACCGGCAATATAAGCTTCCGCGACCGCCTGATAGTGTTCCATAGAAAACATGAGTGTTACATTCACATTGATGCCTTCACTGATTAAGTGCCGGACGGCAGGAATACCTTCTTTTGTCGCAGGCACTTTGATCATCAGGTTGGGTTTATCGATTTTTTGCCATAGACTCTTTGCTTCTTCGATTGTACCCTGGGTATCCGCAGCGAGCTCGGGAGAAACTTCCACGGAAATATAGCCATCGACACCGTTGGTTTCCTCGTAAACATCGCGTAAATTGTCAGCGCCCTCCTGAATGTCTTTGATGATCAATTTCTCATAGAGGTCTGCAACGGAAACCTGTGGATTCTTTTGCAAAATATTCTGAATTGATGCGTCATAATCAGAACCAGAAGAAATAGCTTTTTCAAAAATAGTCGGATTGGAAGTCACACCTTTAACGGCATCTTCCACAATCAACCGGCGAAGTTCGCCCGACTCAATCAGCCCCCTGCTGATGTTGTCAAGCCAAATGCTTTGTCCGAGTTTATAGACTTCATTTAATGGATTACTCATTTAATATTTAACCTTCCTTTTCGCTTAGGCAGCAACAAAAGCTTTCACTTTTTCCGCTATACTTTTACCAGTAAAACCATATTTTTCAGCAAGAACTTTATACGGCCCCGAGGCACCGAAGCTCTCCATGCCAATCATTAATAAAGGCAGTTGGAAATAGCCTTGCCAACCGAACGGAACACCAGCTTCCACGACAACCAGTTTCTCTGTGGATTCCGGAATCACAGATCGCTGATATTCAACGGATTGCTGCTCGAAAAGCTCTTTGCTCGGCACAGAGACGACAGAAGCGCGAATACCCTGTCCTTCGAGAATTGTTTTTGCTTCAACTGCGGGCTGCACTTCGGAGCCGCTTGCCAGGAGAACGACCTGTGGCTTGTTGTCCTTTGCTCTTGCGACAGCATACGCACCTTTGGTGATATCCTCTGTTTTGAAATCCGCTTCCCGTTGTAGTGCAGATACATTTTGCCGTGTCAGCAACAAGGAAGTCGGGCCGTTCTGGCGACGTAAAGCCATCGCCCAGCATACAGCTGTCTCGACACCATCGGCTGGGCGCAGCGCGAGCATATTCGGGATGACGCGCAATGCTGCAATGTGCTCCACCGGCTGGTGCGTCGGGCCATCTTCACCGACAAATATACTGTCGTGTGTGAAAACGGCAATATGCTGCGCATGCATTAATGCAGCCATACGCAACGGTGGACGCATGTAATCACTGAACACCAGAAAAGTAGAGCCATAGGGAATATAACCACCATACAGCGATATACCATTGAGTACGGAACCCATCGCATGTTCACGAATACCAAAGTGAAAATTACGGCCTTCAAAATGGTTTGCCTGAACGGCCGCATAGGCTTTGAGAAATGTTTTTGTGGAGGGATCAAGATCCGCGGAACCACCGACTAACGCCGGAACTTTTTCAGCAATTTTTTGCATAATTTTTCCTGAAATTGCGCGCGTTGCGGCATCTCCTTCCGGCAGGGCAGCAATTAAATCCTGCTCAAGATTTTCAGGGATGGTTCGGTTCATCATATTTTCATACAACGCTGCTTTTTGCGCATTATTTTTCTGCCAGGTTGCAAAATCATCGTACCATTCCTTGGAAATTTGCAACAGTTCTTCTTTACGTTTTGCGAACAACTGACTTACTTGTTCCGGGATATAAAAATCTTTGTCTTCGGGGAAACCGAGATTGCGTTTGGTATTTTTCAATTCCTCAGCACCTAAAGGCGCACCATGCACTTCCGATGTGTCCTGTTTGTTCGGGCTGCCAAATCCGATATGTGTGGTTGTAATAATCAAAGTTGGTTTATTTGAAACGGACTGCGCCCGTTCGATCGCTTCCGCGATTTCATCATGATTGTGACCATCGATTTCCAGTGTATACCAGTTGTAAGCTTCAAAACGCGCTTTAACGGATTCCGAAAAGGCCAGACTGGTATTTCCTTCGATGGTGATGCCATTGCTATCATAAAAAACGATGAGATTATCCAATTGCATGTGACCTGCCATTGACGCAGCTTCGGAGGAGACACCTTCCATCATGTCTCCATCACCCATAAAACAATAGACATTATGGTTTCCAAACAAGTGCTCCTCGTCGGTATTGAATCGTGCTGCTGTCATCTTGGCTGCTATGGCCATACCAACGGCGTTGGCAAAGCCCTGCCCTAAGGGCCCACTCGTGGTTTCAACTCCGGGCAAACTTCCACTTTCCGGATGCCCGGCCGTGCGGCTTCCCCACTGGCGAAATTGTTTCAATTCGTCAAGAGTGACATCATAACCACTTAAATGCAGCATCGAATAGATGAGCATGGAACCATGTCCACCCGACAGAATAAAGCGGTCTCTGTTTGGCCAATCGGGTTTGTCCGGATTATGCTTCAGATATTTTGACCACAAGACATAAGCTGTATCCGCCATTCCCATTGGTAATCCCGGATGACCGGAATTGGCTTTTTGAACTCCATCAGCTGCTAAAAGGCGAATTGTGTTGGCGGTTAATTGCCCCAATTCCGAGTTTTTATTTTTTTCTTTCATATTGTTACCTTCTTTATTTTAGTTATTTAGTGCTTTATCATCATTTTACAGAAATAACGGTTTAATATGTCGTTCAAATATATTGAAAGTCACATTTTTCGCAATCACTTCTTCGTATTTTTCAAGTGCATGCACGTAAATGCTTCCCATTTCTGCTGCTATTTTGTAGCCGACATGAATCAATTGGCGGAAATTCAAATCGTAAGCTGGATTTGATTGATCATGACGCAAAGCAGCTAAAAACCGTTCACTGCTCCAATTTGCTACCTCCTCAATTGCCGGCAATTGATTTTTATCGATATCCAGCACAGTTGCGTAAGGCGCTGTGAGCTCCTCAAATCTGCCCATCGATTTTTCATAGATTTTTTTCGCGATTCCAAGACCTTCACCGCCAGCTTCTGCCAGTCCAATAACTTCTTCAAGCCAGGTCGTGCCAGCTGTTTTGATATGCAAGCCAACATTATATTTCTGAATGGCCTCACGAATTATCGGATAGATAGAAAATTTATCGCTACCAGAATGAACGCTTAACTTCAAATTCGAGGGCAGACCAAATTTTTCAACAGCCAATTTGATCACTGCAATGTCCTGCTCAAATTCATTCCTGAAAAGATTGAGATCACCGACATAATCGACACCTTTATTGAAGCGGCCACTAAATTTTGGAGCAATGGTCTGAACCGGTATTTTCTCCGCAGCGATTGCAGAGAGAATAAAAAACAGCTCAATAGGCGATTGTGCTTCATCGGTTTCGTCCATTGAAATCTCAATAACTGGATTTTGTCCGACTTTCTTCTTGCTGATATGCTGATAAATTTTGGCTGCTTCTTTTACCGCAAACAAATATTTTCCAGCAATTTTCGCAATAAGTTCTTCGGTCACTTCGAACATCTGATTCATACCAGGCAGCAGAAGTGTACCAATGAATTTTTTATTGTCTCTCACAAACGCATCGATGTCCGCCGGTAATGCCTGTTCACCAATAAAATCGGCAACATCCAAAGTAAAAAAATCACTGGTTTCAAGAAAGAAATCGACCGTTTTGAGTCCAATGTGATCCGCATCAACGAAGTAGCTTGCCTGCCAGTTCAATTCTTTAACAGCCTGATCCGCCTGGATACGCGTGGACACTGGCTGGCTTTTGATTGTTGTGTGTTCCCGATAAGACTTATTCCAAACCGGTGTGAGATTAACTCCCTTTTCTTTTGCTTTCATAAGCGCACTTAATTGTGCTTTGGCCTGATGAGAAAAACGATCACCAATGCCGAATGAGTATTTACCTAACTGCTCCATTTATAAAGATCACCTTTCTTATTTTATATATTAAAACGCAAATTAGCGGGACAGCCATCCCCCATCGACCGCGATGGTATATCCGTTGATATAATTCGATGCCGGAGAGGCGAGAAACACAACGGCACCTTGTAAATCCTTTGGTTCACCCCACCGTGCAGCCGGTATGCGATCGAGAATTGCTTTGTTGCGATCCGGATCTTCACGTAAGGCTTTGGTGTTATCGGTGGCCATGTAACCCGGTGCAATTGCGTTAACATTGATATTGTAAGGCGCTAATTCATTTGCCATCAGGCGGGTCAAACCCATCACTGCACTTTTTGAAGCGGTGTAAGAGGGAACCAATATACCACCCTGAAATGACAACATCGATGCAATATTAACGATTTTTCCGCCTTCGCGCTGCTTAATCAAATATTTCGCAACAGCCTGCGACAGAAAAAAAAGTGACTTCTGGTTGATATTTATCACGTCGTCCCAATCCTTTTCTGTAAATTCCGGCAAAGGCGCACGACGAATAATACCAGCGTTGTTTACGAGAATATCAATCCGTCCATAGGCTTTGTGGGCTGTTTCGATGATGTCCGGAATACCATCCTGAGTCACGAGGTCAGACTGAATACTTACGCATTTCTCACCCGTGCCATCGATTAAGGCACATGTCGAACCCATTGGATCGCGATCGACTGTCACTATTTTCGCTCCTGCTTCGGCTAAACCCATGGCCATACCCTGGCCTAATCCTCGCGAAGCTCCGGTAACGATGGCAACTTTTCCATCTAATTTAAATTGATCAAGAATCATATTTTCTGCTCCTCATTATTTATTCGAACTCTGGCGAGACGGTCGAAAAATATGCAAATTCGGATCCTTAGCTTGCCGAAGGATTCGAATTTGAGTGTGGAACCGGGCCTTCGACTTTACTCAGTGCAGGCAGGCTCAACGTCCGGTTTATCCCTTTTTCAACAGTCTCGACAGGATTCGGAATTAACGAATATCTGTCAAAGGCAGGCCATCCATATCGGTAAACTCCTGGTTTTCTCCGCCCATACCCCAGACGAAAGCATATTTCTTTGTACCAGCACCGGCATGTATAGACCAGCTCGGAGAAATAGCAGCCTGGCGGTTTCTTAAAACCAAACTTCTGGTTTCTTCCGGTTCGCCCATAAAATGAAAGACGACATTAGTGCCTTCCACATCAAAATACAGATAAATTTCCGATCGACGCATGTGGGTGTGGGCTGGCATAGTATTCCAAATACTGCCCTCGGCCAACTGTGTAAATCCCATTACAAGCTGGCAACTGCGCACCCCCTCGAGATGAATATATTGGTAAATAATGCGTTCATTCGCTTCTTCTTTAGAGCCCAATTCTACGCGTTTAGCTTCCTCAAATTTTGCGAGTTTTATTGGATAGGTCGTATGAGCCGGATAACTCTGAATGTAAAAATAGGCAGGTGATTGCGGATCACGGCTGGCAAAACGGATGTCTTTGCTGCCTTTGCCGATATACAACATATCGCGGTTCCGCAGTTCAAATTTTTCACCATCGACAGTAATCAATCCGGTATCACCAGTATTAATCACCCCGATTTCACGACGTTCAGCAAAATAATCTGCCGCCATCTCTTTTTTGGTTGCTTCCAAAAAAAGTTCGGAGTTGGTGGGTACAGCCGAACCGATGATCGCACGATCGACATCCGTATAAAGCAGGTCAATGACGCCCGGATTAAATAGATTTTCCACTGCGTAGGATTCACGCAATTCCTCTGTATTCATACGTTTATAACGAACCTGATCTGCTACATTGCGCACTTGCATTTTTTATTGTCCTTTTTCTTTGTTGTATTTCATGACTATTTATTTTGTGATTTCAACCAATCAGCACAACGATCCGGCCAGGTTTCCAGATAATAATTTCCCGTGGCCATGCAAAAACCATGACCCCCTGTAGGATAAATATGCATTTCCGCCGGTACGCCCTTCTCTACAAGAGCACGGTAGAAAACCAAACTGTTCTCCACTGGAACGGCCTTATCATCACTGGCATGGAAGAGTATTGTTGGCGGCGTTTCACCGGTAATTTGTAAATCGTTTGAGTAGTACATTGTCAATGCAGAATCCGGCTGCTCACCCAGTAAATTTCGCTGTGAACCTCTGTGCATGAACGGCTGCGACATTGAAATGACGGGATACATCAAAATCATAAAATCGGGTCTGCAGCTCAATTTGTCAATTGGATCTTCTGCCTCTTTATTGCCAGAATCGAAGTGAGTGCCCGCCGTTGAAGCGAGATGACCACCGGCAGAAAATCCCATAATGCCAATCTGATCAGCTTCGATGTTCCATTTCACAGCATGGTGGCGGACCAGACGAATGGCGCGTTGTGCATCCAGCAACGGCGATTTATGCGGTACGATGTGATTGTTCGAATTCGGCAGCCGATATTTCAATACGATACCTGCGATGCCATGAGAATTCAACCATTTTGCAATGTCGGTCCCTTCTCTATCGAAAGCTAAACGGCCGTATCCTCCCCCAGGGCAAATAACAACAGCTTGTCCCGTGGCCATCTTTGCCGAGGGAAGAAACACGGTAATATCCGGATTTTGCACATTGCCAACACTCAGGACTTTATTGAATTCACGAATTTCGCTTTCGTAAGTATTTTTAAAATTGGGAATGTTTTCATCCCAAAGGGAAAGTGTATAATCCTGCCCAAAGCACACCGTAGCTGCCAAAAGAAAACTCAGAAACACAAATATTTTTCGTATCATTTTGCATCCACCCTTTCTTCAGATTTTTTATCACTCATTTTAGCAAAATATATAGGTTTACAATGATGGCCCCGTATGAGGTTGTGAACGACACAAATTTATCATACAAATTCACGGCACCACCAGTTCTATCTCTCCACTTTATCAAGAAAGGCGAAAAGCTGCAGGGCATCTTTGCTCGCTTGTTCCAGGTGTTCCTTCATGATTGTGAAAGCCGCATCACCATCCATTCTATTGATGCTGTCGTAGATTCTTTCGTGAAAATTCACTGCTGTGTCGCTCAATGCCAGCTCCTGATTGACCATGCGAACCATTAGTGTCTTTATCTTCAGCATCAGGCTATGAATCGGATCGAGCATTAACGGAACCAGTGGATTACCGCTTGCTCTTGCAATGCACTCGTGGAATTCAACGTCAGCTAATGCAATTATAGGCGCATCCAGAGAGCGATCTTTAAAGCGTTGCAAACTTTCTTCAAGCACAACAAGGTCCTTCGCGGTTCTGTTTTGTGCTGCCAGACGAGCAAGCTCAGGTTCAACAATTTTTCGTATTTCAAGCAAGGAGAGAATGTGATTTTTATCAAAATTTTGCTCGATGTAAAGATGCATTGGCTCACGGGCCATTTTAAAGGTATAGTCGCTCACATAAGCCCCACTGCCTCGTTTGACAGTGATCAAACCTTTTGCGCTTAAAGCCTGCAATGCTTCCCGTATGACAGTTCTGCTGACACCAAATTGTTCGCACAACTCTTTTTCCGTTGGCAGCTTTTCCCCTACAGAGAATTTCTTCTGAGTAATCGCAGTTGTCAGTTTTTTTTCTATCTTTTTCCCTAACGTTTCTCTGCCGTTAAGGTTTGGCGAAATATTCATTAAAAATGCAATCCAATATTAGTCATACAATAAAAAAATGATATCATACAACTATGATAAAATTATAATAAAAAGAGTCAATTGTTTTTTTGGTTTCTTGTGAAAGCCAAGGGACGATTTTATTCAGCAACAGAGTAAATTATGAGAAAAATACAGGAGATGAGGAGTGCAGGTTTTATTTTATGATAATCAAAAGAGAACGGATGTTACCCCGAAGGACCGCAGGCGGACAGTCTCCAAAGTACCATCGGCATTGTACCTAATGATCCGACCAAACACCGAGCTCATTTCCAGCGGGGTCTTTAAAATGAAATCGCCGGCCACCAGGAAAGGAAAAAATATCGACTGTAATTTCCACACCTGTTGCTGCAATTTCAGCTTTTGTCGCTTCGAGGTTTTCTGTATAAAGCACAATGAGCGGTGCACTGTTTTTTTGATCGACGGTGGCGTTAAATCCACTACTCACACCGGAATCGGAGGTATCGGCGTATTCATCACCCCAATATTTATAATTCCAACCAAAGACCTTGGTATAAAATTCGGTTGTTCGATTCAACGTATTTTGATCAGGGGCAGAAAACTCGATGTAGTTGATTTTCTTATTTTCTTGCATGAGGTTCTCCAATTTAATAGAAAGAAAAGTGCTTGAGAAATCTATAATTCCTTAAGCTTCACGAATTTTCTTCTTCTCATTAAAGCTGTTTTCTTCAGACGGTTTCAATTCGTCAATCCAAATTTGTTCAGCAAGCGACAATTCTTCCTCAACTTCCAATCGTGATTTATCCACCGTTATGATTTCCTCCAAAATTTCGAAGGTATAAAAATCCGCACCAAAAACCTTGTAATCTGCCTGTAGCGCTTTATTTGAATGTCCACCGGTTTTGAGCATAAATTTGTGTTTGTTCAACGATCCTTCAATATTCAGGCTGCTCGCCAGTAAAAATTGACCGGTTTTGGTATTTTTAATTTGAAACACCCCCGCAGGTTTTGGCCTTTCCTTGTATTCACGAACCAAATCTTTGCGTGATTTTGCCATACTTTTCTTTCGATTGTTGGTGTTAATTGACGATGAATTTGTTAGTGCAATATCGCATACTGTTCGACTGAAGATTATAGACTTTTGACGGAGTACATTTATGCTTTGCACTGTGTACCCGATGCTGAAGCTAAAAAGCGTGCCTTCATTATTGTGGAATGTATTCTACAAATTTGTTGTGCCCATCCACGAGTATTGCTTTGGGCTTGACTGGTTTTTCAAACATGCCGAATGCGATGATGATGATCTCTTCCCCTTCTTTGATTAAATGGGCAGCTGCTCCGTTCATGCAAATTTCACCACTCCCCCGTTCACCTTTGATGACGTACGTTTCCAAACGGGCGCCACTCGTATTGCTGACAACCAACACTTTTTCGTATTCCCACAAATCGATTTTATCGAGTAAATCCGGATCGATGGTAATACTGCCAACATAATCGATATTGGCTTCCGTTACTGTCGCTTTATGTATTTTTGCTCGCATCAATTGACGCATTTTAGTCAATCCTGTTTTTATAAATCAATACGTTGAGAAATTCTGGGAATCCTGTCATGGCATGAAAAAAGAGATGTTCTTTTTTCATGTTCAGAACATTTTGATTAGCCTGGTTTATTTCATCAAATATCGCTATTCCAGCCGGACAATATAAGTAATTTTACGATGAAAGAAAAAAAATCTTGTTGAGGAAATCATGTAAAACAGCTGTTTATATCATAGCAATGCTATGCCTATAAAAATTCCCGAAAGATCAGGCACTTTGTATTTTTAATACGGCATCGAATAGTACCTGCACTAAATTAATTCACTCTGTAAGGAAAGGCCTGAATTACGAGTCAAATAATTGGAATTTTTAAAACGTAGAGCCGCCGAGAAGCAAAATTACACAAAGAAAAAATTATTAAAAACTCTGCGAATCGCTGTGCCTTTACGTTAGACTAAATTTTGTTTTTATTGATGGCCATAAATCATCATGGTATAATTCATATTGTTCGTTTAACATAACCAATTTACTCATCCTGGGTTCCAAAACCGAATCAAGTGTCGCTAATTCTCCGCATTAAGGATTACAGGCAAGGCAACGAAAGGCTAGGATATTGAATTTAAAAGCTTAACACACCCCAATTAACACCGATATTGTAAATGAACCACAGCATACTCTGTTATAATTGTATTTGCCCAACTGGAAAAGTATACATGATATTAAAAAGAAGAATTCCCGTTCAGCCCAGCATTTCGCAAAAGACATTCGCCATTCTTCTCATTGGTCTACTCTGGGGGCTTATCACGAATCCAATTGCTGCACAGAATCTGGAATTTTTTGATGAGGAAACCGGGCTCTTGCCTCATCAACAATTTACTCCAAAAGATTACAATGCTGGCGGGCAAAATTGGGCGATTGCACAATCAAAAAAAGGGTTAATGTATTTTGGTAATTTGAATTGCATTCTGGAATATGATGGGACAAGCTGGCGAAAAATTTTAACGCAAAATCATTCAATCGCCCGCTCGCTGGCGTTTGACGCAAACGATCGGCTTTATATTGGGGGACATGGAGAAATTGGTTATTTGGATGCTGATTCTACCGGGAGTTTGCACTATGTTTCCTTACTCAATAAACTGCCTAAAGAGCATCGAACATTCAATGATGTTTGGAAAACCTATGCCAGCAAAGACGGGATTTACTTTCAAGCTTACACGCACATTTTTTTCTGGAACGGTCAGGAAATGCGTGTCATTCCCTGCGAGCCTCAATTGAAATTCAGTTTTTTAGTCAATGATCAGCTTTTCGCTCTGCAACGAACTGTAGGAATTGTTGCAATACGCGATGGGGAGATGCACGCTGTTAAAGATGGCGGTCTCTACAAGAACGAATATATTGGCGGTATTTTACCAGTTTCCGAAAACGAATATTTGATAGTCTCCCGATTTAACGGTATTACCCGGTGTCAAATTGCGAATGATTCACTCACTGTGTTCCAAAAAACCGGATCCGAATACATAAGTCCTTTAGCTGAAAATCCGGTTTATCCGTACACGGTATTTATGTTGCCGAATAGCAATCTTGTGATTGGTACGATAGCCCACGGAACATTCATTACGACGCAGGCTGGTGAGATTCTCCACCACATTGATGAGAGCTACAATCTGCAAAGTTATCTCGTTTTTAACAGCTATCTTTCGGAAGATGGAGCCCTATGGCTTGCACAAAACTCAGGTATCACACGCGTTGATCTCAATTCGTTTTACACTTACTATAATAGACAGTCTAAAGACCTTGACAATGTTTTCGATACAATTCGTTTTAAAAACAATATGTATGTCGCAACCGGCGATGGCCTTTTCAGACTGAAAAAAAACAAAAATGGACATCCTGCTACGTTGAAACAAATTTCCAGTGAAAGCGCCATGTTCTGGAAACTCGTCGAAAGCAATGGCAAGTTGTGGGTATGTTCGACTCCTTCCGGAATATTTGAGGTTTTGGAGGATAGTTTACGAATAACCAGTGTTAAACGGCCTGTATATTCGATCTTCGCCCCTGCGAGCATCGATTCCGTATTAATCGCCTGGACAATTGAGGGACAACTCCAAAGACTGCGATTTGAAAACAATGATTGGGTGCAGGAATTTGTTGAAGACGGGATTCCCGTAAGTGTTCGAAGAATTGTCGAATATTCATCAAGGGAATCCGATAGTATTCACACGCTCTGGGCAGGAACCGACCACGCAAAGGTGTATAAAATCAATTTCAATCAATCCTTCTCTCAAATCCTGAATATCCAAAGCTTTGATGAAAAAGACGGTCTTGTGCCTGCTGCATCGTATCCTTATGTGATCAATGATCAACTTTTTCTTGTGAATGGGACCCATCATATTTTTGAGGTGCTCACAGATAATTCTGAAACCACTAAATTAGTACCGGCAGTATTTTTTGAAAATATATCGCTAGAAGCGAACTTAAAACTATCCAGACCACTTGCAGAAGATATTGCAGGAAATATGTGGATAAATGGCGGTGACAGGATACTAAAAATAGTCAGGGATAAGGCCGGAATCCGTCACTTTTCAACAAAAGAATTAGCAACAGTCAAGTTTGCGGAATTAGCCGAAATATACACTGACAAAAACTTCCCAAAGACATGGTTTTGCCTTGATGACAAGTTAGTGAGCGCTTCTCTTCATGCAGAAAGTGACCACGATGCTCCATTTAATACGCTGATACGCAAGGTTACACTTTCAGATAAAGATTCACTGATTTTCAACGGTGCCCAGGCTGCAACCCTTCACGAACCAGTATTCCCTTACTCTAACGATAAAATTCGTATACATTATGCTTCAAGTTTCTATATCTCAGAAGAGGAGAATGAATATAGACTGCAATTGATTGGGCAAGATGAAATGTGGTCCGAATGGACAAAGGATACCTATTGCGATTACATGAATTTATCCGAGGGTGACTACAAACTAAGAATCCAGGCTCGCAACATCTACGGTCAACTTGGGAACGAAGTATCGTATGCATTTACGATTTTACCACCGTGGTATCGCGCATGGTGGGCCTATCTCATTTATGCGCTCGTATTGCTGACATTAATCGCGGTTGTTGTAAAATTACGGGTGAATAAAATTGAGCATCAGAAGCAGGAATTGGAAAATCTCGTGCTTGAGCGCACTGCCCAGTTGGTGAATGTCAACAAAGAATTGCTAAAGGCAAAGGATACGGCTGAGGCGGCAACTCGCGCCAAAAGTGAATTTCTTGCCAATATGAGTCACGAAATTCGCACACCGATGAATGGTGTTATTGGAATGACGGATATTTTATTGGAAATGCAACTCAACAACGAGCAAAAGGAAGTTGCCAACACGATAAAATATTCTGGTGAATCACTGCTGACGATCATTAACGATATTCTCGATTTTTCGAAAATTGAAGCTGGGAAAATGACCCTGGAATCCACCAATTTTGATTTTTATGACTTGCTTGAGCACATCAGAAAAATGCTTAATATTATTGCGAAAGAAAAGCACAGCAGTTTAAGCTATGAAATTGATTCCGATACACCACGATTTCTTATCGGCGATCCGGTTCGGTTGCGACAAATCATCATAAATTACACCAACAACGCGTTAAAGTTTTCAAATAGAAATCCTGTTACGATTCGTGTGAAGCCAATAAGCCGAATCAACAGCCGTATCCGATTGAAAATTGATGTCATCGACAGGGGGATTGGCATTCCCGCAGACAAGATAAATTCCTTGTTCACCTCCTTTTCCCAGGTCGATAGCTCGACAACACGCACCTTTGGAGGGACGGGGCTTGGGCTCACAATAGCCAAAAAACTCAGTGAAATGATGAACGGTGAAGTGGGTGTCATAAGTGAACCGGGTAAAGGTTCAACGTTCTGGTCGGTTATTGAAATGCAGATTGGCTGGACGCACAGCACTAGGGAGGAAACACTCATCCCACAAATTATCCAAATCGAAAAAGCGCATCTTCGCATTCTTCTCGCCGAAGACAATCAAGTAAACCAAAAAGTGGCCATTCGAACATTGAATTTGCTCGGCTATAAAGCGGACATTGCTGAAAATGGTAAAATTGCTCTGGAAATGCTGCGAAAACAAGTTTATCAGCTCGTACTCATGGATGTGCAAATGCCGGAAATGGACGGCTATGAAACGACCCAGGCAATTCGACGGGGAGCAGCTGGCAAACACAATAAAGACGTGTCAATTATCGCAATGACGGCCAACGCTATGAAAGGTGATCGCGAGCAGTGTATCGCTGCGGGAATGAACGATTATGTTGCCAAACCTATTAAAAGGGATGAGCTGGAACACGCTATCGAGAAAGTATTAAAA
>JACKDF010000030.1 GCA_020633655.1 Deferribacteres bacterium
GATGGCGTACTCGGACCGCACCGGGAAAAAGAAGGTAGCTTTTATGCGATAAAGGACATTTTTTCTCCCGTGGTCATCGAGATGGATACACTTCCGGAAGCTTTTTCGGGGGAGGTGCCTGTTGAAAATAGATTTGATTTTACCAATTTAAACCAGTGCACTTTCATGTGGAAACTGGTAAATTTTAGTCGGCCAGCCGAAGAAAATCTGGGCTATTTAACATTCCGTGAAGGCACCATTCAGGGTAGCCATGTGCAGCCAGGCGCTAAAGGAACACTGAAGCTGACTTTGCCTGCTAACTGGAAAGAGGCTGAAGCGCTGTTGCTCAGTGTTTCTGATCCCTACGGGAAATTGATTAACACATGGTCGTGGAAAATTCAGTCCAATGAGAAAATTCTCTCGCAGATGCTGCAAAAGGGAAACTCCGGTAGTGTAGAATCGAGGGAAGACGATAGCACGCTGACAGTTCAGTCGGAACAGGTTTTACTCGTTTTTGATAAGCGAAACGGTCTGTTGAAATTGGTACAAAACAAGCAATCCCGCAAAGAGTTAAATTTTAAAAACGGTCCGGTTTTTTGTGGCGGAAATGCGGACTTCGCATCGATGAAAAATTTTGCTGAAGGGGAGAACTATATTGTCGAAACAAACTTTACCGGGGATTTAAAATTTACTCGATGGATTATCAGGAAAAATGGCTGGGTTGAGCTGGAATACGAATACGCTCTCGATGGGACTTATCCTTTTTCTGGTATCAGTTTCGACTATCCGGAGGATTTTGTTTTAAGCGCTAAATGGCTTGGAAACGGACCTTACCGTGTATGGAAGAACCGCATGCAAGGTGGAACGCTCAATGTCTGGCAGAATGCCTACAACAATACGGTGACCGGGTATTCTCCATGGATTTATCCCGAATTCAAGGGCTATTTTTCGGATATGATATGGATTGAGTTTAATACAGTCGAAGGAAAGTTCCTGGTGGCGTGTAAAGATGAGCCTGTTTTTGTGCGTCTGTTCGAATTCCATGCTCTACCTGGCTTGGAGCCCCATCCGGATTTGCCGCCCGGGGATATTTCCTTTCTTGATACGATCCCACCCACAGGCACGAAAATGAGTACAAAAATTAATGCAGGGCCGGAAACAACCGGTCCTGCAGGCCAGAATAACGAAATCCACAAAAATTACAAACGGACTTTGTATTTTTATTTCGGTGCACTTCCTGAGTGATGCCTCAATGGATTATGTGATTTTGGCAATCTGGATTGGATGCTATGTTTTGAAAACCAGAGCCATTGAATATTATATTTTTCATCGGCTCTGGTTCAACGGAGAGTACTAATTGGAAAGAAATTCTTTAATTGCTTTGTTGGTCTCCTGCGCTTTTTCGAATTGAACGAAATGACCGCATTGGGGAAACAATTTTAGCGAGCTATTGGGTATCTCACTCTTGCCGATTTGTGCAACGTCTTTTGTGAAGCCAGCATGCAGATAGGGATTCGGAATCAAACCATCATTTTCGCCAAACAGGATTAACGTTGGTTGCTTTATATCTTTTAAGCGCATGTACACCGGCCCATCCAACATGGCCCACACATTCCGTGATACCGCGTAACAGTAGTTTTCAAAATCGCTGGCGCCACGAACCTGAATCCGGTCAGTGATCATGAATTCAGCATCTTTCGGGTAGTCATAAAAGTTGGCTTTCAGGTTGATATCGATGTTGCGAATCGGTGTGTCTTTGATAAAATCAACCTTCATTGCGCCTTTCATCCATGCCGCTTCGCCCTCGGTAAATCGTTCGAAACCGGCAGGGGAGATGAGCACAAGCTTTTCCACTATTTCAGGATGTTCAAGCGCAGCGGTCATTGCAATTTGTCCACCCATCGAATGGCCGATGAGAACAGCTTTCCAAACTCCAAGTTTCTCCATTAATTCCTTGATAACTTGCGCATAAAAGGACATGGAATAGTCGTAATAGCCTTTGTCCGACTTGCCGTAACCTGGTAAATCCAGGGCTATAACGCGGTATTTTTCTGCTAAGACAGGGATGTTTTTTGTCCAGCCTTTGGCATTGGTACCAAGGCCGTGAATCAGAATTATAGTTTCATCTCCCCTTCCCTCATCGATCATCGCGATATGAATATTTCGAACGGTCGTCGTCTTTACCGGATATCCATAATCGATATTGGTGAATTCTTTTGCAGGCAGGCGGTAGAATCGTGAGGACGCACAACCGGATACGAGCGTAGCCACAATGAACAGGGATAGTATGGGTAAGATAGTTCTCATGGCAGGCTCCTAAAACATAATCCATTTTAAAGTGGCAAAAACCGTCCACGGATTATCCGGTTTGCTGGTTTGTCCACCATTGACTGTTTGTGAATCGAAAAAATCACCCAAAGCGAGATAGGCAGCGTGTAACTCTAAATCCATAAATACTTTCGGACGATAAAGGATATTAAAATTGACTTCCGTCCCGATCATGTTTCCACCATTCGCTGGCGAAACGGGAGAAACTGCCGATCCTAAACCGAGTTTGACTTTAAATTTGTTGGGGATAATATCATAAGAGCCGTAGAATGAGCCACCGGCAAAGCCGTAGCCGAGATTCTGAATATCGATTACCGCTGCGTTGAAACGGTTAACAACATTCCCGTGCGGTAACAGCAGGTATAAACCGTGGCCGATAAATACGGCACCTGGCGCTGTCCAGTTGTTGCCTGTGAGAATGCCAGTGTATTTGCCATCGTTGATGTTTTCTTTATCACCGCTGGTGAAAATTCCATCGAAAACGATTTGATCATTGGCTGTGCGGCCGTATTTGTAGGCCAGTCGCAGATTGGCTGCATAGCCCAGAATATCGACATCGTGGCTTGCAGATTTTGCTTTTCCTATATTGGTGAGAACAAAACCATTGTAACCGAATCGACCTTGATTCAATAAAGGATTACCGTGAAAATGGGATCCGAGCCACAGGATATCCGCTTTATATTTCTCATTGCCAAAATTAAAGTTGAAAACACCGTTGTAATTGCTCAAGCCGGAATTCAATCCCTGGCCGAGAATGGAAACACCGCCTTCTCCATTCGCCCGGTCTTTCAGGTACCATGCCGAGAAACCGATGGAATTGATGATATCGAGATCGTATTCATAGAGGGCTTCGAATAAGGCGACGTCATCATCTTGCTCGACATTGTTTTCGTAAAGTTGGTAAGCACCCAGTTTCCACCGCATATTTTTCTGTAAGTGATGGTAGGCAACACCGCTTGCATCGGAGCCCCAGATGGCGAGCCTGTAACCTGTATTCAATAAAGTGCTGGTGAATGTATAAGCCGGGACACTCACGTTGTCAAACAATCGTGTTAAACCTGCATTGACAAAAAGATTCTTTTGAGGACGAAATTCAATAAACAGATTCTGCGTTTGCATATTGACGAAATCTGCACCGAAAGCGCCGCCAAAATTGCCACCGGCTCCGTAGTTTGCGTCTCCCAGAGTCCAGTCGAATTCAAAATTCATGCGCATGGTGGCCCAGCCATCAAACAGACGGGGAGAGTAGGCAATAATCGGGATAAACCGCATTTCCGAAAAAGACGAGCGATTGTCGGAAGTGCGTGTCGTATTGCCGCCAAATAATCGTCCGACGACCTGGCCTTTGAGAAATTCATTTGTCGGAGCGTAATTGTTTTGCTCACTCCGCATGAAATAATAACCGATGAAATTAAATTCCTTGCGCTCTTCGGCAATCTTCTCTTCAGGGAAATTATCCGGTGTTTGTGCGGTCACAGGGATAGTGAGCACAAAGAAAAATAAAAATTTTAGGTATTTCATGGCACTGTCCTGTATTCGAAAAAAAAGATAAAATGGAAAAAAGGCACTCAAATAGGAAAAATTGAGTGCCTTGCGAACAGTTATGAAGAATTATTGACGGACGTATTTCTGAATATTGAGGGCTCCAAGGGCAGCATCACTGCCGAAACCGGTAGCTGGTGTTCTTGGAGTTGCACCGATATCTGGTACGGTTTGTACGACTTCCAATTGCATATTGTCACCGGTAACTTGCATAATACCAGCCTGTGAAAAAGCTGCATAGACAAATTCTACCGTGTGCACGTCGCCGGAACTGGATTCGGTCACCGTGTAGACGCCTTCAACGCTGGACCACGCGCCACCTGCAATATGCGATTCTGTTTTTACCGTGTTGTCAGATTCGATTGTAACACGCACACTGTCATAATTAAAGAGTGTCACGAGAATTGGTGCAACATTTGTCCCCGAGCTTAGCCAAACACCGACCCAAGCT
The DNA here is from genome assembly GCA_020633655.1 of Deferribacteres bacterium. GTDB lineage: Bacteria > Zhuqueibacterota > Zhuqueibacteria > Zhuqueibacterales > Geothermadaptataceae > Bioreactorimicrobium. Next base: position 4,301 of record JACKDF010000030.1, read on the forward strand.
TTTTCAGTATTGTTGTTTGTTCCACTGTCCGAATCTTTATCACAAGCGACAAAAGACACCAGACTCACGAAAATGATTAATACAGCAAGTAAACGTTTCATCCTGTACCTCCTTGAATAATGATTTGTTGGTTGTTTATTTGAGTTTTTTACGATCTATTTTTCCCGCTTCATTTTTCGGGATTTCGTTGACTATTTCAATGTATTTTGGCGTTTTGAATTTGGCTAGGCGGCCTCTTACAAACTCGAAAAGTTCATCGGATGAGACAGCCATTCCTTCGCAGAGCACGACAAAGGCTTTACCAACCTCACCCCATTTATCATCAGATACGCCAATAATCGCCACTTCTTTCACGGCAGGATGGGTGTAGAAGAACGCTTCAACTTCAGCGGGGTAAACATTCTCACCACCGCTGATATACATGTTCTTTTTTCGGTCGACGACGAAATAAAAACCGTCTTCGTCCCGTGTCACCATATCACCTGTGTGGAACCAGCCATCGGTAATGGAAGCGATTGTTGCCTCGTCGTTTCTCCAATAGCCCGGCGTAACAACAGGTGATTTCAGCCACAATTCACCAACGGTATTGTCAGAACACTCAATTCCGTAATCGTCCATCACCTTGGCCTGGATGTAAAAGTTAGGAAATCCAATGGAGCCACGTTTTCGAATGGCGTCATCTTGATGCAGAGAGAAACAGTTGGGCCCAACCTCCGTGAGGCCGTAGCCCTGTCGAATGGCAATCCCTTTTTTGTGCCAGATGTTGATCAATGGAATGGGCATTGGTGAGCCACCGACGATGGCGTAGCGTACACTGCTCAAATCGGCATCTTTAAATAAGGGTGAATCTGCAAGCATTTGCATCATCGTGGGGACACCGAACAACAGCGTGGTTCTTTCTTCCTGCATCAATTCGAGAATGACTTCCGGATCAAAACCTGGGAGCAGAGTATGGGAAGCCCCATGGTGAATGAAGGGTGTGAGCAATACATTCCAGCCGCCTGTGTGAAAGAACGGGGCGTAACTTTGCGTGTGATCACTGGAATTGATATCTAATCGCAAGGCGGTGTTAACAGAGTTCCAAAAAAGCATTTTGTGGGTGATAATCGCGCCCTTGGAAAGACCTGTCGTTCCCGAAGTGTATAATATCATCACCGTATCGGATTCAGCGTGTTGTGCTGTAGTTGGTATTGGCTTTTCCTCTAATTTATCTGTGAGAAATGGTGTGATCAAATCCAGAGAAAATAATTTTGCCTTCCCGATCGATTGGAGTTGGTGCATTTGTTGTTCAAATTCATTTTCGTAAAGAAGAACATTTGGCTCCGCATCGCCGAGCAAAAGGTCGATCTCCCGCGGCATAAGGCGGAAATTGAAGGGTACTAAAATAACACCGAGTTTTACACAGGCAAAAAATAGAAAGACATACTCAGCATTGTTTTTTGAAAATACAGCAATGCGATCGCCTTTTTTGAGTTGCCACTCATCTTTTAAAAAATGAGCAAGAGCATCAAGACGCTCATTTAATTCGCCGTAGCGCCATTCAAGGGATCGCTGGTATTCCCGCAAAGCGAGTTTGTTTGGTGTGTAAAGAGCCCACCGTGCAATCCAGTCGGTTTCAAACATCTGCATTGACCGGCTCCTTCAGTGCGTATTTGAGAATGAAACCAACAATCACGGCCGCGACGATTGCGGTTGCCGCAGCAACGCCAGGATTCTCACCTGTGGCCTTTGAAAATGGAATAGCGATCTTGGCATAATACATGGTAAAATGCACGATGATTGCGATAACCGTTGCTGTAATAACTGCATTTCTCGGGATGGATTTCAGGAACATTCCAAACAGGATGGGAACAAATGCCGCAGCAAAATAGGCATAAACACCGTTCTGAGCAAAAATCGCGACGCTTAGCTTCGGATGGATGAGTTGATCATAGCCAAGCCAGATTGAAATTACCGCCAGTACAGTAATAACACCACGATTAATTATAATCTGGTTGTCGTTGAAATTCGGGTTGCCTTCACCCATCATCGGTCGAATTATATCGTTGGTTATAGTCGAACCAAGAGATTGAATCAGCCCTTCAAGGGTCGAGATGCCAGCAGATATCAAACCGAGAACAACGATCAAACCGATATAAACCGGGAATTCACGCACAACATAGGCAGACATGATCCCGTCCATTTTTAAGGGGGTTCCGTCAATTGTCAAATCCGGAAATGCAATTCGCGCATACAAGCCGGCAATGACCACAAGAAAGAATAAAAATTCAACAGATACCCCAACCCAGAGGTAGCGATTCATATCCCGGTCGGTTTTTAATAACAGGGATTTGGTGATGATGTGAGGCTGGCAAACAATCGCGACACCGACGATAATTTGTGCGAAAATAATTTCGACAAAATCACGGAAGAGAAAACTGGAGTCGTTGGTCAGTTGTGTCAGTTTTGGATCGATGGCGTTTAATTTGTCGAGAAAGCCGTGAATACCGTTGCTGAAATGCTCGTACCCTGAGGTTAATAAAATAATCGCGACTAGGAGCATCAAGGTTGCCTGGATCGTGTTTGTATAAACCATCGAATTGGCACCGCCAAACATCATATAACCAAATATGAATACCACGACACCAACGAGAATGTAGATCTCGGACACATTCAGAGTTTTTGATAAAATTTTTGTTAATCCAACGACAATCAACACAATGAAGGTGATCAGTAGTAACGAAAGAAAAGCGAAAAATATACCGTATCCTTTGCTCTTATATCGTGTTTCCATCCATTGTGCCATGGTCAGGGCTTTGACGGTCTGGCCGTGCTTCCGAAAGCCTTTGGTGAGAATTATCAGCGAAATCAGGGATGCAATTGGAATGACAACCGCGAAGGAAATAACAGCGCTGATACCGTAAAGGGCAATAAATCCGGGATTGATGATGAAAGTTGCCGCGCTGGTCATAGAAGCTGCCAGGGCGAGACCAACGGAAACAGGGGAGAAGCTCATGTTGCCAACAGCATAGTCAGACATGTTTTTCGTCCGTAAAGCGCCGCGGATAACAAAATAGAGTATGATGGCCATGTAGACTGAGATGATAATCCAGCCTGCAATAACCAGATTTTGAGAAGCAATTCCTGTCACATTATCCTCCCGTATGGCTCTTTATACATTACCATCGAAATGCTGCGACGGCAAAGGCAAGGCCGCCGCCGGAACCCATGAAAAACACCAGATCACCCGGCTTTATTTTATTCTGTGCATCTGCTTCGGCGAGAGCCATGGGAATGCAAGCCGAGCCGGTATAACCATAACGATCCATGACCACATGCGTGTGATCCATGGTCAAGCCGAGATTTCTCACGGTTTCCCGAATGCTGTTAATATTGATCTGGGTAAAAAAGATTTTATCGATTTTCTGAACAGTGACGCCGACCTTTTCACTAAGATTTTTTATCATCGCCGTCCAGGTTTCCGGATTAATTTCTTTGGGGAATTTTTTCACAAACTGGAGTAAATGTTGTTTTCTGGCGAGAATCTGTTCTGTTACCGGCTGATGTGTTCCACCGGCGTAAATTCCCATCCAATCGTGATATTGGCCTTTGGTTAACAGTTGCGAGCCGAGAAAACCATGATTTTCCCGGGTTCTTTGCAGGATAACAGCGCCGGCTCCATCCGCAAAAAGTGTGACGGTTTTTTTGTCCTGCAAATCGAGATATTTCGACATGGCGTAGGCACCAATAACAAGCACATTTTTGTAATGCTCGTCTGCACGGATGTATTTTGCGCCGACATCGAGTGCCGTCACAAAACCAGCACAAGCCGTATTAAGATCGAAGGTGGCAGCATTTTCTGCCTGCAAGCGATACTGCACAACCGATGCTGTGCTGGGAGAGATATATTCGGGTGTGTCAGTCGCAACGATGATGAGATCGATATCCCGGGCTCGCAAACCGGTTTTTTGCAGGACTTTTTGTGCAGCAGCAAGGGAAAGGTCTGCTGTGCTTTCATTTTCTGCGCACCAATGTCTTTCCCGTATGGTTAAATTTTCGCGCAACCAGGAGTCGACATCCTCGCCCAGCAAGTCATTAAAGTAGCTGTTCGTGATCACACGGTCGGGAGCATAAAATGCGGTTGCAATTATTCGGGCATTTTCCATGGGATTTACCTAAATAACCAGTCCACCGTCCACACTGAGTACAGTGCCGGTGATAAATGATGCTTCTTCGGAGGCCAGAAACAAATAAGCGTTGGCGATATCTTTCGGTTCACCCAGCCGGCCGAGTGGTGTTTTGCTGTTTAATGCTTCAATGACTTTTTCAGGAATTGTTGTTACCATTTCTGTTGCGATAAATCCTGGTGCCACAGCGTTTACGCGAATACCTTTTCGGCCCAGTTCTCGAGCCCACACCTTCGTCATGCCGATAACACCGGATTTTGTGGCAACATAATTGGTCTGACCGAAATTTCCATAAAGTGCCACGATTGAGCTGGTATTGATGATGACACCGCTTTGTTGTTCCGCCATGACTGCAGCCACGGCTTTGCCACAATTAAAGACGCCTTTCAGGTTCACATCGATGACCTGTGAAAACTGCTCGGCTTCCATTTTGAGTAAGGTTGCATCCCGCGTGATACCCGCATTGTTAATCAGAACATCGATGTGGCCATGTTTTTTTCGCACAGAAGCGACGCATGCCGTTACTTCGTCCAGATTTGTTACATCCACTCGGTGGAAATCAGCTATCCCGCCTTTTTTCGTCAAATCTTCAGCGAGTTGATTACCTTTTTCAGCGTTGACATCCCAAATTGAGAGACGTGCACCTTCCTGGGAAAAATTTTCAACGGTCGATTTACCAATACCTGCAGCACCACCAGTGACAATGACAACCTTGTTCTCAAATCGTTTCATACTGGAATTCCCGATTTTCAAATTCAATGTTTACCTACCCATGGAATTACCGATTTATGATTTCAGTCTACTTAACCATTCTGTTAAGAAATTTTCGTAAGTAATCTCCATTTTTTGGTAGAATTCTTTCATTTCGTGGATGTTTTTGCGAAAATTATGCACTTCTTCGGAATCGATGTTCTCGATGATTTCTTCGTAGCGGTGGGCGAGATCGAGGTTTTTTTTCTGTAGAAGCATTTGGTTGCGAAAGGCATTTCCGAAGATTTCGTCGTGCGGCTTATAATAGTCTTTGCGATCGCCGGGAATCCAGACTCGTTCAATGAGATTATGATCCCGCAGGCGATTCATAATCTGGCTCACTGGTCCCTTGCTGACATTGAGTTCAGTGGTTATTTCATCAAGGCTTATGGCTTTGCCACTGAACAACAAAAGGCCAACGATACGTCCCATGAGTTTTGGCAAGCCATAGTGGATATAGGCCTCACCAAATTCCTGGATAAAACGCTGTTTTATGGTGGTAATATTATTCATGTTTTTGTCGTTTGGAAATTTGCAAACGTTTAAAATCTAAAAATTATAATTTCAAACACAAGGGAATAATATTTGTATGGAATATAACTGTGATTTATTGACGATTTTTCTAAATTCTATAGGGATTTATCAATCCTGAGGGATATCACACGACGTGTATGAATAAACTCGCTCAAAATTCGCTCAGAATGTAACTCACTATTCTTCGTCGACAAAACATGAGAGAATTATCGAATGGATCATTTTAAAAAACATATAATGAACCGCATGTTTAAAATCGTGGTGCTGATAATTATTTCTGTGCAATCAATTTTTGCATTTCCGACTCGTAATAGTAAAACAGCGGTGAATCCCGCTGATTATTCCCATCCGCGACTCTTTTTTTCCCTCGATGATTTAGACAGGCTTCGTCAAAATGCCGGGACAACTCATGCAGAAATTTGGGCACCAATAGCCTATTATCTGGATGCCCGACAGGATGAGTATTTGCCGCCGGATAGTGCACCAGCCGAGGGTAGCCAAACTGCCTATCGAAATTTTGCCAACCGTTTGATTCCCTTTGCGTTTGGTTCGCAAGTGACAATGGATACTACTCAGATTTCCTATGCAATTTCATATATGTTGACTTTGTCTCACTGGACTCAATGGGGTGCTGCGGAACAGCGGGACCTCGGACTTGCGCATATGCTTATCGCCAATTCCCTCTCCTATGACTGGCTTTTTAATGACTTCAATGATCAGGAGCGAAATGCCATTCGCACTAGTCTTGGCGACTGGGCAGAGAAAATGTACGAAGCCAGTACCGGGCAGAAAGTCGATGCCTGGCGAAACTGGTGGCGGAAATCGTATATGCAAAATCATCACTGGACGAATAACAGTGCGCTTGGTATGGCAGCTCTGGCGCTTCTTGGCGAAGACAACCGTGCACAAAAATGGCTTGATCATGCCGTAAACGAATTGACCAAGGTTCGTTTTCTCCTCGAGGGAATCGAGGATGGCAGCTGGCATGAAGGATTGCATTACCAGGCGTACGGTTTAACAACTATGCTCACTTTTCTTAAGTGCCTGAAAGACGTTCAGCAAATCGATTTGCTCCCGGCGAAATATTTACGGAATTACGTAAAGTGGCGTATTTACAATTATTTGCCCGGTTCGAATGAATTCTTATTTTTGGCAAGCAGTTTTGACAAGGAATGGGGTGTAGCTTATGCACCGCAAAATATCCTGCGTTTTATTGCTGGTGAATTTCAAAATCAGCATGCTGAATGGATGGCACAAAAATTTATTGAGATAAATGGTAGAGGTTACAACCAATGGTCTGTGCCCTGGTATGTTTTCGAATTTTTGTATTATGATCCCATGATTACGGCCCAACCACCGGAAAAATTGAGTACGGCTGCTGTATTTCCGGATTATTCCGGTGTTGTGTGGAGATCGGATTGGACGGAAGACGCGGTTATTTTCGGATTCAAGTGTGGCACACAGGGTGGACGATATGCTTTTGATAGCTATGTGAATGGGACTTATCCCTGGGAACCGCCTTATCCGGAAACCCAATGCCAGCTCAATATCGGGCATGATCATGACGACACGAATGGTTTTTATATTTATGGAAATCGAAACTGGCTGTCCTGCGAAACCGAAGGATATGGTGCTTCGCAAACGAGTCTGCACAATACAATTTTAATCGATGGACAAGGGCAGTTTCGGCCACAGGAGAGCTACCGGGATGTTACGGAATTTGAGAACAATGATGGAACACTGCGTGATTATTTTAGCAGCAGGAATTACAATTTCGTTTCCGCACAAGCTGTGGGGCGTTACAAAAACATCGCTGGTCTACAATCGGTACAGCGGGATGTCCTTTTTGTGCGGCCGGATTATTTTTTAATGATCGATAATTTGCAAGCAGATATGCCACATACCTATGAATGGATTTCACACTTTGTGTCTGATGTTCAGGTTGAAGGAAACTGGATTAAAGGATTGGCGGAGAACGACCAGGTACTTGGTGTTGGGATTTTATCGCCGGGGGATTTTTCCGTCTCTACAGGGAATGACGGAAAACCATACGCAAGAATTAACGCCACAACCTCCCAACCAGACATGGA